>JAVTWJ010000001.1:0-21193 GCA_032229785.1 Propionibacteriaceae bacterium
AACTCGGCGACGATGCCGCGGGCTACCCCTCTGTCGAGAAGGAGTAGAGCTTCTGATGGCTAAGACGCCAGCCATTGACGGGCGTGGTGGAATGTTTTCCCGGCGCCTCTGAGGTGAAGGCCAGCTCGCGGCCGACGGCGCCTTTGCGTATGGACGAGTTTCAGTGAGTGGGGCAACCGCCGGGAAAGCTCTTGAAGAACGGCAGCCATAATCTATTTATGTCAGGCGAGGATTCGTCGTTGATTGAGATATCCGACAGCCATTTCTGCGAGATCATCGTCCTTCCAGGCTAGTTGACGAAGTGGCGTCGTTTTGGGCGCTCCGGTGACATACACACACAGGCAAGCATGGGTCTCAGGGTTCGTGGGGCTGGTCACAAGCCAGAGCCAGCCCTGAAACGGTATGATGACCTCGATTTCCGTTATCCAGGATCCAGGAGGCCACCGGCGCTTCCTCCAGAACCCGCGATACACCAGGCTTCTATCACTCTCAACCCAAATGGCAACGCCCAGGAACCGCCACGAGCCGAGAATGAACCCAGCTACAACGAGATGTATCAAAGTATCGTGCCCCACACGCCCATCCGTAATCAACCCGAGCAAGATCAGCATCCAAAGGGCCATGACCGCCAAGGAGGCGGTCGCAAGAACGGCTGCCCGGGTAGCCCGGATCATCTTGCTGCGATCCCCTTCGCCGGAAACTCCAGTCATCATCACCGCCATGTGCGATCGAGAACGGTGGAGGTTGCGCCGCTTACGGTGCCTCCGGAGATACCCACCGCAAAAGATACACCTCGAGGAACTCGCGCTCGGGTGGCCGTTCCGCTGATCAGTCGCTTAGGCTGGGCCTTTGTCCTACCAACCGCTTGCCGAACGCGCTTCAGCCCTGCTATTGGATTCCATACGGCACGAGCTCGCTTCGCGCCCCATGCAGGCATTGACCCGTAACGTACCGCACGCGACGCCAATCCGCCCGCCAAAGCTCCGACCGCTCCAACGGCGACAGACTTCCCAGCCGCAGCTAAATCGCCTCGTATCAAGTGAGCCGAGGCATATACTACTCCACATCCAATACTAACAACTCCCCAACTCATGGAGCACGCAAAATTCAAAATTTTAGCGCCGGCCGACTTTCCTGTCAGCCAATTCGCTGCATCATTCCACCATGCATTCCCCGAGTTCGCCTTATTCACCAGACCGCCGGCACCGTCATCGACCAGCGAGTTGTCAACCTCCGCCCACACACCAACCGGGGACTGGTAATTGATCACGTCCGTCGACATCCGACGCGCCCGCGAGCCGTCCGGATTCTCGTAGTCCGTCCACGTCTGCCCGCGCTCGGCCACACGCCCCGCCTTCGCCGCAGTACCCCGCTCGGTGGGCGTGCGCTGCTCACCCGCCGGAAGCTCAGGAAGACTGACCTCGGCCGGCTCGACAAAGACCGGCAACTCCGCGCGTCCCGGCGTCCCGCCCGCCGAGCCCTCCTCGACCGGACGGTCCGTGTCCGACCCCAACGCCGACAACCCACCCGGACGCGCCCCAACCCCAGGGCCGGGCTTCGGGGTCTCAGCGAAAGCCGGCCCGTGTTGCGACGTCACCATCAACACCGACGCCAACAACCACACCAGCGTGATCCCACACAGCCGGCGCAACGAAAAACCAGACCAAACAAACATCGCACGACTCCGGGCGACAAGGGGCCCACTCGCGGCCCGAACGGGGGTGCCACAACCAGGCCAGGAAGCCCGGCGAGACAACCGTCCCATCCCCACGCGCCACCACGCAAACCCTGGGTCTCACCGAATGGACCCTGTCTCCCGCGAGAACCTCCATGATCGGGAGCCTGCGACCGCCCCACCGCCGCGTCGACCACTCTCAAGCCACCACTACAGCCTCGATTGCGACGAGCCCCAGTGATTGACAGAGTTGCCGAGAGCGCGGAAGTATGAAGCACTCATCGGACGACGAAGGCGGGTTCTATGAACCGTCCACGACCTATTCCCAGATGCTTGAGCGTTCTGTTAGCACTCTCGGCGACTATCACTGTCCTCATCGCCGCCGCCCCCGCCGCGCATGCCGCGAACACCTGCACGGCCTACGCCGACAACGTTCACGCGTCGTCCCATGAACCGGGGCGAATGAACGCCATCGGTCGGGTGGAGTGCAACTTCGACCCTCCTGGCTACCTGTACCTCGACGCTCAGGTGCAGTACCTGTCCGGCAGCACATGGTTAGCTTCGACGGGCTGGACCACGACGTTGCTCACTGACACTCCAACGATGGTCCGCAAGAGTTTGTCCCATACCTGTGTCGGCAACGGCGCGTTCACCGTGCGGCGCCTCATCGTCCGCTACGGCATCGGAACTTCCCGCGCCACGGCAACCTGGACATCCTGGAAGGCCGGCACCGGTTCGACTGTGAACTGCGGCAGCGGTGGCGGGGGAGGCGGGGGCTCGTGGGCCAACCCCACTGGCAGCACCACCTGACCGAGCGGGTCAGGAGCTTCACAGAGCGGCTCCCGGACGTGACCCTTGGACTCCAACACGGCGTGCACGAAACGTGGAACGAATGGGAGCGGCTCCTCAACACACTGGGGCGCCTCGGCGTCCGGGAAACGTCGCCTCTCTACCTCGGCTACCCCAAGTACGGGAACCCGGATGCCCACTATCCATCGGTGCTCAAGCTGGCAGCCCAGTGGCATCTGGATGTTGGGCGAGTGCTGGCTAGGCCAGGCACCGAGTTGGACTGGGAGACCGTCGATGCGAGTCTGCGATTCGCCGGAGTCGTTTACTATCACTTCCAACAATGGCCATGTCTGATTGTGCCCCATTCCTTTGACTGGCTTGTCGAAACGTACGAGGTCACGCAGAAGACATATGTGTACCTATCCGCCTCAGCTCAGTTGCCAGCCGTCGACGTAAATCATGCGTGGACGTGGGAGGTGCCAGCACAGGAGAGGCGGGAGTAAAGCCGGCCTCCGCCTCCGCCCAGGACCTTTGCGTAGTGCCAGCAGGTATGTGCCACCAACTGTGGCGGATCGAGAGACAATCCGAGTCTCCAAGACTGACCGGAACGCACGTCCGGTGGCCATTCACGCGCCCTCGGTGTCGCGTGCGCTGGGCGCGAGGGCCAACGTGTCGACGATCTCGTAGCGGTGGCCGCGGTCGCGAAGGTGGGACGCGACGAGCGCCAGGTCCGTCACCTCGAACGGGGGCGCGTCGTAGGTGTCGAGGACCCGCAGCAAGCGGGTGGAGTCGAGCGGCCGGCTCGCGCGGGCCAGCGTGAGGTGCGGCACGAACCGTGCCCCGTCAGGCTGCACCCCCGCATGGGCGGCGGCGTTGCGACAACGCCCGGCCAGGGCGCTGAGCGCCTCGGCGCCCCCGACCACACCCAGCCACAGATGCTTGGTCTCCACCGGCCACGGGAAGGCACCCCCGCGGCCCAGCGTGAGGGTGAAGGCGGGCGTCCGCCGGGCGGCCGCGGCGAGGTGATCGGTCAGCCGGTCGAGGTGCCGGTCGGCGACGTCGGCCATGAATGTGGTGGTCAGGTGCCAGGACTCGGGGTGCGTCCAGCGCAGGCGGGTCTCCGCCTCGCGGCGGGGCTGGAGGAAGGCGTCCAGATCTTCGACGAGCGAGTCGGGGGGCAGGACGGCGGTGAACAGGCGGGCTCCCATCCGATCACCGTAGCGGGCCTGTGGGACAATGGCCTGCCTACGAAAGGACGATTCGATGACCCTCGAACAGACGCTGCACGCCGACATGGTCGCCGCCCTGAAGGCCCGCGATCCCGAGCTGACCACCACCCTGCGCATGGCGATCGCCGCCCTGAAGAACGAGAAGGTGGCCGGCAAGGTGGCGCGCGAGCTGACCGAGGACGACGAGATCGCCGTGCTGCAGCGCGAAGTGCGCACCCGCAGGGACTCGGCGCAGGCCTACGCCGATGCAGGCCGTCCCGAACTGGCCGCCAAGGAACTCACCGAGGCCGAGGTGATCGGCGCCTACCTGCCCGCCGCCCTCACCGAGACCGAACTCGACGCCCTGGTGGCCGATGCCGTGACCGCGGCCCAGGCGGCGTCCGGCGAGAAGCCGACGATGCGCCAGATGGGCGCGCTCATCAAGGCCGTCAATGCCGCCGCCTCCGGGCGCGCGGAGGGTGCGGTCGTGGCGGCGAAGGTCAGGGCCGCCCTGGCCTGATACCTCGACCCACCCGCCCCGATCCGGCCCCGACCCAGGACAGGACAGGACATGAGCATGCGACCACTGATCGACTGCGCGGCCCTCACCAAGAGGTTCGGACGCCTCGCCGCGGTGCAGGACGTCACCTTCGCGATGGAGCGCGGCACCGTGCTCGGGTTCCTCGGGCCCAACGGGGCCGGCAAGTCCACCACGATCCGGATGCTGCTCGGGTTGTCCGCGCCGAGCGCCGGCACCGTCCGCGTGTTCGGTGAGGACCCGCTGCGCGAGCCGCGCGTGCGCGCCCGGATCGGGTACTGCCCCGGCGAACTGCGCCTGGACGACCGGCTCACCGTCACCGGCACGCTGAAGAGCTGGGCGCGGCTGCGCGGAGGGGTGGACGCGC
Source organism: Propionibacteriaceae bacterium (assembly GCA_032229785.1). Classification (GTDB taxonomy): domain Bacteria; phylum Actinomycetota; class Actinomycetes; order Propionibacteriales; family Propionibacteriaceae; genus Propioniciclava. The sequence goes on from JAVTWJ010000001.1 coordinate 4,578, forward strand.
GCTTCCGCGACGAGCTCATCGAACGCCTCGGCGTCCAGACGGGGCGTCATGTCCGGGGGCTGTCCACCGGAAACCGGCGCAAGCTGGCCCTCGCCGGCGCGCTGATGGCGCGTCCGGAGCTGCTGATTCTCGACGAGCCGACCAACGGGCTCGATCCGCTCGTGCAGAACGAGTTCCTGACGATCCTCGGCGAGATGACCGCGGCCGGCACCAGCGTGCTGCTGTCCTCGCACATCCTCAGCGAGGTGGAGCGCATCGCCGATCGGGTGCTGGTGATCCGCGGCGGCGTCATCCTGGCCGACGGCCCGACCTCGGATCTGCGCCGCGGCGCGGATCAGGTGTTCCGGGCCGTCTTCGCCGAGCACGCGCCCGCGGCGTCCGTCTTCGACGTGCTCGACGGCGCCACGTCGGTGGAGGCGCCCCACCCGAACGAACTGCGGGTGCACTGGACGGGCACTCCCGGGCCGCTGCTGGCCCGGCTCGCCGACTACCGGCTGGAGTCGCTCACCGCGCCCGAGCCCGACCTCGAGACGGCCTTCCTGTCTTTCTACCGCGACATGGACGCCGTGACCCCGGACGGAGGTGCACGATGAATCGCGAGTTGCTGCTCCGCGCACTGGGAGCCCAACGGCGCAGCGGCCTGATCTGGATGATCTGTCTGGCCGCACTCGCCGGCTCGGTGGTCGCGCTGTGGCCGTCGATGAGCGAGTCGGGCTCGCTCGACGCGATGGTCGAGGGGCTCTCCCCCGACCTGGTCGCCGCGCTGGGTCTGGCCGACCTCGGCTCGCCCGTCGGATTCCTCACCGGGAACCTCTACGCCATGGTCCTGCCGTGGGCGTTCTGCGCGTTGGGCATCATGCACATGACCACCGCGACCGCGGGCGACGAGGACGCCGGACGCCTCGAGCTGCTGCTCGCCCTGCCGGTGAGCCGGACCCAGGTCTACCTGACCCGTGTCGTGGCGGTCGCGATCGTGGTGGCCCTCACGAACCTGGCGGTGGGGGCTGTGGTCGGTTTCGGCGGCGCCGCCTTCGACATGGATCTCGACGCCGACGGCGTCGCGGCGGTGACGGCCGCGCTCTTCATGCTGGCGCTCTTCCATGCGGCGCTGGCGTTCGCGCTGGCGGGCGTCGGGCTGCGCGCCCCCGCCGTCTCCGGGATCTCGTTCGCGGTGTTGGGCGTCGGTTATCTCGCGCACGCGATGCTGCCCCTGGTCGCGGACGCCAAGGACGCCGCGCTCGCGTCGCCGTGGGAGTGGGCGCTCGGCGGGCAGCCGCTCAAGAACGGCTTCGACGGGCCGGGCCTGGCGGCTCTCGGGGCGGGGATCGTCGTCTTCGCCGCGATCGGGTTGATCGCGGTGCGGCGGCGCACGATCCGGACGGTGTGACCGGTCCGGGGTTACCCGAGCCCACCGACGACCAGGCCGAGCACGGACGCGGCGAGGCTGAGCAGGAGCATGCCGCCGCCGTGGACGAGCGCCGCCGGCCAGCGACCGTCGCGGATCAGACGTGCTCCCTCGACCGAGGCCGTCGAGAACGTGGAGTAGCCGCCGAGCAGTCCGACGCCCAGGATCGAGACCAGGTGTTCGTGCCCGAGCCGGTTCAGGCCGTAGCCGGTCAGTAGGCCGAGGGCGAAGCAGGCGGTCGCGTTGACCACGAGGGTCCCCAGCGGGAGCGTCGTCCGGTTGATCCGGCTCACGGCGGTGTCGACGAGGAAGCGCAGCGCCCCGCCGACGCCGCCCGCCAGGGCCGTCAGCATCAGGATCATCGGGCGGTCCGCCTCGCCGCACGGCGCCGCATTCCGGACGCCGCGAGGCCGAGCCCGAGGCCTGCGGCGGCCAGCCCGGCCGCGACGCTGAGCAGCGCGTAGGCGACCGCCAACCCTGCGTGGCCCGACTGCGCCAGCCGGTCGATCTCGACCACGTACGTGCTGTAGGTCGTGAAACCCCCGATGACACCGGTGCCTACGCCGAGCCGGACGGCCCGCCGCCAGCCGGTGTCCGGGCCTGCGTGCGCCAGGCACTCCAGGAGGACCGCCAGGACGAAGCTCCCCACGATGTTGATCGCGAAGGTCGCCCAGGGCCACTCCCCCGGCCCATGTGGGAAGGCGATGCCGAGCGCGGCCCGCGCGCAGGTGCCGAGTACGGCGCCGCACGCCACCAGGCAGGCGAGGCTCCACAGCGGCGTCCGCGGGGCTGGAGACGGGTGGCGCACCGCCCTAGCGTACGACGGGCAGACCCGTCGTCTTGGCGGCGCTCTCAAGCGAGCCCAGGTTCGTCACGTCGGCGATGCCGGCCTTCTCCATGAGCGCCGTCGCCTGTCCCGAGCGATTGCCCGACCGGCAGTAGACCAGGTATTCGGCGCCGGGGTCGAGGCCGGGGAGTGCGTTCTCGAACTCGCCGCCGTTGAAATCGAGCAGGCGCGCGCCCTCGAGGTGGCCCGCCGCGTACTCGTCCGGGGTGCGGACGTCGATCACGACGGTGTCCGCTCCGACGGCGACCGGCTCGCCTGCTCCTGAGGAGCAGCCCGTGAGGGCCATCAGCGCGATCACCGCCGTCGCGACGAACAGGCGCACCGCCTTCGCGCTACGGCGCATCCCCGCTCAGCGCCCCAGAAGACGGGCGAAGAACCCGCCGCCCTGGCTCGCCTTTGCGGCGTCGATCTGCGCCTGGGAGTGCTTGCCCCCGCACCAGTCGCTCGCGGGCACCGTCGCCTTCACCATGGCGACATGCTGGCCGCAACCGGCCCAGGTGGTCTTGCCGCAGGTCTTGCACTTCGTTGCTCGGCACATGCTGGTCGTTCCTCTCCTCGGCTGATGGGCGGCCCTGTCCGTGGGCCGACCCGTCTTCGAAACTATACCCCGGGGGGTATATGCGAGCGCAACTCCCCCCCTCCGCTCGTGGGCATCGGCCCTCGCGCGACGGCCCTCGCGGACGTAGGCTCGACGCCGACGCGACGCGCTCGACCCGCCCTCTCGCCGATCGGAGGCTGACCGCGATGGCTGAGATCGATCTCAACGCCGACCTCGGCGAGAGTACCGCCGACCGCGTCGTCGGCCACGACGCCAGCATGCTCGCCATCGTGACGAGCGCGAATGTGTCCTGCGGCTATCACGCGGGAAGCCCCGAAGGGATCCGGGCCACGCTCGGCGCCGCCGTCGCCCACGGCGTCGTCATCGGGGCTCACCCCGCCTACCGCGACTACGACGGCTTCGGACGCCGCGCCAGGGACATGCCCACCGCCGCGCTCCAAGCCGAGGTGGAGTACCAGCTGGGCGCGCTCGCCGGACTGGCCTCCGCCGTCGGCGGCCAGGTCAGCTACGTCAAACCGCACGGCGCGCTGTACAACACGATCGCCAGGGATCGGCGGCAGGCCAGGGCCGTCGTCGCGGCCATCAAGGCCGTCCACCCGCACCTCACGATGCTCGGCCTCGCCGGCGGCGTCGCGCTCACGGTCGCCAGAGAAGCCGGCCTGGCCGTCGCGGCGGAGGCGTTCGCCGATCGCGCCTACCAACCCGACGGCCACCTGGTCTCCCGCAACCTGCCGGGCGCGGTGCTCCACGACCCTGCCGAGATCGCCGAGCGCATGTTGCGCCTGGCCGAGGAGGGCGTGATCAGGGCCATCGACGGCACCGACGTGCGCATCGCGGCGCAGTCGATCTGCGTCCACGGCGACAGCCCCGGGGCCGTGGCCACGGCCACCGAGATCCGCCGCCGGCTCGAGGCGTCCGGCGTGAGGCTCGCCCCCTTCGTCGCGAGGAACTGAGAGGTCCGCACTGAGGCGCGGCCTCGCCGCCCTCCCCCGCTGCGCGTCAGCGGAGGAGGTCGAGCAACCAACGGGCGCCGCGCACGGACGCCCCGGCCTTCTCGGCCCGCGCCGCGAGCCCACGATCGCTGGTGACGACGGTGACGGTGCGGCCGTCACCCAGCAGTCCCGTCGCCTCGGTCGCGATCGCGTCGTCGCCGGACCCCGGCGCCCGGACGATCCGGACGCCCGCGGCGTCCGGCACCGTGCGGGCCTGCCCCTCGACGACCACGTGCCACGCCGGGAACCAGGTGTCCGCGGGGAGAGCGAGCGCGGACGCCGGCACACCCCGTGCGGCGAGTGCCGCGACGCGTCCGATCAGACGCTGGGTGGCGCCGCGGCGGTCCTTCCACCAGCCGTCGGGCACCGACCCGACGACGTTCGCGGCGTCCACGATCACGGCCGGGCGGACGCCGAGCAGCGCGCGTAACCGCGGCCAGGCCTCGGCGAAACCGGGATGCAACGGGAACTCCCCCACCCCTGCGATCGGCACCCAGGACAACTCGACGCTCTCGGCGTCGCTGATGGTGGCATCGAAGGGGTCGACGACGTCGCCGACGAGCGTCGTGTACGACCAATAGCCGAGATCGAGGACGCTGGCCACCCGCGGCCGGACGGCGGCATCCGGCACCCCGGCCTCTTCGTGGGCTTCGCGCAGGGCCGCCACGCCGGCGTCCTCGCTCGCGTGGCGTGCTCCGCCGGGCAGGCCCCAGGTGCCGCCGAAGTGGCTCCACGACACCCGGTGCTGCAACAAGACGCCGCGGTCCGGGTCGAGCGCGAGCAGGCCGGCGGCGCCGAAGCGTCCCCAGTAGCGGGTGCCGTCGGGTGCGACCACCCAGGCGTCGCCGGGATCGCGGGGGCCGTGCGGGCGCCGTGGCTCGTCGGGACGCGGAGGCTCGACCGTCACCGTGCTGTCGCCCATCTGCCGCATCCTTCCGTCGACCATTGCTGCGAGCGTAGCCATTCGCCCGCACCCGAGAGGCCTAAGCTGCGGGCCATGCCCCCGACCTCCAGCAGCGAATCCGCACCCGATACCCCTGCGCCGTCGCCATTGACGACGCTGCGGCGCGACGCACGCGAGGTCCGGGCGGTGCAGCGCCGGACCCTGGTCGTGCTCACCGTCGCGCAGGTGATCGGCACCGTCGGCGTCGGCATCGCCCCGTCGATCGGCATCCTGCTCGCGAGCCAGGTGACGGGCAACGAGGCGCTGGCCGGCCTGGCCCGCGCCGCGAGCACGTTCGGCGCGGCGCTGTTCGGTCTTCCCCTCGGCACGCTGGCCGCGCAGCGCGGACGCAGGGTGGCGCTGGCCACTGGGTGGCTCGTCGCCGGGGCGGGGGCCGCGCTGCTGGTCGCCGCGGCCCAGGCAAGCCTGGTCGTCCCCCTGTTCGTGGGGCTGCTGCTGATCGGTGCCGGGTCGGCGGTCGGCCTGCAGTCGCGATTCGCAGCCACGGACCTGGCCGAGCCAGCGCACAAGGCGCGCTCGCTCGCCCTGGTGGTGTGGGTGGGCACGCTCGGCTCGGTGCTCGGGCCCAACCTCGGCGTGCCGGGCGTCTGGGTCGGCGCGGCCACAGGACTGACCGTGTTCGCCGGGGCGTTCCTGATCGCGGCCGTGTGCCTCGCGCTGGCCGGCCTCGTCGTCCTCGTCTGGTTGCGTCCTGACCCGTTGCTGCTGCTGTCGGGCGGAGCCGCCGCCCCCGACGCGTCCCGCGGGCAGGGCAGGCGCCCCGGGCGGATCGGTCTGGTCCTGACCGAGTTGCGAGTCAACCCGCGCGCCCGGACGGCGACGATCGCGCTGCTGACGGCGCAGATCGTGATGATCGCCGTGATGACGATGACGCCGGTGCACCTGGCGCACCAGGGCGATTCGATCACGATCATCGGGTTGACGATCAGCCTGCACATCGCCGGCATGTACGGTCTGGCGCCCGTGGTGGGCATGATCACCGACAAGTTCGGCTACCGCGCCACGATCGGCGTCGGCATCGGGGTCTTCGTCGCGTCACTGGTCATCGGCGCGGCCCGGCCTCACGACACCGGCTGGATCATGACGTCGCTGCTGCTGCTGGGGTTGGGCTGGTCCTTCGTCAACGTGGCGGGGTCGGCGCTGTTCAGCACCGCGGTCACCGAGCCGATGCGCGCCGCCTCGCAGGGCGGGGTCGACGCCCTGTCGAACCTGTGCGGCGCGGCCGCCGCGTTGGTGGCCGGTCCGCTGCTGGTCGTCACCAGCTTCTCGTTCCTCGCCGTCGTGGCGATCGGTGCGCTCGTCCCCTTGACCGTCATGATGATCGCGCCCGCCCGCGACGCGCGGTAGCGGCACCGGCCCCCTCACCGGCGTTCCCGCATCGCCGCGCCTCGAGCGATACAGTCGGGGCCGTGCCGAACGAGAGCCTGGACCGACACCTGGCCGCTCTGCGCGCACTACTGCCCTCGCGCGACGACTACCGGGGCCTGCGGAGCCGCTGGCCGCGCGAACTCGTCGCCGGATTGACCGTCGGCATCGTCGCACTGCCCCTCGCCCTCGGCTTCGGCGTCGCGTCGGGGGTCGGGGCGGCGGCGGGCCTGGTCACAGCGGTGGTGGCCGGCGTGGTCGCAGCGGTGTTCGGAGGGTCGCACCTTCAGGTGTCCGGTCCCACCGGGGCGATGACCGTCGTCTTGCTGCCCGTCATCGCGCAGTACGGCGTCGACAAGGTGCCGCTGCTGGGGCTGATCGCCGGCGTGATGGTGCTCTTCATGGCGGTCACCGGCATGGGCCGGGTCGTCGACATCATCCCGTGGCCCGTCGTCGAAGGCTTCACCTTCGGCATCGGCGTCATCATCGCGCTCCAGCAGGTGCCCCTCGCGCTCGACGTACCCAAGGGCGAGGCCGAGTCGACGCTCGTGTCCAGTTGGCAGTCGTTGATGAGCGCCGACCTGCTCCAGTCCACGACTCCGCTGGCCATCGTCGCCGTCGTCGTCGTCATCCATCTGGTCATGCAACGCTGGTTCAAGAACCTGCCGGCCTCGCTGGTCGCGATCGTGGTCGTGACGATCGTCGCGGAGATGCTGGCACTGCCCGCGTTGCGCATCGGCGAACTGCCGGCCAGCCTGCCCGCGCCCCGGATGCCCGAATGGTCCTGGCCGCTCCTCACCCAACTGGCGGCGCCCGCGCTCGCGGTCGCGGCGCTCGCCGTGCTCGAGTCGTTGCTCAGCGCCCGTGTCGCGGACGGTTTCGCGCCCGAGGTCACCCGGACCAACCCCGACCGCGAGCTGTTCGGCCAGGGGCTCGCGAACATGGCGTCCGCCTTCTTCGGCGGCTTGCCCGCTACCGGTGCCATCGCGCGCACCGCCGTGAACGTGCGGGTCGGCGGCCGGACGCGGGCGTCCGCGATCGCGCACGCGCTCGTGCTGGTCGTGGTCATCTACGCGCTGGGCCCGATCGTCGCGCGCGTTCCGCTCTCGGCTCTCGCCGGCGTCCTGATCATGACCGCCGTGCGCATGATCGACGTCGGCGTGGCCGGCCGGATCTGGCGCACCACCCGATCCGACCGGTTCACCTTCCTGGCGACACTCGGCACGACCATCGTGCTGGACCTGGTGACCGCCGTCCTGCTGGGCGTCGGAATGGCGGCGATCCAGAGCCTGCGGCACCTGGCGTCGGTGTCCGCGGTGCGGCGCGAACACCTGCCGGTCAGCACCGCCGAAGGTCTGGTCGACTTCCCGACCGACGCCCTGCATGACCAGGTCGCCGTCTACCGGATCGATGGCGCGCTTTTCTACGGCGACGCCCGCCGGTTCGTGGACACCATCTCCGGAGTCGAGGGCGTCCGGGGTGTGATCATCCGGGTTCACCGCACTCAGGTGCTCGACGCGTCCGGATCGGAGGCGCTGCGGGAGACCGCCGAGGCGCTGCATCGCCGCGGGATCCGGGTGGTGGTGCAGGGGCTCAGCGACGTGCAGTTGCGGGTCGCGCTCGCCACCGGCGCCATTCGTCCCGCGCAGCACGCGACCGAGTTGCCCGACGCGATCGACTTGATGTGCGAGAAGCTGGGCGAGTCCGTGCATGCGTCGGTCACCGGCGGCAACGTGCCGTTGTTCAGTTACGGCAGCTTCACCCAGCCGAGCGTCCATCGGCGGGTCTACGGCCGCCGGTTGATCGGACGCCTCGACTCGCTGCCGGGTTACCGGCTGCGGCTCATCGCGGTCCCCGACGACCAGAGCGGAACGCTGGGCCTCACCCGCCAGCCGGCCGCGGTGGCGGCGAACAAGGACGACCTCGTGGCGGGCATGCTCTACATGGTCGACGAGAGCGAGTTGGCGGCCGTGGACGCTGTCAACGCCCGACTCTTCACGCGGGAATGGGTCGAGTTGGCGTCGGGCCAACCGGCGTGGGTGTTCGTGGCCCGCTCACCAGGCCCCTGATCCGCCTGCCCGCATCATCAGCATAGGCCGCAGGCCCCCCCTTGCCGCAAGGCCCCTCCGATCAGGCATGATGCAGCGTTTCCTCACGATCGGAGCCCCGTCATGCGCCCTCAGAACCTGCATCCGTTCGCGCTCGACGCGCACCCCGGTAAGGCCGATCCGTCGCTCATCGCGGCCGACGCGCACCATCTCGCGCGGCTGGAGGCCACGCTCACCCGGCAGGCCGCCGCGCTCGAGGCGCGGCTCGCCGCGCTGCGGCGCGCGCCCGGTGGAAGCGGCCGGGCGGCTCTCGACCGCGACTTGGAGATCCACCGGCTGAGCGCACGGCTGGGGCTGCTGCGCCGGTTCGGGCTCGACCTCTGCCTCGGGCGCACCCTCAGCGAGGACGGCGTGCGCTACATCGGACGGCTCTCGGTGGCCGGCGACGACGAGGAGCCCCTGCTGGTCGGCTGGCGGGCGCCGGCGGCGGAGGCGTTCTTCGGCGCGACTCACGCGCGCCCGATGGGGCTGACCAGCCGGCGCCGCTACCGCTGGACGGACGGTCGCATCACCGACTACTGGGACGAGGCGTTCACCGAGGAGGGCCTCGCGGGGGGCGCCGCGCTCGACGACCAGTCGGCCTTCATCGCCAGCCTGGGCGCCAGCCGGTCGCCGCGGATGCGCGACGTGCTGGGCACGATCCAGGCGGATCAGGACGCGATCATCCGCGCCGGGTCGCCCGGCGCGCTCGTGGTCGACGGCGGTCCGGGCACGGGCAAGACCGTCGTGGCCCTGCACCGCGCGGCCTACCTTCTCTACGCCGACCCGCGGCTGCAGAACGGACGCGGCGGCGTCCTGTTCGTCGGTCCCTCAAACGCCTACACCGCGTACGTGGCCGACATCCTGCCGGACCTCGGCGAGGACGGCGTCCATACCTGCACGCTGGCCGGCCTCGTGCCCGAGGGCCGGGACGCCGCACCGGAGGCCGATCGGCGGGTCGCGCGGATCAAGGCGGACGCCCGGATGGTCGCCGCCGTCGAGTCCGCGGTGCGCCGGCACGAGTCGCCGCCGGTCCGGGCGAGCGTCGTGGAGACCGCGTGGGGCGAGGTGGACCTCACGGCGTCCGATTGGGCGGAGGCGTTCGATGCGGCCGATCCGGCGTCCGCGCACAACGACGCCCGGGAAGCGATCTGGGAGGCGCTGCTCGACATTCTCGTCGACAAGGTGGGCGACGGAGCCGGCCGGCGTCCGCCTGAGGAAGGCTGGGGGCAGGAACCGAGCGACGACTGGGACGACGAGAACGACCGGGCCGAGCAGTTCGATGAGGACGACCGCGACGAGCAGTTCGACGCGTACGGCGTGGGCGACCCCGACGACGACACGGACGCCCTCCGCGGCGCGCTCTCCGACGACGACCGGCTGCGGGACGTGTTCGACGCCGCCTGGCCGTTGCTGGATCCTGCCGCGGTGGTGCGCGAACTGTGGACCTCGCCGGCGCGGCTGAGCCGCTGCGCGCCGTGGCTCACGGCCGGCGAGGTGGACGCCTTGCAGCGTCCTGCCGGCAGCACGTGGACCACCGAGGACCTGCCGCTGCTCGACACCGCCCATCTCATGGTCGGCGATCCGGACGCGGCCCGCCGCCGGCAGCGGGCCGCGTCGGAGGCGGCCGCCGAGCGTGCGGTGATGGACGACGTGGTCACCCACCTCATCGCGTCCGACGACTCGGAGATGCAGGTGATGTCGATGCTGCGCGGCCAGGACCTGCGCGGCGCGTTGGCGGCCGCGGACGACGAGGATGGCCGGGGAGCGTCGTCCGGACCGTTCGCGCACATCGTCGTGGACGAGGCGCAGGAGTTGACCGACGCCGAGTGGCAGATGCTGCTGCGACGCAATCCGTCCCGCAGCTTCACCGTGGTCGGCGACCGCGCGCAGGCGCGGCACGGTTTCGCGGAGTCGTGGCAGGACAGGCTGGGCCGGCTGGGGATGCGCAAGGTCAGGGTGGCGTCGCTGTCGATCAACTACCGGACGCCCGCGGAGGTGATGGCGGAGGCCGCGCCGGTCATCCGCGCGGTGCTGCCGGACGCCAACGTGCCGACGTCCATCCGCAGCAGCGGGATCCCGGTACGCCATGGCCGTGCCGCCGAGCGCGACACGATCCTCGAGGCGTGGCTCGCGGTGCACCCGGAGGGGGTAGCGTGCGTGATCGGCGACCCGTCCTTCACGTCGACCGCGCGCGTGCAGGCGCTGAGTCCGGCGACGGCGAAGGGGCTCGAGTTCGACCTGGTCGTGCTGGTGAACCCTGGTCGTTTCGGCGCGGACGGCAGCATCGAGGCGGCGGTCGACCGCTACGTCGCGATGACCCGGGCGACCAGCGAACTCGTCGTGCTCACCTAGGCCAGTGCGGAGGGTGCGGAATCGGTGGCGACCATCAGGTTCTTCTCTTGGCTCCCGGGCACCACCACGGTCATCGGGTGAACGAGATCGAGGGAAGCCGGTCAGGCCCGCGCCGGCCGATGCCGCCCGTTGAGACGGAGCCGCATGGCCAGCCTCGCGCACCGCGGCGATTGCGGATGTCTGTCAGGCGACGGGGTCGAGCCGCCGGACGGTGGGTAGTCCGGAGGCACGCTCGGCTGCGAGGTCATGAGCCGACTGCAGTGCCAGCCAGGCGCGGGCGGTGCCGACTCCCGCCTCCTCCAGTCGCACGGCAAGGTTGGGGCTCACCCGGGCATGGCCGTGTAGGACTCGGCTCAACGTCACCCGGGAGATCCCGAGCCGGGACGCGGCCTCCCCAACACTCAGTCCGAGGTCGGCCAGCACGTCCTCGCGGAGGATCTCGCCGGGATGGACCGGGGCCTTCATCACCATGTTGTCCACCTCCTGGTCGGTGGTAGTCCTGATAGTCGACGAGTTCGACGTCGCTCTCAAGGAAGCGGAACGTGACTCGCCAGTTGCCGTTCCCCCAGACCGACCAGTGCCCGGCTAGGTCACGGCTAGGTCCCCTTCGAGGGGATGGGTCTGAAATGAAGTCAGCGGGTCAGGGCGAAGCCGGCGTTCCAGGCGATCTTCTCGGACGCCGCGAGCGTGAGCTGGAGAAACCCGATCGCCTCCAGTTCGTGCGCCCGCGTCAGCGACCCCGCGTCCAGCGCGGCAAGCCCTCCGGCCTCGACCGCGGCGATCAGCGCGCTCTTGGATTCGGCATGGTCGCCGGCGACGAGCACGGTCGTCTTCTCGGCGCCGACGCGCCCGGAGACGAGGGTCGCGGCGAAGTTCGTGTTGAAGGCCTTCACCACGTGCGCCTCGGGGAGTGCCTCCTGCAGTTCCGCGGCGGCGGAGCTGCCCGCGGGCACCACGAGCGCATCGAAGGTGGTGAAATCCAACGGGTTGGTGATGTCCACGACCGTCTTGCCGCTCAGCTGTCCGCTGTAGGACTCGGCGATCTGCGCCAGCGCCGGGTAGGGAACGGCGAGGACGACGATGTCTCCGGTGACCTGCGCGGCGCTCTGGTCGCTGCCGATGTACTGCACCGGCGCGCCGCCGCCTGCCAGGACGCCGCCGATGGCCTGGCCCATGTTGCCGTGGCCGAAGATGGTGATGCTCGTCATGCTCTTTCTCCCTGTCGATTTCGCCCGAAGGCTGCCGGTGGTCGTATCGTCAATCCTCACCCTCAACCCACTTGAACCATCAACTATTCCGGTCGCGGGCCCCTGCTGCGCGTCCCCCGCCGCCAGGGTGCTGGACGATCGATTCCGCGCAACCGACGGCATCGAGTACGTCGACCATCTCCGCTCTGCCGTGACCTACTTCGCCTCACGCCGACTCCCAGCCCGTTCCGAGTCCAGGTGCGAGAGCGCTTCTCGGGAGACGGCATGCCCTCAGCGCAGCCTGGCCGGGTTCCGTCCCTGCTGATCGACGGTGATCTGCTCCGCGACGGCGACGCCCGGTCTCTCAGCATCGCCGCTGACCTCAGGAACAACGATGCGCACCTTCGCACCCTTGACTGACCGCGTCTTCCCTCTCCCCGGCGAACTGCTGGACGCCCTCGCTGATGCGCTCACGCCCGGCGCCGGCGTGCTCATCGGCGCCACGGCTCGGGACCTTGCGCTCATCCTCGGGGAGGTCTCCCTTCCCCGGCGATCGACCAATGACGTCGATGGCGCCGTGGCCGCCGACGACGCCCTCGATTTCGCCAGGACGCTGGCGGCAGTCGGTGAGCCGACCCAAGCCTGGCAGCGCCGGCCAATAGCCATGCCTGTGTGCGCTCGTTGATCCCTGCCTCGCTGGCATCCGTCATCTGGGGCACTCAGGACGCCGTCCGCCGGAGGTGGCTCCGAGGCCTCACAGGCGAGTTCGACGAGCCCGAAGACAGCGGGTCGTCCTCGCGGAACTGCTGGGCGAACGTACCGCTGAGGATCTGGTCATCATCGCCGCCGACTGGGATGCGACCGACCTGGCTACGGGGCAGTCGAAACGGTACGTCCCCAATGCGTGGCCGTGGCGGCGCCTCGACGGCGAGGATCCAGGGGTCGGATTCTGCTACCTATGGGTGCGCACAGGATTGGCGGGCGACCTGTTGGACAAGCTCCTGCGCGCCATCGCGGACGACCGAGCCATCGCGATTCTGGCGGCCCCGGACCTGGGCTGGCTGTTCTGCCCCTACGACGGTGGGATGGACATCATCCTGCCGGACGCCGATGCTCGCGACGCGCTTCGCGACCGCCACATCGACCTGGAGCCGGTGATGGTGAAGGAATGGGGTCGGTAGACCGACCGTGTTCTTTCATCGTCTGGTGGGGAGTGTTCGGCGCAGACGCCCAGCGACGGCGACAGGCGTGGACGGGTTCCTTGATGTGCTCGCCGCGGTCGTCCTGCCCCGGATGGGTCGGGCGTCCGCCGGCGTGGTGGCGGTGGACGGCCTGACGCGGTGTGCGGTTTGGGCGGGTATGAAATGCAACCCCGATGGCACACCTGGATAACGCGGTCGTGGCGCACTCGCTGACACGTGGGGGTGGACACGATCGATGAGGTCATGGCCCCGTCCTGCTCAGCTCAGATGATCGGGATCTACTCGCCTGAGTGGTCGATCGCGGATGTGTTCCGGGTGCGTGGCGAGGTTGGGTATGAGCGGGCGCGGGAGTCGTTGAAGGAGTGGCTGCGCCGCGGCGGCAAACCTGCCCGTCTGGTGGAGATCGCCGCTCGCCTTCCCCGCGCGAAGACACCCCGATCCTGCCAGCGCTGGAGATGGTGACGTGAACGCGGGCGAAGAGGTGTTCCGCCGCATCCAGTCCGCGGCACGCTCGGCCGCGGCGAAGTCTGGGACGGGTGCGCCGACGCAGGAGTATCTGATCCGATCCCCGCAAGGTAAGCATCGACCCGCGTCTTGGGCGACCCGATCAAGCTGCTCGGCTACGCGCCCGAGACAACGATCGCCGAGAAGGGTGTGACCATCCTGAAGCGGGGGATCACCATCACGAGGTGGCGCGACTACGTCGACATCGTCCAACCCACCCGGCAAGGCATCGACACCGACGAACTCCTCCGCTCCACACAAGCCGTGGCCCGCTACCGCGGCGTCCCCTCGAACCCGTCGCGCCCGACGTCATCGGCTTGCAGTGAACAAGCGCTGGGGGCGGGCAACCATCCGTCCCCAGCACTGCCACGGTCCACCGCGTCCCGTCGCGGTGGACCAGCGACCACCGGAACACTGGCCCACCCACCAGCAGAACACCGGCCCCCGTGCGAGCGCAGTATCCAAGGAAGTCGTCAGACCAGCGGGCGGGGCGGTGTCGCGGTCGAGAAGACCCCGACGACGTCGCTACCACGCCGGGCTTTCACTGTGCGGAGGCGGCGGCTCACGCGCACAGTCGCTCCACTCATCGCCGTTCGCAGACGCTCAGCCCCGGGCCATGCGGTCACGCCAATAGCCAGGACGCCGCTTCTCGTGAGCGACGGCAACCACGATGACAAGCTCACCCGAGACGAAGTGGACGACCCGATACTGGAATCGCTTCACGCCTCGAGACCGTACGACGGGCTCCCGGTTCCAACCGGGCCAGGCCGACCAGCCCTCGGGCGACTCGACGGCATCCTCGATCGACGCGCGAACAGCGGCAGCAAACCGCTCACCGAGCCCGAACTCTCGCTCCTCGAACCAGTCGATGTCGGCAAGGAACTCGGCGCGGGCCTCAGGGTGGAACTCGAAATCGTCGAGGCTCATGCGCGACGGGCGGCCCAGCGGGCGTCCAGTTCGGCGAATACCTGCGTCCCCGGGATCGTCTCAAGCTTGCCGCTGACGATGTCGTCGACGCGCGACGCAATCTCGTCGGTCCAGGCACGATCGACCGACTCCTCGTCAGCGACCTCGAGTGATTCCAGCAGGCGCAACGCAACGTCTTTGCGCACGGACGGCGGCAACGCCAAGCCCGCCTCGTAGAACTCCCATGCGCTCAGTGCCATGGGCCGAGTCTACGTCTCGATTCAGGTAGCCCGACAGGGTCGCGTCTGGACATGCCGTGCGCATCTGCCGGATCAACCGCTCGACGAAGTCCGACTTCGGACCCCGAATACGCCGCTGACAAGCCAAATCAACGGTCGGGCTGACAGGATTTGAACATGTGCCGGACGCTTTGGCCGGTAGTGGCCACTCGCGGTCGAACGCACCGTTTCGCCTTGTGAAAAGGCACTCGCGAGGGTTGTGCTGCTCGCTTGAGGTGGCCAGTTCGACCCAGTTTCGGACAAATCATCTGGCACGAATCTGGCACGCCATACTGGGGGTCGGAGGCGAAAGGAGGGGTCGTGGCGAACCCTGTCAGCCGGTCGAAGGACCACGCCGACGACGCCGTGCCAGTCAGCGTGCCAGATTCCGAGGCCGAAGAACACACTGGCGGAGGAAACCTACGTGGCACCCGGCAGCGGTTCGGCAACGTGCGAAAGCTGCCCTCCGGACGCTTCCAGGCACGCTACACGGGCCCCGACGGCGAGGAGCATCGGGCGCCCATCACCTTCGACACCAAGGGCGACGCCCAGACCTGGTTGGCGATGCAGTCCGCGGCCATAACCGAGTCGCGCTGGAAGCCCGCTCCCCCGCCGAAGGAACCACTGCCCACCTTCGGCGCCTTCGCCGACCAGTGGCTCGAACGCCGCGACCTCAAGCCCAGGACCCGATCTGAGTACAAGCGCGTGCTCACCGGGTTGAAGGAGACGTTCGGTCACGTCGCCCTCGACGAGATCACGGCCGCACAGGTTCGATCGTGGCACGCGGCCTATGGAGCGACCCGGAAGACCGCCCGGGTGCACGCCTACAGCCTGCTGCGGACCATCCTGAAAGCGGCCGTCGACGAGGAACTCCTCGCTGACAACCCGTGCCACATCCGGGGAGCCGGGGTGCACCGCAGCTCCCGCCCGATCCGCCCGGCCACGTTGGCCGAGCTGGAGACCATCGCCAATGCCATGCCCCCGCGATACCGCCTTATGGTCCACCTCGCGACCTGGTGCGCTCTCCGCTTCGGCGAGCTGACCGAGCTGCGGCGTCACGACGTGGTCCTTGCGCGCCCCGACCCGGGCGCCGACGCCACCGAAGGCATTCTGCGTGTTCGGCGGGCGGTCACGTGGGTCAAGGACGACGAGAACAAGGCCAAGACGATTGTCGGCACGCCAAAGTCGGACGCAGGCACTCGCGACGTCGCCATCCCTCCCCACCTGATCCCGATGCTTGAGGCCCACCTCGCCGAGTTCGCCCAGCTGGGTCCCAAGGGACTCCTCTTCCCCAACACCGACGGCCAACACATGCACCACGGCAGCCTCTACAAGGTGTACCGACCCGCACGGCGCGCCGCGGGACGGGAGGACCTCCGCTGGCACGACCTGCGCCACACCGGCGCCACGATGGCCGCCCAAGCTGGCGCCACGACGCGAGAGCTCATGACCCGGCTTGGACACACCACCGCGGGCGTCGCGATGCGCTATCAGCACGCCGCGGCCGACAGGGACGCCGAGATCGCGCGGAGGCTATCCCGAATGGCCACTTCTGAAGATTGAAATGCCGTCCGCCCAGTCCTCTCGCGTCGCGGGCTGCCAGACAAGGTTTCCTCTCGTGGGCGTGACAGACCTCTCATAGTGCGGAGCGACAGGCGGATCTGCCCATGTGCGCTCATCGCGGTTATGCACGTGGTCGACCGGATCTGCCGATGAGCGAGCTAGTCCTCGCCCGAACAAATCCCGACACGCTTAGCCCTCTGTCGGTGCCTTCCGTTCGACCCGTGGAGAGGCGGCCAACCCGAGTTCGCGTGTCCAACGTCGTCCGCAACCGAGTGTCCTGGGAATCCTTAAGGATGCGGGCGTCCCGCTGCGCCCAAGAGGCAACTACGTCGGGCGTGGGCAAGCTCCTATGGCTGCCGTTCTTCAAGAGCTTTCCCGACGGTTGCCCCACTCACTGAAACT
>JAVTWJ010000002.1:0-3294 GCA_032229785.1 Propionibacteriaceae bacterium
AGACCAAACCGCGACCCCTCATCCACCAACTGGCCCGTTGATCAGCGGTTCCCTAAGCGGGACGGGGGGACTCCCGGGGACAGATCGTCACACCGTAGCGGTGATCACGGGCGTCGGGCGGGCTTCGATGCCGTCGCGTAGGCAGTGGAAGAACGGGCGATTGCTGGCATGACTCGCGTCCGGCCGAAACCCCTCACGAACAGACGCCGCATCCGGCGGGGTCACGGCGAACGAAGAACAACACCGACGACGTCGCCAGCGGCCTCGCCCGTCTCGACATCGCGTCTGTGCAGGTCAGGGATGTGCAGCCCGAAGCGCCGCGCGGTCGGCGTCGTCGATGTTGTTCTTCGATCCGGGTGAACGGAAGTCTTGAGCTCAGGCGTCGACGTCTTCCCCGGGATCAGGCGCCCACCGGTCGCGTTCGAGGGCGACGCGCCGCCGCTTCTCGGAGGTGAGCAGCGTGGGATCGCCGAGGGCGTAGGAGTCGCCCATCACCCACGTGGGCTCGTACCCGATGGCGCTCAGCAGTGTCGCGGCGCGGCTGGTCACGGCGCCGGAGACACCGAGGTGCGCGAACAGCGTCTTGACCGGGACGGGTTCGGGCGCGGGGTGGCGTTGGGCCGCCTCCGGGCCCACGGACATGGAGTGCCGGATGGCATGCATCCGGGTCTCTTCGCCGAGGAAGTCGTTGGCGCGTCCGACGGTCCAGCACAGGGCGGCGGCGGTGTTGACGGGTTTCCCGCGGCGCAACGTCTCCGGGGCACCGGCGGCGAGCCGATCGATCAGCGTGCGCACGGCGGCCCGGTACTCGCCGCGCAGCGTCGGGTCGATGAGCGCGTCGATGGCGCCACGCGCCAGATCGTCGACGGCCGTCGCGGCGTCACGCACCGGCCGCGGTGCGTCGGCCAGGTCCAGCGGTCGGTCCACCAGCTCATCGAGGGCGTCGAGGTCGAGCTCGGCCAGCGCCTCGGGCCCGCCCATCACCGTCTCGAGCGCGTCGAGTCGTATCTCCCCGACGCGGGGTCTCGTACCCAGGGCGGCGAGGGCGAGCCGGCGCGCCTCGTCCCCAGGGGTGGGGCGCGACGTGTCGATGGCCTCGAGGTAGTCGGTCGTCAGATCCCGGATCGCCTCGGCGGTCGTGCCCGCCACCATCGGCGTCGTGTGGCCGAGTTCGGCGGCTGCCCGGACGAGCGCCGTCAGCACCTCGGGGACACGCCGCAGGTACGCGGAGTCCGCCATGACCTTGCGCGGAACGAGGTCGAGGAGGATGGCATCGGCGCGTTCAGGGGACCAGCGCAGTGGCTCGAAGAACCCGAGGAATCCGGTGAGCCACACCAGCGTCTGCACGATGTCGACGTCATCGGAGCCCGGCGTGTCGTCGAGATGCGCTGCGGCGCGAGTGGCCAGGACCGAGCGCACGATGGCGTCCTGGTCGGTGTCTGCCGCGTCCATGGGGTAACCCGTACCGCCCTCGGGGAGGCGACGGCACAGCATGCGCAGCAACGGGCGCGTCCCGGGCCAGGTCTCGGTCTCGACCGGGGGGATCATGATGTCTCCCAAGTCGATCGGTCCTTCGAGGCGGGCGCGGGCGTCGGCCGGGGACAGTTCGCGCACCGTGATGGAGCCGGGGGCGGCCTCCCGGAAGCGATCGAGCACCTCCTGGGGGCTGAAGGACAGCGTGAACGCGTCGGCGACGATCCCGACGTTGCAATCGATGTGGACCAGTACGCAGCCAGGGACCCGAGGGGAGAGCGCGAGCAGGATGTCATCGGTGTCACCGGGCGGGGTGCTGAGCCGCCATGCCTGCGTGACCTGGAGCTCGGCAACGGAGCTGACCGCCTCCGGCATGGGTTGACGGCGCGTCTTCAGCTCGCGCCGGATCCGTACCCGCAGGATGTCGTCCTCGATGTACGCGGCGATCACGTGCAGGGCCGCCGTCGTCTCCGCGATATCGACCTCGATGAACGTCTGCACGAGTTCGGCCAGGTCGACGGGCGACTCCGATCGCAGCACGCTTGCCCGGTCCTGCCGGGTCGCCTCGACGATCCCACCCATCACGTCGAGCATCGCGATGCCGTCGGGCGTGCGCAGCGCTTCACGGAACCCGGCGATCAGCGGTTGATCCTCGGCCCGAGGAGAGTCGTGCCGCGCGGTGGGCCGCCGCCGGGTCGCGTCTCGGCGAGGTTCGGTGCGACGGCGTTTGCGGACCATGCTGACCTCCGGATGTCTGGGGCTGGGCGGCGTCCACGCTATCTGAGGTGGCAGCCGGCCGGGACGCCGTCGCGCAGCGGGCTGGGGATGGGTCGGCGTGGTCCCGGCGGACGTCGCCTCTCCGCCCGACGCCCGGCCGCGGACGCCTGTCGGCGCGCGGTCGAACGGATGCGAACCCTCTGCTCCTGGTGGGGGAGCAGACCCCGGCGCGTAAAAGGGGATCCGCGACTACGTCGTGTTTCACCGACAAGCGGATCATCGCCGTCAACGTCCAGGGCCTCACCGGCAAGAAGAAGGACTTCACGTCCCTGCCCTTCTCCAGGGTCGTCGCCTTCTCGACGGAGACCGCGGGCACCTTCGACCTCGACGCGGAGCTCGACTTGTGGTTCTCGGGGCTCGGCAAGGTCCGCTTCGAGTTCACCGGACGCACCGACGTGGCACGGCTGAACAAGCTGGTCGCGGGATACGTGCTGTAGCCCTGGCGGCGCTCGGGCCCGGTCGATGCGGCTCGCCTCGTCTGCTCAGGTCCCGGGACAACAGTGTTCGGCGCTCGCCTGAGAGCGAACCAGATTCGATCACTCACCGTGGGTGCACCTCACAGGTAGCGACGTTGCCAGAGGCCGCAAGGTTGGGTCGACCCTCGGCGCACGGTGAGGCAGGCGGGCATGGGGTCCGGGGAGCCTGGGTCCTCCTCTTCGATCATCGGCGGGTCATCGGGGTAGGCGGGGTCGTAGATGAGAGCGTGAGTGGGACGAGTGCGGAAGCGTTCGCGCAGCTCGTAGGCGTTGTAGAGCATCTCGCAATCGCAACATGCGCCCCTGCTCATCAATCGGTCGAGCAGGGCGGTCGCTCGCGGGGCGCGCAGGTCGCGAAAGCGAGTGATCCATCGCGCCCCGGTGCAGCCGAACTCCAGCATCCGGTAGACGTAGCAGACGAGACACTCGCCCTCCCTGGGCAAGGTCAGGTGCTCGGCCATCACGCGCAGCTCCGTCTCCAGTGTCTGGACGTTCATCAGGTTCCTCTCGCCGGTGGTGTGGCGTCATCTCAGCACCGGGCACCGACAGTCCTTGAGTCCACAAGGCC
>JAVTWJ010000003.1:0-18418 GCA_032229785.1 Propionibacteriaceae bacterium
CTGGCGGGTTGGTCGGTCACCGATCTGCTGCCGGCCGAGCTGACCCTGGTCGACATGGACGGCGAAGGCTACGTGTGCGCGGACAACGTCTGCGTGGCGGACGCCTCGCTGGCCGCCGGTGCGTCGGGCAAGCCGATCACCGTCACCGCGACGGTCAACACGAACCTGTCGGGCACGGTTCGTAATGTCGCCTACGTGGCGCCGCACGCCGATGACGTTCCTGAGACGAACCCGCTGGGGACGCCTCCGACGAACGTCACCGACACCAAGGGCAGCCCGACCGATAACGACGATGAGGCCGAGTTGACGGTCAAGGCGTTGGTCTCGATCGGTGACTTCGTGTGGTTCGATACGAACCGCGACGGTCTGGCGTCCGAGGGTGAGCCGGTCGTTCCGCAGGTGAGCGTCAATCTGTACAAGGAGGACGGCACCACCCTGGTGGCGTCGACCACGACCGATGGCGCGGGTTACTACGCGTTCACCGATCTGGATCCGTCGACCAGCTATGTGGTCGAGTTCGTCAGGCCGGACGGCACGACGTTCACGACGCAGAACGCGGGCGATGACGCCAAGGATTCGGATGCCGATCTGGGTACGGGCAGGGTCAACGTGACCACTCCCGCCTCCGGTGACAACTCCGGTGAGCCGACCAAGGCCGACGATCCGACGATCGATGCGGGTCTGCTGAAGTACAACCTCGTCCTCAAGAAGAAGCTCATCACCGAGGGCAAGGTGTACGCGGGTTCGACCGTGACCTTCGAGCTCATCCCGAGCAACGACGGCCCGGTGGACGCGCTGGCCGGCTGGTCGGTCACCGACCTGCTGCCTGAGGGCGTGAGCCTCGTCTCGATCAGCGGCGACGGCTACGAGTGCACCGGCAACACCTGCGTGGCGGACGCCTCGCTGGCCGCCGGCGCGACAGGCAACGCCCTGACGCTCGAAGCCAAGGTCGACACGAAGTTCGTGGGTGAGTTGATCAACGTCGCGTACGTCGCACCTTCCGGCGACGACGTGGAGGAGACCAACCCGCTCGTGGTGCCGACCGGTCAGACCCCCACCACGGATCCGACCAACACGGCTACCAGCCCGACGGACAACGACGCCGAGGCGCCGGTCATCACCGACTCGCTGGTTTCCATCGGCGACTACGTGTGGATCGACGTCAACCGCGACGGCGTCCAGACCCCGGGTGAGCCCGTGGTCCCGGGCATGACGGTGAAGCTGTACGACGCCTCGGGCAACGAGATCGCCACGACGACGACCGACGGCAACGGGTTCTACTCGTTCGTCGATCTCACGCCTGGCAAGGAGTACACGGTGGAGTTCGTGAAGGATCCTGCCTTCACGTTCACCACGCAGAACTCTGGTGCGGACGACACCCTCGATTCCGATGCGGACGTGACGACCGGACGCGTGACCTTCATCGCCCCGGCCAGTGGCAACAACAGCCCGACCAACCCCGACGATCCGACGATCGACGCGGGCCTGGTGAGGTTCAACCTGTCCATCGCCAAGACCCGGCTCAGCGACGAATCTGTGCGCCCCGGCGACACGGTGGTGTACAAGCTGGTGCCGCACAACGACGGTCCGGCCGATTCGCTCGGCGGCTGGTCGGTGACCGACCTGCTGCCCGAGGGGCTGCACCTGATCTCGATGTCCGGTGAGGGCTACACCTGCGATCTCGCCACCGCGCGTTGCGTGAATGCCACGCCGCTCGGGGCGGGCGCGAACGGTGCCGAGATCATCGTGAAGGCACGGGTCACGGGTCACGCCCGCGGCGACTTGCGCAACATCACCTATGTTGCGCCTGCCACGGACGACATCCGCGAGGACAACCCGCTCGACGTCCCCGACCGGGACACCGACACCACCACCTCGCCGACCGACAACGACGCCGAGGCGCCGCTGACGGTGATCCCGAAGGAGAAGCCGAGCAAGCCGGAGCACCCCGGTAAGCCGGAGCACCCCGGTCAGCCGGAGAACCCCGGTCAGCCGGAGAACCCGGGCAAGCCCGGCTGGCCGTCCGGATCCGGCGACCTGCCGAACACCGGTCTGGGATTCGACCCGCTGGTCGGATTCCTCGCCGCCCTCGGGTTGGTCGCTGGCGGTGTGGGCCTGCGCGCCGCAGCCACCCGCCGCAAGTCGCTGGACTCGTCCGACGACTGACACGGCCTGGGGCTCACGCAACGTGAGTGCGTGAGCCCCGGCCCCAGGTCCGATGGCGTGACCGCACGGGTCGTGGACCCCCCGTTCCACGTCCCCCGGCGCGCCATCGGTGCCACCCGACCTCCCCCCGGGCAGGCACCTGGCAGCAGACCTTCGTTCGAGGAAGACAGGACATGCGCGGTTCTCCCGCCGCGCACCTGCCAGATGCGAGTGCTGGTCGCCACAAAGAGGCCCGTTCGGTCCAGATCCCCGTCTGGACCGAACGGGCTTTTCGTCTGTGTGTTCGGGGCGCGCGCGGTGTGGCTCACCTGGCGCCTGCAAGCGGCCTAACGCCGGCCTAGCGCTTGCAGCAGTCCCGCCAGCCTGGTGACGACCATCGTCATCGCGGGCCTGGGGGATCAGCCGCGTGAACAGGTCCGGTCACCCAGGTGGCGAGCAGTTCGGCGTACAGCCTTCGGTCAGCAGCTGGACCGCGGCCGGTTCAGACCCTCGCGCGGGCCGCCAGCACCTCACGGATCACGGTGGCGACCCCGTGGTCGTCGTTCGATCCGGCGGCGTACCGGGCGTGGGCCCGCACGCGGTCGTTGGCGTTGCTCACCGCGTAGCTGTAGCGCACGGCGTCCAGCATCTGCACGTCGTTGTCGGCGTCGCCGAAGGCCATCATCTGCTCCGGCGCGATCCCGAGGTGATCGGCGAGCACGGTGAGGGCATGCCCCTTGTGGACGCCCGGGTTCATGACGTCCACCCACACGCCGCTGCCCGTGGTGACGGAGAAGTCGGCGCCGAAGGCGGGCGCGTAGAGGTCGTCGTGCCAGCCCCGGCTGTTGCCCTCGGGGAAATAGGCGGAGACCTTCACGGCGTCGACGCTGACGTCGTCCATCGAGTCGACGTAGACGACCTTGTCGAAGAACCGGTGCAGGTATTCGTCGTGGACGGCGTGTTCGGCGAGCACGTAGGCGGCGTCCAGGCCGCAGATCAGGGGCACGCCCGGCGTCCGTTCGAGGGTGAAGGCCGCCATGCGGTGGTAGGCGTCCAGGGGCAGCACGCTGGTGAACAGCATGGTGTCGCCGACCGCGAGGATCGCCCCGTTGTCGCCCACGTAGGCGATCGCGTCGCCCCGCGGCGGGAACAGCCGTTGCAGATTGAACAGCGGGCGTCCGCTCGCGGCGACGAAGGTGATGCCGGCGTCGGCGAGGCGTTGCAGGTCGTCGTGGAAACCGGGCGGCAGTCGGCCGTCGGAGTCGAGCAGGGTGTGGTCCATGTCGGACGCGATCAGCCGAATGTCTTTCATCGCCACCGAGTCTACCGCCGACGGCGCGTGGGTAGTCAGCGGTTCTCCCAGGCGTCCGGCATCTCGGCGAGCGCGGACACGTGGGGGGCGAACCTGCCGGCACCCAACTGCTCCAGGGACGTCTCGTCGAGCACCTGGCGCAGGCTGGACCGCACGGCGATCCACAGTTTCGGCAGGTGCTCGGCGACGCCGGAGTAGGTGGTGTCTTGCGGACGCCGTCCGCGCACCGCCGCCAGCGGGCCGTCGACCGCGCGCATCACGGCCCCGACCCGAATGTCACCGGCGTTCCGCGCCAGCCGATAACCGCCTCGCGCGCCCTTGGTGCTCAGCACCAGCTCGGCGCGGCGCAGGTCGGCCAGGATCGACTCCAGGAACTTGCGCGGCAGCCCCTGCGCCCGGGCGAGCGCATCCACCGAGACGGGTGCGTCGTCGCCGGCGGCCGCGGCGTCCGCCAGCTGCAGCATGGCCCGCAGGGCGTACTCGGTCTTGGCCGATATCTCCACGCGCCCATTATCGCCCCAGCCCGGCTCGCGCCGCCCCGGCCCCGGCCCGCCCCGGCCCGACTCGACCGATCCGGGCCGGGGGCCGGGACCGAAAGTGCCACACCCCAAACCAGGGCTGGGGTGATCGGGCGTCACCCGACCAGGGCCGGGGTGTGGCCGGTCTGTCCCAGCGTCCGGACCGGCCGCACCCACACGGTGTCGCCCACCTGCAGGTCGAGATCGGCGGCCTCGCCGCGGGTGAGCTGCGCGAAGAACGACCCTTCCTCCTCGGGCCTGCGCAGCTCGACCCGCACCTCGAAGCCCAGCCGGACCAGACGGTCGACCTTCGCCTCGGCCACGGGGACGCCGGCGGCGTCCGCCTCGGCACGCGCCCGCACGGCATCCCGCTCGAGACGCAGGTCGTGCGGGCGGGCGAGCGTGTCGCCGAGCCGGGAGACGGAACCCAGGAAGGACATCACGAACGGGTTCGCCGGATTCTCGTACAGGTCGTCGGGGCCGCCCACCTGCTCGATCCGGCCCGCATTGAGGACGGCGATCCGGTCGGCGACGTCGAGCGCCTCCTCCTGATCGTGGGTCACCAGCACCGTGGTCACGTGGACCTCGTCGTGCAGGCGGCGCAGCCACCGGCGCAGGTCGTCGCGCACCTTGGCGTCCAGGGCGCCGAACGGCTCGTCGAGGAGCAACACCTGCGGGTCCACGGCGAGCGCGCGCGCCAGGGCCATCCGCTGACGCTGCCCGCCGGACAACTGGGCCGGGTACCGGTGCTGGAAACCCGCTAGGCCGACGACCTCGAGGAGTTCGTCCACCCGGCGCTGAATCTCGACCTTGGGCCGCTTGCGGATCACGAGGCCGAACGCGACGTTGTCCCGGACCGTCATGTGCTTGAACGCCGCGTAGTGCTGGAAGACGAACCCGATCCCTCGCTTCTGCGGTGGCAGGCGGCTCACGTCGTTGCCGGCGATCACGATCGATCCGGCGTCCAGGGATTCGAGTCCCGCGATGGCGCGCAGCAGGGTCGACTTGCCCGACCCGCTGGGCCCCAGCAATGCGGTGAGGCTTCCCGAGGGGATGTCGAGGGAGACGTCGTCGAGGGCGGCGAACGTCCCGTAGTTCTTGAAGGCGTGCGTGACACGGATCATGACGGGCTCCTGGTGGGTTCGGTGGAGGCGGGCTCTGATATGGCGGCGGGGACGGCGGTCGGCTCAGCGGTCGGCCGCCTGCGGTCGAGGACGGTCATCAACAGCAGGCTGATCAGCGCGATCAGCATCAGCAGGGTCGCGGCGGCGTAGGCGCCGTAGGTGTTGTGGTCGTCGATGTAGCGGGAGTGGACGAGCAAGGTGAGCGTCTGGGAGACCCCCGGGAATCCGGAGCTGACCATGATCACCGCACCGAACTCGCCCAGCGAACGGGCGATGGTCAGCACGACTCCGTAGGTGAGTCCCCAGCGGATGGCCGGCAGGGTGATGCGAGCGAAGGTCTGCCAGCCGGACGCCCCGAGCGTGGCCGCCGCCTGTTCCTGTTCGGTGCCGATCTCCCGCAGGACGGGCTCGACCTCGCGGACGACGAACGGCAGCGTCACGAACACGGTCGCGATCACCATGCCGGGCACGGAGAAGATCACCTTGATGCCGGCCGACTCCAGCCCGCCGAACCAGCCGTGGCTGCCCCACAGCATGATCAGCGCGACACCGACGACGATCGGCGACACGGCGAACGGCAGGTCGACGATGCCCGACAGCAGCCGGCGGCCGGGGAATCGCCCGCGCACCAGGACGAGAGCGGTGACCACACCGAAGATCACGTTCAGCGGCACCACGATCGCGACGATCAGCAGCGAGAGGTTGACCGCCGAGATGGCCGCCGGCGTCCGGATCGAGTCCCAGAACGCGCCGAACCCGGGCTCGAAGGCTCGCCACAGGATCGTCAGGATCGGGAACGCCACCAGCACGGCGAGATAGACCAGGGCGCTGGTGCGCAGGGCGATCCTGATCGGTGTCGAGAGGATCATCGGACGGCCTCCTGGCGATCATGCCCGCGGGCCGCGATGGCGCGCAGGACGAGCAACGTGACGAACGAGATGGCCAGCAGGACCACCGACACGGCGGCCGCGTTGACCGGGCGGTCGATCTCGATCTGCTGCTGGATGTACTGGGACGCCACCTGCGTCTCACGAGGAATGTTGCCGCCGATCAGCACGACCGACCCGTACTCGCCGATCGCCCGGGCGAAGGCCAGCCCGCCGCCGGACAGGATCGCCGGCGCGAGCGCGGGCAGGACGATCCGGCGGAACGTCGTCCAGTTGCCCGCGCCGAGCGAGGAGGCGGCCTGTTCCACGTCGGTGTCGAGTTCGATCAGGACCGGCTGGACCGAGCGCACCACGAACGGCAGTGTGACGAAGGCGAGCGCGAGCGCGACGCCCCATCGGGTGGCGTTGAGTTCGATCCCGACCGGGCTCGAGGGCCCGTACAGCGACAGCAGCACGATGCTCGCCACGATCGTCGGCAGCGCGAACGGCAGGTCGATCAGGGCGTCCACGAACCGTTTGCCGCGGAAGTCGTCGCGGACCAGCACCCAGGCGATCAGCGTGCCGGTGCCGACGTTGAGCGCGGCGACCCCCGCCGAGATGAGCACGGTGGTGCTCAGCGCCGACAGTGCGGCCGGCGCGGTCGCGGCCGTCCAGAATCCCGCGAGCCCGTCCTCGAACGAGGCCACGGTGAGCGCGGCCAAGGGGAGGAGGACGATCAGGCTCAGCCAGAGCACGACGATGCCGAGGGTGATGCCTCCGCCCCGCACGGACGCCGCGCGCACGATCCATGCCGTGAACCGGTGCCGGGCAGGCGGGGCACTCCGACGGGCGGACGCGCGCTCGAGAGTCGGCGCGCTCATGAGGTCGCCTTGTCGTAGATCACCGCGATGGAGCCGGTGTCTTTGGCGAACAGCGAGGAGTCGACGGCCTTCCAGCCGCCGAGGTCGTCGATCGTCCACAGCTTCTCCGGGGTGGGGAACTTGGCGGCGAACTCGGAGGCGACACCAGCGTCCACGGGGCGGAATCCGGCCTCGGCCCACAGCCGCTGTGCGGGAGCGGTGTAGAGGAAGTCGCGGAAGGCCGTCGCCGTGGCGAGGTTCGGGCTGTGCGAGAGGACGGCCACCGGGTTCTCGATCTTGAACGTGGACGGCGGGGTGACGAAGTCGATCGCCTCACCCTGTTCCTGGATGAACAACGCCTCGTTCTCGTAGCTGAGCAGCACGTCGCCGGTGCCTTGGAGGAACGTCTCGGTGGCCTCGCGCCCCGACTTCGGCTGCACCTTGATGTGGTCGGCGACCAGGGACTCGATGAAGGCCAGGCCCGCTTCGGGGTTCTTGCCGCCCTCGCTCTTGGTGGCGTACGGGGCGAGCAGGTTCCACTTCGCGGAGCCGGACGAGAACGGGTTGGGCGTGACCACCTCGATGCCGGGCGCAAGCAGGTCGTCCCAGTCCTTGATGCCCTTCGGGTTGTCCTTGCGGACGACGATGCTGACCACCGACCCGAACGGGATGCCCCGGTGCTCGCCGGTGTCCCAGTCGGACGCGACCAGGCCGGCGTCCACGAGGCGCGTGATGTCGGGGGTGACCGAGAAGTTGACGAAGTCGGCCTCGGCGCCGGCGGCGACCTTGCGCGACTGGTCGCCCGAGGCGCCGTAGGACTGCCGGAACTCGACGCCGGCGCCGGCCTCGGTGGCGTTGAACGCGGGAATCACCTTGTCGAAGCCGACTTTGGGCACGGCGTAGGCGTACAGGTTGATCACCGAGGATGCCGTGCCGGCCGAGGCGGGGGTGGAGTCCTGGACGGCGTCGCTGGCGCCACCTCCGGTGCACGCCGTCAGGGCCAGCGCGACGGTGGCTGCGGAGGCGGTGAGGAAGGCTCTGCGTGAGTAGGACATGGGTGCTCCTTGGTTGGTGTGTGGTTCTGGTGTGTGGTTCTGGTGTGTGGTTCTGGTGGGCGAGGCTCGGATTACTCCGTAATCCGAGGGGTTTAATAGGAAATCCGGGCGCGCGAGGGTGGGTGCTGCATCACCGGAGGCGGGCGTGACTCAGGGCAGGATCGTTACCGGCCCCTGAGGGTTACCGCCGGGTGGGGCGCGCGATCTCGAAAGGAGAGATCAACAGCACGCCGGACACGGACAACACAGGCCGCGACGCAGGGCGTCCGCTTCAACCAGGTGTTCCGTCATGGCGAGGAACGTAGCAGCCATCCGGGCGGGAGCGCCAACCGTCTCATGGCGGCGGACGCGATCGTTGCTCGGTCGCCGGCGCGGGCGCGGGCGCGGTCGGGGGGGGGTGCGTCGGGGGCGAAACAGGTTGTGGACGGCGTCCCCGCCGGTGGCGTACTCGTCAACAGGCGTCGGATTGGCTGGCCGGCGAGGATCGCCGTCGCCTATCGCGAGGACATGGGCTTCAGCTTTCCCGATCTCCCCGAGCAGCGCGGTCTCGCCACCACCCGGCAACTCCTGGCGGCGGGGGCGTCCGAGTCGGCGTTGCGCCACCTGGCGCGCGGCGGCCATCGCGTGGCCCGCAACGTCTATGCCGCGTCCGGTGGCGTGCTGCCGGAGGCGTCCCGGTTGATAGCGGGGTCGCTGTGGGCGGGCGACCAAGCGGTGCTCACCGGCGCGCGTGCACTCGGGCTGCACGGGGTGGATCCGGGGCGGACGCCGCCGCTCGTCCGGTTCCTCGTTCCGGAGACATGCCGGGCCAGGCGCAGCGCGATGGGCTTCGTCACGGTGCGGACCAAGCGCATGCCGTCGCCGCTGGTCCGTGGGCTGGTCGCGATCGCGCCGCTCGAACGGGCGCTCGTCGACGCGGGCCTGATGCGGGAGCTGACCGATCGGGAACTGCGGGCGTGCACGTTGGCGATCCTGCAAGGGCGGCGCAGCCTGCCCGACCGGATCGCGCACGAAGTGGCCCGCACGCGGATGGCGTCGGCGGGAGGCATCGTGGAAGGCGTCCTCGCCTATCGCCAGGGAGCCTGGTCGCTGCCCGAGGCGCTGTTCGCCGACGCCGTCCGTCGCTGCTCGACCCTGCCCACGATGCTCGCCAATCCGGTACTGGCTACGTCAGACGGACGCCGCATCGGCACGCCCGATGGGTACTTCCCCGATGCGGGCGTGGTGGTGCAGGTGCATTCGCGTGCCTTCCACGACGGCGTGGACGCCCAGGGCAACGACCGTCTTGCGGACACGTTCGAGAAGGACCTCGTCTACCAGAGGTACGGACTGGCCGTCGTCCCGGTGTCGCCGAGGACGCTTGCCGACGACATGGCGGGATTCCTCGATGTGCTGGCCACGGTCGTCCTGCCCCGGATGGGGCAAGCACCCGCCGACGTGGTGGTGGCTGCCTGACCGCGTGGCTGCCTGACCGCGTGGCTGCCTGACCGCGTGTGCGGTTTGGGTGTGCCTTTCATACCTCCCCGGGTATGAAATGCAACCCCCAGCAGCACACCTGACGAGCGTCGCGGTGGCGTGGCTTGGCGGGGGCGCAACGCGCGGTGGAGCAGTGGGAGCCGGTGTCCTCACGCGTGTCGGCGTCCTTCACCCTCCAGAAGTGACGAAAAGGGCCCTCCACGGACAGGATGCGCAAACTTCCTCGCCGTTCCACGGATCGGGGCTCGGCGCCGACCGGCCGGACGCGCTGCGTGAGGAGCGCCCGACGCAGTCATCAGCGGACTGCCTGAGCCCCGCGCAGCGCGCCGGTCCCTCTCTTGGGAACTTTAGGATGCTTTATCCGAAGCACATAAAGACAGCTAAAGTCGCTAAGGCGAGGCCGTGGACCCCGTCCTGAACCCCTACACCCCCAACGCCGGGGCCCGGCCCCAAGCCGTCGTGGGCCGCGACGACCAACTGCAGTCGTTCGACCTGCTCCTCCGGCGCCTGAAGCTGGGGCGCACGGAACAGTCCATGATCATCACCGGCCTTCGCGGGGTGGGTAAGACGGTCCTGCTGGGCCAGTTCCGTTCGAAGGCCTTGGCGGCCGACTGGGTCGTGGTCGACCTCGAAGTAAGCAAGCACGACGACCAGCGTTTCCGGTTCGACGTTGTCTCTACGGACACGACGCCGTGAAATCGGCCCGAGTGCCTTCGTCGCGGTGGGTCTGCTGGCGTGTTGAGTTGCCGACCCCGGCCCAGTGAGCGGGCCTCCGTCGTAGGTGTCAGTTGGAGTCGGCGGGATGCAAGGACAGGAATCCGCCGGGGGAAGGGTTCGTCATGGATCTGTTCAGTTGGCTGGCCGCGTTGCTCCGAGGCGAGGTAGGGCGTCGAAGAAGGACGGCAGCATTGGCTCGCCGTAGGACGACGACGGTCAGTTCGCGGCCGGGCGCCCCTGCGTCGGAAGGCCCGTAATACCTGGTGCTCGATGTCGTGTCGAGCCCTTCGGGCAGCCGGCGGACGGTGTCGGCGACCTGGGCGGCGGAGGAGTCTGCCGGGCTGTCGCCGAGGGAGGTCAGCTGGGTGGAGGCCCGCACGCCCGATAGGTTTCGGTTGACCGACGCCGCAACGGCGTGACGGCAGGCGCAAGACGGTAGGAGTGGGCCATGGGCAGCGGAATCGAGTTGGTGAGTGACGGCGATGGCCTCGCCGTCATCGGCACTTCAGCTGATGTCGAGCGGTTCTTTCTTTCGGCTGGCCTGGATCGGCTTCCAGCGAGGCAGTTGGACCTCCACCGGCTGTGGGCGGCGTCGGGAACTGGAGCGGCCGCCACCCAGATCGCCGCCGATCTGGCGGCGAACTCCGGGCGCTGGGTCAAACTGACTGCCGATTCTGCCGAGGCCGTGAAGAAGTTCGGGTTGATGCCGACGAAGACTCCGGGCGTCAGCCACGCGATGGTCGGCGAGCCCGGTGACATCAAGCAGTGGCTCCAGATTGCGCAGGCACCGACCGCGCTGTTGAGCGGGCCGTTCGCGCTCACGGCGTTGTCGACGATGATGCAGCAGCGTGCGATGCAGCAGCAGATGGACGAGATCGTCGAGTACCTCCAGGAGATCAGCGAGAAGGTCGACGACATTCTCCGCGGGCAGAAGGACGCGGTACTTGCCGACATGATCGGCGTCGATCTGATCATTGAGGAGGCACTGACCGTCCGTGATCAGGTTGGGCGTGTGTCCGAGGTCACTTGGTCGAAAGTGCAGGCGACCGGATTGACGATCGCGCGTACACAGGCTTACGCGCTTCGCCAGCTCGACGCCATCACGGAGAAACTTGAGAGGAAGGCCGACCTTGGCGAGATCGCCAAGGCGACCAGGGAAGCCGAACCGAAGGTGCGGGAGTGGCTCGCGGTCCTGGCACGCACCGTGCAGCTTCAGGGCGGCAACTCGGTCCTCGAACTCGACCGGGTGCTCGACGCGTCGCCCGACGAACTCGACAGCCATCGCATCGGGCTGGTGGCGGCGCGGCAGCATCGCCTCGAACTCATCGGTCGCAGCACGGTGCGCATGCTGACGCAGATGGAAGAGACCGTCCGCAAGGCAAACTCGAACGTGCTGTTCAACCCGTTCGACTCGCCCGCCGTGGTGAAGTCGAGCAACCAGGTCACGAACAGCGTCCTGTCGTTCCGTGGACGGCTGGGAATCGAATCGGGACAGGAGGCCAGGGAGGCGAAGCGCTGGGGGCAGGCTGCCGGCGAGCTTCGCGACAAGGTCATCACGTCCGCTTCGGAAGGCGTCAGCGCTGCCGGCCGCTTCGGGTCGGACACCCTGGAGCGGGCGACTGAAGCGTTCCGGGCGGTCGATATCGACGGGGAGGGGGTGCCGGACAAGCCTCGGGCCGCCGCAGCGGCAGAGCAGGCTGGGGCAGCCATCAAGGGCGCGGCCACCGGAGTCGCCGATGCCTTCGGAACGCTGTTCAGGCGCAAGAACGCCGACGGGACCTCCCGTGAGGGATCCGAGTCCGATACGGCAGCTGGGCAAGCCTGACCCGCTACCTCTCCCGTGCAAATACGTGCACGCGGAACCCGGGGTCGGGGCCCGTCGAGCTGGTCAGATGCCGTGTGGGTTAGTACGTGTCGAACTCGACGGTCACGGATGAGGCGTTCCGTAGCGGCCCGATCTGTTCGGCCTCGTCCTGTATCGCGGTCTTCTGCCGGCCGGGCAGAGTGGTGAAGGTCTTGACGGCGATGGTGAGCTTCCGGCCGTTCTTGCGGGGTCGCCAGGTCCCGATGATCGCGCCATCGCCCAGCACGGTGCCGGGATCGCCGACCGGTTTCCACACGTCTCGGTGGTACTTCTTCTCAACGATCGTCTCGCGGTCGCGGAGCTGGGTGTAGGGGTCGCGGGGCGGAAGCAGGCGGACGCCGTTCGGCGTGGGTGCCGATCGGAGCGCATCCACGTCGTCGGCGAGCACCCACGCCGTTCCGCCGTATTCGACCGCGGTCAACTCCTCCGCGACCAGGCTCCACCACGGATCGGTGTCTCCGGTTTGGATGCCCAGCCAGGCGGCGAAGTCGGCGCGGGTAGACGGGCCATAGCAGTGCAGGTACCGGCGTAGCAGTTCTGCTCGCGCGGCTGTCGGGTCGGTGCCCGGGATCGGATGTCCGAGCCATTCGTCGGTCAAGACGAACGGAGCCTTGTTCTCCTCTCGCGGAGCGAAGCAGACGATGCGTTGCAGGGCGAGGATGCGGAGGCAGAAGTGGACGACCGCCTCCCCGAGCGGCTGGCCTTTGGCGTGCGGGCCTACCTCGTTCCACAGGTCGCGTTGCTTCTTCGGCAGTCCGTGGGCGATCCGCTGGGCGAGTTCGGCGCCGAGTTCGTTGATCGCGAGCCGGCGTCTGGACAGGACGCTGCCGATTTCGGCTCCGGTCAGCTCGACCGCTTCGGTCAGGCTCATGCCGAGTTGGTCCACGTCGGGGCCAGCGCCGAGGATGAAGTGCCGCATCGTGTGCTCGGTCGGCGGGAGGACGCCGGTGGTGAACACGGACGCGTCCACGGTGGGGATGAAGTAGGGGGCTCCGCGCATGCACCAGGTCTGCACCAGGCTCTTGTCGTCTGCGACGTCGGCCTCCAGGCGTTCCTGCGTGATGTCGTGCGCCCTGGCGTGGAGCGCGAGCAGCGCTGATCCGGGCGGGCTGTTCTGGATGCCGCAGCGGCCGGTCACGTCGCTCAGCCCGCTCACGTCGGCCCGTTCGAGAAGGTTCTGAGCGCCCAGACGAAACGCGATCACCTCGCTCCGGGACACCTTCTCGGCCATGACAACAGGTTATCGGGGACGATGAATGGGACCGGGTTACACCGTTGACCGTGCAGTCCTGATCACGGTCGGCTTGTTGGTCACTGCGAGCGGGTTTCCCCTTGATATCTGCATGTTCGAGGGCAACCAGCCCGAGACGAAGACCATCGTTGGGGTGATCGAAGGGTTTCAGGCCCGTCACGGTGTCACCAACCTGGTCGTGGTCGCTGATGCGGGCATGTTGTCGGCAGCGAATCTGAACGCGTTGGAAGACGCCGGCTGTGGCGCGTAGCGCGTGGTGGTAGCGCGGCACTGGAGGTGGCCCGGCGCATCCTGGCCGTCGTGAAAGGCCGCCCCTCTTGACGGCCGCTCGCGCCTGCGTCACCGTGCTTTCCACGGCCAGCGGCCTCGCGGTTCTTTCCCGGAGTCCGAAGGAAGCCAGGGCCATCAGGGCTACCATGCCGCGTTGTGCGCCTACTTGGAGGCGGCGCGCGACGGGCCCCTCACCGCCGACGCCATCGGACGGATCCTCGCGGCCCTAGACGAGGTGACGGCGCTCAGGGGCCGCCATCAGCGGTGCCACCACCAAGGAACTCATGCAGTTCGCCGGCCACAGCGACATCCACGTCGCCATGCGCTACCAAGAAGCCGTCAACGACCGCAAGAAGGATCTCGCCAACCGCATGGCCGCATTGGCGACCGACTCAGGATCACCCTGAGTGACGAGCGGACGAAGCTGGAGGCGTCCCGGTCCGGGACTGTCCGCATCGTTCACCGCGACGCAGACGCGTCGTCGATCCGCCACAGCTGCCGGGCAGCAGCCTCCGGGAACCGTGAGACGCCGCACCGGCCCAGCAGCGTGAGCAACTCGTTGACCGTCCTGGATGGCCGTCGCGCGGCGGCAGCCTGCTCGCGCAGGACCTGAATCGTGCGGTCGGGATCGAGGTCGAGTTGGTTGAGGAGGAAGTCGTCAGGGCTCTGGACCCCGAGCTTGAGCTCTCGCAGGACGGACTCGGGAAAGTCACGCAGGTTTGCCGTGACGATGATGTCGGCGCGGCCCTGCAGCGCGGCGGCGAGGACGTGCCGGTCGTCCGGATCTGGCAGTTCCAACCCGGATAGAAGTCCTTGCCGACCGCTGACGCAGGCGCCCTCGAACTGTTCCCGCATGACGTCGGCGCGATGCCGAGCCCGCCCGTCGCCGAGGTCGGGATGGATCGTCTCGATTGCCATCACCATCTCGTCGAGGATGGTATCGCTCCACAAAGGCCGGTAGAGATCGGCCTCGGCCAGGCGCAGCAGCGTGTCCGCCAACGCGATGGGGACCAGGACGCAGGCGTCAAGGAGCGCACTGAAGCGAGCCAGCCTTCACCCCTCCTGGCTTGAGCGCTTGCGGGCGGCCTTCAGCGCAGCCGTGTAGTCGGCAGGCGTGTCGTAGAGGCCGTCCTCGATCGCCTCCCGAGTCAATGCATCCAGCGCCTCCCGCCGTTCCACACGCCGACGATCCCGGTACCGCAGCAGGTCCTGCAGCCGGACGCGCCGGTGTCGTCCCGCCCCGGGACGCTCAAACGGCATCTCGCCGGACTCCAGGAGCTTGACCAGCGTCGGCCGACTGATCCCGAGGAAGTCCGCCGCCTCCTGCGTGGTGAGGAGTTGGTCAATCGGAGCGACGGTGATGGCCTTGCCCTCACGCATCGCCGAGGCGACCGCCACCAACACGCGAAAGGCCTCCAACGGCAACGGCACCGTCTGGCCGTCCGGCCCCACCAAGGCTGCTGGTTCGGGATGGCGCTCCAGGAAGCGCGACAGGTCGAGCATCGCCTCGAGATCCTCGGGCGGCAGGACAGTCTGCCCCAACGCGTCTGTGCTCATGCGGCAAGGTTACGCCCAACTCGAAAGATTCGAAAGAGTCGGCTGCGGGTCGCCGTTCATCGAAGAAATCCTCGTCGAGGTGGCACAGCTCTATGGCGTGCCCGCTGCTCGACGTCGTGCTGCCTCGTCGAGCCTCTCGGTGGCTGTCTGCTCGTGGCCTTCCCTCGATCAACATGCCACTGACATGACACCTTGACTTGACAAGGTGTCATGTCAGGTGCTGAGCAGGTCGCGCCGGGCGGCTCAGCCCTGGTCAGCCACACGGTCGAGCGCAGCGGGCGACCCGGCTGCTCCCCTCACCAACCCCGGCACTCGTCGGCCGGCACGAACAGGGCCTCCACGTCGGAGGTCTTCAGCCGTAGCACTTTGCCGCCTACCACGTAGCACGGCAGCTTCCCGGCCGCGGTCAACCGCTTCAGTGATCGCACCGACAACGTGGACAGCTCGGCCGCTTCCGGGTAAGACAGCCACCGCAGACGCCGATCGGACGGGGGCTGCGGCGCGGGCTTCTTGGAACGGGTGATCGACTGTGAGGACATCCTCAGCTCCGTGGGGTTGCTTGACCTGGGTTCGACGGACGCCTGCCATGTCCCTCACCCTCCAGAAGGGTGTGGTGCTCATCGCGGGGGCTCCTTCTGGTGTGTGCTCTCACCCTCCAGAAGTGATGAAAAGGGGCCTCCACGGACAGCCGGGAGTGCGCAACCTGAAAAGACAAGCCCCGGTCGGTCATTGACGTGACGGCACTGCGGGCGTTGCTGGGAGTAGACGTGGCGAGTCGCGGGCCAAAGACGGGGAGTGTGACATGAATTGCGCCGTCGGTCGCGCGGCCTCGCCCGCGAACTGGAGTAAGGGGGTAGCAGCAGGCTCGGACGCTCCAGGTTGGGGCACGCGGTAGGTGGCCCGGCTTAACGACGACTCGGATCACGCCGATTGCTCCGCTGACCAGGGGCACTCTATTATTAGAGGATGCTCTCTATTATTTCCGTGACGCGTCAACGGCTTGTGAGTGGGCTGCCGTGGGTGTGGGGTGAGCCGGTCAACGGCGGTCGGCCGACCTTCGCTGAAGGCACCGAGGGTTCTCGGCTGGTGACGCGCTCGGTCGAAGTGGCCGCGCTCCCGGGGTCGGTGTTCGGGTGGGTGTGTCAGTTGCGGCGGGCGCCGTACTCGTATGACTGGGTGGACAACTTTGGGCGGCGCAGCCCCCGGCAGGTTGACCCCGCGTTGATGGAGCTGGAGTGCGGTCAGTCTTTCATGACGATCTTCGAACTGACCGGGTTCGAGGTTCCGTTTTCGGTGGCGATGCGGATAAAGGCAGGCTGGCCGTCGGTGGTGTTCGGCGCGATCACACTCACCTATGGCGTCGAACCCCTGGGCCGGGAGCGTTCCCGGTTGTCGGCTGTCATGTGGATGCCTCCGGTCGGGCGAGTGTTGGGCCGTGCTCGCCGGTATCTGCTGGCGTGGGGCGATCTGGTGATGATGCGCAAGCAACTGCGGACTCTCGTCGCCCTGGCCGAACGCGACACCGCCAACAACGAGAAGGCGAGGCGATGAGATGGGCAGGGCTCCGAAGTACGACGTCGAGGCGATCCTCGACGCGGCGCTGGACCTCGCGAGCGAGCACGGCCCACACGGGGTAACGGTGGTGGCTATCGCGAAGCGGCTGGGTGCGCCCTCGGGGTCGATCTATCACCGTTTCGCGTCCCACGATCTGATTCTGGCGCGGCTGTGGGTTCGCACGATCCGGCGCTTCCAGGAGGGCTTCCTCGATGCGATGAACGCGGACGGACCAGAAGAGGCGGCCCGAGCGGCCGTGGCACACACGTTGAGCTGGACGACCGAGTATCCGCGAGAGGCGAGAGTGCTGATGCTGTACCGGCGAGACGACCTGATCGCCCGGTGGCCCGACGAACTGGGCGACGACCTCGTGAGCTTGAACGACGAGATCGCTCGCTCCATCAGATCGTTCACGATGAAGC
This sequence comes from Propionibacteriaceae bacterium, assembly GCA_032229785.1. Classification (GTDB taxonomy): domain Bacteria; phylum Actinomycetota; class Actinomycetes; order Propionibacteriales; family Propionibacteriaceae; genus Propioniciclava. The sequence continues at coordinate 16,993 of JAVTWJ010000003.1, forward strand.
AGTTCGGTGTCGTGAACGCCGAGACTGCCGGGCGGTCCCGGTTCGCGCTCATCGACCTGCCCTACGCCGCTGCCCGCCAGATCATCGCCACCGCCACGCCCGCGCCTCCATGGCTGACCGACGCCGTGACCACTGCCGCGCTCGCCGTCCTGAACGAAACGAGCAATCAATGAAACCCGCCCCGATTTCCACGTTGCTGGGCACCCGTCTGGCGGAGCGCCTGTTCCATCCGCCACGCAAGAGCCACCACCGCACACCCGAGCAGTTTGGCCTGCCCAGTGAAGCCCGGACGACCCAGACGAGCGACGGCATCGCGCTGCATCTCTGGCTCATCCCCGGCACGGGTAGCGGAGTCGTGATCGTGGGGCACGGGATAGGACTCACCAAGTCGGCAAGCCTGCGGCACGTCGCGCTGCTCCGCGAACTGGGCTACCACGTGATCATGTTCGATCACCGCAACCACGGCCTGTCCGGCACCGACCCCGCCCGGACCAACCTCGCCGAGCGCTACAGCCTCGACATAGAAGCCTGCCTCCACCTCGCAGCGGAGACCTGGCCCGAGGCCGCGCCGCCGGTTGTGTGGGGATTCTCCTTCTCGACGTTTCCGACCCTGTACTCGCTGCGCCAACCCACGGACCCGCCGATCCGCGCCATCATCTGCGACAGCGGACCCGGCCACGACCTGCACGCGGTTCTCGCAGGATTCCTGACCGGCGGTGGACTGCCCGGCCCGGCAGCCCTGAGCCGCCTCGCGCGCCGCCCCACCGTCATCAACGCCTTCGCCACAACAGCCATCGAGATGCTCGGAGCGACCTGGCCACCAGACCCAACCCTGCCGACGACGGCGAGCACGCCGATGCTGTTCCTCACCGGCACCCACGACCGCATCATCGACCCAGCACAAGTCCGGGCCGTCGCCGCGCTCTACCCGAACGCCGTCGTCGCCGAGTTCCCCGCCCACCACCTACGCGGCATCACAGAAGCGCCCGAACCCTACCGTGGTGCAGTCATCGGCTTCCTCGCGAATATCTAGCGTCTGGACACGCACGACAGTCGCGGAAGGCTCGCCGGGGTGGGGGTCGCCGACCCGAACGGCGCGACACCACCGGTATCGCATGACCTCACCATCGTGGCCGGCCTCGTCTTCGTTTGGGCGCCCGTCGCCGCAGCGGCCACCATGGGAGCGCGATCCAGGGTGCAGGCAACACCGGCGGGGCTCGGCCTGACACTCCTTGCTTCCGTCATGCGAGAAGGCGCCGGCCTCATGATCAGGAAGGGCCAGACCCCTCTGGATCAGGCCGAGAAGATACCCCGAAGTTACCCCGCCCGGGCATCAGAAAACCCCCTGCCCTAGTGGGAGGGGGTTTCGAAGGGTGGGCCTAACTGGACTTGAACCAGTGACCTCCGCCTTATCAGGGCGGCGCTC
>JAVTWJ010000004.1:0-18387 GCA_032229785.1 Propionibacteriaceae bacterium
CGTCTTCCTTCGGCTCGTGCCTTCGCCTCGACGACCTCGACGCCTTCTACAGCGAATGCCGGAAGGCAGGCATTCCAGAGACCACCGTCGGCTGGCCACGTATCGAGCCTCCCAGGCATGAGGCCTCCGGACTGCGAATCGGCGCTCTGCTCGACCCTGACGCCAGCCTGTTACGACTCATCCAGAACCGCGATACGTAACTCGTGACGCCCGGGGCGTCGGGTCGAGCGATTGAGCCGTGTCACACACACCCGGCGGCAAAGTCGGATGTTTCGGGCCGGGCAAGTCGGAGCCTTTGGAGGGGGGCCGGCGAGGCAGTTGCTATGGCGCACCGACGCAGCTGGACGCCGAGTGCCTTGTCCGCAAGGGGACGGGCTGAGCGGCGTGATGGCCGCCTCGTGGATGGCTGGGCCCTCCCGAAGTGCCGCGAACGGGTAGCCGGTCGTGTCCGACATCATCTACAAGACGATGCTCACCAACTACGTTGACAATGCACGCGGCAGGCCGGGGAGGACCGGAAGAACGACACCGACAACCGGCGTGCGCGCGCGACCGATAATGACGATTAGCCCTATCACGCTTCGTTTTCGGGGGCGACTCCCTCAGCGTTCGGCTGGGTCAGTGCTGGCCCGTGCGGATCCGAGTAGCGCCGGCCGCCGGGCTAGAGAGTTCCATACCTCGGCCTGAGTGTTCCCGCACGCGGCGATGTAACCGTCGGGACGGACCAGCGCGACTGCGGGAGTCTCGGCGTGATCGGCGACCTCCACGACCGGCAGGTCGCCCCAGGGCCCTCCGGACGCTGGCTCGCGGACGACCCAGGTGTAGCGGTGTGGGTCCAGCCTCGAGAGCACCCGGCCGCCGGCGCTGGTGGCCGCATTCCCGACCCGGGTGCCGGACGCCCTACAGCCCGGCACGACGAGTGGGCTATCCGAGTAGGTGACCTCGAGCCCTGCGAGGGGGCGGCCCAGGGCCAGGCGGAGACGTCTTCTCCGCAGCACCCGCGGCCCGAGCGCGCCGACGATGCGACGGGCGACGCCGGCGCGACCGGTGATCAGGGACGTCGCTCGCCGGACTCCGCCCACCATGGCATGCGCCACCTGACCCCGCTCGGTCGCATAGCTCTCCAGGAGGCCCTCGCGAACGTCGGGAGCGAGGCGGTCGGCGAGCGCCAGCTTCCACACCAGGTTGTGCGCGTCCTGCACTCCGGTGTTGAGGCCCTGCCCACCTACGGGGCTATGGACGTGGGCGGCGTCCCCGGCGAGGAACACCCGTCCGCGGCGAAGTGTGTTCGAGACGCCGTGGCTCAGCGCGAACCGCGAGGTCCAGCCGACCTTGCTGGCGCCGAACTCGAGGGACGTCCGCGCGCGGATCAGGTTGTCCAGATACTCCGCATCTATCACCGGCCCGGATGCGGCGGACTGGCCCGGGACGTGGGCGATGATGCGCCACCGGTCGCGTTCGGGCAGGGGAACGACGATCAGCAGCCCGTCCGGGTGCAGGTAAAGGTGGCCCTCGTCCTGGGGGAGCGTCGACGTCGTGTCAGCGTCGGCCAGGATGAACGTTGCGCCGGCGTCCACCCGCTTGAGCCGGCCCCCGATGGCGTCCCGGACCGTGCTGCGGCCCCCATCGGCACCCAGGAGCCACCGTGCGCGAACGTGAACCTGCGCCGTGCCCGGGCCACGCAGGTCGGCTACGACAGCGTCGCCCTCGTCGACGAGCCCGATCAGGGTCGTATCCCACTCGACCCGGACGCCCCGCTCCGTCAGCGCGGCCTGCAGAACCTGTTCGGTCTCGTACTGCGGCGCCGTGAGCCAGTGGGGATGGTCGGTGTCGCCCCAGTCGAGGTCGAGCAGGTCGACCCGGCCGCGCGCACCCAGCGGGCCCTGCAGGTTGAGGGCCGTGAACCGGACGCCGCGGCGCGACACCTCCTCGGCCACGCCGAGGCCCGCGAACACCTCCATGGTGCGGGCGTGCACCACCAGCGCCTTGGAGTGCCGGCCGCGGTTGTCCCTCTTGTCGACGATGCGCACGGTCATGCCGCGTCGCCGGGCCTCCAGCGCCGCCGTGAGACCGGTCGGTCCTGCGCCGATCACCAGCAGATCGACGTCAGGTGAGCTCCGGGGGACCATGACACCTCCAAATGAGACGATAAAGTCTCACTTTACTCAGGCGATCAAGTCGGCGAGACATACTCGTCTCATGTATGAGCTGTTGTATCGCGGGGGCCTGACGCCGTGGGTGGCTGCGGGGCGCGCCCAGTCTGCTCTGGTGGAGCGCTTGCTGGACCGCGAGGAGGCTTGGCATGGTTCCACCGTCGGCCGGACCCTGGTGGATCTGGGCTGTGGGACGGGTGAGCACAGCCTCGCGGCGGCGAGGCGGGGCTGGACGGTGGTGGGGCTGGACGCCTCGGCGGCGGCGATCGACAAGGCTCGCCGGGCGGCGGATGGTGCTGGCCTCGCTGTCCGGTTCGTGGTGGGGGATGTGCGCCGGCTGTGGGAGGTCCCTGGGCTCGAGCCTGGCGTGTCGGTCTTCGTTGACGTGGGCTGTTACCACGGTCTTCGCGCTGCCGGGCGGCGGATGGTCGCCGAGGGCGTGGGCCGGCTGGCGGCGTCCCGTTCCTCGGTGCTCGTGGCTGGCCTGGATCGGCGTCCGGGCTTGGCCGGGGTGGGCGTGACGGCCGAGGGCCTGGCGGCGGACTTCCCCGATTGGCCGGTCGAGCCGGACCAGGTGTTCGCGCTCGGCGGCGGGGGCCCGCTGGGACGCGCCCGTTTCCGGGTGTTCCGCCTGGCCAGGGAGGCATGATGCCGGACAGGGGGGGTGGGCGGAGCGATGCGCAGCGCAACCGTGAGGCGATCCTGCGGGCGGCGGCCGAGGTTCTGGCTGAGGATCCGGCGGCGAGCATGGACGATGTCGCCACCCGTGCCGGGGTGGGGCGCGCCACCATGTACCGCCACGTGACCGGGCGGGCCGATCTGCTGCACCAACTGGCTTCCTGGGCGCTGGCGTCTGCCACTCGGGCCGTCGAAGAGGCCCGCATCGACGACGGCGCGGCGGACGCCGCCCTGCGGCGGGTCCTCGATGGGTTGGCCGTCGAGAGCGTCGGGTTCCGGGCTCTGGTCGTGTTGGGCGTTCCCCGGGATCCGGAGTTCGAACCGGGCCGAGATGCCGTGCTTGCCCCGGTCGTCGCACTCATCGCTCGGGGCAGGGACGCCGGCACGTTCCGGGGCGACCTGGATCCGGCGTGGGCGACGACGGCGCTGGTGACGCTGCTGCAGGCCGCCGTCGCGGACGCGCGCTCCGACCCGGCCCGGCTGGTGTGGCACACGCTGGTGGAGGGTTGGCGGCCGATTGTGGCGAGGTCTGACGCGCGACTAGAATGAGACAAGCAAGTCTCATTTAGAGGTGTCATGGTCTCTCAGAACCCGCCAGAACTCGCCCTGGAGGCCGTCGCCGCCGACGCTGCAGGCCTTGCCGGACCGGCGGCGTCCGGGCCAGTTGACCGGCGTCGGGTGTGGCGGCGCCAGCGGGTCGCTGGTTTCGTTGGGCTCGGTGTGGCGGCGTGGCTGGGCGGTGTCGCGCTCGTCCTCGCGATCCAGGAGGCGACGCCGGTCGTGGGCCGGGTCGGAGCGCTGACGGCCTTGTCGTCGGTGGCCGCGGTGGTGGGCGCGTCCCTGATGCTGTTCCTCCTGCTGCTGATCACCCGGTGGCCGGTGCTGGAGCGGGCGTTTGGGCAGGATCGCCTCGTGGCCTGGCACAAGAAGGTCGCGCCCTGGTCGATCTGGCTGATCGTCGCCCACGTGCTGCTGATCGTGACCGCGAACGCGCTGGAGGCCAACGCGGCTTGGCTTGCCGGCATCGGTGTCGTCGTGGGGAAGAACCCGGGCATCGTGCCAGCGATCGCCGGCCTGCTGGCGATGGTGGCCGCCGGCCTCACCTCGTGGCGACGGCTCCGCGGGCGGCTGCGGCACGAGACGTGGTGGACTGTGCACTTGTTCACCTACGTGGGGGTCGTCCTGGCGTTCTTCCACCAGGTCGTTGCTGGGGACACGTTCTCGAAGGGAGCCTCCCGGACGTTCTGGGTCGCGCTGTATGCCCTCGTCCTGGGGCTCATCGTGTGGAACCGCCTGCTGGTCCCGGCCGTCCGCTCGGCCCGCCACCGCTTGGTCGTCACCGACGTCGTACGCGAGTCCGATGACGTGGTCTCGGTGTGGATGACCGGCCGAAACCTCGCACGTCTGCGGCTGCAGCCGGGGCAGTTCCTCAACTTCCGGTTCCGGCACCGCGGGCTCGCCTACGAGGCACACCCGTTCTCTGTGTCCGCCGCCGACGGGGACCGGCTGCGGATCACCGTCAAGGCGCTGGGTGACGCGTCCACGGCGCTGGCAGGGATACCGCAAGGCACCGGTGTGACGTTCGAAGGGCCCTACGGGGCGATGACCCCGGCACGGGTTGAGGGGTCCCGGTACATTCTCATCGCCGGGGGCGTGGGAATCGGCCCGATCGTGTCCCTCGCCCAGGGACTCACCTCGCATGACGCCGTCGTCGACGTCGTCTACCGGGCCTCCCTCCCGGAAGACCTCGTCCTCACCGACGAACTCCGGAAGCTGGAGACCGAGGGCACCCTCCGGCTCCACCTCCTCGCCGGACCCCGAACCATCCACCCCCTCAGCCCCGAACACCTCAGCTCACTGCTCGGCGACTTCACCGACGCCACCGTGTTCGTGTGCGGCCCCGAGTCCCTCAACATGCGGGTCACGGAGTCAGCACGGGCGCTCGGCGTGCCCTCTTCCCGCATCCACAGCGAAGTGTTCGATCTCTGACACGCCCCCCTCGGAGGCGGGGGTCTGCCTGATGTCGGCGGCCCTCCGGTCACCGTGATGCGCTTGTCCTAGACAAGCAGCAGTCTGGAGACGGGAATGTCAGCAAGTGAAGAAGATGGGTGTCCGGCTGTTCGTCATGACGAAGCCGCGGGAGCCTCTGCCCTCCCGCTATCTCCTGTTGCGGAGGTGTGACGAGGATCACCACTGCAGTGAGGCGTCTCGACAGGCTCAACCGGCCGCACGTCGGCAGCAGGGACCGCGCCCGCTGCGGCAAAGGAGTGCGTTTGACAACCCGCCCAGTGACCAAGGTGCCAGGGTGGGCTCGTGACTTCCAAGGACGGCTTCTACGCTCGCATGTTCCAGCGACACGCTCATCCGTTCAGCGCCTGGTCGAGGCTGCTGAGCGCACCGCTGCTGTTGGTGCCGCTGTGGACTCGCCGTTGGTGGTTGTACGTGCCCATCGGCGCTTGGCTTGCGGTCAACCCGGTGATCACCCCACCGGCTTACGACACGTCATCGTTTGCGACACGGGCCATCCTGGGAGAGGAGTCCTGGACACGGGACCCCACGTCAGAGCCGAAGGTCCTAGCTCTGGCCAGTCTCGCGAGTGCGTCGCTGGTGGGCGCCATGGTGGCCGCCTATCAGCACCGGAGGGCCGGCGCGATCGCGGGCACGGGGGTCTTCATGGCGCTCACGTTGTGGGAATGGAAGCTGTGGGCGGGCCGCTTCACGCGCGAAACCAGTCGGACGGCCGCCTGACGTCGATCTACCCTCCCGATGGCAAGCCGCAAGCGCACTCGCCGCGGCTCAGATCAGCGCATTGGCTTGGGGTCAGGGGCGTCGGACCGTCGGTGCGCTATTCGGTGGTTGTGCTGCCGTCGAGCCAGTTGGCCAGGTAGTCCAATGCGAGTGTGAGGTTGCCCATCTGGCAGTGGTTCTCGGCTTGCTCGGCGCGCGTGAAGACCCGCCCCGTCACCGACCGGGCGTTGACGAGCGCCGCCCGCTGCCTCCGATACAGCGTCACCGGCTGGAAGCGGTCCTTCTCCCCGGCCATCAACAGAACGTCACACTCCACACGCTCCGACGACAGGTGTTGCTCGTTCATCCCGAGCAACCAGTGCGCCGCCGCAGCGGGTTCGGCGTCCAGCTGGTTGGTCATGAACAGCGACTGCCGCACGACATGGCGGAGCATCGGGAACGCCCGCATCCGGACCCGGATCGACCAGTTCAACAGCCGCGGATACCGCAGCATGACGTCAAGCATCCTCCTGACGGCCGGACCCGCCGCCGCCACCAGGTCGTACAGCGGCGGGTCCACGATCAGCCGCGTCACCCGCTTCTCGTACGCCGCCGCGCGCACGCACCAGTACCCCCCGAACGAGATCCCCAACAGTGAGACGTCGTCCAGGCCGAAGTGGTCGAGCACCGCCCCGACCGGCTTCTCCCAGTCGTGGTCGTGCGCCAGCCCGTACACCCGGTGCGCCGCACCCTGCCCCGGGCCCTCGAACGCGACCACGTCGTAGCCCCGGTCGGCCAGGTGACGCCAGAAGCAGAAGAACTCCTCGATGAAGGAGTCGAAGCCACCGTGCGCCACCACAGTGCCGCGCCGCAGCCCCACGGCCGGCAGTTTCAGGACGGGCAGGAAGCCCTCCCCGTAGGGAACGAGGCTCCGCTCGATCCCCTCATCGGCGAAACCGCGGGCGAAGGCGTCCGCGAAACTCGCGTACAGGGACCGCTTGTCCGGGTCGTCGGGGTCCGTGAGGAACTCCGCGGCGCGATAGTAGAAGGCGGCGTTGCGGAGTCGGCCCTCGCGCACGGCGTCCGCGGCCAACGCTGTGAACACGCGCTTGTTGTCCTCGACGGTGCGGATCTGTCGCCCGGCCGCCTCGATGTCGACGAGCCGCGTGTGCCCCAGCGAGTACCAACGGTTCAACTGGTAGTTGATGAACCCGATCCTGCTGAACCGGTGGAACCCGACCGGCAGTTCGACCGCCATGACGCCCTTTCCTCCCACCGACGCACCGGCACCTCCGGTACGCGGGAGCCCCTGCTCCCATCCTAGGATCGGTCAAGCTTCAGAACCGCCTGCAGTGGACATCCCGTGGTACCGGGGCCGCTTTCTGGCTGCACCTCCTGGGCGACTGCGTGAGAGCAGGAGCGGACCGGTCACGAGGGGGCGAGCTCGGGGGTGACACGCGGAGGTGGTCCGGCAGCCCGGACTGCACCGTGTGCCTGGTGGGGGGATAATCGCCAGTGGGCTGCCCGTGCGGCGAAGGAGTGCGTCAACCATGGCTGAACCAGCGATCCACGTTGAGGACCTGCATTTCTCCTACGGCGACGTCGAGGCGGTCAAGGGGGTGTCCTTCGACGTGGCGCCCGGCGAGGTCCTGGGTTTCCTCGGCCCCAACGGCGCGGGCAAGTCCACCACGATCAAGGTGCTCACCGGGCAACTCAGGCCCAAGGAGGGCCGGGCCTCGGTACTCGGTTATGACGTCCGCGCGGGAGACCCCGCGATGCAGGCTCGCATCGGGGTGTGTTTCGAGGAGAAGAACCTTTACCTCAACATGTCCGGCAAGGAGAACCTGGAATTCTTCGCCAGCCTGTACGGCATCAAGGGGCTGGACGTCCTGGGGGCGTTACGTCGGGTCGGGCTCGAGGATCGTGCGAAGGATCGGGTGTCCGGCTATTCCAAGGGCATGCGCCAGCGCATGATGATCTCACGCGCGTTCATCAACACCCCCGATGTCCTGTTCCTCGACGAACCCACCGACGGCCTGGACCCGGTCACGTCGGCGGCGATCCGGGACACGATCCGTGAGGAGGCCGACCGGGGTGCTGCGGTGCTGCTCACCACGCACGACATGCTCGAGGCGGACGGACTCTGCGACCGGGTCGCGTTCATCAACGACGGCGTGGTGGTCGCGCTCGACACCGTGGAGAACCTGAAGCTCCGCTACGGCACGCGCTCGGTCAAGGTCCGGTTGCGGGACGGCACCGGTGTGCGGGAGGAGGTCCTCCCCCTGGACGGCGGTGCCAGCTCTGCCCGGCTGGCGGAGCTCGCCGCGTCCCGTGACCTGCTGACGATCCACACCGAGGAGGCCTCGCTGGAGGCCATCTTCATCGAGCTCACCGGGCGGGGGCTGGCCGGATGAACCGGCGGGTCACCCGCCTGACCATCATCAGGGCGTTGCTCCGCAAGGAACTGGTCGCGTACTCCCGGGACACGATCTACGTCGGCCTCACCATCGCCCTGCTGATCGTGCTCCCGCTCGTGTTCCGGATCATGCCGGACGCCGTGGACGAGTCGATCACGCTCGCCGTCACCCCGTCCCTCCCCACGATGGTCGACCAGGCGCGCTCCGAGCTCACGGCGCGAGGTGCTTCGCCCGAGCAGCTCGCCCGGTTGGACGAGCTGGACGTCGCTCCTGGGGAGGGGCTCGACCTCATCGGGGTCGACGACGCCGCCCAGCTGGCCGGCATCGTCGAGGGCACCCTGGAAGCCTGGCGCACCGACGAGGGTGCCGTCGTCGTCCGCGACCCGGCGACCGAGCCGGAACCCGCAGGCGCCGAGCGTGTGGACGCCGACATCGGGATCGTCTTCCCGGCCGGGTTCATCGCCGATGTGGTGGCAGGAGAGCCGGGGGTAGCGGTCACCGTGTACTCGGATGCGGCGGTGTCCCCGGAGATCCGCGGGGCCATGGGCAGCTTCGTGCGTGAGCTGGCCTACGAGTTCGCGGGACGGGAACTGCCGGTCGAATTCCCCGCCGAGGACGAGATCGTGCTGGGGACCGACCGAGCGGGTGACCAGGTCACTTTGCGGGAGCGGATGCGACCGTTGTTACTGTTCATGATCCTGCTCATGGAGACGTTCGCGATGGCGTCGCTGGTCTCAACCGAGGTGGCGCAGCGCACCGTGACCGCCGTGCTCGTCACGCCGGCGCGGGTGTCGGACTTCCTCCTCGCGAAGGCGGTGTTCGGAACGATCCTGTCCCTCGGCCAGGCGCTCATCGTCCTGGCCTTGATCGGCGGCATGACGTCCCAGAACTGGTCGCTGCTGCTGACCGCCCTGCTGGTGGGGGCGGTGATGTTCACCGGGGTCGCCCTGTTCGTGGGCTCGGCCGGCAAGGACTTCATGGGGCAACTGTTCTGGGCGATGCTCTTCACGATCCCCCTCCTCATCCCCGCTGTCGCGACCCTGTTCCCCGGTTCGGCTGCCTGGTGGGTGCAGGCCATCCCCACCTACCCGATCATCGACATCCTCGTGGGGACCACGGTGTACGGCGCCACCTGGGCCGATTCGTGGGGCTCGCTGGCCTACGCGGCCATCTGGCTCGTCGTGTTGTTCGGGGCCGGCTGGATCACCCTGAAGCGGAAGGTGGCGTCGCTGTGAACCCCTCGCTGGTGTGGAAGCTGCTGCGCAAGGACCTCGCGCTGGGGCCACGCTCGGCGGTGTTCCTGTGGGCGGTGGTCATGCCTTTCGCCCTCACCCTGATCCTGCAGGTGGCGTTCGGTTCCCTGTTCGACCCCGAGCCGCGACTCGGGGTCGTCGACCGCGGCAACTCCGCGCTGGCGACCGCCGTCACCGCCATGGACGGCATCACCGTCACCGTGCTCGACGACGAAGCAGTGCTGCGCGAACGGGTGGAGGCGAACGACCTCGACGCCGGGATCGTGCTGCCGGCCGGCTTCGACGATGCGGTCCGGTCCGGCGCCAAGCCCACCCTCAAGTTCTGGATCGGCGGTGAGAGCCACGCCGCCAACCGGATCATCCTGACCGTCGCCGCCATCGACCTGGTGCGACAGATCGAGGGCGGCCAGGCGCCGGTCGTCGTCGAGGTCGTGAGTTACGGGGCGGAGGGCCTCCCGATCTCGACCCGCCTCATCCCGCTGATCGTATTCTTCGCGCTCGTGATGGCCGGCATCTTCCTCCCCGCCTCCAGCCTCGTGGAAGAGAAGGAACAGGGCACCCTCACCGCGCTGCTGGTGACCCCGGTCCGTCCAGGAGAGGTGCTGCTCGCCAAATGGCTGCTGGGTGTGGTGCTCGCCAGTGTGATGGCGATGGTCACCCTGGCGCTCAACCGGGCAGTGGCCGGGAACTGGCTCGCGGTGCTGGTTGTGGTGTTCGTCGCCGCCAGCCTTTCCACGGTGATCGGATTGCTTGTGGGGGTGGCGGCCAAGGACTCCGCCATGATGTTCGCGACGGTGAAGGGGATGGGCATCTTCCTGTTCGCTCCGGCGATGTTCTACATCTTCCCCGACTGGCCGCAATGGATCGCGATGCTGTTCCCGCTGTATTGGATCATCGAACCGATCTGGCAGGTGTCGGTGATGGGCGAACCGCTGGCCTCGGTGGCCCAAGAGCTCGGTATCGCGCTGGGGATCACCGCCGCACTCGGCGTGGCGGCGGTCGTCGTCGCTCGCCGGATGCCCCAGCAGCTCGCGGGGGCGTGAAGCAAGGAAGCGGTCAAGAGTGGGCCTCCTGAGAACCTCACGCCTGCTCGCCAACGGTCAAGGCACCCGCAGGGTCAAGAGGAGCATCAGGTTGGCGGCGTACACGGCGATGATCAGGGCCGCGTCCCAGGCCAGGAGGAAACGCTTGCCGCGGGTGCTGTAGGTCAGTCCGATGATGACGATAGCCGACATGGCGATGGTCGACAGGACCGAGACGAGATGGATGTTGTCGGCGTCGCGCAGCAGGACGCCCCGGGTGTAGGCAACATCGCCCACCGCGAGGATCAGGATGTTGAAGAGGTTCGACCCGAGCATGTTGCCCACGGCAAGATCGATCGCCCCCATCCGGACGGCCGCGAGCGAGACGGCGATCTCGGGCAGGGACGTCGAGGCCGCCAGGAACAGCGTGCCGACGAACGACTCCTGCAGGCCGGTGACGACCGCGAGCCGCTCCGCGAGCGGGGGCAGGAATGTGGCTGCCGCGACGATGACCAACGCGTAGATGGTGTAGCGGAGCACGACCTGCCGGGACGGCAGATTGAGCAGCGCCGGATCGTGCCCGGCAGGGAATGTGCCATCGAGGGTCGGCTGGAACGACCCGTCCGACCCGGTGTGCCGGGCGTGCAGGTACAACAGCCGGACCGAGCCCAGGTACACCCCGATGAACAGCAGCGACGTGATCCCGATCCAGGGGGTGATCTCGGTTTCACTGGGGTCGAGCAGCCCAATCCCGACGAGCACGAGGAGGATGATCCCCAGGGCCGCCGCGAGGACGTGCGAGGCCGAGGCGACGTTGAAGATCGGGCGTCGCGCCGGAACGAACGCGTCCAGTCCGGCCAGGATGATGAGGTTGAACGCGCAACTGCCGACGACGGTACCGACCGCGAGATCCGCAGAACCCACGACCGCGGCCGCGCTGACGGACACCATGAGTTCAGGTAGGGACGTCACCGCGGCCATGAGAATCAGCCCCACCCACGCTCCACCCAGGCCGGTCATCTCGGCAATCCGATCCCCGTACCGGGAGAGACCCCGGCCGGCGAACAGGATCACGCCCGCGCAGAGAGCAAAACCAACGAAGACGACGACGTCACTCACCCTTGCCGCCCGCCCGGGTGGTCGCCATGAGGTCGGCAGCCATCCCCGCTGTGGTGAACGATAGGCAGCGCACCGCGGAACGGCCGCCCACGAGGACAGCACCCGAGGATCGCACTTTCCCCCGTCGGCGTGCCATGGCAAGAACTTCGCGCGACATGGGGCCACCAGACACCCCTAGCCCTCCAGCAACTTCACGGCGATCGGCCGGTGCAGCGCGCGTCACGTCACAGCCGTGACCCTGACAAGGAAAAGTGAACGCAACGAAGGGGTAGAACATCGCCCCGGCTCGCACCGCGAGCCACATGACTCTCATGCGCGCCTCCCCCTCTAAGACCGCCTTGGCACAAGGTAGGAGCCCCATCGGTTGGATACCCCTGCACTCTGAACGCCCCGGGCCCTGAGGGTCAAGTCCGGCGCGGTGGTGTACGAGTGATTCTTCGGGTTATGCGGTGAGTTCGGCGGGGTTCTCCTTGTCGGTGGTGCCGGGGATGAGGGCGAGCCGGGCCTTCTTCAGCAGTTCGACGCCGAGGTAGCGGCGGCCTTCGGCCCATTCGTCGTGCTGCTCGGCCAGCACGGCGCCGACCAAGCGGATGATCGCATCGCGGGTGGGGAAGATACCGACGACATCGGTACGCCGGCGGATCTCCTTGTTCAACCGTTCGTTCGGGTTGTTGGACCAGACCTGACGCCACAGGCCCTGGGGGAACGCCGTGAACGCCAGTACCTCGTCGCGGGCGTGCTCGAGGTGGTCGTGGACGGCGGGCAGCTTGTTGGTCTCGACCTCGGCGAGCAGCCGGTCGTACTGGGCGTGGACCGCGTCGGGGTCGGCCTGTTCGAACACCGAGTGCAGCCACGCCTTGACCGCCGGCCAGGCGTGCTTGGGACAGACCGACATCAGGTTCGCGGTGTAGTGGGTACGGCACCGTTGCCACGACGCGCCGGGCAGGGTCGCGCCGATCGCTTCGACCAGGCCGGCGTGGGCATCCGAGGTGACCAGGGCGACGCCGGTCAGGCCGCGGGCGACCAGGTCCTTGAAGAACGTGAGCCAGCCGGCGTGGGTTTCAGCAGTGGAGCAGGAAACGCCGAGGACTTCGCGGTAGCCGTCGTTGTTGACGCCGGTGGCGACCATGACGGCGACCTTGACGACCCGGCCGCCCTCGCGCACCCGCATGGTGAGCGCGTCGGCAGCGACGAACGTGTACGGGCCTTGGTCGAGGGGCCGGTTGCGGAAGTCGGCCACCAACTGGTCGAGCTCGCCGGCCATCACCGACACCTGCGACTTCGACATGCCGGTGATCCCAAGCGCTTTGACGAGCTTGTCCATCCGGCGGGTGCTGACCCCGAGCAGGTAGCAGGTCGCCACGACACTCACCAGGGCTTTCTCGCTGCGGGTCTGTCGGGTGAGGAGCCAGTCGGGGTAGAAGCTGCCCTCCCGGAGCTTCGGGATCGCGACGTCCAGGGTGCCGATCCGGGTGTCGAGGTCACGGTGGCGGTACCCGTTGCGGCGGTTGGTCCGCGCGTCGTCACGGACGCCGTGGGGGGCCCCGCAGACCTGGTCGGCCTGGGCGGACAGGATCGTGTTCACGAACCCTTCCAACAGTTCCCGCAACAAGTCCGGCGACGACTGGCCGAGGATCTGGTTCAGGAACTGGGCGGGGTCGTCGATACTGGGAACAGCGGTCATCGGTGTGCCTTTCCTTCGAGTTGGTTGTGAAGAGATCTCTCGAAGAATCACCCGGTGACCGCCCCCACGTCAGGAGCGACACGGTCACGATCACCGGGTCGTACACCACTCTGCTGGACTCAACTGCCCTGAGATCAATCTGCGGACAATTCAACCGCACTAGCACGTCGACACGTCCCACCAGGGCGTTTGAAGTGACCATCGGCCTGCGGGTGAACTGACGCCCTCCTGTGTCGGCGTCCCTTCGTGGCAACTGCGGTCGTCAGCCTTGGGGGAGGACGGCGAAGGCACACATCACGCTACCGGGCGTCACGTGGTGCTCACGGGCAGCCGTGGAGTTGTCAGGTGGCGCGAGGGCGGGCAGGGCTTAGGGCCCCGTGGTGTCCGAAGCTGTCCACCGGCTGCGGTCGGCAAGCGTTATGCGGGGTGACTGGCTGGTCTGGCTGATGACAGGAGGCCGCGATGCGGCGCGAGATCCCACGCCGGGGCGGTGCTGTCGGCTTCGACGAGGACCGGGTTCGAGTCTTCGACGCGGCGGGCCGCGTCGTGCGGCAACGTCCAGCACCCGACGTCCGGGGCGAGAGGGCGTTCGCCGTGAGGGTCGTCGCGGTCAACGAGGAGGTCGTGTCCGCGCGTGACATCGCGGCGGGGGTCGCCGATGAAGCCCGAGAACCTTCGCCTGCACGCCACCTCACTTGGTGGCCGGATCGCGGCTTTGGTGTCGTCGGTCGCAGGCGGCGACGCCGCGGCGGCTCCCACGCTCGCGGCCCTTTCCTTCGACTTGCTGGCAGTGCTGCGGTGAACCGTGAGCCTCTCGGCGGTGATCCGTGGGTGCGAGCCGAATATGCTGAGGGACAGCCCTGGACGCGAGACCCGCGCGGACCTCGGGTGCAGGACCATTCCCCACGTATTCCCCACGGCAAGGTGACGAAGTGGCAATCAATCCGCATAAGTCCTTGTCAGGGGGTCATTATCGGCTGACAGAAGAGAGCTTCAACTCCTCTCTCGCGCACCACGGGAAAACCCCTAGTCAGAAGTCTCTGACTAGGGGTTTTGCTTTGCCCGCATGTGTCCACGTTAGCTGGGTTCATCCCGGGGGGCGCAGGTGCAGCGCATCCTCGCCCGTTGTCACGACGCAGCCACACTATGGACGTTCGATCCGATCCGTGATGCCTCATGTCAATACCTCCGGATGATCTGATCGTTGCCTCAGTTGGGGTTCTCCGGTTTGGTGGGGGGTCGTTGGCTCGCGTGATATCTCCGGTTCAGCCGGTCGCGGTCCGACTGACTAGGGGTTTTGCCTTTGCCTGTGGGTGATGCGGCAGAGGCCTGGCGTCAACGCGGAGATCGAGATGCGGCCCCGCGTGCGCAGGGCGGGTCGGCTGGGCAGGTAGGTCGTCGGGGCCGAAGGTGTGGCGCAGCAGCGACCTGGCTCTGCTCTCATAGAGGTCATCCGCGCGGGTAGGCGCGCAGTGTGGCCTTGGCGTATTCCGGGTGCAACCACACGCCCTCGAGATCGTGGGGCACAAAGCGGTCCAGCGGTGCGGCCTCGAACTCATCGGCGATCGCCAGGACGCCGGAGCGGTTGAATCGCTCGGAGGTGACGACGGTGTGGGTGTCGATGTAGTCGCGGGCCTCGCCTCGTAACCAGAGCGCTGACAGTCTTGTCGCCGACGGCGTCGCGAGGATCGAGCACCGGTCCGATATCAAGCGTTGCCGGTGGGAACGTTCGATACTCGAGTCCGAGCTGGCGTCAGAGCACGTCTCTGTGCTTTGCGGCTGGACGCGCGGTGTCGGCTAGCCTGACCGTCAGGCGAGGGGCGAGGGCGAGGAGAAGCAAATGGAGACCGCAGGAGCGACCGCGTGGACGTTTCAGGCCGAGGTGGCCGTTCCTCCGGACGTCGTGCAGTTGCTCGTCGGGAACGAGAGGGCCGTCGCGGCGTACCAGACCTTCCGTGACGTGGCCGTCTTCACCACCCGCCGAGTGATCGTTCGTGACGCGCAGGGGATCACCGGCAAGAAGGTCGAGGTCTACTCGCTTCCCTACTCCAGCATCAACATGTGGTCGTCGGAGAACGCGGGAGCTCTCGATTTCAACGCCGAGATCGAGCTGTGGACTCGCGCCGGTCGCATCAAGATCAAGCTCGGTCGGGCCATCGACGTGCGTCGGCTGGACAACTTGATTGCGCACGCCGTGCTCGGCGCCCTCGAGTGACGAGGGCCTGACGGCAGCTGGACCGGGTGGCGCCGGGGTGCCGTCGCCGTGACGGCATTCCGGTCGATGGCCAGGGTCGGCAGGGATGGCTCTCGGCGCTTGCCGGACGGGTGCAGGCGTACGCGCTGATGCTGCTCGGCGAAGCCGAATCCAGGGACGCCGCCCACTACGAACACGGACTCGGCACCAGCACCTGGCTCGCGGACACTCATCGGTTCACTCGCCGTGAAGCCAATCGGCTCTTGCACGACGGTGACGACCTCACGCGGTTCACCCAGGTCCGCGAAGGAATGCTCGACGGCGGTATTTCCGTGCCGCAGTCCCAGGCCGTCGCCTGCGACGCCGACCTGCTCCCCGCCATCCTGGGCGGACCCTCCGGGATTCTCGACGTTGGACGCGACCACCGGCTGGTCACCCCCACCATCCGCGCAGCACTCGCCGCGCGGGATCAGGGCTGCGTCTTCCCCGGCTGCGACCAACCACCCGCGGCCTGCGACGCCCACCACCTCATCCCCTGGCAGCAGGGCGGCACCACGTCCCTGGTCAACCTTGTATTGGCTGGCCGGCACCACCACGGGATCATCGAACCCGGCGACAGACCAGAACACACAAGATGGCACGTCCGGCTCCGTGATGACTGCATCCCCGAAGTCATTCCGCCCGCCCACGTCGACCACGCCCGGCGTCCGTGCGTCCACCAACGATTCCGAACCCCCGACCGCGCGGGATAAACCGCGTTCGCGCGCGGCGCTGCATCGCGGCCCCAGTTACGCACCCCGACCGCGCGGGGGAAAGATCACCACGAGGGCCGCGCCGGTCCCGACGAGCAGCAACGCCCCTCCGGCGAGTGCCAACAGCTCAATGCCCGGGACTGCACATGGGGAGCGATATCGGGCGGACGCCGGTGCCCTGGGTCACGACGGGACGCCGGAGCCCACGATGAGCGCGAGCTGTGCGAGACGGATGCGGTTGTCGACGCCGAAGGTGCGCAGGAGCGAGTGGACCGTGGCCTTGACGGTCGACAGCGAGACGTGGAGCTGCGCGGCGATGGCCGCGTTGGTCGCTCCCGTGCCGATCAGCGCGAGGGTCTCCTTCTCGCGGGCGGTGAGCGGACGCCGGTGAGCGGTCTGCTCGTGGACGAGCGATGCTTCGCTGAACAGGTGATGGCCGCAGTG
This sequence comes from Propionibacteriaceae bacterium, assembly GCA_032229785.1. Classification (GTDB taxonomy): domain Bacteria; phylum Actinomycetota; class Actinomycetes; order Propionibacteriales; family Propionibacteriaceae; genus Propioniciclava. Next base: position 16,444 of record JAVTWJ010000004.1, read on the forward strand.
GACGGCGCTGATTGCCTCGGCGATCCCGTCGAGCGCGTCCGCCTTGATCAGAACACCCCTCGCGCCCGCCTCGAAGGCGCGTTGCTGGGTCGTCTCGTCCTCCATGCAGGTGATGAGGAGGACGCGGACGCCCGGGTGACACGCCTGGACGGCCCGGGTGGCGGCGAACCCGTCCATGCCGGGCATCTCGATGTCCATCAGGACGACGTCCGCAGATTCGGTCGCGAGGGCGGCCAGCAACTCTCCACGGCTGGCGCTCGTGCCGATGACGGCGAGTCTGGGTTGTGACGCGAGGTGCTCGGCGAGGAGGCGTCCGGCCAAGCGGTCGTTGTCGACGACGTGCACGCGAATCGGGCCGGGGGAAGGCACGGCTGTCATGGCGCTGCTCTCGAGTGGAGGGTCTGGAGTGGAGGGCGATGGTCCTGGAGCGGAATCGTCAGCAGGATCATCCAGCGGTCGTCGGTGGCGGTCGCGGTGACGCATCCGCCCACCTCGGTGGCCCTCTCCTGCAAGCCGACGAGCCCCAGCCGCACGTCGCTGGTGGCGGGTGGATCGAGACGTCTCTTGTTGAGCACGGCGATCTCGATGCCCTCCGCGGTGGCCTCGGCCATGAGGCCGCACGGCTGCGCTGGATCGCCGTGCTTGATGACGTTGTTGGCCGCCTCGCCCAGGAACGCCGCGACCATGGCGAGCGCGTCGGGAGAGAGGCGGACGCCGTTGAGGTCGGTGTTCATCTCGGTAGCGAAGCCTGCGGCCCTGAGCCGGTCCGTGGTCTGCGTGAGGAGGTCGGCGGGCGAGTGGGTCGAACAGGGTGCGGGCGCCCCGGGTGCCGGATCACGCAGAGCGACGAGGGTCGCGCGCATGTTCGTGACGGCGTCGCGTGCGGCGTCCGCGATGAGCAGCAGGTCCGCGCACTCTGGTTGAGGCTGGAGCGAGCTGCGCTCGGCGAGCATGACGATGTGGGTGAGGTTGTGCGCCACGGTGTCGTGCAGGTCGCGGGCCACGGCCAGCCGTTGTTGGGTCAACGCGTTCTCGCGTGAGATCCGCTCGGTCTTCTCGAGGAGCCGGAACATGACGGCGACGATCCAGACCGTCAGGAAGACGAACGCCCAGAGCACGAGCGCGGACACGAAGGAGGCCCCGGTTCGTCCGCGGTGAATCGTGAGGGCGGCAAGGAGCGCCCATGCGATCGCCGTGTAGCCCAGCCAGGGGCGAAGGGGGCCGCGGGATGCTCCGCTGACGAGGGGCATCGCCAGTGCGTACTCGCCCAGGCGAGCGGTGTCGGGCGGCATGAGGAACATGCCCAGGCCGAGAGCGAGGACCGCCACCGCACCGGGCCATGGCCAGCGCGAGCCGACGATGACCACACCGTAGAGGACGAGATCGAAGGCCAGGATCTGGACGGCAGAGCCGTGGCCGGCGTGGAGCACGAGGCAGACCATGAGGAAGGCCGATGCGAGGACCGCTTGAACGACCCGGCTCGGATCGGCGCCTCGGAGCCAGTGGGGGGTGAGTGCCACGTTCCCAGACTCCCACATCGGAGCGCGGCCCGGGGGGTCGTTGCTCCGCGGATCCACGTGCGAGGTCGTATGGCCATCCGGCCAGAGCAATTGGCCGGGTGGCCAGGATTGTGGGCCGACTGGCCAGGTTTAGGCCCTACGGCGCGCGGGGCGCCAGGGCGTGGACGAGAGTGACGTGCGGATCTCGAGAGAGGGGAGCGCGTCGTGCGCCCTGTGATGGCCCTGTTCGTCGTTGTCGTCGTGTTGCTGGGTGGTCCTCCTGGCGGCTCGCCGGGTAGCGCTCCTGGCGGCGCCGGTGTGGCCTCCCCCTCGAGCGTCTGTGACTTCCTTCCGTGGTTTCCGGGGTGCATGTGAGCGGCGGTCGCGGATGCCGGTGGCGCGCGGGTGGTCTTGGGCGCGGCGTGTCGCTGTTGTGTGTGGCCGG
>JAVTWJ010000005.1:0-17242 GCA_032229785.1 Propionibacteriaceae bacterium
TAGCACACTCGATAGTCGAGTGCCAGCCACGACTCTAGCCCCGCGTTGGCACTCGATCAACCCGAGTGCTAAACACCCAGTCCCGGAGCGGTCCGACTACAGCGCGATCCAGGCGGCAGCATCCGTCGGCAGCAGCCCGTCGGCCAACGGCGACGAGGTCAACAACACCTCGCCCGCCGGCAGCGCCACCGGAACGTCGCCGAAGTTCACCACGACCAGCGTCGAGCCGCGCGTGAACGCGAGCACGTCGCCCCCATCCACCTCATGCCAGGCGAAGCCACCCTCACGGAAATCACGCCGTGACCGACGCAACCTCAACGCGGCCCGGTACAGGTTGAGCGTGGACGCCGGATCGGCGTCCTGCTTGTCGGCCGTCAGCTCCGCCCAGCGCGCCGGCTGCGGGAGCCACGGCTCGGCGTCCGTACCGAACCCGAACGGTGCCACATCACCCGACCAGGGCAGCGGAACCCGGCAACCGTCACGACCACGGATGCGGTGACCCGAACGCACCCACGTCGGATCCTGCAGCAGCGCCTCCGGAATGTCCTCGACCTCGTCGAGCCCCCACTCCTCGCCCTGGTAGATGTAGGCACCGCCAGGCAGCGCCAGCTCCAGCAGCGCCGCAGCACGGGCGCGGCGGCGTCCGAGTGCGACATCGGTCGGCATCGCATGAAGCTGCGCACTCAGGTCGAGCGGCTCGACCGACTCGTCCAGATGGGCACCCGACGCGAGGTCGACGCCGGTGATCGGCTTGCCGTAACGCGTCGCGACCCTGGTGTTGTCGTGATTGCCGAGAACCCACGTCGTGGGCGCGCCGACCGACGCATGCGCGGGCAGCGTCGTGTCGATGACGGCCCGCTGCGACCCGGCCGACCACTCCGAAAGCAACGCGTCGAAGTTGAAGGTGGTGTGCAGACGGTCAGGCATCACGTACTGCACGAGCCGCTCGATCGGATTCAAGTACGCCTCCGCGACGAACACGCGCTCCCCCAGCGGAGTGTCGGCGTACTCCCGAGCGATCCGACGCCAGCGGCGCTGGATGTCGGCCAGCCCGGGATAGTCCCACTGCGGCGAGCCGACATGCTTGTCGTTGGCCCCCCAACCCGTCACCGGCGAGACGCGGTCGTCGGGCAGCGCCTGGTCCTTGGTGAGGGAGTCGGCGACATCGACCCGGAAACCATCCACCCCACGGTCGAACCAGAACCGGAGCACGTCGTCGAACAGCTCCCGCACCCGCGGGTGCTCCCAGTTCCAGTCCGGCTGGGAGACGTCGAACATGTGCAGGTACCACTGGCCGGGCGTCCCGTCCGGGTTGGTGGTGCGCGTCCACGCCGAACCGCCGAACAGGCTGCCCCAGTTGTTGGGCGGCAGGACGCCGTCCTCGCCGGCGCCGTCACGGAACAGGTAAAGATCGCGCTCAGGCGACCCGGGACCCGCGGCGAGCGCCGCCTGGAACAACGGGTGCTCCCACGAGGAATGGTTGGGAACGAGGTCGATCAGCACCCGGATGCCCCGCGCATGCGCCGACTCGATGAGCTCCTCGGCGTCCGCGAGCGTGCCGAAGTCGGGCGAGATGTCGCAGTAGTCAGCCACGTCGTAGCCGCCGTCCAGCAGCGGCGACGGGTACCAGGGGCTCACCCAGATCGCGTCGATGCCCAGCGCGGCCAGGTACCCAAGCTTGGAGATGATGCCACGGACGTCCCCCGTGCCGTCGTTATTCGCGTCCGCGAACGAGCGCGGATAGACCTGATAGACGACGCCATGGCGCCACCAATCAGGATCGTCGAAGGTACGGGTCACGGGCACGGCGCTGCTCATGGGCCCCAAGCGTTCTGGTCGATTCGGGCCACGGTCAAAGCCGAGGACCCGGCGTCCGCCTGGTGGTCACGCGACGCCGTCCTGAGGGGACAGGACGCGAGCGAGGTCGTAGCTGACCGGCTCATCCAGTTGCGCGTAGGTGCAGCTCTCCGGCGTCCGATCCGGACGCCAGCGCACGAACTGGGCGGTGTGCCGGAACCGGACGCCCTCCATGTGGTCGTAGCGCACCTCCACGACCAGGTCGGGCGACAGCGGGGTGAACGACAAGTCCTTGCGGGCGTTCCACCGGCTGCGGGCCGCCGCGGTCGGCGTCCGGGGCGCCGACTGGTCGCGGTTGTCGGGCCCGACCTCCTCGGGTTCGGCCCACGCCCACGGGTGGCCCTCGAAGCCGGTGACCAGCGGCTGCAACTCGTCGAACAGCGCGCGCCGGTTCGCCATGGTGAAGGCGCCGATCACGCCGACGCTGTTGAGGACGCCCTCGTCGGTGAACAGGCCGAGCAGCAGCGACCCGATCGCGTCCGACTCGCCGCGGTACAGCCGGTAGCCGGCGACCACACAGTCCGCGGTGCGCTCGTGCTTGAGCTTGTACATGACGCGCTTGTCCTCGGCGTAGGGGGCGTCCATCGGCTTGGCGATCACGCCGTCCAGGCCGGCGCCCTCGAATTGGTCGAACCACTGCTGCGCGACGGTCCGGTCGTCGGTGGCCTGGGTGAGGTGGATCGGCGGCTTCGCCCCGGCCAGCGCGTCGACGAGCGCCGCGCGGCGCTCGCGGAACGGTTTCTCGGCGTAGTTGACCGGGCCCAGAGCGAGCAGGTCGAAGGCGACGAAGCTGGCGGGGATCTCAGAGGATAGGCGGGTGATCCGGGACGCCGCCGGGTGGATGCGCTGCTGCAGCAGGTCGAAGTTGAGCCGGTCGCCGGTCGCCGGGTCGATCATGATGATCTCGCCGTCGATCACGCACGGATCGGGGAAGTGGGCCTTGACCGCCTCGACCAGCTCGGGGAAGTAGCGGGTCATCGGGCGCGTGTTCCGCGAGCCGAGCTCGACCCGGTCGCCCGAGCGCCAGATGATCGTGCGGAAACCGTCCCACTTCGGCTCGAACAGCATGTCGCCGGCCGGGAGCTTCTTCACCGACTTGGCGAGCATCGGGCCGAACGGCGGGACGATCGGGGTGCCCCATTCGGCGTCCCGCTCGCCTTTGGGGGCGAGATAGTCGGCCTCGGGGCGGTCCGCCTTGCGTTTGCTGGGCGGCACCCGCGGCGGCTCGCCGGGCATCTTCGGGTAGTCGGGCGGGAAGTTGAGTTCGCCCAGACCACGGTCGAGGTCGGCCTGCCAGAGGGCCAGCGCCCCGGCCACATCGCCGGGATCGTCGTCGATGGACGCCCACGCGCAGCCCCGATCGGCGAGGATGCCCGGCACGGTGGCAACAGTAAACGCGCGCGGGTCGGCGCCGCGCAGGTCGTCCCAGGGCAGCGGCATCGAGACGGGCGCGCCGGGCAGCGGACGCGGCGAGTAGGCGCCCGCGATGGTGCGGTCGCGGTTGGCCTGGTTGAAGTCGACGAACACCCGCTCGCCGCGTCCCTCCTTCCACCAACTGGTGGTGACCAGGTCGGGCAGCCGGCGCTCGAGCTCGCGGGCGACGCCGATGACGCCATGGCGGACGTCGGTGAACTCGTGCGTCGGCGCGATGCGCGCGTACACGTGGACGCCGCGGTTGCCGGACGTCTTCGCGTAGGCCGTCAGGCCCGCCTCGGCCATGACCTCACGGAGCGCGAAGGCCGCCTCGACGGCGTCCGCGAAACCGCGTCCGGGCTGGGGGTCGAGATCGATGCGGAACTCGTCGGGGTTGTCGACGTTCGCCGTGCGCACCGGCCAAGGATGGAACGTGATCGTCCCCATCTGGGCGGCCCACGCGAGCGCCGCCGGCTCGTCGAAGACGAGCTGGTCGTGGCGGCGGCGGCTGGGGTAGCTGCAGGTCACCCGGCGCAAGAACGCCGGGGCGCCCGCCGGCGGGCGCTTGGAGAAGAACTCCTCGCCCTCGACGCCCTCGGGGAAGCGCTGCAGCGTCATCGGCCGGTCGCCGTTCAGGGCGAGGAAGGGCCCGGACACGGCGAGCAGGTAGTGGGCAAGATCGCGCTTGGTGAGAGCCGCGGAGGCGTCCGTGGCCGGCCAGAGCACCTTGTCGGGGCTGCTCAGCTTGATCGCACGCGCGCCGCCCGGCCCCGGCACCTCGATGGTTTCCGCCTCGCTCATGCCCGGTAGTAAACACCGCCGGACGCGGCATGGCTACGGGCGGCAGCCCGGCGGAGACATCGTTCAGGGCGCCGGGCCAGCACTAATGTGGCCTCATGCCGAACACGCGCGGCCGCCTCGTCGGCGCCCAACCGGGGCCGCTGCGGGTCGCGGTCCTAGCCGACATCGGGCACCCCGCCTACCACGTCGGCGACGAGGCGATCGGGCACGCCGTCCACGACGCACTGCGCGCCCGCGGTGTCCGTCCGGTGATGCTGACCCGGGACGTCCGGCACACGCGCACCTACTTCGGTCCGGTGTCCGCCGCGCCCTCCCTCGCCTTTCCCTGGCCTCCGCGCGAGCGCGAGGCCCTCCTGCGCGCGATCGAGGCCACCCTCGCCGGCGACGCCGGCGCGCTGCCCCTCGCCAGCCCGGCGCACGCCTTCATCGAGACGATCCGGGGCGCGGACGCCCTGCTCATCGCCGGCGGCGGCAACCTCACCTCCCGCTACGGATGGCTCTTGTACGAGCGGATCGCGGCCGCCCTGATCGCCCGGCACCTCGGTAAGCCGGTGGCGCTGAGCGGACAGACGCTCGGTCCCGAGCTGCTCGCGCACGACCGCGTCGAGCTGGGACGCCTCCTGGCCGCGTGCGCGATGGTCTCCCCGCGCGAACACCACTCCGTGCGTCTGGCCCGCGCCCTGGCGCCGGATCATCCGGCCGTGGCCGGTGGACTCGACGACGCAGCGACCTGGCGGCTCGGCGTCCGGGTGCCGACGCCGGACGCCGGGGACGGCCCCCACGTCGTCGCCACACTCGCCTCCGGAACCGGCGCCCTGCCCGCGGCCGAGGCCGTCGGCCTGTTCGCGCGTCTCCTCGACGACTTCGCCCTGCGCACCGGCGCGCGGATCTCTCTGCTGCCCCACATGGCCCTCCCCGGACGCCCCGACGGCGACCTCGCCTTCCACGCCCAGGTGGCCGCGGCGTCCCATTCGGGCCGCCTGCGCGCCTGCGGCCTGCCGAGCGCCCGCGAGGCCGCGGACGCGGTCTCCGGCGCCGACATCGTGATCACCAGCCGCTACCACCCGGCGGTCTTCGGGGCGATGCGGGGCGTGCCCGTCTTCGCGTTGGCCCCCGACCACTACTCCGACGTCCGCCTCGACGGCGCGCTCGCCCACCACGGCCTGGGCGGGTGGACGATCCCCCTCGACGCCCTCGCCAGCGGCGGCGCCGCGCCCGCGCTCGCCGCGCTCTGGGAGGACCGGGAGCGGATCCGCGACCACCTGGCGTCCACCGTCGACGGGCTGCTCGGCGCGCACGCCCGCCGCTGGGACGACCTGACCGCGGCCCTCGGCGGCGACGTCCCGCGTCCGGACCCGTGGGTCGCGGCGCCCGCCCTGACACCGCCGGACGCGGTGGCGCGGGCGCGCGAGTCACACCTTCCCGACCTGCGCCGGTCCTCCGAGGGGACCCTGGCCGAACTGGAGACCGAGCGGACCCGGACAGCACCGCGCTGACGGCGTCCGCGCGAAGCCCTCCTCAGCGGGCTCGGCGCTGGCGCAGCGAGCCGGTCAGCGCGTAGTACTTGCGCCGGGCGAACCCGAGAAGCCCGCTCTCGCGAGCGGCATGCTCGACGGCGCCCAATCGCTCATCGAGCTCATCGAGCCGGTCGTTCAGGGTGTCGAGCCGCCGATGGAGATGGTCGAACTCCCCTTGCAGATAATGTGTCAGATAGAGCAGATCGCCCATGCCGTCGGCGGCGACGCGCTCCTTCAGGAGCTGGTCGCGCACCCGCAGGTCGGCCGCCGCCCGCGCCTGCTCGTCCGACACGCTGTTGCTCAGATCACCCTGGGCGCGGGGACGCTGGTGCCAGTAGGCCAGCACCTCGTCGATCAGGCCGATCGTGTAGGCCTGCGCCAGTCGGAGGTTGAACTCCCAGTCGCCCACCACCGGCAGGTCGGCGCGGTAGGGGCCGACGCCGTCGTGGACGCTTCGGCGGTACAGCAGCTGGATCGGGACGAAACGGTTGGTCCGCAGCAGATCGGACAGCGAGATGGCGGGCAGCTCGTTCCAGAACGGTCCGCGTCCGGTCTCCACCACGTGCGAGCCGTGGATCTCCTCGTAGACGATCTCCGTGCGCGTGACCACGGCGGCATCCTCGGGATGGGCGTCGAGGTAGGCGACCGTCGCGGCCAGGAAGCGAGGCTCCCAGGTGTCGTCGTCGTCATGGATGCCCACGTAGTCGCTGGTCGTCGCGGCCAGGCCGGCGTTGGACGCCTCCTCCATGCCGAGCGGCTCCGCGTGGTGCACCACGGCGATCCGCCGGCGCAGGTCGGCGTCCAGCTCGGCCAGCAGGTCCTCCACGCCGGCCGGGTCGCCACCGTCGTTGACGATCACCAGCCGCCAGTCGCCGAACTCCTGCGCGGCGACATCGGCCAGCGCTCGCCGCAGCAGCAGGGGCCGGTCTTTGGTGCGCACGACGACGGCGACCCGGCTCGACTCAGACACCATGCGCCTCATCCTAAGACCGACCCCGCCGCGATCGGATACCGGGGCGCTCGGGGGCCCCGGGCGTAGGCTGACGTCCATGACCAGCACGCCTATCGCCGTCGTCACCGGAGCCTCGGGCGGGATCGGCGCCGCGACCGCTCGCGCCTTGGCCGCCGAGGGGTTCACGGTCGTCTGCGCCGCCCGTCGTGCGACGCGGGTCGCGGCACTGGCCGACGAGATCGGCGGCATCGCCGTCGCCTGCGACATCACCCGCGACGCCGACGTCGCCGCGCTCGCGGAGGCGGCCGGCCCGAGCGTGGAGGTGCTCGTCAACAATGCGGGCGGGGCGGTCGGGCTCGAGCCCGTCGCCGACGCCGATCTCGATGCCTGGGAGGCCATGTACGCCGTGAACGTGCTCGGAACCGGCCGGGTCACCAAGGCCCTGCTGCCGGCGCTCCGGGCCGCGGAGGGCACGATCGTGTTCGTCACCTCGACCGCCGCCGAGGCCGCCTACGAGGGCGGCGCCGGCTACAACGCCGCCAAGGCCGGCGAGCGGATGCTCGTCGGCGCCCTCCGCCTGGAACTGTGCGGCGAGCACGTCCGCGTGTGCGAGGTCGCGCCCGGGCTCGTCCACACCGAGGAGTTCTCGCTCGTGCGCTTCGGCGGCGATCAGGCCCAGGCGGACGCCGTGTACGCAGGCGTGGCCGAACCGCTGGTCGCCGACGACATCGCCGACGCCATCGCCTGGATCGCCACCCGGCCGGCGCACGTGAACATCGACCGCCTGGTCATCCGCCCGCGCGCTCAGGCCGCGAATCACAAGCTGCACAGAGGCCGCTGACTTTTCCTGGAAGACATGTATCACGCGGGAGGTTTCCCGCTCCTGTTGAGTGTCCGAGGTCCGTCCTAGGATGACCGACAACCCGGAGCCGAGCGCTCCCCTCAGGCAGGAGCCGCCATGGAGACTCACGCACCCGTCCCCGTGCTTCCCCCCCACGTCGCCCGCGCTTTCCGCGCGCGGGTCCTCGATCCGGCGGTCGCACCGCGCAACACCCGCGACGCCCGCGCTGCGCTCGACGGCGAGATGCCCGCGCTGCAACCCACCGCCTATCTCACCGACTCACTGCTCGTGCGCGGGCTGCCCGGAGGCCGGGCGGGCGAGGCGCGCGCACGGATCGCCGAGGCGGCACGTGCACTCGGCGTCGAGGTCGGCGAGTTCTCCCCCGCCGATCACGACGCCGGCGAGGCCGCCCAGGACTGGGAGGCGACCGACCAGACATGGACGTCCCGGCTGAGCCTGACACCGGGGCGGCCTCTGGACGGCGGTGTCGATGCCTGGACGCTGCTGCAGCACGTCCTGGAAGAGGATCCCGCGCTCGCCGAATCGGTCTCCCTCAATCACGTGATGGCCATGACGGGTGCCGGTTACGGGGCCGCCAGCGGCATGTGGGGTTACGTCAGCGGCATGTGGGGCTATGTGAGCGGCATGTGGGGCTACGTCAGCGGCATGTGGGGCTACGTCGGAGGAGGCCTGTCGGAGTACGGCCCCGGCTTCGGCGGACGCACCCCGGTGGCGTTCTGCTCCCCCGACCCGCGCACGCTGGTCGGGGTGCCCGATGACGCCCCCGTGGTCGCGATCCTCGACACCGGGCTCGGCCGGCACCCGTGGTTCATCGACGCTTCGGGAACGCCGCTGCCCGGCGTCCTGATCAACCCGGTCCTCCCGGGCGGTCGGGCGGGTCTCACTTTCGCCGCGGCCGACGATCCCGAAGGCGCGGGGGTCGTCAGCGATCCGCTCAACGGCGGGCTCGACGCTGCCGCCGGCCACGGCACCTTCGTCGCCGGCATCGTTCGGCAGCGCTGCCCGCAGGCGACGATCATGGCGATCCCGGTGCTGGACGCATCGGGTCACGCCGAAGAGCACGTCGTCCTGACGGCGCTGGGCCGCCTGGTCGAAGCCCGCCGCGCGGCCGACCGCGGCAAGCGCGAGCACCGAGTCGACATCGTGAACCTCTCCATGGGCTACTACCACGAATCCCCCGGCCTGCCAGGCTCCGGCGGCCCGCTGGAGGCCGCGCTCACCGCGCTCACGGCGCTCGGCGTCGAGGTGGTCAGCGCCGCCGGCAACGACGCCACCACCGCGCCCTTCCTGCCCGCGGCGCTGGCCGACCGGATCCAGGGCCTGCACAGCGTCGGCGCGCTCAACCCGGACGGGCGCACGGTCGCACTGTTCTCCAACGGCGGCGCCTGGGTGCGCGAGCACGCCGTCGGCGCGGCGGTCGTCAGCACCGTGCCCACCACGCTCGCCGGCTCGGCAGGTGCCAGCGTGCTCAGCCGCGACCCCTCGCAACCCGTCCACCCCGAGCGGGCGACGATCGATCCCGACACCCACGTCTCGGGATTCGCGCTGTGGTCGGGCACGTCGTTCGCCGCCCCGCACATCGCAGGCGACCTGGCCACCCGGCTCCTGCGAGGGTGAGCAGCATGACCGAGCCGACGACCAGCCCGGCCACCCTGGTCGCCCGCGCCGGACAGGCCTTCGCGGCCTACCGCGACGATCCCGGAACCCCGATCGATGAACTGGTCCGCCTGGTGACGCCGATCCTGTGGCACTGCGCGCGCGCTCAGGGCCTCGACGAGGCCGGCGCCGGCGACGTGGTGCAGACGGCCTGGATGCGCCTGGTCGAGCGGGCGTCCACCATCAGCGATCCTCAGGCGGTCCTCGGCTGGCTCCTGTCGACCACGCGCCGCGAGGCGTGGCGGGTGGCGACCGTTCAGCGCCGCGCCGGTGGCGAGATCGACGCCGAGATGCCGGCCCGGATCCCCGATCCCGCGGTCCAGGCCGGCCTGGACGAGCAGGATCGCGTCCTCTGGACCCACGTCAGCGCCCTCTCCGAACGGTGCCGGGCGTTGCTGCGGGTCATCGCGTTCGCCGACCGGCCCGACTACGCCCGCCTGAGCGAGACGCTGGGCATCCCCGTCGGCAGCATCGGTCCGACGCGGGGCCGATGCCTCGCCACGCTGCGCGCCGCCCTCGCCGCCGATCCTCGATGGGAGTCCCGAGCATGACCCGACCTGATATTCCGGCCGACGCCGAACTCGACGACGCCGACGCGGCTCTCCTCGCCCGCATCGCGGCGCTCTACGACGCGCTCGACCCTGTGCCCGAGCACCTGGCCGACACCCTCTGCCTGGCCCTCGCCCTCGCCGAGTTGGACGCCGACCTCGCCGCCTTCGAGCGGTCCGAGAGCGGCGTCGGCGTCCGCTCCAGCGACTACCAGCGGGTCACGTCGCTGACCTTCTCGGTCGGAACCTGGTCGATGCTCGTCAACGTGACACCGCTGGACGCCACCTTCGTGCGCCTCGACGGCTGGGTCACCGGCGGCGGAACCGCGCGGGTCGAACTGCGCGAACGCGCACGCAGCACGGTGGCGACCGCTGCCGACGGACGGTTCTCGTTCGCACGCGTCGAGCGGGGGCTCGTGCAGTTCCTCGCCACCGGCTCGGCTCCGGGCGCGCGACCGGTGATCACCCCGCACGTCGAGGTCTGACCCGCAGGACGCGCCGTGCCCACTGCCTCCGACCCGGCCGAAGCCGTCACCGCACTCGTCCAGCAGGCGCTCGACGCGCTCGGCGCGGGCAAGATCGCCTCCGCACGCCGCCTGCTGCGTCGCGCGGTGGCCCAGGCGGGGCGGGCCGAGGGAGACGACGCCCTCGTCCTGCGCGCGCGTCCGCTGGTCACGCTCGCCGCGGCCGAGCACGACCGCCTCGGCCTCGACGCGGCACTCGCGTTGCTCGACGAGGCCGAGGCGCTGGCCGCATCCGCGCACCGGCACCCGGACGCCGCGACGATCGGCGTCCTCGCTCGCGTGCAGCGGGCCGCGCTGCTGGGCCGCTCGGGTCGCTGGCGGGAATCGGTCGCCCTGTACGACGGCCTGGTCGGCAACGCGCTGCTCCCGGCGCGGGCGAGTTGCGTCGTCGAGCTCAACCGTGGTCTCGGCCGCCAACTGCTCGGCGACCTGCTCGGCAGCGAGAAGGCGCTCCGCCGGGCGGAAGAGCTGTCGGAGGCGCACGGCCAGCTCGACCTTCAGGTCGCCGCCCTTCACAACCGCGGCCTGCTCGCCCTCGCCCGCGGCGAAGTCCCGGCCGCGCTGGAGCTGATGGGACGGGCGTCCACGCTCGGCCCCGACGTGCAACCCGTCGCCGCGCGGCTCGACCACGCCCGCGCCCTCATGGAGGTCGGCATGCTGGACACGGCCGGCCCGCTGCTCGGCGAGGCGGCCCGCGTCGCGTCCACCTCGGGAGCCCGCCTCGACCTCGCGGAGACCCGGATGGAGCAGGCCCGGCTCGCCCTGCTGCGCGACGATCCCGCGGGAGCGCGCGCGAGGGCATTGCGGGCGGCGCGATCCTTCGAACGGCTCGGGGCTCCCGCATGGGCACGGCGGGCACAGCTCGTGGCCCTCGAGGCCGGGCTGATGGACGCCGAGCGCAGCGGATCCCGCCCACGGAATCGGCGCCTCGTCGCGGAAGCCGAGGGCGTCCGTGGCGCGGACCCGGTGGCGCGGGCGCTCCTGGCGACCGCGCTCGTGCAGGCCGGACGCACGCAGGACGCCGCCGCCGCACTGGGGCGGACGGCCCAGGGTGTCGCACCGCTCGGCGACACCCTGCGCACCGGTCTGGTGCAGGCCCGCGTCCGTGCCGGACGGGGCCAGCTCCGCAGCGCGGACGCCGCTCTCGCCTCCGCGGCCGGGCTCCTCGCCGAGCGTCGAGCCGGGCAGAGCGACCTCGAGGCGCGCACGGCGCTCGCGGTGCACGGCCGGCGCCTGCGCGACCTCGATGTGGCCCTCGCCCTCGCCGACGGCGGCGTCCCGGCGCTGTACCGGGCCAGCGAGCGCTGGCGCAGCGTCGCGCGCCAGCTGCCGCGCGTCATGCCGGGCGCGCCGCCGCCGACGCCGACCGCATTGCGCCCCGCCTCGCTGGCGGCGATGCGCGCCGCGTTGCGCCCCCGGCACGCCGGGCTGATCAGCCTGCTGCGCCACCGCGGCGCGGTGTACGCCGTCACGCTGGGCGACGGCCGCGACCGGGTCAGCCGACTTGGGGCAGAGGAGACCTGGCGCGAGGCGGCCTCGATGATCGCCGCGGACATGCTCGCGCTCACCCGGGTGCACGCCCCCTCCCTGCGCGCCGTCGTGCGGGCGTCGCTGGAGCGGTCGGTCCACGACCTGGGGAACCTCCTGGCGCCCGCCGTCCCCGCGCCGTCGCGATGCGAGCACGTGGTGGTGATCCCCTCCGAGATCCTGGGCTCGGTGCCCTGGCGGCTGGTTCCCGGGCTCGCGACGCGCCCGCTCGTCATCGCGCCCGCGGCCACCGCCTGGCTGGAGCGCGCCGACCGCCCCGCGGCGGCGCCCGATTCTCGCACCACCGCCCTGGCCGGGCCGGACCTCGCCCGCGCCGCGACCGAGGCGGCCGGCGTCGCCGCCCTGCGCGAAGGCGTCCTGCTGACCGGAGCGGACGCCCACCGCTCCGCGCTGCTGGCGGCGGTCGGCGCGCCAGGGGTCGTCCACGTCGCGGCGCACGGCACCCATCACGAACAGAGCCCGATGTTCTCGGCGATCAGCCTCGCCGACGGCCCGGCGTACGCGCACACGATCCAGCAGGCGGGCGTCCTGGCGGAACTCATCGTGCTCTCGGCCTGCGAGGTGGGCCGCGCGCAGCCGCGCCCCGGCGACGAGGCCCTCGGCCTGACCGCGGCCCTGCTCGCGTGCGGCGGACGGACGGTGATCGCCGCCTGCGGTCCGGTGCCGGACGCCACCGCGGCCGCGATGATGCCCGCGCTCCATGAGGGCCTGCTGGCGGGCCTGGATGCCGCCACCGCGCTGGAGCGCTGCGCCGATGACGACCCCGTCAGCCGGATGTTCTGCGCCTACGGCGCGGCCTGAGATGGCTCCTCACGATGCGGGGTTCGCCTGAGCCGGACGCGTCCGGCTCATGCCGGGGCCGGCGCGCCCGCGACCGTCATCGGCTCCCAGCCCCGGAGCGCGTTGAGGCGGACGATCGCGTCGGCCCGGGCGAGGTCGTCCGGGATGAGGACGCGCTCGCGTACCTTCCCGGCCTCCAACGCGGCCGCGCGGGCCACGCCCGGCAGAGCGCCGGACGCGAGCGGGGGCGTCCACCAGAGGCCGTCGAGGCGCACGGCGAGGGTCGCGATCGTGGTCTCGGTCAGCTCCCCGCGCTCGTTGAGGAGGATGACGTCCTCGGCTCCCGGATGCCGGGCCGACGCCTGCTCGTAGCGGACGCGGAGGGTGGTCTTGTGCCGGGCGAACACGTCGTCGCTGCGACCGCCGACCGTGTCGAGGACCGCGCGGACCGGCCCGGTGCGCGGCGGCGGGGCATCGGCGACCTCGACGCCGATCGTGCCCGACCGGTCGACGACCAGCCGCACGCGGGCGGGCAGGCGCCGGCCCACGACGGCGCTGGCGAGCGCGTCGCGGGCAGCCTCCACGTCCAGGGGAATGTCGAAGTACGCCGCGGACGCCGCCAACCGGGCCAGGTGCCGCTCGAGCGTCCCGAACCCGTCCGGCTGCTGCCATCTCAGGGTCTCCAGCAGCGCGAAGTCGGGCGCGGCGCGTCCCAGCACCTCGGTCTTGAGCAGCGCCTCGGCGTACTCGCCGGACGCCGCCGAGTCGATCGTCACGCCGCCGCCCGTGCCGTACCAGGCCGTGCGCTCCCGCCTGTCCACCAGCACGGTGCGGATGCCCACGTTGAACGCCCAGCGCGGGCCGTCCGGGCCGGGCCCTCCGAAACCGATAGCGCCGCAGTACACCCCGCGCGGGGTCGTCTCCAGGTCGGCGATGATGGCCATCGTGGACGCCCGCGGCGCGCCCGTGATGGACGCGCACGGGAACAAGGCGCCGAAGACGTCCTTCAGCCGCGTGCGCGGCCGCACCCGGGCGGTCACGGTCGATGTGAGCTGCCATGCGTCGTACTTCTCGGCGGTGAAAAGCCTCGGGACGATCACCGTGCCCGGCACCGCGATCCGGGCCAGGTCGTTGCGGATCATGTCGACGATCATCAGGTTCTCGGCGCGGTCCTTGGCCGAGGCGAGCAGCGCGTCCCGTCGGACGTCGTCCGAGGCGGCATCGATCCCGCGGCTCGCGGTGCCCTTCATCGGGCGGCAGCGGATCTCGTCCCCGGACCATTCGAAGAACACCTCGGGGGACGCCGACGCCACCGCCCACCGCTCCCCCGCCAGGTAGGCGCCATAGCCGGCGCGCTGCGCGCGCACGAGGCGTCCGTAGAGGCGCTCGGCGTCGCCGTCGAACGGCGCGCGGAGCCGGAAGGTGTGGTTGACCTGGTAGGTGTCGCCCGCCCGGATCCGCGCGTGCACGGCGGCGATGTCGGCGCGGTAGCGGGCGGCGTCGATCGTCGGCGTCCACCCGGTGACGACCGTCTCCCCGGCCGGTTCACCCGCCGGAATGCGACGCTCGAAGACCGCGAACCACGCCAGGGGCAGATCGGCCAGCGGCGTGCCGGCGACCGGGCGCACCACGAACGCGTCATCGAACGCGGGCGCCGCCTCGTAGCCGACCCAGCCTGCGACCCAGCGGCCGGCGGACACGGCCTCCTCGGCCCGCTCCAGCACGGCACCGACCTCGGCCGTCGTCGACGCGCCGAAGGTCTCGATCAGGCCGTCGAGCCGGAAGGACGCCCTCCGTCCGGGACGCAGGTCGTCGAATCGCGCATCGACCACGGCGGCCTCCTTTCCCCGCGGGTCATCCGAGGAAGGAGCGCACGCGAACACGACGGACACCCTCCCACCGCGGGCGGCCGCGGCGGGAGGGCGTCCGGCGCCTGAACCTCAGCCCAGTTCGATCAGCGCCTCGCCACCGGCGACCGCGTCGCCCACCGTGACGAGGATGCGCGCCACCTTGCCGTCGGCCGGCGCGGTGATCTCGGTCTCCATCTTCATGGCCTCCAGCACGCAGAGCACCTGGCCGGCGGTGATCGCGTCACCCTCCTCGACCAGGATGCGCGACACGGAGCCCGACAGCGGTGCCGTGACGGCGTTCGCCGAGGTCGCACGGACGGACGCCGTGGTCGCCACCGGCGCACCGGTGCCACCGCCACCGATCACGACGGCGCCGACGTCCCTCTTCTCTTCTTCCTGAACGTCGACCTCGATGGAATAAGGGATCCCGTTGACGGTCACCTTCAACTTCATGGGTTCTGCCTTTCAGATCACCGCAGGTACAGCGGTGCGTGGACGTGCTGAGAGCGACGCGTGGTCGTCTGCCAGGTGGCGGACTGGGTGAAGTGCGCCTGGCGGCGCTTGGCGCGGTGACCCAGGTAGGCGGCCACCGCAGCGGCGATGGCGACCATGGTCTCCTCGGGCACATTCTGCGCGTTCAGCAGCTTGATGCCGGTGATCTCGGCCTCCAGCGACTCGACCCGGTCGGTCAGCAGCTTGACCGCCGCGAGCAGGTCGGCGTTGACGTCATCAGACATGGAACGCTCCGATCAGACCGGGCCGAGGCCGTGCTTCTTGGCCGGCCGCAGTTCACGCTTGTTGATGTGGATTTCCAGAGCCATCGCCACCTTGCGGCGGGTGTCCTCGGGATTGATGATGTCGTCGATCAGGCCGCGCGAGGCCGCCACGAACGGCGTCGAGAAGGTGTTGCGGTACTCCTCGACCAATTCCTGGCGCTTCGCGTCCGGATCGTCGGCCGCCGCGATCTCGCGCCGGAACACGACGTTCGCCGCACCCTCGGCGCCCATCACCGCGATCTCGGCGGTCGGCCAAGCGAACACCTCATCCGCGCCCAGATCCTTCGAGCACATCGCCAGGTACGCGCCGCCGTAGGCCTTGCGCAACACGACCGTGATCTTCGGGACCGTCGCCGCCGAATAGGCGTACAGCATCTTCGCGCCGTGACGGATGATGCCGCCGTGCTCCTGGGCGACACCCGGCAGGAAGCCGGGGACGTCGACGAGCGTGACCAGCGGGATGTTGAACGCATTGCAGAAGCGGATGAACTTGCTGGCCTTGTCGGAGGCGTTGATGTCGAGGACGCCCGCCATGACGTTCGGCTGGTTCGCGACGATGCCGATGCTGCGCCCGTTGATGCGCGCGAAGCCGATGACGATGTTCTGCGCGTAGCCGGCCTGCACCTCGAGGAAGTCGCTGTGGTCGACCAGGCGCGCGATGACCAGCCGGACGTCGTAGCCCTTCGTGCCCTGCACCGGGACGATGCTCAGCATCCCTTCGTCGGGATCCACGTACGGATCGGGGTCGATCACCGGCGGATCCTCGGTGTTGTTCTGCGGCAGGAAGCTGAGCAGCTTCTTCGCGATCAGGATCGCCTGCTCGTCATCGTCGGCCACGAACTGGTTCACCCCGGAGACCCCCATGTGCGCATCGGCGCCGCCCAGGGCGTCCTGGGTCACCTTCTCGCCGGTGACCGAGGCGATGACGCCGGGGCCGGTGATGAACATGTGCGCCTTGCGCGTCTGGATGATGAAGTCGGTCAACGCCGGACTGTACGCCGCACCGCCCGCGCAGGGGCCCGAGATGATCGAGATCTGCGGCACCGCGCCCGACAGCTTCACATTGCTGTAGAACACCTGTCCGTAGCCGGACAGCGAATCGATACCCTCCTGGACGCGCGCGCCGCCGGAGTCGTTGATGAAGACGAACGGCGTGCCGCACTTGAGCGCGGACTCCATCATGTCGACGACCTTCTTGCTGTGCGTCTCGCCCGCGGAGCCGCCCACGACGGTGAAGTCCTGGCTGGCCACGTGCACCGGACGGCCCAGCACGCCGCCCGTGCCGGTGATGACACCGTCGGCGGGCATGTCGGCGACGTCCATGCCGAACGTCACCGTCCGGTTGCGGCGGAACAGGCCGATCTCCTGGAAGGTGCCCTCGTCCAGCAACGCGTCGATGCGCTCGCGCGCGGTGAGCTTGCCTGCGTCGCGCTGCTTCTGCAGGCGCGCCTCGCCACCGCCGGCGCGGTCCTTGAGCCGACGCTGGTGGACGGCCTCCACCTGGTCTTCCATGCTCAATGGCTTCTTGGCCATGACTGTCACGCCCTTTCCACGGTGACGGAGTGATCGCGTCCACCGAGGGACACCTTGTACGTGATCGGGCCGCGCACCGCGCGGTCGGAATCGCCCTTGGCGGCGGCCTGCTCGGCCATCTGCTCGGCGGTCCTGCCAACGTTCTTGGGGCCGTCGTCGCGCTGGGCGAGGAACCCGGGGGCGACCGAGGGGAACATCGCGTACGTGAGCACGTCCTCGTCGCTTCCGTCGGCGCCCGGCAGCTTGGACGCCTCCGCCACCAGCTGATCCCACTCGGGTGCGAGAAGGTCGGCCGGACGGACGTCGATCGGCTCCTTCTTGGTCTGCGCCTGGGCGATCTCGACGACCTCGGGGTTGCGCTCGCCGATGCATTCGCCGTAGTAGCCCAGCATCAGGTCGGCGAACTCGCCGGTGAGCACCTTGTACTTGCCCATCAGGACGTTGAAGACGGCCTGCGTGCCCACGATCTGGCTCGACGGAGTGACCAGCGGCGGGTGCCCGGCGTCCGACTTGACCCTCGGGACCTCGGCCATCACCTCGCGGATGCGGTCGCCCGCACCCTGCGCCCTGAGCTGGCTCTCCATGTTGGAGAGCATGCCGCCGGGGATCTGGCTGGAGAAGATGT
>JAVTWJ010000006.1:0-17226 GCA_032229785.1 Propionibacteriaceae bacterium
ATGGTCGGAATGGGAGCGGGTGCCGCGCGAAATACCGGTCCGGGCGCACAGATGGTCGTTATGCACGGTGGCTCCATGCGCCATAACGACCATTCGTGCGCCCGGACCGCTTTGAGCGCCGATCACCCGGCTGATAACGACAACTGGTGCGCCCTCCGTGTGCCACGGGCTCGTGCTGAGGCGTGATCACGGGCTCTTCTTGCCCGACCGAAGCATTCGAGCAGCAGCTGCGTCACCCGTCGGCGGGGCCGCCCCCGCGCGGACGCCCCCTGCGCTCCGCCACCGCTCATTTTGTGGGGACCCCACAAAGTCTGACCGGCGTGCTTGGGTAACCGCCGGTTGAATCGCTGACGCCTGGGTGGCGTCCCGCGCGTCAGGTCGCGCGCCGGCGCGGCGGATGGGAGATTCTGATGAGCCCCCGCCCGGGGCCCGCCCGTTCGCGCCAGGAGGATCCATGTTCACGCGCATCGCCATCGTCAATCGCGGAGAGGCCGCCATGCGGCTCATCCATGCGGTCCGGGAGTTGAACGCGGAGCGGCGGGGATCCGACCCCATCACGGTGATCGCGCTCTACACCGACGCCGAACGCTCGGCCATGTTCGCCCGCGAGGCCGACGAGGCCTACTCGATCGGTCCCGCATCCGCACGGCCCTACCTCAACCACGAGCTGCTCGCGCGCGTCCTCACCGAGGTCAAGGCGGACGCCGTGTGGGTCGGCTGGGGATTCGTCGCCGAAGACCCGGCCTTCGCCGACCGGATGGACTCCCTCGGCATCGCCTTCATCGGCCCCTCGGGGGACGCGATGCGCCAACTCGGCGACAAGATCGGCAGCAAGAAGCTGGCCGAATCGGCGGGCGTCCCGGTGGCGCCCTGGTCGAACGGCGGGGTCGACACCCTCGACGACGCCATCGAGGCCGCCGAACGGATCGGCTACCCCCTGATGCTGAAGGCCACCGCGGGCGGCGGCGGGCGCGGCATCCGCAAGATCGAGAGCGCCGACGACCTCCGCGACGCCTTCCAGCGCACCTCGGACGAGGCCCTGCGCGCGTTCGGATCCGGCGTCCTGTTCCTCGAGAAGCTGGTGACGGGCGCCCGGCACGTCGAGGTGCAGCTGATCAGCGACGGCGACCAGGCGTGGGCCCTCGGCGTCCGCGACTGCACGGTGCAGCGCCGCAACCAGAAGGTCATCGAGGAGTCCCGCTCGCCGCTGCTCACGCCCGGCCAGGTCGCCCTCGTCTGCCGGTCCGCCGAGCGCCTCGCGCGCATGGTCGGCTACCAGGGCGCGGCGACCGTCGAGTTCCTCTACCAGCCGCACCGCGCCGAGTTCGCCTTCCTCGAGGTGAACACCCGCCTGCAGGTCGAGCATCCGATCACCGAGGTCGCCACCGGATTCGACCTGGTGAAGGCGCAGATCCGCATCGCCGCCGGCGAGAAGCTGCCCGCGCAACGGCCCTCCGAAGAAGGGCACGCCATCGAGGCGCGGCTCAACGCCGAGGACGCCGATCGCGACTTCGCGCCCGCCCCCGGCCGGATCAGCCGCCTCGCCCTGCCCGCCGGGCCGGGCGTCCGCGTCGACACCGGCTTCTCCGAGGGCGACACGATCCCGGCCGACTTCGACTCCATGGTCGCCAAGATCATCGCCTACGGACGCCGCCGCTCCGTCGCGCTCGCCCGGCTGCGCCGCGCGCTCGCCGAGACCACCGTCGTCATCGAGGGCGGCACCACCAACAAAAGCTTCGTCCTCGAACTGCTGGAGCGGCCCGAGGTGATCGGCCCGGACGCCGGCGCCGAACAGGACCGCTGGTCGCCCACCCCCGCCGCCCACGACCGCGCCGAGCCGGCGCGGGTCGGCTGGGCCGACACCGGCTGGATCGACCGCGAACGCGCCGAAGGCGGCCTCGTCGCGGAGGCCCACGCCGGTGTGGCGCTCGTCGTGGCGGCGATCGAAGCCTACGAAGAAACCACCTGCGTCGAGAAGGAGCGTCTCCTCGAGACGGCGCGCGGCGGGCGTCCGCAGACGCAGCACAAGTCGGGCGTCCAGGTCGACCTCAAGCTGCGCGGCATCGTGCACACGGTCACCGCCCACGCGGTCGGGCCGCACCGCTACCGCGTGATCGTGGACGGCACGCCCTGCGAGGCCGACATGATCCGCATCGACGACGTGCACGGCCGGGTGATCGTGAACGGCCGGCGCTTCCGCATCGTCACCGCCACGCACGGCCCCGTGCACCACATCGAGGTCGACAATGTGACCCATCGGGTGTCGCGCGACGAGGGGGGCGTTCTGCGTTCCCCGGCGCCCGCGCTGGTGGTCGCGACGCTGGTCGCCGCGGGCGACGAGGTCCAGGCAGGCGCGCCCGTGGTCGTCCTCGAATCCATGAAGATGGAGACCGTCATCGGCGCCCCCTTCGCGGCGCGCGTGCGCGAGATGCATGTCATCACCGGATCCCAGGTCGAGACCATGGCGCCGCTGGTGCGGCTCGAGCCGCTCGGCGACGGCGACGATGAAGAGATGCGCGCAGGGGAGGCGTCGATCGAGCTGCCGACGGCTCCCACCGACGAGAGCGCGGCCGCGCGGGCCGAAAAGCTGCGGTCCGTGCTGTCGGCGGTCCTGATGGGTTACGACTCCGACTCCGGACGCGCGGCACTGAGTTCGTACCTGAGCGTCCGCGACGCCGTGCGCGACGCCGACGGCGACGTCCTCGGCCCCGAGACCGAGCTCATCGAACTGTTCGCCGACCTGGCCGAGCTCAGCCGCAACCGGCCGATCGGCGAGCAGGTCAACACCGAGTTGCGCGTCCACTCGGACCGCGAGCACTTCCATCGCTTCCTCACCACGTTGGACGCCGGCCGTGCAGGGCTGCCGGAACAGTTCGTCGAGCGACTCACCCGCGCGCTGCGGCACTACGGCGTCGACTCGCTCGAGAGGACGCCCGCCCTCGAGCAGGCCGTCTTCCGAATCTTCCTCGCCCAGAAGCGCGTCGCGTCCGACCTCGGGATCGTCCTCGGCATCCTCGACCGCTGGATCACCGAGCCTGCGCCGGACGCCGAACGTGCGGCGTCCGCCCGCGCCCAGCTGGAGCGGCTCGTCCGGGCCACGCAATTGCGCTTCCCGGCGGTCGGCGACCTCGCCCGGTCGGTCCGGTTCCGCTGGTTCGACCAGCCGCAGGTGGACGCCGCCCGCGCGTCGGTGCTCGCCGGGGTGAGTGACGAGGTTGCCGAACTGGCAGCCGACGCCGACGCCGCCGACTACGACGAGCGCGTCGCAGCACTGGCCGCGATCCCCGAGTGGACCGCCAACGCGCTCGCCGATCGTCTCGGTCGGGGCATGACCGGACGCGAGCCGATGCTGGAGGTGCTGCTGCGCAAGTACTACGGCGACTACCACCTCGCCGACGTGGAACGCGGCGACGCGGACGGGCGCCCGGTCGTCAGCGCGCGCTACCGGCTGGACGGACAGCCCCGCCGGTTCGTGTCCACGATCGCGACCGTCGACGAACTGCGCCCCGACGGGCCGGTCGAGGCCACGCTCGCCGAGGCGGTCGCGGCGCGTGAGGCGTCCGAGGCTGTCGTCGCCGAGCTGTACGTGCGCTGGCCCGAGACGCCCGACCCCGAGACGGTCGGCGCCGACCTGCTCGCCCTGCTGGATGGTTGGGCGTGGCTGCCCGGCGTGCACCGGATCACCGTCGCGGCGTGCGCCGTGGACGGTACGGTCGAGTACCGGACGTTCAGGGCCAACGACGCAGGCGCCGTCGAGGACATGCTGGTGCGCGGGATGCACCCCATGGCCGGACGCCGACTCGACCTGTGGCGCCTGCGCGAGTTCGACGTCACCCGGCTGCGCGCCCCCGAGGACGTCGTGCTGTACGAGTGCGTGGCCCGCAGCAACCCGGGCGACCGCCGCCTGGTCGCCATGGCGCAGGTGCGCCAGATGGCCGTGGTGCGCGACGAGGACGGACACCTGCTCGGGCTCCCGCACGCCGAGCGCGCCGTCGAGAACTGCCTCGAGGCGATCCGCCGCACGCGGTCCGCGCGCGGCGCTGCGGGCAGCAAGCTCGACATGAACCATGTGTGGGTGCACGTGTGGCCCGAGATCGACCTCGAGTTCGCGGACATCGCCCGGCTGCAGCACAAGATCACGCCGTTGTCGGATGGCGCCGGCATCGAAGAGGTGCTCTGCCAGGGCCGGTTCGTCCGCGGGGACGCCGTGGTGCCGATGGCGATCCGCTTCCACGACCGGCCGGGGGCCGGGGTGACGGCGTCCGTCTCGGCGCCGCCGACCGAGCCGCTCAAGCCGCTGGACGACTACGCCGGCAAGGTGCTGCGCGCCCGCCGTCGCGGCCTGGTGTACCCCTACGAGCTGTCGGACACGCTCGCCGGCAAGGACGGTTCGCTGGTCGAGCTCGACCTGGACGCCTCGGGTGTCCTCGTCGAGGTCGACCGGGCGCCCGGGCTCAACAAGGCCGGCCTCATCGTGGCCAAAGTGAACACGCGGACGCCGTTGCATCCCGACGGCATCACCCGGATCGTGCTGTGCGGCGACCCGACCAAGGGCCTGGGCGCGGTGGCCGAGCCCGAGTGCGCCCGCATCATGGCGGCGATCGATCTGGCGGAGTCGCTGGCCGTGCCGTTGGAGTGGTTCACGCTGAGTTCGGGTGCGCGGATCTCGATGGAGTCCGGCACCGAGAACATGGACTGGGTGGCCGCGGCCCTGCGCCGCATCATCGAGTTCACACAGGCCGGCGGCGAGATCAACGTCGTGGTGGCCGGCATCAACGTGGGCGCCCAGCCGTACTGGAACGCCGAGGCGACCATGCTGATGCACACCAAGGGCATCCTGGTGATGACGCCCGACTCGGCGATGGTGCTCACCGGCAAGCAGTCCCTGGACTTCTCGGGCGGCGTCTCCGCCGAGGACAACTTCGGCATCGGCGGCTACGACCGCGTGATGGGACCGAACGGACAGGCCCAGTACTGGGCGCCGAACCTGGCGGCGGCGTTGGGCATCCTGATGGCGCACTACGAGCACACCTATGTGGCGCCAGGCGAGTCCGGGCCGCGCCGAGCGGTGACGTCGGACCCGAGCGATCGCGACGTCTCGGACTACCCGCACGACGTGGAGGGCTCCGACTTCGCCACGATCGGCCAGATCTTCTCGCCCGAGTACAACCCCGATCGCAAGAAGGCGTTCGACATCCGCTCGGTCATCGCGGCCGTCTGTGACGCCGACCACCCGCGCGTCGAGCGCTGGGCGGGCATGGCCGAGGCCGAGACCGCCGTGGTGATGGACGCCCGCCTCGGCGGCCACTCGGCGTGCGTGATCGGTATCGAGTCGAAGCCGGTGCCGCGCGCCGGATTCCCTCCCACCGATGGGCCCGACACGTTCACGGCGGGCACCCTGTTCCCGCGGTCGAGCAAGAAGGTGGCGCGCGCGATCAACGCCGCGTCCGGAAACCGGCCCCTGGTGGTGCTGGCGAACCTGTCCGGGTTCGACGGGTCGCCCGAGTCGATGCGCAACCTGCAGCTCGAATACGGCGCCGAGATCGGCCGTGCCATCGTGAACTTCTCCGGCCCGATCGTGTTCGTGGTGATCTCGCGCTACCACGGTGGTGCGTTCGTGGTGTTCAGCAAGACGCTCAACGAGAACCTCACCGTGTTGGCGATCGAGGGCTCCTACGCGTCGGTGATCGGCGGTGCGCCCGCCGCCGCGGTGGTGTTCGCCGGCGACGTCGGCAAGCGGACGGCGTCCGACCCGCGGGTGGCCGAGGTGGAACAGCGGCTCCGCAGTGCGGCGCCCGCAGACAGGGCCGCACTGCAACTCGAACTCGCCGACATCCGCGCGGGTGTGCGCGCCGAGAAGATCTCGGAGGTCGCCGGCGAGTTCGACGGCGTCCATGACATCCACCGCGCGGTGCGGGTCGGTTCGGTGGATCGCGTGATCACCCCCGCCGAACTCCGTCCGGCGATCATCGCGTCAATCGAGGAGCGCCTCGCCTGAGCCGGCGCGCTCGGTCAGGCTTCGTGGCCCATCAGGCGGAGGAGCACTGGCATCGAGGACGACGGGTTGGGTCCGATGCGCCGCGTCGCCAGGTCTGCGTCAGCGGTGTGTGCACGCGCGACGGCGTCCAGGTAGTTGCCGATCGGGAATCCGGTGGCGAGATCCTTGCCAACCAGCAGGTCGAGTTTCTGCGCGAGGGTGTCCAACTCGCGGCTGGTCCTGGCGCCACCCAGGTGAGTGCGGTGCCAGAGTAACCAGACCTCGAACTTCAGGTTGGTGACCCGGGTTCTGTCACCGTGCCCTCGGTGACGACGAGGCCGCGCTGCCGCTCTGGTCGCGACGGCGTCCGGCGGCGACCACGCGACATCAGGCGGACGCCTCGTGTTCGCGGTCAAGGTGGCGGTCGAGGATTCGATGGATCACGCTTGGCGCTACATGAGGCACGGCGCCGTAGCGACCGGCGAGGTAGCGCTTTGCCACGTTGGCGTCCTTGTGGCGCGGGTACTCGTCGAGGCAGATCAGCTCGGTGGCGCCGTCGCGCTCCTTCTCCGTGAACCACACCTGCTCGGGGTCGAGACCGACGTCGCTGAGCGGCGACAGCAGGTACGTGTCGTGGCTGGTGAACACCAGCTGTGCGCCGGACCGGTTGATGTCGGCGTTGGAGAAGAAGCCGATGAGTGTCTCGACGAGATGTGAGTGCAGGCTGGCATCGATCTCGTCGACGCAGAACAGGCCGCCGCTGCGAAGGGTGTCGAGTGCCGGCACGGCGAGGGCCAGCCAGGCGATAGTGCCGGAGCTCTCGTCGTTGACGCTGAACGGCGGGTGCGGCCTGGAGTCACCGCAGTGGGTGAACTCCAGGTTCCGGATCACGGCGTCAGAGATGTCCGGGGCGATCTCCTGATCGGTCTCGGACGGGGGGGCATCGCCGTCGTGTCGAGGCCGCAACCCGGTCTCCAGGAGATGACGGATCTTCTGGACCACCTCCATCGCTTCGCGCGGCGGGGTCTCCTCGCGCATCGAGACGTTCTCCACGCCGATATCGGCGATCTGGAGGAGCGTGACAATGTCGTCAAAGTTCAGTGCACCCTCGGCGAGGGACTCGGTGATGGCGCGGAGCCGTCGTTCGCGGTGCATGTCCCCGAGCGCAGCCATGTCGAAATGCCTGGTGAGCCCGCGTCCGATGGCGGCCAACTGCGGGTGGCCGAGGAGTACGGCGCGGCTGAGTACCAGCTCGCGCGGGGTGACCGGGCCGAGCGCTTTGAGGGAGCGGTGCGTCCGCACGGAGGTGCCGGCGCGCTGGAACAGCGTGCGCCAGCGCGCGCCGGACAGGTCGCGGAGCGACTCGTGGATCACCCCGTCGGTGCCCATGGAGAAGCCGTACGCGTAGCGAGTGTCAGCGAGTACGAAGTCCAGTTCGTAGGTGCTCGGCCGGTGCCGGGAGTCACTGTCCAGCAGGAACGGGGCTCGCTGAGCTTGCGGTCGTGCCTGCCATGTCGTGGCGGAATAGCTGATCGCCGAGAAGGCATAGTGCAGCGCGTCGACCACCGTCGACTTGCCCGAGGCGTTGGAGCCGAAGATGCCCACCACGGGGTAGACGTGTGCGCGCCAGGATTCGCCGGGCCGGGGCTTGAGCGTCTGGAGCGACGGGCGACGGAGATCCAGCTCGGTGCGATCGCGCAGGCTCTTGTGGTTCTCGACCACGAAGCGCAACAGCATCATGTCGCCCATTATGCACGGAAAGGGTTGCCATGCGCGAAAAACGTCAGATAGGAATGCTACAGGGCGTCAAGCTGCCGTCGTCGGACCGCCGCGCGGGGCTACCGGAGCTTCAAGGTGGTCAGGCAGGTGGCGTCGGTGTCCGCGACCGACGAGAAGGCCGCGGTGCCGGTCTTGTCGCCCGCCGTCACCGTGACGGTGCCGGTGGCGCCCGAGGGCAGCCAGAAGCCGACGAATCCGTTGGCGTAGGTCGTGGCGTCCTCGTCGACGAGGACCGCGCCCGAGGCGTCCTTGATCTCGACGTGCACGGGAGCCGAGGCCAGTTCGCCCTGGCAGGTGGCGAGGCTGTGGTAGTGGCACTCGTGGGTCCGGTCCACGTACGGGGCGATCGACAAGTAGAACGGGCGATCGCCCTCGATGGGCAGCGTCACCTCGGTGGTGCCGTCGCCGATCAGGAGGTGGTCGGGGCGGACGGACGCGCGCATCGGCAGCGGGCGGGCCGTGGCGTCCTGGTCGAGCTTCTCGACGATCTGCTGCGCGGTGAGATCCTGCAGGCCGAGTTGGGCGAGCATGGCGGTGCCGGCCGCGCTGGTGGCGTCCTGCGCCGTGGCGGACGCGGGTGCGGGGCTGGTGGGAGCCGACGCCACCGGGGCGGCGGTGCATCCGGCCACGGCGATCAGGCCGGCGGCGGCGAGGGCGGCGAACGAGGTGCGCATCGGATACTCCTGGTGGGTATGAACAACTACGCCACGTAGTATTGCATGGATCGCGTCGTCCCCGGCCTGCCCGAGGGCAACCGGCGTGCGGACGGCGCCCAGCGTGCAGACGGCAACCGGCGTGCGCCCGGCGTGCGGACGGCGACCAGCGTGCGGAGGGCAACAGGCGTGCGGACGGCGACCGGCCGCGGTGGTGTCGTGGTCCGGGGCTACGCTGAGGTGTCATGACCGAGGACCTGTTCGCCGACGCGCAACGAGTGCTGTTCGTGCACGCCCACCCCGACGACGAGACGCTCGCGACCGGCGGGCTGATCGCGCACCTGGCCGGGCACGGAGTCGAGGTCGCGGTCCTCACCGCGACGCGCGGTGAACAGGGCGCAGTGCCGGCGGGGCCGCTCGCCGCGCTCCAGGGAACCCCTGCGCTCGCCACCCGCCGCGAGGGCGAGCTCGCTCGAGCCCGGGCGGTCCTCGGCGTCGCCGAAGGTGGCTTCCTCGGTTCGCCGCCCGCCCGCGACGCGAACCGGACCCCACGGCGCTACCGCGACTCGGGCATGCGATGGCTGGACGCGGCGGAGACGCTCGCCGGTCCCGGTGAGTACGCAGCACCGGATTCCCTCAGCCTCGCCGAGCCCGCCGAGATCGCCGCGGACATCGCGGCCTACGCGCGCCACCTCCGCGCCGAGGTCATCGTCAGCTACGACGCCGACGGCGGCTACGGACACCCCGACCACGTCGCTCTTCACGCGCCGAGCCGGGCGGCGGCGTCCGCGCTGGGCGTCCGCTTCCTCGAGGTGGCGTCGGTGACCGACTCGCCGGGGCAGCGCATCGCCACCCCCGAGCGGCTCGCGCAGATCAAGGACGCCCTCAGCAGCTACGCGAGCCAGCTCACCATCGACGGCGACGATGTCGTCCACGTCGGCGGGCAGCGTCAGCCCGTCCAGGTCGCGTTCACCGTCCGGACGCCGCGCGCCCACGGCGCGTCCTGTCGCTGACCGTTCGGACGCGAGACGAGAGTTCGCGCTCAGCCGGACGCGGGCAGCTCGCCTGAGCGCGCGTCAGCGGTGAGGCCCGAGCCGGTGTCTTTGAGGCGCACTCCCGATTCGCCCAACTCCCATGCTCCGCCGATCAGCCGGACGGCTGTCTGAGCGGCGACCCGGTAGCCGAGGCCATCGGGAGGATGGATGTTCGAGATGCAGTTGCGTGCCGAATCGGCCAGGCCGGGCCGGGGATGGTGGGTCACGTAGATGCCGAGGCTGTCGGCCACCGAGAGGCCGGGTCGTTCGCCGACGATCACCAGCAGCGTCGTCACGCCGAGCGCCTGCCCGATGTGGTCGCCGAGCGCGACCCTGCCTTGGGTGGCCAGCACCGGCGGCGCCACGCTGTAGCGATCGCCGATCTCGTCGCGCAGCGCCCGCACCAGCGCCGCGCCGTGGTCGGCGAGCGCCCGCGAGGACAGTCCGTCCGTCACCACGATGCCGAGGTCGGCGTCGCAGCGGCGCAGGGCGTGGAGCGGCCCGGGCAGGCGACCGAGGTCGGGACGCCGCACGTACTCCTCACGGCTGGCGGCCCGGCTGGTCACGTGCGCGGGCTCGCCCAGCCCCGCCTCGGCGAGGTCGCCGAGGAGCGCGTCGATGTCGAGCGGGGCATGGATGGCGTCCCGGGCGAGCGCGTGCGCGCCACGGAACTCCAACACCTGCCGCATCGGCAGCGCGTCGCCCGTGTGACCCAACCCGATCCGGGCCTGGGTGTGGACGCGGAGGCCGTCCCAGAAGCCCGCCGATTCCTCGGTCGCCGCGGCGCTCACGCGCGTCCTCCCACCAGTGAGCGCAGCGGCGAGGTCGCGGCGTCCAGGGGCCGGATCAGGCCGTCGGGACCCGTCATCCGCTGTTTCCGCAGCCACACCTCGAACTCGGGCGCGGGGCGCAGCCCGAGAGTCCTCCGCGCGTAGAGCGCATCGTGGAAGGACAGACTCTGGTACCCGAGCATCACGTCGTCGGCGCCGGGCACCGTGATCACGAACGCGCAACCGGCGGCGCCGAGCAGGGTGAGCAGCACGTCCATGTCGTCCTGATCGGCGTCGGCGTGGTTGGTGTAGCAGACGTCGACGCCCATGGGCAGCCCGAGCAACTTGCCGCAGAAGTGGTCCTCGAGCCCGGCGCGGATGATCTGACGGCCGTCCGCGAGGTACTCGGGTCCGATGAACCCGACCACGGTGTTGACCAGCAGCGGGTCGAAGGCGCGCGCCACGGCGTAGGCGCGGGCCTCCAGGGTCTGCTGGTCGACCGGACGCCCGCCGACCCCCAGATGCGCGCCCGCCGATAGCGCCGCGCCCTGACCGGTCTCGAAGTACATGACGTTGTCGCCGACGGTGCCCCGCCGCAGCGACCGCCCCGCATCCAGGCCTTCGCGCAGGATCGCCAGGTCGACGCCGAATCCCCGATTGGCCGCCTCGGTGCCGGCGACCGACTGGAACACCAGGTCCACTGGGGCGCCCGCCTCGATCAGGCCGATCGTGGTGGTCACGTGGGTGAGGACGCACGACTGCATCGGGATCTCGTAGCGGATCCGGATGTCGTCGAGCAGTCGCAACAGTTCGGCGCAGTTCTGAGGGCTGTCGCTGGCCGGGTTGATACCGATCACCGCATCCCCGGCGCCGTACATCAGTCCATCCAGCGTCGCCGCGGCGACGCCGAGCGGGTCGTCGGTCGGGTGGTTGGGCTGTAGCCGGGTGGCCAGCGTGCCCGCAAGCCCGATCGTGGTCCGGAAGCCGGCCACGACCTCGGCGGCCCGGGCGACCGCGATCAGGTCCTGATTCCGCATCAGTTTGCTCACGGCCGCAACCATCTCGGGGGTGAGGCCGGCCGCCACCGCGCGGAGCCGCAGTGCGGCGTCCGGCCGGATGCTCGTGGCCAGCAGCCAATCGCGGAACCCGCCCACGGTGAGCGAGGACAGCGGGGCGAAGGCGTCCGCGTCGTGGGTGTCGACGATGAGACGGGTGACCTCGTCGGTTTCGTAGTCGACCACCGGCTCGGTCAGGAACGTGCTCAACGGCAGGTCGGCGAGAACCCACTGCGCGGCCACCCGCTCCGCGCCCGAGGTCGCCGCACATCCGGCCAACTGGTCGCCGGAGCGCTCCGGGGTGGCCTTCGCGAGAAGGTCGACCAGGCCGTCGAAACGGTAGGTGTGCCCGACGATCGTCTGATGCCAGATCATCCCGGGCCGCCTAGGTCAGGTCGTCCGCGGCCGAGTCGAGCGCCGCGAACTCCTCGTCAGGAGAGTTGGCCACCAGGTGATGGCGCGAGTAGAGCGCGAAGTACGCCAGCAGCGCCACGAGGACGCCCGCGGTCGCCGATGCCGCCACAGGGTCGACCAGGAAGGTGGCCACCACGGCGGCCACGCCGATGAGCAGCGCGATCGAGGTGGTCACCACGCCGCCCGGCGTGCGGTACGGACGCGGCATCTCGGGTGCCTTGACACGCAGCACGATGTGGCTCGCCATCATGAGCACGTAGCTGACCGCGGCGCCGAAGACGGCCATGTTGAGCAGCATCGCGCCGCTGCCGGTCAGCGACAGCGCGAACCCGATCACGCCGGGCACGACGAGCGCCCACACGGGGGCCTTGCGGGAGGTGGTCAGCGCGAGCCAGCGGGGCAGGTAGCCGGCACGGGAGAGCGCGAAGGTCTGACGCGAGTAGGCGTACATGATCGAGAAGAAGCTCGCGATCAGCCCCGCCAGGCCGATGTAGTTGACGATGGTCGCGGCGATCCCGGTGCCGAGTGCCTCGACCAGCGGGTTGCCCGAGGCGCCCAGCGCCTGCGCGCCCAGCGCGCCGGTGCCGAGGAACAGCACGAGGGCGCCGGTGATCGTGAGCACCGCCATCGCCACGATGATGCCGCGCGGAACGTCGCGGGCCGGGTCGCGGGCTTCCTCGGCGGCGAGCGGGACGCCCTCCAGCGCCAGGAAGAACCAGATGCCGAACGGCACCGCGGCCCAGATGCCCATCAGTCCGTGCGGCAGGAAGGGGCTGGCACCGAGCGCGCCGGCCTCGACGGGAATGTCGAACAGGTTGTTGACGTCGAACAGGCCGATCGAGGCGACGGCGAAGATCAGCAGTCCGAGCAGGGCGACGACCGTGATGATGAACATGGTCTTCAGTGCCTCGCCGACGCCGGCCAGGTGGACGGCGATGAACAAGGCGTAGACGGCGAGGTAGACCCACCAGCCGTCGGTGATCCCGAACAAACCCAGTGATTCGACGTAACTGCCGATGAACGTCGCGATCGCGGCCGGGGCGATCGTGTACTCGATCAGGATCGCCGAGCCGGTGATGAAGCCGCCCCACGTGCCCAGCGCCTTGCGGGCGAACGTGTAGCCGCCGCCGGCCGCGGGCAGCGCCGAGCTGAGCTCCGCCATGCCCAGCACCATCGCCAGGTACATCGTCGCCACCACCACGGACGCGATCAGCAGGCCGCCGAAGCCGCCCAGGAGCAGTCCATTGTTCCATCCGGCGTAGTCACCGGAGATGACGTAGCTGACGCCGAGGCCGGCGAGCAGCACCCAGCCGGCCGTCCCCTTGCGCAGGGAACGCTTGGCCAGATAGTCGTCGGATTCGATCGTCGGCCCGTGGGCCGGTTCCTGAAGCAGCGTGTCGCTCATGTCCTTGTCTCCTTCGTGTTGCCTGCTGTTCGTGGGAGGCAACACGAAGCGCACCGAACGATCGCCTGCGAGGCCGACGATCGGCCTGACCGGCGAAATGCGCCACGAGACTGCCCGTCCAGGAACTGACGGGGCAACCGGCGTCGCGAACAGGTGAGGTGACCCCTGTCTCTCGGGCCTGCCAGGCGGGAGAGCTTCGTGCGTCGGCGCTGACGAAAACGCTAGGGGCGCACTGTTGCGGTGGCGTTGCGTCCGGGTTACTCATCTGGCGGTCGTGCGGCGCACAGGGGCTGGTCACGGTGTGGGCCCACCGCGGCGCAAGCCCCCCGGAGAACATGCCGAACACACCGCGGCGACCGACCCGGCTGCCGTGGCACGTCCGTAGCTCGAGGCCCGGAAGGTCGTGGGCCGACGGGCACGTGCACGCCGACGCGCGGTAGTACCGTGTCCTCGACGCCGAGGAGGACCCGATGATCACCACGCTCGACCAGCTCACTCCTGCCACGCGCGCGGTCGCCGACGCCTGGCTGGACTCGTCGGCGGCCATCGTGGCGGAGGGCGAGCGCGCCGACGTCCGCCACGAACTCGTCGTGGCGCTGTGCGCGGTCCTCGACGCCGAGGCGACCCCCGACGATGTCGCGGACGCCGTGGCGGGCATCGGGGCGGTCGACGGCGAGGCGACGGCGTCCGAGGCTTACGACCCCCGCGGCGGTGAGGCGTTCGTGCTGGCCGCCGGCTACCCGGTGCTCGTCCTTGCCGCGGTGACCGCCCACTACGCGGTGCGCGGGCCTTCGCTCCCGGACGCCCTCGCTGCCGGCTGGGACGGGTGCGGGCGCGTCACCGGACAGGTGACGAAGCGGAAGGCGGCAGCGGCCGACGTCGGGCTCGCGGCGGCGGGCGTGGCGTTGGGCGCGGTGTCGGCGCTGATGCGTGGACGCGGCACCGCCCGGGTAGCGACGATCCTGGCGGCGTCCGTACTCGCGACGGTGGCCGGCGCCGTCACCGTGCTGAGGCCGCTGCGCCGACCTGTGTGACGCCCTCGATCGCGCCCGTCGTCGGGAGAGTCGGTCACCCGCGAACGCCGAGGAAGCGGCGCAAGGCGTCCGCGCCCTCGACGCTGATCGGCGCACCGCGACGGAAGCTCTCCGGCTGCAGCAGCAGGCGACGCACGGCCAGCCGCTCTCTGCGGGGCAGGTGCCAGTCCAGGCCGTTGTCGATGTAGCCGAGCTTCTCGCTGATCCGCAGCGATGCCGGGTTGTCGAGCGTCGATGACGAGGTGACGAATTCGAAGTCGAGCTCGTCGAACAAGAACGCACACATCGCCTGGCGCATCGCCGTGCCGATGCCGCGGCCGTGGAAGCGGCGTCCGAGCCATGAGCCGGTCTCGCCGTAGCGAAGAATCGGGAAGTCACGGGTCGCCACGGTCTGCACGCCCACGACCTCGCCATCCCACACGGCCGCGAGGCTCAGGTTCCAGGCCTCGGGCGTCCAGGTCGCCAGCTCGCGCCACCACCATTGCAAGTAGTTGCGCGGGATCTCTTCGGGAGGGGCGTCCGTCCACGGATAGCCGAACGGCATCATCGCGGGGTCATGGACGCCGTCGCGCACGACGTCGATCAAGGCCAGCACCTCGTCGGTGCCGATGCCGCGCAACTCGAGCGGACCGCATGCCACACGGACGCCGAGAGGCGGAAAATAGTCGGCGAGACGCGGGTCCATCACCTAATAGTACGGTGTGCCCGACGGCTGCCCAGGAGATCCGATCGGGGTGCCGAACGTCTCGATGTCTGACACGATGAGCGGACGAGGAAAGAGGTCCCCGATGGACGTGCGTGACGACGACTTCGACGCCGAACTGGCCGACACCGGCGACGATCGGCCCGGGGTGGACGAGGTGGACGGCGACGATTTCAGCGCACTCCGCCTCGACGACAGCGACGAGACGGACGACGACTACGACGACGAGGACGTCGACTACCCCGACGACGCACTCGTGGACGAGATCGACCTGGTGGCGGCGCTCTACCGGGAGGACGGCGCGCCTGCCGCGATCGCACTCGACAAGGAGTTCGCCAACGACCTGGACGGCCTGATCAACGAGTTGCGCCGCGTGCCCGGCGAGGTCGGCGCCGTCGGCCTGGTCAGCATCGACGGCGACTTCTTCGTCATCGTGCGCGTGCGTGGGCG
Source organism: Propionibacteriaceae bacterium (assembly GCA_032229785.1). Classification (GTDB taxonomy): domain Bacteria; phylum Actinomycetota; class Actinomycetes; order Propionibacteriales; family Propionibacteriaceae; genus Propioniciclava. The sequence goes on from JAVTWJ010000006.1 coordinate 15,275, forward strand.
CAAGGTCGAGGTGTTGCTGTCCGATATCGCGGCCGCCCAGGACTGGCCCATCGCGCGCGACGCCGCCGATTTCCTCGGCGCCGAGTTGTCCGACGACGACGACTCCGAACCGGTCGGCGACTTCGATCTGTTCGCCGACGCCGGGCTCTCCGAGCTCGAGGTCGAGGCGATCGCCACCGATGAGGACGCCGAGCCGCTCGAGATCCTCGAGGCGATCGTCGAGAAGCTCGGGTACGGCGATGTGTACGACAAGGTCGCTGCCCAGTTCGACCTCTGACCCGTGGCCGGCGGTTCGCGCTGGCTGCCCGCGATGGCGCTGGCCCTGGACGAGGCGCGCGCGGCGTCCGCTCACGGTGACGTTCCGATTGGTGCCGTGTTGCTGGACGGCGGCGGCGCCGTGCTCGCCCGGGCGGGCAACGAACGCGAGCTGACGGGCGATCCGACGGCCCACGCCGAGGTGCTGGCGCTGCGGAGGGCGGCGTCCGCCAGGGCGCGGACCGACCGCGGATGGTCGTTCGAGGACTGCACCCTCGTCGTCACACTCGAACCGTGCGCCATGTGCGCGGGCGCCCTGGTCAACGCGCGTGTCGGACGCCTCGTGTTCGGCGCATTCGACCCCAAGGCGGGGGCGGTGGCGTCCGTGTTCGACATCGTGCGCGACCCGCGGCTCAACCACCGTGTCGAGGTGCTCGGCGGCGTCGACGAGGACGCCTGCGCGGGCGTCCTGCGGGAGTTCTTCGTTCGGCATCGCTGACCGGCATCGCTGACCGGCATCGCTGACCGGCCTCCGCTGACCGGACAGCCGGGTTGGGCGGGGTGGGCATCCGTCCGGCGGCCGATTGGCGGCGGCGGGTGCGTGCTTGCTACCCTTCTCGGCGGTGGCGTGTCCGAGCGGCCTAAGGAGCGCGCCTCGAAAGCGCGTGTAGGGGTCTCCCTACCGTGGGTTCAAATCCCACCGCCACCGCCATTCGATGCCTCTGGGCGTCCCGGACTGCCGGACCCGCGTCGCGGGTCCGGCCTTCTGTTTTCTTGTTCGCCCTCTCCAGCACTCCAGCACGACCCGCGCGCGGGGCCCGCGGACGCCGAACCAAGCCCAGCCGCGCGGCCTCGGTTTGATGGTCGTCCAGGGTTGGGCTAAAGTAGTGCCTCGGTCACCGACCCAGGCGCTCGTAGCTTAACGGATAGAGCAGCTGACTACGGATCAGCAGGTTGGGGGTTCGAATCCCTCCGAGCGCGCCGATGCCCCGCACCACTCCACTGGTGCGGGGCATCGTCGTGGATGGACCGGGTGGGGTCTCGCTGGTCACGGACTAGGCCTAGCTGCGCGACGCGGCTGACGAGTGCAGTCCGGCTCCTGACGCCGACGATCCTCATCAAGGCGGAGACCCGTTGCTTGATAGCGGAGTCTGAGCGATGAAGGACCTTACCGATCTCGCCGTTGGTGAGCCCATCGCTGACGAGAGTGAGAAGTTCTCGATCCTCAGGCGCCAGACTCGCCAACTCAGGTGGTATGACGCGCGCATCGATCAGCGTGCTGACCTGGGGGGAGAGTATCGACAGTCCCTCCGCCACTGCGCGGATGGCGGCCACGATCGAAGTACCCATGCCTGCCTTGGCGGCGTACCCAGGGCTGAGGAAAGGTCGTGTTTCAGCTGGTGAGGAGCCATGTCACGGTCCGTTCGGGGTTGCGGGCGTGGTGGCGTAGCGCTGAAGCGATGTTTGTCCGGCCGGCGAGCCTGAGCAGGCTGATCGCGGTGTTGCGCAGGGTGGCCATGATCTGGGGCCCGTTACCGGTCCGGACCCGGGAGCGGTCCTCGTCGTAGGTGACGTCGCGGACCCAGTGGAGCCGGTTCTCGATGCCCCAGTGGCCCTAGACCCAGCTGGCCAACACCGCAGGTATGGCGGGAGTAATTCAAAAGCTTGCTGGGGGCGGCTCGCCAGGCGCGCGTTAG
>JAVTWJ010000007.1:0-24443 GCA_032229785.1 Propionibacteriaceae bacterium
GGCTACGAGCCGTGGGCGGGCGAGATCAAGACCCGCCTGACGGGATCCCTGATCGCCGACCGCACGGGTGCGGTCACCGCCTACGCCCTGTTCAACCTCCAAGAGCGCGGCATCCTGTTCGTGGCCCCCGGCGACGAGGTGTACGAGGGCATGATCGTCGGCGAGAACCCGCGGGCCGACGACATGGACGTCAACCCCACCAAGGAGAAGAAGCTGACCAACGTCCGCTCCTCCACGGGCGACGAGTTGGAGCGCCTGGTGCCGCCGCGGGTGCACTCGCTGGAGCAGGCGCTGGAGTTCTGCCGCGCCGACGAGTGCCTCGAGGTCACCCCGGCCGCGGTGCGGATGCGCAAGACGGTGCTGGACGCCCACACGCGCGCCCGCACCCGCAACCGCGCCAAGAAGGACGCCTGAGGGCATCGCGCCGGTCGCCCGCGCGGGGGCTCAGTCGGGTCGCTCGACCTCGAGCGTCGGCTCCAGCAGGCCCTCGGCCCAGGCGACGCGTCCGAGATCGAGCTGGGTGCGGACGACGACGCCACGGGCGGTGTACTTCTTCTTGACCCGGTCGAGGTACTGCTTGACCGTCTCCCGGCCGATGCCCATCGCGGCGGCCACCTGGTCGATCGTCAACCCGGTCGCGTACAGCACCAGCGCGCGTTCCTCCTGAACGCTCAGGTGGGGGCGCTTCGGGTCGTCCGCCATCACGGCCGCCAGCTCGGGCGACATCCACTCCTGGCCACGGAGGACGGCCCTGACCGCCGCGAGCAGGTCTTCCTCCGTGTCCCGCTTGCCGACGATCCCGGTGACGCCGGCGCGCACGATGCGCCGAACCAACGCGGGCGAGGCCAGCGCGGACAGGACCACGATGCGCAGGCCCGCGTTGAGCAGTGCCGACACCAGGGCCGCGTCCACGCTCGGCTGGCGTTCGACCATCAGATCGAGGATCAGCAGATGAGGCTGGCGCTGGCGCGGCGTTGCCTTCACCCACTCCATGAACGCCGGCATGGACTCGCCGCTGAACACGATCTCGAACTGGCCGGCGCGGCGGAACACGTCTTCGGTCCGAAGGCGTTGGAGGCGGTGATCCTCGACCAGCGCCACCCGGCACATCGGTGCGTCACGGCGCATCATCGCCCCCTCTCCGACACGCTGCCCCCACTCAAGCAGCGCTCAGCGGGGGACGCAACCCCACGCCACCCCGACGGTCTCCGTGACCCCACTCCGCGCCCCCCTGTGATAACACACCGTGATAACACACCGCGATGACACACCGCTATCACACACCGCGATCACACGCTGCGACCCTCAATCCGTGACCCCCGCGCGGGGGTCACGGTTTGCGCAGGCAATCGGGAGGCGAGCAGGATATGCCGAACAAAGGGGAAACAGGTCGCTGCGGTAACGGGGGAACCTGCGATGGGTCTGGTCGCTTCGACCGCGCCCACCGCAGGCGTCGCCGCCAGCGGGCGGGGGGATTTGAAATATGCTCGATACACGCAAGAAGAGGGCGAGCCGTCTCGGTGCGGCCGTCCTTGTGGCCGCTTTCTTGAGCGGCTGCGCACAGGAGGTTCCCAGGCCGACGGTGACGCCTCAGGAGCCGCTGGTCATGGCCGCGGTCGACAACGACGGCATTCCCAGCATCCGGACCTGCCACCGGGATCCGGGGTCCGGGGTGCTGATGTCCTTCGACGACCACGGCACGCCCGAACAGGTGGGAGCCATCCTCGATCGGCTGCGCGCGCATCACGCCCAGGCCGCCTTCTTCCCGACCGGCGAATGGGCCATGGCGAACCTTTCGCTGATCGAGCGCATGCGGCAGGACGGACACATCGTCGGTCACCACACGCTCACCCACGCCCGGTTGGGCGCACTGTCCCAGGACGATCCCGACGGGTTCTACCGTGAGGTGTACCCGCTCGAGAACGTCTCCAACACCTCACCGCTGTGGCTGCGTCCTCCCTACGAGGACGGCGCCTACGACGGCCGGGTCGCCGCGCGGCTCGCCGATAAGGCCACCCAGCTGTGCACCTGGACCGCCGACACCCGCGATTGGGACGGCAGTTCGGTCGCGCAGATCATGGCCCGGCTGGCGAACGGGGACGAGTTCTCCCCGGAGCCGCTCGGCCCCGACGGGATCGTCCTCATGCACATGCAGGGCGACCACACGCCCGCATTGATCGACGCGATCATGGCCCATCTGGATGCCCATGACCTGCCGGTCGCGCGTCCTGCGGACCGATGACCAGGAAACGCCGGACGACGGAAGGTAATCGCTGAGTCGTCCGGCCCACCACCAGCAACATCGAATGGCGTCGCCAAGGCTGCGGAGGGGACCGCGCGAATAGGCCACCGGCGCCCAAGGACCCGGGTATTGCGCCCGGAAATGGGGGGAATCATGCATCAGATCGTGGTGGCTTTGTGCCCGGCGTACAACGAAGAAAACAGCATCGCGGCGACGGTCGACGCGCTGCTGGCTCAGACCCGGAAGATCGACCGGATCGTGCTCATCCCCAATGGATGCGTGGACGCCACGGCCGACATCTGCCGGCGCTACGAGGAAGAACACGACAACGTCGTCGTCCTCGAACTTCCGAAACTCGACAGGAGGAAGCCGGAGGCGCTCAATCGCGGTTGGGCGAGATACGCCCGCGACGCGGACTTCGTCATCTCGCTCGACGCCGACACCCACTTTCCGCCCACCACGGTGGAAGGCTGGCTGACCGACTTCGATCATGCCGACCGTCTGTACGGCGCCGACCCGCAGCGGTACCCGCTGCTCGGCGGCTTCGCCTCGAAGGCGACGATGCCCAAGCAGGACATCCTCGGCCGGCTGCAGGCGGCCGAGTTCGCCGAGTGGACCGACACAGGGCTCATCCGCGGCTACACCACGGTCCTTCCCGGTACCGGGAGCATGCTGCGCGGGGAGGCCCTGCGTCGTGTGGCCATCGACACGACGTGGCAGCCGACCACGCCCGAGCTGGACCACGATCTGCCGCCTCGGGCCGTGTGGTCGCACGCATCGATGGTCGAGGACTTCGAACTGACCACCCGGATCAGGGCCGCCGGATACCTGTGCCGGGTCTCGCCGCGGGTGCGCGTGATGACCGACAGCATGGACCGTCTCGGCCCGCTCTGGCAGCAACGCCTCAAGTGGGCGGGCGGAACGGTCGAGGAACTGCTCGACTCCGGCCTGAACCGGCTGACCATGGTCGATTGGGGCCAGCAGGCGCTGGGGTTCGTGATGCTGCTCGTGCGGCTGTTCTGGGTGGGGCTGATCGTCGCGCAAGCCGCGTTCGGCGTCCTCGCCTTCCACTGGTTCTGGTGGGTGGCCTATCCGATGACGTTCGCGCTGGCGAAGCTGTATCTGGCCACGCGCATCCCCCACTACAACCGCAAGGACCTGTGGTTGGCGGCGGCCTTCGTGCCGCACGAACTGTTCGGCTGGCTCCGGGTGGCCTGGTTCACCGTCTCCTGGTGCGACGTCCTGTGGACGCGCGTCACCCGCCGAGAGAAGAAAGACCGCTGGGCCCTCCAGTACCAGGCCGAGGGCATCTAGCGAAACCGAACCGGCAGCGTAAGGAGGTGAAATGTACGGAGCCCATGTGGGAACTGGCGGGGCCGCCAGCGCCGCCGCACTTCTGGGAATCCACACGGCAAGCACCGTGATGCTCGTCCTCGCGGTGGTCATGGCGCTCATCACCGTGGTGAGCGTCGGCCGTCGAGCCGCCCGTCGAGGCGAGCATCAGCGCCCCTGATGCAACACGAACGGACGGGGCTGGTCGCGCCCTGCGCGATCAGCCCTGTCCCCTCTTTCGGTGGTGGCTCATGACTGACACACGGACGCCCTTCGTCACGGGCATCGCGGCCGTGCTCGCCCTCGCCGCGGGCGTGTGGCTGCACGTCGTCGCGGTGACGCCGGCTGCGGAGCCGGCGCGGCGCCCGACCGCGGCCGATGCGGCGCCGCGGGCCGCGGCGACACCACCATGGACGCCTGCGCCGACGCCGATCGCGGCATCGGACATCGTGCGCGTCGAGATCCCCGACCTGCTGATCGACGTCGCGGCGAGCGGTGAGACGTGGCCACGGCCGTCCGAGCGGTGCCACGCGAGCACCGTGTGCATCGACCCGCCCAGCCTGACCAAGGTCGCCTGGTACGGCGCATACGCGCTGCCGTCGGTCCCCTCGCACGACTCGGTGCTCGTGTTCGGCCACACCAACGCGTCCAACGTCGCGAAGCAGGCCTTCAACCATCTGCTGGCGGCCCAGCCGGGCGACCGGATCGTCCTCACCACCGAGACCGGGTCGTTCACCTACGTCGTCGACACGGTCGGCCTGGAGGACTACGCCACCATTCACACGTCGGCGCTGGTCTACGGGCATCGCCCGGACACCGTGGTGCTGGTGACCTGCAACTACCTCGAGAAGGCCGCCACCGTGGTGGTGGGCACCTTGACGGAGGCGCGCCCGCTCGGGTGAGACGGTCGCCGGTCCCTCAGCGGGACCTCTCGGGGATCGTTCGGCCATAGGACGCTTCGATCAGCTCGAACGAGCCGAACCGTTCGTGACGCGTCGAGCCGGCCGGGCATGCGTCGGAGGTGAGCCCCCGTCCGACGAGCGTGAGGCGCAGTCCTTGGTCGACGGGGAACAACGACGCGGCCAGCGACGCACCGGGCGCCATCGCGTCCAGGTTATCGGCCAAGGTGGCGGCGATGCTGCGGGCCGACTCCTGGTCGGGGGCATCCGCGCCGCCCAGTTTCAGGGTGAAGTCCACCTCGCGCTCCCGCGCGTACTTCAGGATCGGCGTCAACTCGCCGCCCAGGTTCACCAGTTCCGGACCGATCTGGATCAGCTGGCGCAGATAGCGCTCCTCGTCGCCGCAGGCCTGGCGCGTGTCGGCGTCGTGAGGGTCGCGGACGCCGGCGGCGATCGCGTCCAGCAACTCGATCGCGGAGTCGAGGCCGGCGCTCATCCAGCGCCGGTACCGCGCCTGGGCGGCGGCGTCCAGATCCGACTTCAGCGTGGCCAGCAGTGTCTGCCGGCGCGCCGCGGCGGCCGCTTCGCCCATCCGGGAGAGCAGCCCCTGGAAGGACGCCCACGCCCCCGAGAAACCGAGGCCGACGCAGCCGGCCACGACGACGATCTGCGCCGCGGCCACCGACTGGGTGGAGATCGCCGCCGCGATGGCGGCCACCAGCAGCGCCCAGGCCGCCGCCGCCAGCAACCGATCGCGTCGGTGGGCGCACACCGTCAGCAGGAGCACGAAAGGCGCGCTCGGAGCGAGCGCGTGCCAGTGGGTGCCGCCGACCGTGCCGAACGACGTGGCGGCCGCCGACAAGAAGAAGGTGGCACAGGTGGCGAGGGTGAGCAGAATCCGCAGGGACGCCCGGTCGCGCGGTGGCCGAGTGAACCGCGCCGCCGCCCACGCCAGCACCATGAGGCCGATCATGGGGAACAACGCCCCGTGCGGGTTCGGCTCGCCGCCCAGCGGGAGCGCGATGCTCACCGCGGTCGCCCCGATGGCCCACATCTCGCCGGCACGCCAGAGCACGACCCCGATCGGACGCCGCACTGCGTCGTCGGCGCCGGGCTCGGCCAGGGGCTGCTCTCGGAGCGGCACCTCGAAGGTGACGGTCGTCCCGGCCCCGGGCATGCTCCGGACCGACGCGACGAACCCATGGTCCCTGGCGCGACCGAGGATCGAACCGTCGATGCCCCGAACGCCGACCCGGCCGCTGTCGAAACCGCGCCCCGCGTCGCGGACCTCGACCGTCAGTATGGTGGCGGACGCGCGCAGGTCCACCTCGATCCGGTCGGCGCCGGAGTGCTTCGTCGCGTTCGTGACGGCCTCGCGCACGCAGTAGACGAGCGCGGTGACCTGCGAGGCCGGCAGAACCTCCTCCACGATCGCCAGGTCGTCGTCGCCCATTCCCCAGCGGCCGATCGGCAGGCCGGGCTGACCGAAGACGTCCCGCAGACCGGGCGGTTCGGCGGACGCCTGCTCGCTGCGCAGCAGGTGCAGCAGTCCGATGTCCCGCGCGCACTGCTCGCGCACCTGCCCGACGTTCGCGACGCCGACGCTGCCGTTGGTGATCGCACCCAGCGTGTTGACGGCGGTGTCGTGCAGGACGCGGGACTCCTCGGCCAGCTGGATGCTTGCCTGAGCGGCCACCTCCGTCCGCCGCGTCGCCTCCTCCGCCGCCACCACGTCCCGATCCGCATCGATCGCGAGGCCCCGCAGCACCGCCAAGCCCCACTTGAGCGCGACGATGATCGAGACTTGGGCGATGCTCATGGAGGCGATGAACGCCGAGCCCCAATGCGGCACCGCCCGCATCAACAACACCGCTACCACCGCCGTCACCGCGAGCACCAGGGGGGCCGCGTACCATCGCAGGATCACCAGGCCGATCACACAGCTGGCGAAATTGACCTGCCACACGGCCGCGAAGACGAGGGCCGATCCGACGTCGCGGCTCGCGAGCTCAGCCCACAACGCCACCGCGACCATGCCGAACGGAACCACGGGATCGGGGATCCGGACCTTGATCGCGAGCAGAGCCAGCACGCCCAGGCACACGTGGGCGACCTGAAGTGGCCAGCCTGCACGACCCAACGAGCTGGCCGTCGCACCGATCATGACGACCTGCCAACTGGCAGCAGCGATCATCGCCATCCGCCGGATCGACCGGAACACCGAGTCGGCCACCCAGCCCGTCCCGCCCTCGTCGGCGCCGCGTCCGCCGATGCTCAGATCGGCGCACAGCATGCGGAGGAAGCGGCCGGCCACGGCCGCCGGCTGCCGAACCACGCTCCCCCATGCGCCATCCATCGGGTCAGAAACTAGCGCACCTGGGTGCCGTTCGGGGTGACGCGAGGACGTTCCCCGGAACGGACGACCACCGTCGCGGGCTCAGCGCCCCCACCCCTCCCAGGACCCTCAGCGCAGGCGGGGCCGGACGTGGAGGCCAACCTCAGGATCGACCAGGACCTCCTGCGCGGCCGCGATGCCGGCGACCGTGAGCGGGGCGTCCGCCGGGGTGTTGCGCTTGAGCAGCGCCAGGCCGATCGGGCCGAGCTCGTAGTGGATCGACGACGTCCCCATGCGGCCGACGACCCGGTCCCCGGCGAGGACGTCCGCGCCGACCTCGGGCAGGCGTTCGTCCGAGCCGTCGAGGTGCAGCAGGGTCAGCCGACGCGGGGGGCGTCCGAGCGTGTGGACGCGCGCGACGGTCTCCTGACCGCGGTAGCAGCCCTTCTTGAGGTGCACCGCGGCGCCGAGCCGGTCGCCGTCGGGGACGGCGATCTCGTTCGGGATGGTGCGGTCGTCGGTGTCGAGGAAGATCCGGGGTTGACCGGCGGCGATCCGCAGCGCCTCGACCGCCCACGTGCCCGCGCGGCGCTCGCCGAGGAGCGCGTCCAGGTCGCCGCGAGGGACCACGCCGGCGACGGCCGAGGCGATCGCGACGGCGTGCGTGGCGGACCGGTCGTCCATCTCGACGCGCGAGGCGAAGACCATGCGCCGGAGCCAGGCGAGCAGCGGCTCGAGGCGTCCGGGCTCGGTGTGGGCCCAGAAGACCTCACCGTCGTCGACGCCGCCGAACACGTGCTCGACGTGTCCCTGCGGGTCCAGCACGAACGCGGTCACCGGCTCGCCGGGCGCGAGGTTGTCGAACGCCTGCGAGGTGATGGCGTGCAGCCACGTCAGCCGGTCGGGGCCGGACACGGTGAACACGGGCCGGTGCGAGAGATCGGCGCAGGCATCCCCCGACTCGAGGGCGCGCTGCTCGCGCAGCGGGTCGCCGTAGTGCCAGACCGCGCCGGCGTCGGGGCCGGACTCGTTGAGCACGGCGCTCATGTCAGGCCCTCACGAGGGTGGCCCACAGGTAGGCCTGCAGGGGCTGGTCCTCGGTCGCGCGGTCGAAGCTGTACATCAGTTTTCCGTCGACGCTGCCGTAGAGGCGGCGTCCGGCGGAGTAGGCCACCTTGGCGTCGGGTGAACGCACCACGGCGTCGGTCGTGACGTCGACGCGGGCCGGCGACAGCTTGCCGTACCAGATCTCGGAGTAGCCCTCGGGCGAGCACATGACGATGTCGAGCGTGCCGTCGGCCTTCGGAAGCCAGAAGCCGGTCTCCATCATCAGCGGGCGCGCCGGGCGTCCCTCGTCGTCGACCTCGAAGCTCTGCGCCAGGTAATGCAGGTAGTCGGAGCCGTTGTCGGAGAAGTCGACCTGCTGGAAAAACGGGGTCTTCTCCTCACCCGGCCACTGCCGGTAGCCGGTTCCCTCCCAGCGTCCGCGCAGCCAGGCGAGGCCGGCGAGGGCGGGGTTGAGGTCGGAGGGGATCTCGAACACGGTGTCTCCTTGCGTCGTCTCGGGTGCTCAACACCCGCTCGTGCCCCATTCTTCCCCTCGCCAGCCGCTCTCCCGACGCGGCAACACGTGTGGCACCCTGAACGGCATGATCTCTCGCCGCCTGCTCCTCGCCGGAGTCGCCTCAGGCACCGCGTTGGTCGTCGCCGGTTGCACCAACGGACCCGAATCAGATGCTTCGAAGCTTCCCCCGAACGAGCATCGGGTCGTGACGCAGCCCGTCACCGCCGACCTGGTCGTCCCACCCGGTCCGGAGGGCGCCCTCGCGGCGAGCCGCTCGCTGTTCGCCGCCGCGACCGCCGTCGTCGTGATCGGCACGCTCGACGCGCCAGCGGCCGCCGACGCGCCGGACCCGACGCCGATGCCCGACGAGACCGACCAGCCCGAACCTGCCGCCACCGTACCCGTCGCCACGGCCTCGGCGCCGCCGCCCACCGGCCTCAGCAACGCCGCGAAGGCGGCGACCGATCTGGGCGTGCCGTTCTTCCTCTGGACCGCTGACCTCGCCGCCGAACTCGACCGGCTGCAGACCCGCACCGTGATCGCCTACGCCTCCGACGGCCTCGACTTCGGCCCCCGGGAGGTGATCGCCGGCCCCCTGGACGCCGCGGAGTTGTCGCTGCGAGGCTTGCCCGCCCAGCCCGGCGCCCCCACGGCGCTTCCCTTCAGCTACGGCGAGCTCGCCGTCCCCACCGCCGTCACCCTGTCTGCGGCCGGCCTCCGCCCCATGGATCTGCGCTGGCCGCACCCGGGCGTCGACCTGACCTCGACCGCGCATGTCCGCGCCAACGACCTGCCGGTCGTCGCCGTCGGCGACGGCTTCGGCGACGACCAGCAGCTTGCGGCCCAGGTCCGGGCGACCCGGACCGCGCCCGAACTGCCCGGCGGCGGCATCGTGCCCTTCCCCGGACGCCGGATGGTCGCCCTCTACGGCCACCCGCAGACGCCGCTGCTCGGCATGCTGGGCGAGCAGTCGCCCACCCAGGCGGTCGAGCGGGTGAAGCGCCTGGTCGGCGACTATCAGCCGCTGCTGGAGGGCGACACCGTGATGGGCGCGTTCGAGATCATCACGACCGTGGCGTCCGGCGCCGCGGGCGAGGACGGCGACTACTCCAACGAGGCCACGATCGACGTGCTGATGCCCTGGATCGAGGCCGCGGAAGCGGCCGGCGTGTACGTGGTGCTGGACCTGCAACCCGGCCGCACCGACTTCGTCACCCAGGCCCAGCGGTATGAGGACCTGCTGCGACGTCCGCACGTGGGGCTGGCCCTCGATCCCGAGTGGCGGCTGCGACCCGACGGTCGCCATCTCGTGTCGATCGGCCAGGTCGGTGTCGACGAGGTCAATCGGGTCGGCGCATGGCTGGCCGACCTCGTCAAGGCCGGCGATCTGCCGCCGAAGGTGCTGATCCTGCACCAGTTCCAGTTGCGGATGATCACCGACCGGCATCGCCTCGACACCAGCCGTCCCGAGGTGCAGTACCTCGTCCACGTCGACGGCCAAGGCCCTCAGGGCTCCAAACAGACGACCTGGGCGGCGATCACCCGCGACCTGCCGCCCCGCACCTGGCTGGGCTGGAAGAACTTCGAGGACGAGGACCTGCCGATGCTCACCCCGGCGCAGACGATCGCCCAGGTGCATCCGACGCCCGATTTCATCTCGTATCAGTAGGCTGCGTCCCGCGGGAATCGGGCAGGAACCGCCCGCGGAGCGCCACGGAAGGACAGCATGAAGGTCATCGTCCAGCGCGTCTCGCGTGCGAGCGTCCGCGTCGACGGCGAGGTCGTCGGCGCGATCGACCGCGCCGGCCTGTGCGTCCTGGTCGGCTTCACTCACCTCGACACGGTGGCGGATGCCGACCAGCTCGCCGACAAGGTCTGGGGGCTGCGGATCATGGACGGCGAGCTGTCGGCGTCCGACCTCGATGCGCCGATCCTCGCGATCAGCCAGTTCACGCTGTACGCCGATGTGCGCAAGGGACGCCGGCCGTCATGGTCGGCGGCCGCACCAGGACCGGTCGCGGGGCCGCTGATGGACGCCTTCGTCGCCGCACTGCGCGCCCGCGGCGCCACCGTCGAGACCGGGCAGTTCGGCGCGCAGATGCAGGTCGAACTCGTCAACGACGGACCTTTCACGCTGGTCCTCGACAGCTCGACGTGGTCCCGCGCACCCGAACGGGCGACGCTGGCCTAGAATGTCCTCGACCGAATCCCGCAAGGAGTGCCGATGGGACGTGTTCTCGCCGTGAGCCCGCGCGCGGCGTCCGCTCTTGGTGAGGCCGCGCTGCCGGCGCTGGGGCTGCTGTCCTACACCGTCCGCGAGGTGCTGCCCGACTCGACGGTCGCCACCGAAGCGAGCAAGGTGGACGTGGTGGTGCTGGACGGCCGCGCCGACCTGGCCGTCGCCCGACAGATGTGCCGCCTGCTCGAGGCGTCGGGCAACGACACCCCGGTCCTGCTGGTGCTCAGCGAGGGCGGCTTCGCCGCCGTCACCTCCGAGTGGGGCGTGTGCGACATCGTGCTCGGGTCGGCCGGCCCGGCCGAGTTCGACGCCCGCATCCGGCTCGCCACGCGCGCCCAGAAGGACGATGGCGTCGTCAATGCCGGCGGACTGAGCATCGACGAGGCCACCTACCACGCGTCCCTGAACGGGCGTCAGCTCGATCTCACCTACACCGAGTTCGAGCTATTGAAGTACCTCGCCCAGCACCCCGGCCGGGTGTTCAGCCGCGAGACCCTCCTGGCGGACGTGTGGGGCTACGAGTACTACGGCGGCACGCGCACGGTCGACGTCCACGTCCGCCGGCTGCGCGCGAAGCTGGGCGTCGAGCACGAGTCGCTGATCGGCACCGTGCGCAACGTCGGCTACCGCTTCAGTCCTGAGGCCTCACGGCGGGAGTCCTCCGCCTGACCCCGCAGCGAGCGCGCGCGTGCGCGGCCGGCGGGGCGGGCTACCATCGAGGGTCATGACTTCGTCCCCGGCCTGGGTCGCCACCTTGAGCGACACCGATCTCGAACGGCGCTTCGGCGCCGAGACGATCGCGCGCGGCGAGGCCTACTGCAACGACGGACGCGTACGCGCGATCCGCATGGCGGGCACGTTGGTCATGGCCACGATCACCGGAAACTACGCCCGCGCGTACCAGACGTCGGTCGTGTGCACGGCCGGGCCGACCTCGCTCGTCGCGACCTGCACGTGCCCCGTCCGCCGCGACTGCAAGCATGCGGCCGCCCTCCTCACCCGTCTGCGCCGCGCGAACGACCGCCCGGCCGCGGCGCTGTGGCGGCAGGCGCTGGCCCCGTTGGCGCCCTCGGCGACCGGACGCCGTGGCGGCACCGCGCTGGCGCTTCAGGTCAACCTCGGTTACCACGAGTACTCGCTGAGGCCGTTGAGGCGTGGCTCGCGCTCGGCGTGGGTGAAGTCGGGCGCGACCTGGGACGACCTGCGCACCGGCGCCGAGCCGTTCGACGCCGAGCAGCGGGCGATCCTGCTCAAACTGCTGGAGTCGCGCCGCCGCAACGAGTACGCCTGGGGGCACCGCACCGACGCCCTGCCGCTGAACGAGCTGCGCGCCGACGCCTGGCCGCTGCTGCGCGCTGCGCAGGAGCTGGGCGTCCCGCTGCTGCCGGGGGACGTCCACCATGCGGCTCCCTGCCACGAGGTCACGCTCGGTGAGGCGGCCGAACCGACGGTCGTCCTGCGCCGCGAGGCGGGCGGCGCCCGGCTGACCGCCGTCGTGACGATGGCGGGCGAGCCAGTGACGGTGCCACGGACGGGCTGGCTCGGGCGTCCGGCGCACGGCATCGCGCTCGAGGACAACGGCACCGTCGTCCTGGCGCCGCTCACCCGCCCGCTCGATCAGTCGGAGCACGGCCTGTTCGTGCACACGGCCGCGCTCACCGTGCCGGACGCCGACCTGCCGCTGTTCGCGGCAGGCTACCTCCCGGCGTTGCGCGACCGGGTGAGCGTCGATGTCGATCCGGCGCTCGAGCTTCCCGAGGCCGCGCCGCCGGTGCTGGTGTGCCGGGTGGAGTTCGGCGACGGCTCCGCGACGGTGCGTTGGTCGTTCCGCTACCGGATCGGCGAGCTGACGCACGAGCTGGGGTTGATCCCGGCCGCTCACGAGCCGCCGCTGCGCCAGTCCGCCGCCGAGGACGCGCTGGCGGCGTCCGTTCCCGCGGGGCCTTGGGTCGACGAGGGTCTGCGGGGGCGCGAGTTGCGTCCCGCATTCCTGACCGGACGCGCCCTGTTCTCCTTCACCGCCCGGACGCTTCCCGAACTGGAGGCCCTCAGCGGCGTGGAGGTGGCCCTCGCCAGCGATGCGCCCGTCTTCACGGAGGCGACCCGCGCCCCCGAGGTGCGGGTGCGGCTGACCGAACCCGAGGCAGGCGACTGGTTCAACCTTGACGTGCAGGTCGTCGTCGACGGGCAGACCGTTCCGTTCGCGCTGCTGTTCGCCGCGCTGTCGACCGGGCGTGACCACCTGCTGCTCGACTCGGGCACCTGGTTCACCCTCGAGCGCCCGGAGTTCGACCAGCTGCGCGCCCTCATCGACGAGGCCCGGCAGCTCGTCGATCACGCCGGCGACACCTTTCAGCTGCGCCCCGAGCATGCGGGACTGTGGGCCGAACTGGTCGAGCTGGGGGTGGTCACCGAGCAGTCGGAGGCGTGGCAGCGCACGGTGGGCGCCCTGCTCGACCTCGACCGGCTGCCTGAGGTCGCCCCGCCTGCCGGGCTCCTCGCGACCCTGCGCCCCTACCAGCAGACCGGCTACGCCTGGCTTTCGTTCCTGCGGCGCGCGCGGCTGGGCGGGATCCTGGCCGACGAGATGGGGCTCGGCAAGACCGTGCAGGCCCTCGCGCTGGCCCAGTCCGCCTACGAGGCCGGCGAGTTGGACTGCCCGATGCTCGTGGTGGCGCCGACGTCGGTGCTGGGCACGTGGGCGTCCGAGGCGGCGCGATTCGCGCCCGAGCTGCGGGTGGTCGCCATCACCGAGACGCTCACCCGACGCGGAACCGCGCTGGCCGAGGCGGTGGCGGGCGCGCACATCGTGCTCACCTCGTACACGCTGCTGCGCCTCGAGGCGGAGGCCTACGCCGACCTGCCCTGGTCGGCGGTCCTGCTCGACGAAGCGCAGTTCGTGAAGAACCACGCGTCGAAGGCCTACAAGGCGGTGCGCACGCTGCGGGCGCCGGTCAAGGTGGCGCTCACCGGCACCCCGCTGGAGAACAACCTGATGGACCTGTGGTCCTTGCTGTCCATCACCGCGCCGGGATTGTTCCCGCACCCCAAGGCGTTCGCCGACACGTTCCGCAAGCCGATCGAGGGCGGGGACGCCGAGGCGCTCGCCCGGCTGCACCGCCGCATCCGTCCGCTGATGCTGCGTCGCACGAAGGCGACCGTGGCGTCCGAGCTTCCCGACAAGCAGGAGCAGGTGGTGTCGGTCGAGCTGTCGGCGCCGCATCGCACGCTGTACGACCGGCACCTGGTCCGCGAGCGGCAGAAGGTCCTGGGCCTGGTCACGGACCTGTCGCGCAACCGGATCACGATCCTGCGCTCGCTCACGCTGTTGCGGCAGCTGTCGCTGTCACCGGCGCTGATCGACGATGGCTATCCGGCGGCGTCCGCGAAGATCGACGCCCTGATCGAGATGCTCGGCGAGGTGATCGCCGAGGGCCACCGGGCGCTGGTGTTCAGCCAGTTCACCGGGTTCCTGAAGCTGGTGCGCGCCCGCATGGACGCCGACGGCATCGCGTATTCCTACCTGGACGGCCGCACCCGCGACCGCGCGGCGCGGATCGACGGATTTCGTGCCGGCGACGATCCGGTGTTCCTGATCAGCCTGAAGGCGGGCGGGTTCGGCCTGACGCTCACCGAGGCCGACTACGTGTTCATCCTCGACCCGTGGTGGAATCCGGCGGCCGAGTCGCAGGCGATCGACCGGACGCACCGCATCGGCCAGGACAAGCCGGTCAACGTCTACCGCCTGGTCGCCGCCGACACGATCGAAGAGAAGGTCGTCGCGCTGCAGGAGGCCAAGCGTGACCTGTTCGCGTCGGTGGTGGGTCAGGCGTCCGACATGGCGGCTCCTCTGTCGGCCGATGACATCCGCGGCCTCCTCGAACCCTGACGTCCTGGTCCGACGCCTCCCGCTAGCGCGGCGCTGGGTGGCATTTTCCAACATTCGATTCTTCCGACGTCCAGTGAATCCCAGTCCCACTGATGTTCTCCGGCCGCGGCCGAAATCGAGTGTGAAGAAATGCCCACGCTCAGCACCCCACGCACCCCAGTCGGAGTCCCCTCACACCAGCATGATCAGCGTGCCCGCGACGACGATCGCGAGCCCGGACGCCGCCCGCCGGGCGAGCCGCTCGCCCAGGAAGACCGCCGCGAAGCCGACCGTGACCAGAATGCTCAGCCGGTCAATCGGGGCGACCAGGCTGGCCGGCCCGTCCTGCATCGCCCGCCAGTAGCACAGCCAGGACGCGCCGGTGGCGACGCCGGACAGCGCGATGAAGACCAGGTCCCGGCGCCCGATGGCGCGCATCGCGCGCTGCTCACCGGTGAGGAAGACCACGATCCAGGACATGACGAGGACGACCATCGTCCGGATCGCTGTGCCGAGACTGGAGTCGACCCCGACGATGCCGAGCTTGCCCAGGATCGCCGTGAGCGCCGCGAACCCCGCCGAGCCGAACGCCCACGGCAGCCAGGAGCCGCCTCGCGTCAGGCCCCGCCAGGCGCCGCGCTCGACCATGAGAAACGTACCCAACCCGATCAGGACGACGCCCGCAAGCCGCGTGGCCAGGTGATCGGTCTCGCCGAGCAGGACGATCGCGAACAGCACGGTGAGGACGATGCTCGACTTGTCCACCGCCGCCACCGTGGTGACCTCGCCGAGTTGCAGGGCGCGGAAGAAGCACAGCCAGGACGCCCCGGTCGCCAGCCCCGACAGCGTCAGGAACAGCCAGGAGCGCGGGCCGATCGCGCCGATCGTGGACTGCGATCCGACGAGCAGCACCATGCCCCACGCGCATCCAAGCACGACCACGGTACGCAGCGCGGTCACCAGGTGCGAGGGCGCATGGGCGATGCCGACTTTGGCGAGGATCGCCGTAAGGCCGGCGAAGAAGGCCGCGCCGAAGGCGTAGGCGACCCACATCAGCGCGCGTTCTCGTTCACGGCCCCCACGCTAGTCGGCCGCGGGGCCGGTGACTTCCGCGGCGGCGCGGCGACGCGCCCGCAGAATCGCGGGGCGTTCGCGCGTAGGGTGAGCGAATGAAGACGCTGACGACCCTCGCCCCCGCCCAGAGCGACGCCGTCCTGGCGCTCGTCGAGGCGGCCGAGGCCACGGACGCCGTGCCCCCGCTCAACGAGGAGGCCCGGCTGCAGCTGCGCGGCGACGACGCCCTGCACTGGCTCGCATCCGAGAACGGCCGGACCGTCGGCTACGCGACCTGGCAGCCCGGCAATGCGACCGGTCAGCTCGTCGTCCACCCCGACCGCCGTCGTCGTGGGCACGGCCGTGCCCTGTGGGCGGCGCTCGCGGGCGCCACGGGCGCGCCGGCCGTGTGGGCGTTCGGTGACCTGCCCCCGGCTCGGGGGTTCGCCGCCAGCCAGGGCCTTCGGGCCGCCCGCGGCCTGCACATCATGGAGCGCACGCTCGAGGAGGGCGAGCCCCCCACCCCACCCGAGGGCGTCACGCTGCGTGGCTTCACCGACGCGGACGCCGACGCGTTCCTGGCCGTCAACGCCGCCGCATTCGCGGGCCACCCCGAACAGGGGCACTTCGGTGCCGCCGACCTGGCCGCCCGCCAGGCCGAGGGCTGGTGGGACCCCGCGGGCCTGATCCTCGCCGAGGACGCGAGCGGGGTCGTCGGCTTCCACTGGACCAAGCGGCACGACGCGACGACCGGCGAGGTGTACGTGCTCGGCGTCCATCCGCGGGCCGCGGGTCGCAAGCTGGGCGGCCTGCTGCTCGACGCCGGCCTCGCCCATCTCGCCGCCGGCGGCCTGACGCGGGTGATCCTCTACGTGGACGCCGGCAACGCCCCTGCCGTCGCGCTCTACGAGCGGTCGGGTTTCACGATCGTGCACACCGACACGCTCTACCGTCCGTGACCAGGCGGGCGGGCGCCGATCGGGTGATGCCCCGCCACGGCCGCTGGACCTGAGGGGCCCTGGCCCGGCGGTCGGGAACAATGGAGGGGTGCGTCATTTCGATCTGATCATCATCGGTTCCGGTTCGGGCAACTCGCTGGTCGACGAGCGGTTCGCCGACTGGGACGTGGCACTCATCGACGACGGCCCACGGTTCGGCGGCACCTGCCTGAACGCGGGCTGCATCCCGACCAAGATGTTCGTGCTGCCCGCCGATGCCGTGCGCGCCCCCGAGGACGCCGCGCGCATCGGCGTCCGCGCGCCGATGCCGAGCGCCGACTGGGTGACCGTCCGCGACCGGATCTTCGGGCGCATCGACCCGATCAGCGCCGCCGGAGAGCTGTGGCGCAAGGAGGCACCCGGCGTCACCCTCTACCGGGACACCGCGCGCTTCGTCGGCGAGCGCACGCTCGAGGTGGCGGGCGAACGGATCACCGCCGACCAGATCGTCGTCGCGGCCGGGTCGCGCTGCCGGTGGCCGGCCGACATCAAAGGCCTGGACGCCGCCCGCCGCAGCGGCCGGATCCACAACTCCGACACGATCATGCGCATCGACGAGGTCCCGAATCGGCTCGTCATCATCGGCGCCGGCTACGTCGCCGCCGAGTTCGCGCACGTTTTCAGCGCGTTCGGGGCCGAGGTCACGCTGCTGGCCCGCTCGGCGAGCATGCTGCGTCACGAGGACGCCGAGATCGCCCGCCGGTTCACGCAGTCCGCGGCCGGCTACCTGGATCTGCGCCTGGGCCATGTCACCCGCGAGGTCGAGGCGGACGCCCGGGGCGCCCGCGTGCTCACCACCGGCCCGGACGGCGCCACGCAGGTGATCGAGGCCGATCTGGTGCTGGTCGCGGCCGGACGGCACCCGAACGGCGACCGCGTGGACGCCGACGCCGGCGGTCTCGCCGTCGACCAGTTCGGCTTCATCGAGGTCGACGAGTACCAGCGCACCACGGTGCCAGGCGTGTGGGCGCTCGGCGACGTCTCGTCGCATCACATGCTCAAGCACGTCGCGAACCACGAGGCGCGCATCGTGCAGCACAACCTGCTGCACCCGGACGCACTGAGGCAGAGCAACCACCGGGCGATCCCGCACGCGGTGTTCTCGCACCCGCAGGTCGCGTCGGTCGGCCTCACCGAGGACGCCGCCCGCGACGCCGGGATCGAGGTCGCGGTCGCGGTGCAGGCCTACGGGACCACCGCCTACGGCTGGGCCATGGAGGACACCGCCAGCTGCGTCAAACTGATCGCCGACCGCGCGACCGGGCAGCTGGTCGGCGCACACCTCATCGGTCCGCAGGCGTCCACCTTGATCCAGCCGCTCATCCAGGCGATGGCGACCGGTCTCGACGTGCCCACGATGGCACGCGGCCAGTACTGGATCCACCCCGCGCTCACCGAGGTGGTCGAGAACGCGCTGCTGGCGCTCGGTCTGGAGGCGTGGTGATGCGCCGCGTCGCCGCCGCGCTCGGCGCGGCCGCCCTCACGCTCACCGCCTGCGCGCAGGTGCAGCCCGTCGCGCCGACCCCGACCGGCACCGCCGACGTCACCCCCACGGTCCCCGTCGCGACCCCGACGCCAACCGCCCTCAGCTGCGCGGACGCCGCCGCATCCCTCACGCTGCGGGAACGGGCCGGCCAGCTGGTCATGCTCGGTGTGACCGGCGACCTGGACTCGGCCGAGTCGTCCGCGATCACCAAGGGCGCGGCGGGTTCGGTGATCTTGATGGGCAACACGACCGGCGGCGTGGCCGCCACCCGGGCCCGCACCCAGGCCATCGCGAAGCTGGCCGGCCCGACAGGCATGCTGATCGCCGTCGATCAGGAGGGCGGAACCGTGCAGCGGCTCAAGGGCCCGGGCTTCGACACGATGCCCGCGGCCCGCGAGCAGGCGAAACTACCGGCGTCCGAGCTGACCTCCGAGGCTAAGCGGTGGGGCGCTCAGCTCGCCGAGGCGGGCGTGCAACTCGCCCTCGCGCCCGTCGCCGACGTGGTGCCCGCCGACCGCACCTCGACCAACGAGCCGATCGGCAAGCTCGGCCGCGGCTACGGCTCGACCCCCGAGGCGGTGGCCGAGCGGGTGGTCGCGTTCGTCACGGGCATGGACGCCGCGGGCGTCGCCACTTCGCCCAAGCATTTCCCGAATCTGGGCCGGGTGGTGGGGAACACCGACTTCGTGTCCACGGTCGTCGACGACGAGACCACCCGCGACGATCCGGCGCTGGAACCGTACCGGCGCGCGATCGAGGCGGGCGTGGAGACGGTCATGGTCGCGACGGCGTTCTACACGAAGATCGACCCGGACGCCCCGGCCGCCTTCAGCCCGGCCGTCGTGAGCATCCTGCGCGACGACCTCGCCTTCGACGGGGTGATCCTCAGCGACGACCTGGGGGTGGCGAAGGCCGTGGTCTCGGTGCCGGCGTCCGAACGCGCGGTGCGGTTCGTGCGGGCGGGCGGCGACCTGGCGATCAGCGTCGACCCCGCGGTGGGCGTGGCGATGATCGACGGGCTGGCGGACGCCGCCGCGCGCGATCCGGAGCTCGCCGCGCGGGTGACCTCCTCGGCCGGCCGCGTGCTCGGTTTGAAGGCCGCGCGCGGGCTGACCACGTGCGAGGCCGTGGTCGGCTGAGCGTCGCAGGGCGGCATCCGGGTGGGCCGCGGCCGTTGGACGCTACGCCTCGACGCGCAGCTGGTTCTGGATCTCGCGGGCCGTCACCAACAGGTCCGGGCGGCTGTCGGGGATCGACGCGTAGTACAGGCTCGCGGACTCTTCACCGGTGTTCACGATCACGATGATCGCGGTCTCACCGGTCTCCGCGAGACCGGCGATGTTGAATGCGAGGTGCATCTCGACGACCCACGCGTCATGTCCGTCGACCGTGGTGGCCTGGCTGATCCGGTCGGCGCGGTCGAGCGGCGCGTCGCTGTAGAACTCGCCCAGCACGCAACGACTGACGATCTCGGCACCCTGCTCGGGCGAGAAGAACCCGTCGCCGGCCACCAGTTCGCCCACGATCAGGGAGGCCACCCAGTCCGAGCCCTGGTTGTCGTAGTTGGAGTACAGCAGCACCGACTGCCCCCACACGTCGGATCCGAACGGCACCCGGGATTCGGCCATGACCGGCCCCCACGGCCCCCCGAGTTGCGGGTAGGACAGCGCGCCTCCCTGCACCCGACCGGGCGCGGAGGTGTGCGGACGCGGCGACACCTCGACGGTGCGGGGCGGACAGAAGTTCTCGGTGGGGTTGGAGCCGACGTCGCCTCCTGGCAGCAGTCCGCGCCCGCCGCCCAGCAGCGCGATCGCACCCCAGATCAAGCCGACCAGCAGGACGCCGACGATGACGAGCACCAGCACCGGTCCTCTCGACGAACGCTGCGTCTCGGCCGACCGGTAGGCGGCGTACGGATCCCGCGCCGTCGTCGCGGCGTCCTGCATCGGCAGGCCGGCCGACGTGGGCGACTGCGGGGGCGAGTACGGGTTGGCGGTGAGTTGCGGCGTCCATGTCTGGCCGTCCCACCAGCGGTACATGCCCGCCTGACCGCCGGGATCGGGGTACCAGCCTGGCTCGCTCATGTGCCCGAGTGTAGAAGGTGCGCCCAGGGCGGCGGCCCGGGGTGCAGCGAGGGTGGACGGGCTCAGCCGAAGCGTCCGGTGATGTAGTCCTCGGTGGCCTGCTCCGACGGGTTGTGGAAGATCTTCTCGGTGTGGTCCATCTCGATCAGCCTGCCCGGCGCGCCGGTGCCGGCGATGGTGAAGAACGCGGTCGTGTCGGAGACGCGCGCCGCCTGCTGCATGTTGTGGGTCACGATCACCACCGTGTAGGTGGCCTTGAGCTCGCCGATCAGATCCTCGATGGCGAGGGTCGAGATCGGATCGAGCGCCGAGCATGGCTCGTCCATCAGGAGCACGTCGGGCGCCATGGCGATCGCGCGCGCAATGCACAGGCGCTGCTGCTGTCCACCGGACAGGCCGGAGCCGGGCAGGCCGAGTCGATTCTTGACCTCTTCCCACAGGTTGGCGCCGCGCAGCGAACGCTCGACCAGGTCGTCCTTGTCGGACGCCGACATCCGGCGGTTGTTGAGCGTGACGCCGGCCAGCACGTTCTCTTTGATCGACATCGTCGGGAAGGGGTTGGGGCGCTGGAACACCATGCCGATCTGCCGGCGCACCCGCACGGGATCGACGCCGGGGCCATAGAGGTTCTCGCCGTCCATCGTCACCTGGCCTTCGACCCGGGCACCCGGGATCACCTCGTGCATCCGGTTCAGGGTGCGCAGGAAGGTGGACTTGCCGCAGCCGGACGGGCCGATGAACGCGGTGACGCTGCGGGGCTCGATGGTCATCGTGACGTCCTCCACGGCGCGGAACTTTCCGTAGTAGACGTTCAGATCGGTGACGTCGATTCGTTTCGACACGTGGGGTCCTTTGCTGGGTCGGGAGGGTTAGCGGCCGGTCTTCGGCGCGAAAGAGCGGGCAATGAGGCGGGCGATCAGGTTCAGCGCCAACACGATGAGGATGAGCACCAGCGACCCCGCCCAGGCGCGATCGAGGTCGGCCGCGTCGGTGCCACCGGAGTTTCGGTAGCTGGTGAACACGAACAACGGCAGGGTCGTCATCCGGTCCGCGAACAGGTGGTAGTTCATGTTGGCGACATAGCCGGCGGTCAGCAGGAGCGGTGCCGTCTCGCCGATGACGCGGGCGATGGCGAGGACGACGCCCGTCATGATTCCGGCGATGGAGGTGGGCAGCACGACTTTGGCGATGGTCAGCCACTTCGGGACCCCGAGGGCGTACGCCGCCTCGCGCAACTCGTTGGGGACGATGCGCAGCATCTCCTCGCTGGAGCGGACGACGACCGGGATCATCAGCACGCTCAACGCGACCGCGCCCGAGATGCCGGAGCGATGCCCCGGGCCGAACACCATCGAGAACAGCGAATACGCGAACAGGCCGGCGACGATCGACGGGATGCCGGTCATGACGTCCACGAAGAAGGTGATGGCGCGCGCGAGCGGTCCGCGCCCGTACTCGATCAGGTAGATCGACGTCATCAGGCCGATCGGCACCGAGATCGCCGTCGCCGCGATCGTGATCAGCAGCGTTCCGACGATGGCGTGCAGCGCGCCGCCGCCCTCGCCGACGACCCCGGCCATCGAGTAGGTGACGAAGGTCGCGTCGAAGCGCCGCAGCCCTAGCGTGAGCGCCGTCCAGGTGACCGACACCAGCGGGATGGTCGCGATCACGAACGCGGCGACGACGAGGGACGTGACGAAGCGGTCGGTCGCCTTGCGGCGTCCCTCGACGATGCCGGACAGCACGGCGATGGAGATCAGGTAGAGCACGGTGCCGGCGACGATCGCGCCCGCGAGGTTCGCCGGCCCGATCACGAGCAGCCCGAGCACCTCGGCGGCGGCGAGCACCGCCCACGGCGTCCATCGGGGCAGCGCTCCGCCGGTGAGCGAGGACAGTGCAGGCGGAGAGGGCCGCGCCGGCTTGGTGGCGTCCACGGGAATCATGTCAGTTGGCTCCTGAGAAGTCCTTGCGGCGGTTCACGATCCAGCGGGCCAGCGCGTTCACCGCGAAGGTGACGACGAACAGCACCAGACCGGTTCCGATCAGCACGTTGACGTTGAGCCCGTAGCCCGCCTCGCCGAACTTGAGGGCGATGTTCGCCGGAATCGTCGACGGGTTGGCGGCGGTGAGCAGGTGGAAGGTCACGATGCCGCTGGCCGACAGCACCATGGCCACCGCCATCGTCTCGCCGAGGGCGCGTCCGAGACCGAGCATGGCACCCGAGATGATGCCGGGCCGGGCGAACGGCAGGACGGCCATGCGGACCATCTCCCACCGGGTGGCGCCGAGGGCGAGCGCCGCCTCCTCGTGCAGCCGGGGTGTCTGCAGGAAGACCTCTCGGCAGATCGCCGTGATGATCGGCAGCACCATGACGGCGAGCACCATCGCGGCGGTGAGGATCGTGCGCCCGGTGACCGAGACCACGCCGGAGAACACCGGGATCCAGCCGAGATTCGCGTTCAGCCAGGTGTAGACAGGGACGACCGCCGGCGCGAACACCGTGATCCCCCACAGGCCGTACACCACCGAGGGCACGGCGGCGAGCAGGTCGATCACGTAGCCGAGCAGCGCCGCCAATCGCCGTGGCGCGTAGTGCGAGATGAACAGCGCGATCCCGATCGACAGCGGCACCGCGAACAGCATGGCCAGCAGGGACGCCCACACGGTGCCGAACGCCAGCGGACCGACGTAGTGCCAGAAGCTCGCGCTCTGGCCCAGCGTCGTCGGCGCGTCGGACGGGTCGGCGAGTACGCCGGGCACCCCCTGGATCAGGAGGAAGGCGGTGACCGCCGCCAGGATCACCAGGATGAGGATGCCCGCGCCGAGCGCGGCGCCGGCGAAGACCCGGTCCCCGGGACGAGGTTTCCCTTGGAAGCTCGTCCCGGGCCGGTCGCCGGTCGCGGTGTCGTCGTCGATGAGGGTGGTCATCGATGTCAGGAGATCGCGTCGATCGCCGCGCTGACCTTGGCGCGCAGGTCGTCCGAGATCGGCGCGCTCCCGGCCTGCTGGGCGGCGAGCTGCTGGCCCTCGGGGCTGGCCATGGCCGTGAAGTAGGCCCTCACCAGGGTGCCGTCCGCGGGATCGGCGTAGGTCTCGCACCCGATCAGGTAGCTGACCAGCACCAGCGGGTAGTGGGTCGGGTCGGTCGTCGTGCGGTCGAGCGCGACGGCCAGATCGACGGCCGTGCGTCCAGGCTCCAGCGGTGAGCCGGCGACCACGGCCGCGGCGCCCTCGGGCGAGTAGTCGACGAACTGGTCGCCGACCTTGAGCGCGACGGTCGATCCCGGCGCGCGCGAGGCGTCCAGGTAGCCGATGGTTCCCGCCCCGCTGCTCAGGATCGAGGCGACGTCGCCGGTCTCGGCGGCCCCCTCGCCCTCGGTCAGCGCGGCCGGCCAGTCGCCGCTCGGCGCAAAGGTCCAGTCGGCGGAGGCCATCGTGGCCAGGTAGTCGGTGAAGTTCTCGGTGGTGCCCGAGTTCGTCGAGCGATGCACCGGCGTGACGGCGAGGTCGGGCAACGCGGCGCCCGGGTTGAGGGCCACGATCGCCGGGTCGTTCCAGGTGCGGATCGCACCGGAGAAGATCTTGGCGAGGGTCGAGGCGTCCAGGTTGAGCTTCTCGACGCCCGGGATGTTGAAGCCGACGGCGATCGGCGAGATGTACAGGGGCAGCTGCACGACGGCCGAGTCGGCCGCGCACCTGCCGAACGGCTGGGCGCCCGAGGCGAGCTTGAAGGCGGCCGCCGGATCGTCCAGCTCGGAGGTCTTGATCGCGCGGTCGGAGCCGGCGTACTCGACGCCGCCCTGGGCGAAAGCGGTTCGCCCTGCGCCCGAGCCGCCGCCGTCGTAGGCGATGGTCACGCCCGGGTGGGCGACGGTGAAGGAGGCGATCCAGGCTTCCTGGGCCTTGCCCTGGCTGGAGGCGCCGGATCCTGCGAGGGAACCGGACAGGGTGGCGGTCGTTTCCCGGCCTGCCGGGGTTCCGGCCTCGTTCGCGGCGCACGCGGAGAGTGCGAGCGCGGAGGCGGTCACGAGAGCGAGCGCGGTGCCGGTCGTGGTGAGCTTCACGGTGTTTCCTTAACGAGTCAGCGTGACGGGAGGGACCTCCCTCGGGAAGGCACGTGCCCACCCTTCGCCGACGACGGTAAGGAAGCGCCGTGACCACGGCCGATCGTGCGGGTGAACGGAAGATGAACCCTCACGGTCGCGACGCCGCGGTTTGCGGCCGTCGGCGCCCGGGTCAGCCACGGTCGCCCGCCGTGCCGCCCGGGTCAGCCACGGTCGCCCGCCGTGCCGCCCGGGTCAGCCACGGTCGCCCGCCGTGCCGCCCGGGTTAGGCACGGTCGC
>JAVTWJ010000007.1:24543-95988 GCA_032229785.1 Propionibacteriaceae bacterium
GCCGCCCGGGTCAGCCACGGTCGCCCGCCGTGCCGCCCGGGTTAGGCACGGTCGCCCAGGTTCCTACGCGGGCGAAGGTGTCTAACCCGGGCGGCCACCGCAACACTGAGATCGCGTGTCAGCAGCGCGGCCGGTGGGACTCCATCGCGACGACCTCCGCCGAGGCGTTGAGGTGGGCGATGATCGTCGCGGACGTCTGCATGAGCCGCGGCGGAATGCCCAGCTCGGCCAGCATGACCGGCAGCACCGGACGGTGCACGCACACGGCGCTCGGGACGCCGCTGGACGCTGCCTCGCGCGCCAGGCGCCGCGTCAGCTTGGCGACGCCCTTGGGGTTCTCCTCGCCGATCTCCTCCGACAGGATGGCCCACGGGTCGACCGTCACCCCGGCGTGCCGCGAGTAGGGCAGGAGCGTCTGCACGCAGCGCGTCGACGAGCTCGAGGCCAGCGAACGGACGCCGAAAGCGTCCAGCAGCGGGATCAGCCGCGCGGACTGCTTGCGTCCTCGCGCCGTGATCGGCCGGGCCTGGTCGCGTCCGGACCAGTGCTTGCGGTCCATCGCCTTGGCGTGCCGGACGATCAGGAAGGGCGTCGTGTCCTCGAGCTCCAATGCCGTGCGGAGCACCTGCTTCTCATCGTCGTAGGTCATCCGGGCGAGGGCGTTGGCCGGGGTGAGCCAGGCCACCTTGTCCACCTCGCGGTCGGGCTTGCGCGCCTGGATCCGATCGGCCCGGGCCGTCCAATAGTGCACCACCTTGGTGCCACCGCCGACCGGGTAGGAGAGGACGCCGGCGGGCCGGCCCAGCGCGACCCGGCTACCGCCCTCCTCCCAGGTCTCGCGCGCGGCGGCGACCGCCTCGTACTCGTCGGGATCCAGGTGCCCCTTGGGCAGGGTCCAATCGTCGTAGCGGGGCCGGTGGACAAGCAGCACCCGCGGCTTCGTGCCGTCGCCCTGGTGCACGGCGACCGTGCCCGCCGCCAGCGTGACCTTGCGGGTTCTGACCGATTTCGCGCCCACAGGCACCTGCCTTTCTGCGAAGGTGGGAGCCACCCTAAACCACCCGGGTGAACAACGCGGGGGCGCCCACCTGCCTGAACGGCCCCGCCGGAAGGCTCAGATTCCGGCGTAGGAATGGAACCCCGAGAACAGCAGGTTGACGCCGACGAAGTTGAACCAGAAGCTCGCCACGCCGATCAGACACAGCCACGCCGCGCGGACGCCTTTCCAACCCGCCGTCACACGCGCGTGCAGGTACGCGGCGTACACGACCCAGGTGACCAGCGACCAGGTCTCCTTGGGATCCCAGCCCCAGAACCGGCCCCACGCGTAGTCGGCCCACACCGCGCCCGCGAGGATCGTGAACGTCCACAGCGGGAACGCGAACCGGTTCACCCGAAACGAGAAGTCGTCGAGCGCGGACGCCTTGGGCAGCCGCGCGAGGTAGCCGCGCGCTCCCCCGGACGCCTCCGCGCGGCGCTGGATCAGGTAGAACCCTGCCGCGATCCCGGCGATGTTGAAGGCGGCGCCGGACGTGACCGCCGCGATGATGTGGATGATGAACCACACCGAGTGCAGCGCGGGCACCAGCGGCGCGACGTCGACATAGAAGACGGTGACCGCCAACCCTTGGCCGACCGACAGCAGCAGCGTGACGGGCAGGCCCAGCCACACCCAGCCGCGACGCCACACCAGCACCAAGAAGGCGAGGGCGACGAGCGCCAGCGAGCTGGTCACGAACTCGTACATGTTGCCCCAGGGCAGCCGGTTCGCCGCGATGCCGCGCATCGCCACGCCGGCCACGTGGCTGAGCACGCCGACCGCCGTGAGCGCGACGCCGATCCGGCCGAACCGCTCGACCCGGCCGGGGGCCGACGCCCCGGCGTCCGTGCCACGCGCCGCAGCCCATTCGAGCGCATGCGCGGTCATGGCGAGCAGGTAGATCACGGCGGAGCTGACCATCGCCAGGCTGGAGTAGGTGCCGATCACGAAGTGTCCTCCTCGTCGTCGGGGGGCGGCTGGTCCCCGGGTGTGTTCTCGATATCGCTCACGGCGGCGCCCGCACGCGCCACCAGCGCCGTCACATCATCGCCCAACCCGGTCGAGGATTCGGCACGGTCCAAGCCGCCGGCCTCGGCGCGCAGCGCACCGTCGGCGTCGCGGCCCACCCGCAGCCAGATCCGGCGCGGGCGGACGTAGAGGCTCAGCGTCATCCCGGCCACCGCCAGCAGGACGGAGGTGATGATCAGCCACTGGCCGGGCTCCTCACTGACCTGGAGTTTGGTCCAGCGCTTCCAGTCTTCGAAGGCCAGCCTCGAGCCGTCGGAGAGTTCGACGTACTCGCCGGGTTGGATCTTGAACGTGACCGGGACGCCCTCGGCGGTCTTCATCTGCTCCAGGCCGTCCTTGGCCAGCGAGTACACCGACTCGGGGCGTCCGGTCTCCTCCCGCGGCGGACCGGTCCACACATTGACGAACATGGACGGGGCGAGCGCGTCGGGGAACACCGAGCGCGGGCCCCGGTCGTCGACGATGGTCGTCGGCAGGAAGAACCCCTCGAAGGCGAGGAAGTTCGGCCGCGCGTCCGGCGCCTTGATGACGCCCAGTGACGTGAAGTTGCCGTCCTGGGGCAGGAACACGACCGGGCCCGAGAAGGCCACGTCGCCGGACGGGTCCGTCACCGTGACGACCGGCGCGTAGCCGTGCCCGGTCAGGTGGATCTGGGTACGGCCGACGTGCAGGGGCTGGTTCACCTCGACGCCCTGGTGATGCATCGCGCCGTCCGCTCCGGCCCAGCGGACGTCGGCGCTGAACACGCGGGCGGCGCCGCGCTGCACCTCGCCGGTCTCGAACTGGGCGGTGAAGGTGTCGACCCACACCGTGACGGGTTCCAGCGCGGACGGCGTGAACGCCGCGCCCGCGCGGAAGTCGTCGTACTGGGTGAGGTTGTTCGAGAACGCCTGCCCCTCGACCACGATGACCGAGCCTGTGTAGCTGGCGAGCTGGTTCCAGGCGACGCCGCCGAGCGCGAGGACGAACGCCAGGTGGAAGACCAGGTTGCCGAACTCGCGGAGGTAGCCCCGCTCACCGGCCACCGACGTCGCGGTGCGCACCGTCCGGAATCGCTTCCCGCGCAGGTAGGCCTCGCCGGCATCGAGCGCCGCCTCGGCGTCCATCGTCGTCGGGCCGGACGCGCTCACGGGTAGCCGATCGATCCGCCGCGGGGTGTGAGGCGGGGGCGTCCGGATCGCGCGGACGTACACGACGATGCGGGGCAGGATGCAGCCGACCAGCGACACGGTCAGCAGCAGGTAGACCGCGGCGAACCACGGCGACCCGTACACGTCGAACAGGCCGACCGCCTCGTAGAGATCCGCGAGGCCCGGATTGGCCCGCTTCCAGTCGCTCACCTGGATCGGCGTCACTGGACGCTGAGGGACCATGGAGCCGGGGATCGCGACGAGCGCCAGGATCAGCAGCAGCACCAGCGCGGTGCGCATCGAGGTCAGCTGGGTCCACAGCCAGCGCAACGTCGTCATCAGATCAGCACCCCGAACGCGGACGCCCACTGCCGGAACAGGCCCATCAACGAGTCCCAGATGCCGGTGATCAGCAGGACGCCGACGGCCACCAGCATGGCGCCGCCGAGTTTCTGCAGCGTGCCGTGGTGGCGGCGCACCCAGGCCATGGTGCCGGCCATCTTGTCGAAGGCGAGACCGGCGATCAGGAACGGGACGCCGAGGCCGAGCGCGTACGCCAGCGACAGCACGGCGCCGCGCAGCGCGGTGCCCTCGTTGAGCGCGAGGGTCATGACGACGGCCAGGGTGGGGCCGATGCACGGCGTCCAGCCCAGCCCGAACACGATCCCGAGCACCGGTGCCGCCGCCAGGCCGACCGCGGGCGCCTTGGACAGCCGCCAGGTGACCTGGCCGACGTTGAGCACGCCGGCGAATATCAGGCCCAGGACGATCGCCACGATGCCGCCGGCGATCGACAGCGGACGGCTCCACGCCATCAGCAGGCCCCCGAGACCGCCGAAGAGGGCGCCGGTGGAGACGAACACGAGCGCGAAACCGAGGACGAACAGGCTGGTTCCGAGCACGATCCGCCCGCGGCGTCCGCGCCCCGGGGCGTCCCCGGACGCCGCTGCGGACATCTCGGCCGCCGTCAGGCCGGTCGCATAGCTGAGATAGCCCGGCAGCAGCGGGAGCACGCAGGGGCTGAAGAACGACACCACGCCGGCCAGCGCGGCCACCGGCAGTGCGAGCAGCATCGACCCGCCGGCCGTCTGGGCGAACCAGCCGCTGATGTCCAGAGACGTCATCGTCCGGCCGCCACGTCCTCGACGAGGCCCTTCAGCGTCGCCTCGGTGGTCTCGCCGAGCACGCGGGCCGCGATGCGTCCCTCGCGGTCGACGACGACCGTGCTCGGGATGGCCGACGCGGGCAGGTGGCGACCGAACGCGAGCAATTCGCGTCCGTCGGGGTCGAAGACGCTCGGGAAGCTGATGTCGAAGGCGCGCACGAACGCCTGCGCGGGCGCCGGGTCGAGGTCGCGGGTGTTGATGCCGACGAACTGCGCGGTGCCGGCAGTGGCGCGCGCGGCGGCCTCGAGCGCGGGCGCCTCCTTGCGGCAGGGCGCGCACCAGGACCCCCACACGTTGTAGACGACGACGGTGTCGTGCAGGGTGGCCGAGTCGAAGGGCGTGCCGTCGAGCAGCGTGCCGGTGATCCGGGGGGCGGGCTGACGGTCGGCGTGCGCCACCACCGTGAGGGATCCGTCGCCGCCGACGAATCCGCCCTCGGCTGAGGGCGCCGTGCCGCACGCCGTCAGCAGCGCGGACGCCGCGGCTGCCGCGATCCAGATCCGACGCCGCACCGGCTCACATCCCCGGCCGGAACAGCGCGGTGCTGGGCGGGTAGAGGTCGGCGCACGGCTCCGTGTAGACCACCTTGGTCACGCGCCCGTCGAGCAGATGAAAGCTCGTCACCGACGCCAGCCGGCACTCGCGGTTGGCGGGGTTGTGCACGAAGCTGCGACCCTCGGCGTCCAGGCGCGCGATGTAGATGGGCAACTGGTGGGCGACGACGAGCGCCTGCCCGCCGGCCGGTACGGACGCCGCCATGTCGAGGATCGCGGCACGCATGCGCACCGCGATCTCGCGGTAGGGCTCGCCCCACGACGGACGGAGCGGGTTGCGGAAGTGCCACCAGTTGGTGGGGATCAACAGTTTCTGGTTGAACCGGCCGAAGTTGCGGCCCTCCAGGACGTTCGCCGCCTCGATGACGCGCGGCTCCTCGGTGACCGGGACGTCGGCGTGCCGGGCGGCGATCGGCGCCAGCGTCTCTTTGGCGCGCTGCAACGGCGACACCCGCAGGTGGTCGAGGGGCACGTCCGCGAAATGCTCGCCCAGCCGCTGCGCCATGGCCCGACCCAGCTCGCTCAACCCGTAGCCGGGAAGGCGTCCGTAGAGGATGTGGTCAGGGTTCTGCACCTGGCCGTGACGGCAAACGTGGACGATCGTCGGCTGCATGAGGACAGGATAGGCGTTCAGGCGAGGGCGTCCGACAATCGGCCGGCCTCGACGAACCAGAGCGAGTGCCGGACGCCGTCGACGAACGTCACCGGCACGTGATCGGTGTAGCGCTCCCGCAGCGCGGGGACGGAGTCGACGTCGACGGACTGCCAGGAGGCACGCGCATCCCGGCAGACCGTCTCGATGATGGTCAGCGCGTCGTCGCACAGATGACACCCCCGCCTGACCAGGACCACCACGCGGGCGTCCGGGAGTTCAGGCGAAGGCGTCGGGCTGTTCACTTGCCAGCGCGGCGGCGCTGGATACGCGTCTTCTTCAGCAGTTTGCGATGCTTCTTCTTCGCCATCCGCTTGCGACGCTTCTTGATGACCGAACCCACAGGTGTCTCCTCTGCACGCCCCCGTACCTCGGGGGCGGGGATGAAATCTCGATGCGGAACGGAACCGGCCCGCAAGCACAGCATTCTAACGGCTGGCGCTTCACCCGGACAAACGAACCGATCGTTCCGGACGCGGACGCCGAGGTTCAGTCGCGACCCAGCTCGACCGAGCGGTCGCGGGCCGCTTCGGCGGCGGCCAGGAAGGCGGCTTTGACCGCACGGTCCTCGAGCTGGCGCAGCCCCGCGGCCGTGGTGCCCGCGGGCGAGGTGACCCGCTCGCGCAGTACGGCGGCGTGGTCGCCGGAGGCCGCCAGCATGGTGGCCGCACCCAGCAGGGTCTGGTTGGCGAGGGTCGTCGCGGTGTCGCGCGGCAGGCCGAGCAGGACGCCGGCGTCCGCCAGCGCCTCGGCGACGTAGAACACGTAGGCGGGCCCCGAACCGGAGACGGCCGTCACGGCGTCCTGATACTTCTCGGGCACCACGACCGCCTTGCCGACGGCCTCGAGGATCGCGACGGCGCGCGCCAGCTGCTCGTCGGCGACGTGGGCACCAGGGCTGAGCGCCGCCATGCCCTGGCCGACGAGCGCCGGAGTGTTCGGCATGACCCGCACGACCGCCGCCCCCGCGGGCAGCCCGCCTTCGAGGGTGGCGAGGGTCACGCCCGCGCACAGCGACACGACGACCGCGCCGGGCGCCAGGTGCTGGCCGATCTCGGGCAGCACGGCGGGCACGTCCTGCGGCTTGACCAGGATGAGCACGACGTCGGCGCCCTCGACCGCCTGGGGCACCTGCGTCACGGCGGTGATGCCGTAGCGCGCCTCCAGTTCGCGGCACCGGGCTTCGCGCTGGTCGGCACCGACGATGCCGTCCGGCGGCCAGCCGGCGGCGAGCATGCCGGCCATGAGGGCCTCGCCCATCATGCCGGCCCCGACGACGCCGACGCGGCTCATGCCCGCTTCACCAGCAGTTCCGCGATCTGGATCGCGTTGAGCGCCGCACCCTTGCGCAGGTTGTCGCCGGCAAGGAAAAGCACGAGGCCGCGGTTGCCGGGCACCGCCTGATCCTGGCGGATCCGGCCGACGAGCACGTGGTCGGCACCCGCGGCCCGGCGCGGGGTGGGCACGTCGGCCAACTGGACGCCCGGGGCGTCCGCCAGCAACGCGGCGGCCTGCTCTGCGGTGATCTCCCGGTCGAACTCCGCATGGATGGCGAGGCTGTGGCCCGAGAACACCGGAACCCGCACGCAGGTGCCGGAGACGGCCAGGTCGGGCAGATGGAGGATCTTGCGCGACTCGTTGCGCAGCTTCTGCTCCTCGTCGGTCTCGTCGGAGCCGTCGTCGACGATGCTGCCGGCGAGCGGGACCACGTTGTAGGCGACCGGAGCGACATAGGGGCCGGTGTCGCCGTCGGGCACCAGCGCGCCGTCGAGCGCGAGCACGGTGGGGTCGTCGACCCCGGCGACCTGCGCCGCGAGCGTCGCGACGCCCTTGATGCCGGAACCGGACACGGCCTGGTAGGTGGCGACGGTCAGCCGGACGAGGCCCGCGGCGTCGTGCAGCACCTTGATCGCCGGCATCGCCACCATGGTGGTGCAGTTCGGGTTCGCGATGATGCCCTTGGGCGGGTTCACCGTGTCCTCGGGATTGACCTCGCTGACGACCAGCGGAACCTCGGGGTCCTTGCGCCACGCCGAGGAATTGTCGACGACGACCGCGCCGGCGTCCGCGAGCCGGGGAGCGTACGCGCGCGAGGTGGTCGCGCCCGCCGACATGATCGCGATGTCGATGCCGGAGAAGTCGGCCGTGGCGGTGTCTTCGACCACCACGTCCTTGCCCTTGAAGCCGAGCACTCGCCCGGCGGACTTGGCCGAGCTGAAGAACCGCACTTCGTCGAGCGGGAAGTCGCGCGCCTCGAGCAGCGCGCGCATGACCTGACCGACCTGACCGGTCGCACCGAAAACTCCAACAAGCATGGCCTCATCCTAGGGGAACGACGTCCGCGCCCCCGGGATCGTCTCTGGGGCGCGGATCAGAACCAATCGGTGTACGGCGCGACCAGCGCGTAGCCGATGAAGCTGACCAGATCGAGGATGGTGTGGGCCACCACGAGCGGCGCGACCCGGCCCCAGCGCCGGTACATCCAGCCGAAGACCAGGCCCATGACGACGTTGCCGAGGAAGCCGCCGAAGCCCTGGTAGAGGTGATAGCTGCCGCGAATGACGGCGCTGACCGCGATGCCGGCCCACGGCCGCATCCCCACCTGGCCGAACCGGCGCAGCAGGTAGCCCAGCATGATGACCTCCTCCAGGAGGGCGTTCATCACGGCGTAGCCGGCCAGCACCGGAATCGTCCACCACTGCGCAGCCAGGTTCGCCGGGGCGACATTCGTGTTGAACCCGAGTTCGCGGGCGACGACATAGAACACCAGACCGGGGATGCCGATGATGGCAGCGGCGAGGAAGCCGCGGCTCAGGTCGAAGCCGGCCCGCCGCAGGTCGAGGCCGATCGCGTCCCGGTCGCCCGAGCGCCGCAGCAGGTGCAGGGCGAGCAGCATCGGCACCAGTCCGAAGCCGATGGCCGTCATCTGGTAGGCGAGATCCAGCCACGCGCGGTCGGGCGTGACGGAGTCGTTGATCGTCGTGGTCTGCTGATTGAGCGCGGGCCCGCGGGTGAGCTTCTCGATGATCGACAGCACCGAGTAGACGGCCGACTTGCCCAGCGACAGCGCCAGCACGAGCGCCACCTCGGACAGGTGGCGGGAACGGGACGCCGCGCCGTCCGGGGGCAGCGCGTGGTCCGCGGGTAGAGCGGTGTCCGGTGGTGGAGCGGCGTCCGCGGGTAGCGCTGCGGCCGCGGGCGCGTTCGGGTCGGCCGCCGTCACGGCGCCGCCGGAACCGCCAGCGCCGCGCGGGTGAACGCGAGCGCGGACGCCAGCGCCTCCTCTCGCGCCGAACGCGAGCCGATCGTGCGCGTGTTCACCTCGAGGACGACGTCGCCGGCGAAGCCGCGGGCGGCGAGGATCTTGAGGACGCGGCGGGCCTCCTGGTCGCCGTCGCCCGGCAGGAGATGGGAGTCGGCGAACGAGCCGTCGCCGTCGGTGAGGTGCAGGTGCGTGAGCCGCTCGCCCCACGCATCGATCAGGTCGAGCGATCTCTGCCGGGCGGTCGAGGCGTGCGACAGGTCGAGGGTGAGATGGTCGTAGTCGCGGTCGGTCGGATCCCACCCTGGCGAGTAGGCACGCACCTCGGTGGCGCGCGGGCCGCGCCACGGGTACATGTTCTCGACGGCGAAGACGATGCCGGTGGTGCGCTCGAGTCGACGGATGCCGTCCACGAACCCCTGCGCGTAGCTGCGCTGCCAGCGGAACGGCGGGTGCACGACGACCGTGCTCGCCCCGAGACGGTGCGCGGCCACGGCGGAGCGCTCCAGCTTGTCCCATGGGTCGTTGCCCCAGGTGCCCTGGGTCACCAGCAGCGTCGGGGCGTGGATCGACAGGACGGCGATGTCGTGATACTCGCGGAGCTGAACGAGTGCATCGACGTCGCGGCTGAGGGGGTCGATACCGACCATCACCTCGACGCCGTCGTAGCCCAGACGCCCGGCCAACTCGAAACAGCTGCCCGTCGATTCTGGATACACCGACGATGTCGAGAGGCCGATCCTGTTGGCGTGCGCATCGCCGTCACCGGGCCAAGCAGGAGTTCGGTTCACGCCTCAAAGCATAAGACCACCGCGCAATACCTACACCTCCGATCCCCTCCACCTCCGAGGTGTCTCCATATCGTGATACCCCTTTTTACTGGGGGTTTTCCACCCGATTCGCGTCCGCGTCGCGCATGGGTTTCAATATTCGGCATGCGCCTGTCGAATCTCACCTTCGCCGCCGGCCCGGATGGACTCTCCCCCGCCGTGAGCCGCTTGGAGGACGCACTGGGCGTCAGGTTCCGCGACGGCGGGTTCCACCCCAGCTTCGGCACCCGCAACCACGTCCTTCCTCTGGTGGACGGCCGCTACCTCGAGGTGGTGGAGGTGCTGGAACACCCGGCCGCAGAGAAGGCGGTCTTCGGCCAGGCCGTGCGCGCGCGCTCGGCGCTGGGGGGTGGCTGGCTGGCCTGGGTGATCCAGGTCACCGACATGGCCTCCGTCGAGGCGCGCCTGGGCCGCAAGGCCGCGCACGGCACCCGCCACTTCCCCGACGGACGCCGCTTGGAGTGGGAGCAGATCGGCATCAAGGGGTTGCTGGCCGACCCGCAGCTTCCTTTCTTCGTGAAGTGGATCAGCCCCGACGAGCTGCTGCCGTCGGCGCTGCCGGCCCACCAGGTCGAGATCCTCGAGATCCGCCTGTCCGGATCCCGCGAGCGCGTCGGCGAATGGGTCGGTCACGACATCGGACGAGTGTTCGACGGCGTCGCGCTGAACTTCGACTCGCCGAACGGCAACCCGGGTATCGAATCCGTCACTTTCCGCTGCCCGAAGGGCATCGTCACCATCTGACCGCGTCGGCTTTCGCGGTACGGGCCTCCGCTCCCCGGTGCGGACGCCCATGCCCGGGTTTGGCGCGTTCTGGGATTCGATCCGGACGCCCACGCCTCGGTACGGACGCCCACGTGCGGGCCGGGGCGTGGACGCTCCCGACCCGCACGTGTCCCTTCGCGCTGAACGGCCTCGGCTCGGGAGCGCGCGGCGAGCCTCAGGAGTTCATCGCGATGAAGAAGGCCGGGATCATCAGCGCGATCATCACGACCACGAACGCCAGGTAGACGGTGGTGACGATTCCCAGCACCCAGCCGATGGTCACCGAGGTGCTCGGAGCGTACTGCCCCGCGGCGACCTCCTTGCGGGCGCGGTTGCCCATCACAAGGGCGAACGGGCCGGTGACCGCGAAGAAAAGGCCCAGGATGCCCAGCACCAAGATCGTGGTGCCCTGCGGATGCTCGGGCATCGCGTAGCCGTACGGCGCGGGCGGGTAGGCCGCGTAGGGCTGGGACCCGGCGGGCTGCTGCGGGTAGGGCTGCTGCGCGGCGGGCGCCTGGGGGAAGGACTGCGCCTGGGTTGCGTCCGGCTGCCAGCTCGGCTGCTCGAAGGAAGGGTTCGGCTGTTGGGGGTCGGTCATGGTCGTGCCTTTCACTAGGTGCGCTCACACCTTAACGGCACGACGGCCCCCCCTCGTGGGGCGCTCACAGCCGGACGGCGCCGTCATCGCCGGGTCGCGCCAACCCGTCGGCCAGCAGCGAGTCCAGCGCCCGGCGCGCCTGGCCGGGGTCGGCGGGCCATCGGGCCAGCAGGACCGCGGCCGGGACGCCGGCGTGGGCCTCGCGCAAGCCGGCGAGCAGGACGCCCCGGCACTGCCGG
The DNA here is from genome assembly GCA_032229785.1 of Propionibacteriaceae bacterium. Taxonomy (GTDB): domain Bacteria; phylum Actinomycetota; class Actinomycetes; order Propionibacteriales; family Propionibacteriaceae; genus Propioniciclava. The sequence continues at coordinate 35,808 of JAVTWJ010000007.1, forward strand.
TCCGTCCCGGCGTAGGTCTGGCCGCGCCGGGCGGGGCCATCCCACGCGGGACGGCCGGCGGCCAACCAGGCGCAGTGGGCACTGACCGGGCAGTCGCCGCATCGTGGCTTGCCGACCGAGCAGACCAGGGCGCCGAGTTCCATGGACGCCGCCGCCCAGGCCGCCGCGGCGTCCGGAGCCTCGGGGATCCAGCGCTCGGCACGCTCCCGCTCGGCGCGGGTGAGGTGGTGGTCGGCGAACGCGCGGCCCGAGTCGATCCGGGCCAGCACCCGCCGCACGTTCGTGTCGAGGACGAGCGCGCGGCGTCCGTGGCCGAACGAGGCGATCGCGGCCGCCGTGTACTCGCCGATCCCGGGAAGCGCCCGGAGCGCATCGATGTCGCCGGGCACCTGCCCCGCGTGAGCGTCCAGGATCACGGTCGCCGCCGCGTGCAGCCGCTGGGCGCGCCGGGGATAGCCGAGGCGTCCCCAGGCGCGCACCGCCTCACCGACAGGCTCGGCGGCGAGCGATGCCGCGGTCGGCCAGCGCTCCATCCAGGATCGCCACACCGGCAGCACCCGGGCGACCGGCGTCTGCTGCAACATGAACTCGCTGACCATCACGCCCCACGGTCCGGCCTCGGGCTCGCGCCACGGCAGCGGACGGGCGTGGGCCGCGTACCAGCCCAGGACCGCCGCGACGATCGCGGCGGTGTCAGCGGCGTCGGGACGGTCCGCCCTCACCGCGACAGCGTGTGCTCGGCGATGTGCGCCAGCCCCTCGCGGATCAGCCCCGCCATCGCCGGGGTGACGCCCGGGACGCCTTCGAGGTCGGACGCCGCCGCGGCGTCGATCGCCGTGAGGTCGCCGAAGTGCTCCACGAGCCGGCCGACCACGCCCGAGGGCAGCCGGGGGATGCTGCTGAGCTGCCGGTAGCCGCGGGCGCGCAGCGGCGAGTCCAGATGGACGCCGATCGGCAGCCCCAGCGCCCGCCCGACCAAGACGATGTCGAACAGTTCGTGGTCGTCGAGCTGCGCGAGGCCCACGAACGGCATGGTCTCGGCCCCGGCGCGCGCGTAGTCGCGGTTCAGCAGCGAGGCGATCGGCGTCAGGTCGTCCACCAGGTCGCGCAGTTGGAGCGCGGCCAGCCGGCCGTTGGCGCCCATCGCGGTCACGTAGCTGGCGACCTCGTCGGCGAGGCGGTCGGTCATCTCGAAGCGCTGGGCGACGTGCGCGACATCGCGCAACGTGACCGCGTCGTGCACCTCGAGCGTGGTGAGGCGGTCCAGCGATTCGTCGAGACGCTTGCGATGACCCGAGATGGCCGCGAGCGCTTGGGCCGCGCGGTCGTGGAGCTGGTCGGGACGCGGGACGACCTGCCGGCCGTCGCCCGCGAACAACGAGATGGTCGACATGGACGCGGAGACCGTCACCACCGGCACGCCCACCTGCCGGGCCACGCGTTCGGCGGTGCGGTGCCGCGTGCCGGTCTCGCTGGTGGGATAGGACGCCGCGGGCGACAGGTGGACGGCGGCGGCCAGGACCCGTGACAGGTCGTTGCTGAGCACGATCGCGCCGTCCATCTTCGCGAGCTCGCGCAGGCCGGTCGCGCTGAACGGGACGTCGATGGCGAAGCCGCCGGTCGAGATCGCGTCGAGTTCGGGCGTGCTGCCCAGCACGATGAGGGCGCCGGTGTGGCCGCTGACGATCCGGTCGAGGCCCTCGCGCAGCGGCGTGCCGGGGGCTACCTTGACGATGTCTGCGGGCAGCCTGCTCGCGCTCACAAGGGCCTCCTCGGTGACGGTTGCGGCCAGTGTAGCCGGGCGCCACCGGGCCGCCGAGCGCCTCAGCGGAGGGTCACGCGGGGCTTGCGCGGCGGCAACGGGACGACCGCGCCGCCCGCGGTCGCGAACGCCATCTCGAGCGCTCGGGTCAGCGAGGACGCCCGCAGCACGGTCATGCCCGCGGGCGGCTCGACGTCGGCGTCGTCGGGCACGATCGCGCGGTCGAAGCCGAGCCGGGCGGCCTCGGCGAGGCGGCGTCCGAGCGCGGGGACGCTCCGCACCTCGCCGGACAGGCCCACCTCGCCCAGCGCGATCAGGTGGCCGGAAGGCACGTCGTCGCGCAACGCCGACGCGACGGCGAGGGCGAGGGCGAGGTCGGCGGCGGGATCGGTGAGTCGCACGCCGCCGACCGTCGAGGCGTACACGTCGCGCGTGTGCAGCTTGTGCCCGGCCCGGCGTTGCAGGACGGCGAGCGTCATGGTGACGCGCGAGGCGTCCAGCCCGTTGGTCACCCGGCGCGGCTGCTGCAGCGGCGTGGGCGCGACGAGGGCCTGCACCTCGGCGACCAGCGGGCGCCGCCCCTCGAGGCTGACCGTGACGCAGGTGCCCGCCGCAGGACCGTGCCGCGAAGTGAACAGACCCGACGGGTCGGACACTTCGGCGATGCCGGTCTCGGTCATCTCGAAGCAGCCGACCTCGTCGGCCGGGCCGTAGCGGTTCTTGGTGGCCCGCACCATACGGAACCCGCCATGACGCTCGCCCTCGAAGCTCAGCACGACGTCGACCAGGTGCTCCAGCGTGCGGGGGCCCGCCAGCGCGCCGTCCTTGGTGACGTGGCCGATGATCAGCACGGCCATGCCGCGCCGCTTGGCGGTGCGGACCAGGGCGTTCGTCACCTCGCGCACCTGCGCGACGCCGCCGGCGACCCCGTCGATCCCGGACGCCTGCACCGTCTGAACCGAATCGAGCACGAGCAGACTGGGCGCGAGCTCTTCGATGTGGCCGAGGATCACCCCGAGGTCGGACTCGGCGGCCAGGAAGAGCTCGTCGTGCAGCGCGCCCGTCCGGTCGGCGCGCAGGCGCACCTGCGCCGCGGACTCCTCGGCCGTCACGTACAGGGTGCGTCGCCCGCCGCAGGCCCACCGCGCGGCCACCTCGAGCAGCAGCGTCGACTTGCCGACGCCCGGCTCGCCGCCGAGCAGCGCCACCGCGCCCGGCACGAGGCCGTCTCCGAGCACCCGGTCGAGCTCGCCGATGCCGGTGCGGACGCCGCGCGCGGAGTGCGCGGACACGCCCGTGATCGGGATGGCCGGCTGAGTCGGTCGCTGCGAGGCGACGGAGGCCACCGGGTGGGCGTCCGACTCTGCGATGCTCCCCCACGCCTGGCACCGCCCGCAGCGCCCGGCCCAGCGCCCGGTCGTCCAGCCGCATTCAGTGCAGCGGTAGGTCGTGGTGCTCTTTGCCATGACGACCACGCTAACGCCCGCGTCCGACGTTTCTCGCGGCGACTACGTCCGCGGCGAGCCGTAGAGCGGCGCGACCGATCAGCCGTATCCGCGAAAAGGGCGCCGGCCCTCGGCCGGCGCCCTCTTTCGTGCGTCCTCGCGCTCAGCCCTCCGACGGACCGGCCAGCTCGGCGGGAGCGTGGTCGGGCAGCTCGGCACGCGGCTGACCCACGAACGTGAACGGCACATCGGAGCCCTCGGGCGCCACGTCGACGACCACGATCTGCCCCGGAAGCAGATCCCTGAACAGGATCTTCTCGGCCAGCATGTCCTCGATGTCGCGCTGGATCGCCCGGCGCAGCGGACGCGCACCCAGCACCGGGTCGTAGCCACGCTTGGCGATCGCGGACTTGGCGGCGTCCGTCAGGACGATCCCCATATCGCGATCGGCCAGGCGGGACTCCACCTCGGCCACCATCAGATCGACGATCCGCTCGATGTCGGCCTGCGACAGCTGGTGGAACACGATGATCTCGTCCACACGGTTGAGGAACTCCGGGCGGAAATGCTGCTTGAGTTCATCGGAGACCTTGGCCTTCATCTTGGCGTAGCCACCCACCGGGTCGTCCCCCCGGCTGAAGCCGAGGTTGACCGAACGGGAAATGTCCCGCGTGCCCAGGTTGGTCGTCATGACGATGACGGTGTTCTTGAAATCGACCACTCGGCCCTGCGCATCGGTGAGGCGACCCTCGTCCAGGATCTGCAGCAACGAATTGAAGATGTCGGGGTGAGCCTTCTCGATCTCGTCGAAGAGCACCACCGAGAACGGCTTGCGGCGCACCTTCTCGGTGAGCTGGCCGCCCTCTTCGTACCCGACGTACCCCGGAGGCGACCCGAACATACGCGACGCGGTGTGCTTCTCGGAGTACTCGCTCATGTCAAGCGCGATCAGCGAGTCCTCGTCACCGAACAGGAACTCGGTGAGCGCCTTCGTCAGCTCGGTCTTTCCCACGCCCGAAGGCCCGGCGAAGATGAACGAACCCGAGGGACGCTTCGGGTCCTTCAGGCCGGCGCGGGTGCGACGGATCGAACGAGACAGCGCCTTCACCGCGTCCGCCTGCCCGATGTAGCGCTTGCCGATCTCGGTCTCCATCTGGAGAAGGCGCGCGCTTTCCTCTTCGGTCAGTTTGAACACGGGAATGCCGGTCGCGCTCGAGAGGACCTCGGCAATCTCCTCTTCGCCGACCTCGGCCTGCACGGACGAGTCGCCCGTGCGCCAGCGATCCTCCAGCAGGTTGCGCTCGGCGATCAGGCGCTTCTCGTCGTCGCGCAGGCGCGCGGCGCGCTCGAAGTCCTGGCCGTCGATCGCGGCCTCCTTCTCACCACGCGTGACGGCCATCCGCTCGTCGATCTCGCGCAGGTCCGGCGGCGCCGTCATGCGGCGGATCCGCAGTCGCGCACCCGCCTCGTCGATCAGGTCGATGGCCTTGTCGGGAAGGAAGCGGTCCTGGATGTAGCGGGCGGCCATCTGCGCTGCCGCGGTGAGCGCGCCGTCGGTGATGGTGATCCGGTGGTGCGCCTCGTAGCGGTCGCGCAGACCCTTGAGGATCTCGATGGTGAGCGCGATGGACGGCTCGGCGACCTGGATCGGCTGGAACCTCCGCTCGAGGGCGGCGTCCTTCTCGATGTGCTTGCGATACTCGTCGAGCGTGGTGGCGCCGATCGTCTGCAGCTCGCCGCGGGCGAGCATCGGCTTCAGGATGGACGCCGCATCGATCGCGCCCTCGGCGGCACCCGCACCCACGAGGGTGTGGATCTCGTCGATGAACAGCACGACATCGCCGCGGGTCTTGATCTCTTTGAGGACCTTCTTCAGCCGCTCCTCGAAGTCGCCGCGGTAGCGCGATCCGGCCACCAGGGCACCCAGGTCGAGCGTGTAGATCTGCTTGTCGCGCAGGGTCTCGGGCACGTCACCGCGCACGATCTGCTGCGCGAGGCCCTCGACGCACGCCGACTTGCCGACACCCGGCTCGCCGATCAGGACGGGGTTGTTCTTGGTGCGACGGCTCAGCACCGTCATCACCCGCTCGATCTCCTTCTCGCGCCCGATCACCGGGTCGAGCTTGTTCTCACGCGCGGCCTGGGTGAGGTTGCGTCCGAACTGATCGAGGATCGTCTGGTTGCCCTGCTGTGGCGGCGTCTCGGGTGCGCCCGCCGTGGACGGCTTCTGCTCGCCCTGAAAACCGGAGAGCAGCTGCAGCACCTGATTGCGGACGCGGTTGAGGTCGGCGCCGAGCTTGATCAGCACCTGCGCCGCAACACCCTCGCCCTCGCGGATGAGGCCGAGCAGGATGTGCTCGGTGCCGATGTAGGGGTGGTTGAGCTGGAGGGCCTCCCGCATCGACAGCTCTAGCACCCTCTTCGCGCGCGGGGTGAAGGGAATGTGCCCGGTCGGGGCCTGCTGGCCCTGCCCGATGATCTCCTCGACCTGGGCACGCACGGCCTCCAACGAGATGCCGAGGGACTCCAGGGCTTTGGCCGCGACACCCTCGCCCTCGTGGATCAGGCCCAGGAGCAGGTGCTCGGTGCCGATGTAGTTGTGGTTGAGCATGCGCGCCTCGTCCTGGGCCAGGACGATCACGCGCCGCGCACGGTCGGTGAACCGATCGAACATGGGACTCCTTCACTCCGGCTGGTGGCCGGATCGCCGCAGGGGCTGCGGGCTCGCCATCAGTCTAGTCAACGCGGTGGTGAACCCACTTGTTCCTCGTTCGCTCTCAGCGCACGCCGGGCAGAAGAAACGATGACGCCCTCAGACAAAGGCGAAAGCCCGCCACTGGCGCGGCGGGCCCTCGACGTCGCCTTCCGATCAGGCGTGCGCGGCCTCGTATGCCTGACGGATATCTTCCCTCACGCGACCGCGATCGGAGACCTCCATGCCCTGGGAACGCGCCCACACCCGGATGTCATTGGCCGATCCCACGTCGGAGCGAGGGCGCGGCGCGGACGACCGCGTCTTGCGGCCACCGGAGCGGCGGGCCGATGCCACCCACTGGGCGAGATCGTCGCGGAGCCTCTGGGCGTTACCCTCGGACAGATCGATCTCGTACTTCACCCCGTCGAGCGCAAAGTTCACGGTCTGGTTGGCCAGAGTGCCGTCCTTCTCGAGATCGTCGGTCAGTTCAATACGAACACGCTGAGCCATCTACAGAGCCTTTCGATCAATGCGCAGACCCAAACGGCCCGCCTGAAACACCCTCGGCATAAGAGGGCACCACCAAAAGTACACGCCGCATCAACGCGGAGCAACGCCCGTCGCCAATGCCTGCGGGTCCATTCGGCTGGCCGGGGCTCGGCGCCGCACGACGCCCGAACACGCATTTGCGCCCGGCGGATGACCGCCGGGCGCAAATGCGATGTTCACGATTTCAGGGCAGGAGCCATGTCCGGGCTCCGTGGCGAACGGATCAGTTCGCCTGCCGCTGCCGCAACTCGCTGACGAAGGGAGCGGTCAGCCGCTGGAGATCCAGGTCGACCACCGTCGGCACCAGCCCAGCCTCCCATTCTCCGCCGTCCGCGATCAGGCGACGACGGGGAAGGGCGAGCACATCGGCGCCCTCGGCACCGGCGGCATCCGTCTGGCCACGCAAATCGCGGTTCTCCGCCCACAATTCCTGCCCCACGGCGCGGAGTCCGTCATTCTCGATGCGCAGCCCCTCGTTGTCGCCGCGCAAGCGCGACACCTGCAGGCTCGCCTCGCCGTACTTCACCGTGACCTCGGCCAGCGACCGCTTGGTCGCACCCAGATCGCCGCTCAGCGTCGTGACTCGAGCGTGGACGGCGCCCAGCACGCGCCGCTGCGTCGCATGCAGTTCCTGCGTGCGCTCGCGCTCTTCGGCGCGCGCCTGCGTGGCTGCCTGACTCGCGCGCTCGCGCCACTCACGGAACTCGACCAAGGCCGCCCACGTCGCCAGGAAGCCGGCGAGAAGCGCGACCGCGAGGGCCGCCCAGGCGAGGGCGGGCAGGCGGGGTGCGGCCGTCATCAGAACGATGGAAACGACCGTGCCCACCGCCAGACTGGCGACGAGGAGGATTCGGCGGCGGCTGCGGGGGGCGGAAAAAGTCTGCTGAGTCACGAGGTCAGTTTATCGATCCGTCTCCAAAACCAGTGGAGGAACCGCCGTCGGATTCGTCGTGTCTTGAAGTCCTGCAGGCGCGTTCCAACGCGCGTCCCGCGATCATCCAGGCCGCGCAGGCGAGCACCGTCACACCGGCGTGCACCACGCGCGTCACCGCCAGCGGCGCCGGCCATGCCTGGGACGCCATCACCGCCAGCGCGGCGTGACCGCCCAGCAGGAGGGCTCCGGCGAGGCGGCTCGTCTTGCCCAGCACGATCCGGGCCACCGCGGTCTGCGGATCCAGCGCCGCGGGATCGCGCGCGAGCGCACGACGGGTCGACCGCGCCGTCCATGCGACACCCACCGCGAGGAGTCCGACGCCCACCCACGCCATCGCTCCGGGGATCGGCAGGGAGCCGCCCTGGTCCTGCCACCACTGGAGCGCCAACGCCGACAGCACCGCGGTCGTTCCGGACGCCAGCGCCAGCACCCACGGCCGGCTCGGCGTGATGGTCGGGCCCGACGGTGTCACGGCACCGCGATCGTCAGGTCGTCGACGCGGACGAGGGCGGCGGTGTCCAGGCCCGTCACGAGATCGCGCACCAGGCCGTGCCCGAGCAGGCGGGCGGCCGGGTCCGCGTCCAGCCACGGCACGAGCACGAAGCCCCGCTCATGCGCGAACGGGTGCGGCAGCGTCAACCTGGGGTCGTCGCAGGACTCGTCGCCGACGAGGATCAGATCGATGTCGATGACGCGCGGCCCCCACCGCTCGCCGCGCACGCGGCCCAACTCGCCCTCGATGGCCTGCGTGGCGCTCAGCAGCGCGTGCGGAGCCAGCGTGGTCTCGCCCAGCGCCACGATGTTGAGGAAGTCGGGCTGATCGGTGTTTCCCCAGGCGGGCGTCCGATAGACGGCCGACACGGCGAGGATCCGCACCCGCGGCAGCGCGTCGAGGAGCACCACCGCGCGCGCCAGCGCCGCGCCGACGTCGCCCAGGTTCCCGCCCAGCGACAGCACGATCGGACGCCCACCGCTCATGGCTCGTCCCACCCTGTCCGGCGCTTCGTACACGTGACGGCCACGTCGCCGAAGGGCACCGTGATCGGCGCCTGGGGCTTGTGGACGGTGATCGTGGCCTCCTCGACCAGGGGCGACGCCAGACAGACGTCGGCGAGGCGTCCGGCCAGCGTCTCGATGAGATCGACCGGATCCCGCTCGATGCCGGCGACGAGCGCGAGCGCGAGCGCGCCGTAGTCGACGGTGGTCTGGAGGTCGTCCGCGGTCGAGGGGCGCAGCACGGTGAGCACGGCGTCCGCGACGAAGGTCTGGCCCTCGCGTCGCTCCGAGGCGAACACCCCGTGGAACCCGCGAGCGCTCACCCCGCTCAGCGTGATCGTGACGCGTCGTGCGGTCATGGCTCCCCCAGCAGGTCGGCGACGGCGATGGCGTCCGCGCTGGCGCGCACGTCATGGACGCGCACCCCCCACACCCCGCGCGCGGAGAAGTGCCCGGACAGATAGGCGGTGGCGGCGTCCCGTTCGCGCGGCGGCCGGTGCGGGCCGCCGGAAGCGGGCAGCGCCCCCAGGAAGCGCTTGCGGCTGACGGCCAGCAGGAGCGGGAAGCCGAGTTCTTCGAGTGCGTTCCAGTGGCGCAGGATCGCCCAGTTGTGGTCGGCGTTCTTCGCGAAGCCGATCCCGGGGTCGAGCACCAGCCGCCCCGGGGCGATCCCCGCCTCGAGCGCGGCGTCGCGGCGACGTCCGAGTTCGTCGCGCACCTGCGCGACCACGTCGTCGTAGACGGCCCGCTCGGCCATGGCGCGCGAGTGCCCGCGCCAGTGCATCGCGATGTAGGACGCCCCCCGCTCGGCGACGGTGCCCAGCATCGCCGGGTCGGCCAACCCGCCGGACACGTCGTTGACCCAGGTGGCGCCCGCGTCGACGGCGGCCTCGGCCACCCGCGCTCGCATCGTGTCGATGCTCACGGTGGCGCCCCGGGCGGTCAGCGCCTCGACGACCGGCAGCACCCGGCGCAGCTCGGTCGCGGCGTCCACGCGCTCGGCGTCTGGACGGGTGGACTCGCCGCCGACGTCGACGATGTCGGCACCCTGCTCGACGAGGGCGAGCCCGCGCGCGAGCGCCGCGTCGGCGTCCGCCCAGCGCCCGCCGTCGGAGAACGAGTCGGGGGTGACGTTGAGGATGCCCATCACCAGGGTGCGCGTCACGGCCGGCCCCTAGCCGAGGATGAGGCTCATCGCCTCGGCTCGGGTGGCCGCGTTCAGCAGGGCGCCACGGACGGCCGACGTCACGGTCTTGCTGCCGGGCTTGCGGACGCCGCGCATCGTCATGCACTGGTGCTCGGCCTCGATGACCACCATCGCGCCGCGGGGTTTCAGGTACTCGACGAGCGCGTCGGCGATCTGGCCGGTGAGCCGCTCCTGCACCTGCGGACGCCGCGCGTACACGTCGGCGAGCCGCGCCAGCTTCGACAACCCCGTGATCTTGCCGTCGATGCTCGGCAGGTAGGCGATGTGCGCCAGTCCGTGGAACGGCAGCAAGTGGTGCTCACAAGTCGACCAGATCTCGATGTCCTTGACGAGGACCATCTCTTCGTGGGCGATGTCGAAGGTGACGCCGAGGTGGTCGGCCGGATCCTGGTCGAGGCCCGCGAACATCTCGGCGTAGGCGCGCGCGACGCGTTCGGGGGTTTCGCGCAGCCCATCGCGGTCGGGATCCTCGCCGACGGCGATCAGCACCTCACGGACGGCAGCAACCAGGCGCGGGTGGTCGACCGCCATATCAGCGCTCCTGCGGGGGTTGGAACGTCGGGCCTGCCGGCGGCCGCGGTGGTGGTGGCTGCTCGCCTGGCTGATTCCAGGGCGCGGGGGCCTGCGACGGCGGCTGCCCGTAGGGAGGTTGCGGAGGCTGCCCCCACGGTCCGGCCGGCGGGCCGGGCTGCCACGGCCCGGGCTGCATTCCGGGCGGAACCGGCTGCCCGCCGCCGGGGGCCTGCGGGCCCGGAGGGAGCGGGCCGGGCTGCATAGGATCCTGTGGGCCCCATGGCCCTGGCTGCGGGCCGACGGCCGGCGGCTCGGGGAGCTTGCGCTCGGGCGGGTCGATCGGCGGCACATCGGACGGCCGCCGCGTGGGCGACCCCGTCCAGGCCGGACGCCGCGGGCTACGCCGCAGCGGCTCGAAGATGCGCGCGACCTGCTCCTTGTCGAGGGTCTCGTGCTCGAACAATTGGCGGACGAGTTCGTCGAGGACATCGCGGTTCTCCGCGAGCGCGTCGAACGCCTCCTGGTGCGCGACGGCGATGAGCTTCCTGACCTCCGTGTCGATGGCGGCGGCGACGTCCTCGGAGTAATCGCGCGAGCCGCCGATGCCCGCCTGCATGCCCACGAACGGCTCGGTGTTGTCGCCGCCGAACTTCACGGCACCGAGCGACTCGGTCATGCCGAACTGCGTCACCATCGCGCGCGCCGTCTTCGTGGCCTTCTCGATGTCGTTGGCCGCCCCCGTCGTCGGATCGTGGAACACGAGTTCCTCGGCGGCGCGGCCACCCAGCATGTAGGCCAGCTGACCGAGCAGCTCGCCGCGCGTCTGGGAGTACTTGTCGGCGTCCGGCATCACCATCGTGTAGCCGAGCGCCCGCCCACGCGGCAGGATCGTCACCTTCTGCACCGGGTCATTTCCGGGCATCGCCGCCGCGACCAGCGCGTGACCGCCCTCGTGGTAAGCGGTGATCAACAGCTCTCGCTCGTTCATCACGCGGGTGCGCTTCTGCGGGCCGGCGATGACGCGGTCGATGGCCTCGTCCAGGTTGGCCTTGGGGATCCACTGCAGGTTCTGGCGGGCGGTGAGCAGCGCGGCCTCGTTCAGGACGTTGGCCAGGTCGGCGCCGGTGAACCCCGGCGTCCGCTTCGCGACCGCCTCCAGGTCGGCGTTCGGCGCCATCGGCTTGTTGGCGGCGTGCACGCGCAGGATCTGGAGGCGTCCCTTCATGTCCGGGGCCTCGACGGGGATCTGCCGGTCGAAACGTCCCGGGCGCAGCAGCGCGGGGTCGAGGACGTCGGGCCGGTTGGTGGCGGCGATCAGGACGACCCCGCCCTTCACGTCGAAACCGTCCATCTCGACGAGCAACTGGTTGAGCGTCTGCTCGCGCTCGTCGTGGCCACCGCCCATGCCGGCGCCGCGGTGGCGTCCGACGGCGTCGATCTCGTCGATGAACACGATGGCGGGCGCGGCCTCTTTGGCCTGCTCGAACAGGTCGCGGACGCGGCTCGCCCCGACACCGACGAACATCTCGACGAAGTCTGAGCCCGAGATCGAGAAGAACGGGACGCCCGCCTCGCCGGCGACCGCGCGGGCGAGCAGCGTCTTGCCCGTCCCAGGGGGGCCGTACAGCAGGACGCCCTTGGGGATCTTCGCGCCGACCGCGGTGAATTTTTCGGGCTCGGCGAGGAACTCGCGAATCTCCTGGAGTTCCTCGATGGCCTCCTCGCAGCCGGCGACGTCGGCGAAGGTCGTCTGCGGAGTGTCCTTGCTGGCGACCTTGGCTTTGCTCTTGCCGAAGCCCATCATGCGGTTGCCGCCCTGGGCGTTGCTGATCATGAAGAAGAACAGGACGCCGAGGAGCAGGAACGGCACGACGCCCCACAGAAGCATCGACCACAGTGAGCTGCTCGGGTTCTCGCCACGCCACTGGTCGAGCGTGCCGGCGGCGACGCGCTCGTCGAGGCGGTCCACGATGCCGGCGCTCTGCTGGCCGACCCACGTGGCGCGCATCCGCGCCCCCCCGCCCTCCTTGTACTCCAGCCGGATCTCCTGGTCGCCGTCGACCATGACCACTTCGCGCAACGGGTCGTTGCCGTCGATCACCGTGATGATCTGCGACGTCGGAACCTGCTGGTAACGGCTGGATGCGGAGAACAGGTTCATGCCGATCATGATCAGCAGGAACACGGCGAGGATCCACAGGAACGGACTGCGAAGCAGTCTCGGTGTCTTCATTCGACTCCCTGTCGTGGGCGAGTTGGTGCTCCGCACGAGCGTACCGGACCCCGCCAACCGCGGGTCGCGGGGCCTGGCACCCGGCGCCGGACCCGCGCCCGGGGGAGATCAGCTGTAGATGCTCGGGTCGAGCGTGCCGACGTCGCGCAGGTTGCGGTAGCGGTCGGCGTAGTCCAGGCCGTAGCCGACCACGAACTCGTTGGGCAGGTCGAAGCCGATGTATTTCGCCTCGACCGCGCTCTGCAGGGCGTCGGGCTTGCGGAACATCGTCATGACCTCGAGGCTCGCGGGCTCGCGCGAGCGCAGATTCTGGATCAGGTAGGCCAGCGTGAGGCCGGTGTCGACGATGTCCTCGACGACCAGCACGTGGCGTCCTTCGAGGTTGGTGCTGAGATCCTTCAGGATCCGCACCACGCCCGAGCTCTGCGCGCCCGAACCGTAGGAGGAGATCGCCATCCAGTCCATCCGCACGTGGCAGGTGAGGTGCCGCGACAGGTCGGCCATCACCATGAGGGCGCCGTTCAGGACGCCGACGAGCAGCAGGTCCTTGCCCTCGTAGTCGGCGTCGATCTGAGCCGCCAGTTCGGCCAGCTTGGCCTGGATCTCGGCATCGGTGTGCAAGACGCGGGTCAATTCCCCGCTGATGTGCGCTGCGTCCACTGACGACACCCTAGTGCCCGCGGGCGGTCACGGCGTGCAGCGTCAGCCGAGGAGCATGCGCAGCCGGCCGTCGCGACGCACCACGCGGCCGCCCGGCACGTCGATGCCCTTCTGGCCGCGCCACCGCGTCACGAGCATCTCGACGGCGTCCACGTGCGCGGCGGACACATCGCGGGCGCCCGCGGCGCGGAGCCAGTCGAGGATCAGGCGCCGGCGAAGGCCGGGCGCGACGCCGTGCAGGTACCGGCAGTCGTCGGCGAGCGCGGGGTCGGTCTCGTCGGCCCGCGTCGCCACCAGGTCGGACGCCTCGGCGAGCAGGGTCGCCGAGCGGGCGAGCGCGTCGCGGATGCCGGGGCCGAGTTCGGCCTCCATCACCGGCAACACCACGGCGCGGACGCGCACACGCGCGTAGCGGCGGTCGGCGTTCATCGGGTCGTTCCATGCCTCGAGGCCGAGTTCGGCGCAGGCGTCCGCCGTGGTCGCGCGGGTCAGCGCGAGCAGCGGGCGACGCAGCGTCCCGCGCTCGGCGGGCATGCCCGACAGCGCGCCCAGGCCGGCGCCGCGCGCGAGCCCGAGCAGCACGGTCTCGGCCTGGTCGTCGCGGGTGTGTCCGAGCAGCACGCGCTCGCCGGGGGCGACGGCGTCGGTCAGCGCGGCGTAGCGGGCCTCCCGCGCGGACGCCTCGGGCCCGCCCCCCCGGTCGGGCACCGTGACGGCGACGACCGCGGCGTCCAGGCCGAAGCCGGCCAGGCGGGCCCGCACGGTGGTGGCGACGGCGTCCGACCCCTCTTGCAGGCCGTGATCGACCACGACCGCGCGGACGGGCGTCCCCCGGCGGGCCGCGACGTACTGGGCCGCCCAGGCGAGCGCGAGGGAGTCGGCGCCGCCCGAGCAGGCGATCAGCCAGGGGCGAGCCGGCAGCGCCTCGACGGCCTGGACGACCGCGAGCGTCGCCCGGCCCAGCGCGCGGCGGGCCATCAGCCGTGGACGCGCGCGACCCACCGCGCAGGGTCGGCGATCTCCGCGGGGCTCGGCAGGTGGGCGGGCGCGTCGTAGACGGCGTTGAGCCCGTCGACGCCGACCTGCCCGATGACCGCCCGGCAGAACCGCGCGCCGTCGCGGTACTGGGCGAGCTTGAGGTCGAGGCTGAGCACCTTGTTGAGCACCGTCGTCCAGCCCCCGCGTTGACGGCGGCGCTCGAAGCGCGCCCGGATGCTGGCCACGGACGGCACGATCGAGGGGCCGACGCGGTCCATCATGTCGTCGGCGTAGCCCTCGAGCAGGCTCATCGCCGCGGTCACCCGGGTGATCACCTGCTGCTGATGGGGCGTCGTCGCGAGGTCGAGCAGGCTGCGCGGACGCCGCGGCCGCGCGTCGCCGTCGTCGTCGTCGTCCTCCTCGTCGGACAGCAGCGCCGCCATCTCGTCGATCAGGTGGCCGCGGAGCCAGGGCGCGCGGGCGAATTGCAGCCGGTGAGTCTGCTCGTGCAGGCACACCCACAGCCGGAAGTCGGCCGGGCGGACGCCCAGCTCGCGTTCGACGCGAGCGACGTTGGGGGCGACCAGCAGCAGCGACCCTGTGGCCGAGAACGGCAGGTACTGCCCCAGGATGCGGGTGCCGAGCACCGCGAGGACGCCGCCGAACTGGGCGCCGTTGAGGCGGGCCTCCGCGCGCTGCCCGACGGTGGCCGGGCCGGCAACGGCATCGCCGGCCTCGGCCAGCATCGTCAGGGTCATCTCGACGTTCGCGCGCAGCCAGGTCGGCCGGTCGACCACGAGCATCGGACCGTCCGCCGCGTCGCCGAGCCCGGTGACCGCGGCGACCGGGGCCACCGACGCCTCGGACGCGGCCTTCAGGCCGGCGACGACTTCGGCGGCCTCCGCGGCGGTGAGCGCGGGACCCGGCGGGATCAGGGCCGCGCCGACGGCGTCCGCGGTGCGCGCATCGACGTGAGGGGCGTTCGGCATGCCGTTCACCCTAGCCGGACGCCACGAGCGCGGCGGACGCCCCGTCGAGCCACGCGCGGGCCGACGTCTGGCCACTGCCGGACGTCATCAGCGCGAAGGCCAGCGGATGCCCGTCATCGGTGACCGCGTACCCGGCGAGGGTGTTGACGCCGCGGATCGTGCCCGTCTTGGCGCGGACGATCCCGCGGCCGGCGGCGGCGTCCGGCGCCTCGAAGCGGTCCTGCAGCGTGCCGGTCACGCCGCCGACCGGCAGCCCGAGGGCGACCGCGCGCAGGGCGGGCTCGTCGAGCGAGCGCCGCACGGCGCCGACGAGCGCGTCGGCGGTCACCTGGTTGCTGGTCGCGATGCCGTTGCCGTCGGTCACGGCCATCCCGTCGCTCCACAGCCCGAGCCTGGTCAGTTCGTCCTCCAGCACCCGGGCGCCGCTGGCCGGCGTGGCGGCGTGACCGCGGGCGAGCGCAACCTGCCACAGCAGCGTCTCGGCGGCGTCGTTGTCGGAATCGCCGAGCACGCGCTCGACGATCCCGGAGACCGGCAGCGACTCGACCCGGCCCAGCTCGGTCGCCCCGGACGGCTGCACGCCGGCGTCCGGGTCGGCCACCGCCGGCGCGGCGCCGGCCTCGATGCCGGTCACCGCGATCCCGGCGGCGCTCAACTGCGCCGCGAAGCGCTCGGCGGCGAAACGGGCGGGGTCGGGGTGCCGGGCGAAGGCGCCCTCGGCGAGGCTGGGCCGGGCGTGATCGACGGTGAGCGCGGTGATCGGCGCCACGGACGAGGCGAAGGCCTCCGGCCAGGCCGGGTTCCAGGCCGGGCCGTCGAACAGCACGGCGTCGTAGCGTAACGCGACCGCGCCGACTCCCTGCGCGGCGAGCGCGGACGCGGTGGTCTGCGCGAGGTCGTGCAGCGTCGCACGCCCGGGCGCCTGCGCCGACGGCACCGTGGCCAGCAGCGGGTCTCCCCCGCCGACCAGCGTCAGGGCGCTGCCGTCCCAGACGGTGCGGGTGGCGAAGCGGTGGGAGGCGCCGAGCACGTCGAGCGCGACCAGGCTGCTGAGCAGCTTGAGGCTGGACGCCGGCGTCCGGGCGCCGCCGCCGCTGCGGTAGACCTCGGCGCCGGTCGAGGCGTCGACGACGAGCGCGACGACGTCGCCGGCGCCGTCGCGCGGCGCCGCCTCGAGGCGGGCGACGAGCGCCGCGGCGTCCAACGGCGTCGTGGGCGCGGCCAGCGCCTGCAGCACCGGCGCGGGGCTCGCGGCGATCGCGGGAGCGTCGAGACGACCGGAGCCGACCCGTGGCTCGTCGGCCAGTTGTGGACGCACGAAGAAGTGCAGCACCACGGCGAGCGTCACGACCGCGACGGCGGCGATCCACACGGCGGCGGTGGCGGTCGAGCGACGGGGCGTCACGGGTCTCCCTCCTTGGTCGGACCGGTCACGGCGTCCCATTTCCGCATGGTCGCCCGGCGGGCACACGCGCTAGCCTAGTGGCGACGCTGCATACACCGACGTTAGGACAGCCATGCGCGCGAGCTTCGAACGACCCAAGGTCCGGCCCCCCTTGCATTTCGACGTGACCGTCGAGATCCCGAAGGGCACCAAGAACAAGTACGAGATGGACCACCACAACGGCCGGATCCGCCTCGACCGCACCCTGTTCACGGCGACGGCCTACCCGAACGACTACGGGTTCATCGAGGGCACGCTCGGCCAGGACGGCGATCCGCTGGACGCCATGGTGCTGCTCGCCGAGGCGACCTTCCCGGGCGCGCTCATCGAGTGCCGCGCGATCGGCATGTTCCGCATGCAGGACGAGATGGGCGGCGACGACAAGGTGCTGTGCATCCCGGTCGCCGACATGCGCCAGGACACGACCCGCAATCTCACCGACATCCCCGACCTCACGCTGCTCGAGATCGAGCACTTCTTCAGCGTCTACAAGGATCTCGAGCCGGGCAAGTCGGTCGAGGGCGCGGTCTGGACCGGCCGCGCGGACGCCGAGGCAGAGCTCATCGCGTCCTGGGATCGTGCCCGCGGCACCTCGTTCGAGAACGAGTTCACCCCGCCGCCGGGCGGCGACGCCAAGGACACCGTCGGCGGCCTGCACGACTGACCGGCGACCACCCTCACGGGTGCAAGCAGGAGGGCGTCCTGGACATCAAGGACGCCCTCCTTGCTCGGCTTCCATTCCCTCAGACGGCCCCACCAGCGTCACGAGTCACGACCTGACCCGACGAGCCTCGGCCCCGCTACCATCGCCGCATGAGTGAGGGTGGGGTTGCCCGGGAGCTGTCGTCGTTACCGAAGGCGCACCTGCACCTGCACTTCACCGGCTCGCTGAGCACGCCCACGCTGCAGCGCCTCGCGGACGCCCGCGGCGTCGCCCTGCCCGACTCGCTGGTCGATACCATCGCGCTCGAGGTGCCCGCCGACAAGCGCGGATGGTTTCGCTTCCAGCGGCTCTACGACCTGGCGCGCTCGGTCGTCCAGGGCGAGGACGCCCTCCGCGCCGTCGTGCGCGGCGCGGCCACCGAGGACGCCGCCGAGGGATCGCGGCGACTCGAACTTCAGGTAGACCCCACGTCGTATGCGAACTCGGTCGGCGGCCTCGCCCCGGTGCTCGAGATCGTCTGCGACGAGGCCGTCACGGCGTCCGCCGACACCGGCGTGCAGGTCGGCATCGTCGTGGCCGCCTCCAGGACCCGGCACCCGTTCGACGCCCGCACGCTGGCCCGCCTGGCAGCCCGGCACGCCGGCCAGGGCGCGGGCCAGGTGTGCGCGTTCGGGCTGAACAACAACGAATGGGAGGGCGACACCTCCGAGTGGGACGGCGCGTTCCGCATCGCCCGCCGCGCCGGCCTGCCGGGCGTGCCGCACGGCGGCGAACTGCGCGGTCCCGAGCACCTGGCCGAGGTGGTCGAGCACCTGCGGCCGACCCGGATCGGTCACGGCGTCCGCGCCGCCGAGGATCCCGCGCTGCTGGCGTCCATGGTGGACGCCGGGATCGCGTTCGAGGTGTGCCCGGCGTCCAACGTCCACCTCGGCGTCTACCGGAATCTGGCCGACGTTCCGCTGCGGGCGCTGATGGACGCCGGCGCCCGGATCGCGCTCGGCGCCGACGACCCGCTGCTGTTCCTGTCGCGCCTCGGCGACCAGTACGCCGCCGCGCGCGACGCGCACCGGTTGACGGACGCCGAACTGGCCGGCCTGGCGCGGGCGTCCATCGAGGCGTCTTTCGCGTCGGACGCCGACAAGCGCACCTGGCTCGCCGAGGTGGACGACTGGCTGAGCGTTGCGTGAGGTCGGTGCGGCGTCCGGCTCAGGCGGTCGCCGCACCGAATCGGGCCGCGTTCCGGGCGCGCGCCTTGGCCCGCTCCACGTCGCGGTCCTTGGGGGCGGCCGTCGTCATCAGGGCGCCGACCAGGCGCTGCGTGGCGGCCTCGATCTCGGCGACCGCGGCATCGAAGGCGGCCTGGTTGGCCAGCGACGGCTTGTTCATGCCCGAGATCTTCCGCACGTACTGCAGGGCGGCGTCGTGCACCTCATCGGGGTAGGCGGGCGGCTCGAAGTTGAACAACGGACGAATGTTGCGGCACATGCGCCCACCCTGCCACGGGCCGCGCCCACCGCACAGGGGCGGGTCTCGCCCCGAAGCCTTCTCACCAGCCTCCGCCGCCGGTGCCGCCGAACCCGCCGCCTCCGGAGAAGCCCGACCCGCCGGAGGTGCCGGACGTCGAGGCCGACTGCGCGACGCTCGAGGCGACCATCGACGAGCTGAGCTCGTGGGTGAGCGTGTTCATCGCCACGGACAGGCGCAGCGCGTCCATGGAGGAGTTCCCGACGTACCAGTCCCCGCGCTGGTAGCGGCCCTCGCGCTCCAGCTGGGCGAACACGCCCGCCCACCGGTCGGCCACCCCGAAGATCGTCGCCCAGGGCAGGTAGCGGGAGAACACGTCGACGCCCTCCTCGAACCGGATCTGGTCGGCCTCGGCGGTGCGCAGGTACAGCTCGAAGCCTTTGGCCTGGGCGAGCACCGCGGATCCCTCGGCGGTGCGGCGTCCGGCCTTCAGCGACAGCGGCACCAGGACGACGCCGGTGAGGATCGGCGCCAGGCCGACGAGACCCAGCCCGAACGCGAAACCGAGCACGAACCCCAGGAACACGCCGCCGAGGATCAGCATGAGCGCGGTGAGCAGCGCGAGGATCTGCGCGCTCCGGGGGCTGCCCTTGAACCAGTGCAGTTCCTTGATCACACGCTCCTCGAGGCGCTCGCGCGCCCCGGGCAACAGCTCGTGATACTTCTTGTCGCGCAGCTCACCGGTCGTGACCTCCTTGCCCTTGCGGAACAGCGTCGACACGATGTGGTCCTCGGCCGGCGTCCTCGGGTCGGTGGTCGCGCGGCGCACGAACCGCCAGCTCTTCTTGCCGTTCTCGACGATCTGGTAGTGCCCGCGGGCGGCCAGGTCGAGGATGCTCGCCGTCACATCGACGTTGTCGGCGCGGGTGTCCAGCAGCACGCCCACCTCGCCGACACGCGCGCCCTTGGGTGGGGTGAACGCGACCGCCACGTCGTCCTTCGCCGCGCGGGCGAGGCCGACCGCGGCGTCCTGGCCAGGCACGGGCCGGACGCCGGGCGTCAAGCCCAGGTACACCTCGTCGCGGGACCAGCGGCGGTGCTTCATCGCCACGGCGCCGATCCCCAGCGCCGTGAGCGCTCCGGTGAGACCGACGGTCATCGCGTTCACCGGAATCACGTTGCCGACGTGAAAGCGCTTGGTGAACTGGGGTTGGGCGCCCACGAAAGTGTCCGCAGGGAAGCCCGCCACGACCTGGACGCCGTCGCCCGCCTCCAGCCCGGACGCGGCGAACGCGGCCGAGCGGCCGCTCGCGGACGCCTCGCACGGCTGGTCGTAGCCGCGTCCGCTGAAGCATGCGGTGCGCCCGACGTCGGCCGGGCCGGTGACCCTGACCTCGACGTGGTCGATGGGCACATCCCAGCCGCCGGACCCGACCGCGTTCCAGTTGAACTCGTCGAGGCCGCTGGTGGCGTGGCGCGGCGCGATGAATCCGTGCGCGGTGAACACGATCCGGTAGTTCTGAATGCCGCTCACCCGGGTGCCCTCCCGCCCGATCCGGATCAGCAGCGCGCCGTCCTCTTGCGTGATCAGCGTCTCAGCCGGCGCCCCCGTCGGGCTGGTGACCTCGGTGACGTCGACATCGATCATCCGCCAGACGTCAGGATTGTCGGCGACCGCCTGCTGGGTCGACAAGGCGACGTAGGGGCCGTGCCCGGGCTCGTCGGCGAAGTCGAACGCGAGATCCAGGGTCACCGTGCTGACGCCCTCGGCGTCCACGACGACGTCCGCTCGCAGGTCGGGGATGCGCCAGGCGTCCGGCGTGTCGTCGGCGTGCGCGGACGGCGCGGTCAGGACGGCGATCAACAGCGCGAACACGACCGCCAGCAGACGGGACAGGCGGGCCATCAGGACTCCTCGGAGTTCGGGGACACACCCCACCGTAGCGAGACGGCCAGGAATGTAAACAGATGCCTGGAGCGTTGGCCAGTGCGTGACACGACGACTGGGCATCATCGGTGCGGGGAGGCTCGGCACGGCGCTCGGACGCCTCGTCCTGGCGGCAGGCTGGGACCTGGCGGTCTCGCTGCCGTCCTCCGGGTCCACGGACGCCCCGACGATCGGGGCGAGCATGCCCGGCGCGCGCGTCGCCACGGAGGCGGAGGTGGCGGCGTCCGACATCGTGGTGTTGGCCGTACCGATCTCCAAGCTGGCCACGGTCGACCTCGCCGGCCTGTCCGGCGCGATCGTGGTGGACGCCATGAACCACTGGCGTCCCGTGGACGGCGGCAACGGCGCCGTCGAGTCGGCGCCGTCCAGCAGTCACTGGGTGCGGTCGCTGAATCCAGCGATGCGCCTGGTGAAATCGCTCAACCATCTCGGCTACCGCGAACTGGAGCAGGACGCCCGTCCCGCGGGCCATCCGGAGCGCCGGGGCCTGGCCGCGGCGTCCGACGACGTGGCGGCGTGCGACGCCGTCGCCCGGCTGATCGACGACCTGGGCTTCGACCCGGTCGAGGTGCCGTTCTCGGCGTCCCGAGCGTTGGAACCGGGTGGGCCCGTCTTCGGCCGCTGGAGCGACGCCCGCGGCCTGCGTCAGCTCCTCCACTCCGCAGGAGTGCCCGTCGTCTGCCGCTGAACGCGCGCCGGGACGGCCCCGACCGCTACAGGTCGACGCCCAGGTAGGTGCGACGAACGCGGTCGTCCTGCAGCAGCGCCGCGCCGGTGTCGCCGAACACGATCCGACCCACCTCCAGCACGTAGCCCTTGTCGGAGAGCGTGAGCGCCGCCTGGGCGTTCTGTTCGACGAGCAGCACGGTGGTGCCCGACGCCTGGAGTTCGGCGATCGTGCGCATGATGGTCTGCGTCATGATCGGCGACAGCCCCATGGATGGCTCGTCGAGCATCAGCAGTCGCGGACGGCTCATCATCGCGCGGCCCATCGCGAGCATCTGCTGCTCGCCGCCGGAGAACAGCCCGGACGCCTGCTGGCGCCGCTCGCCCAGCACAGGGAACAGCGCGTACACCCGGTCGAGATCCTGCTTGATGCCCGCGTGGTCGCGACGGGTGAACGCGCCGAGCAGGAGGTTGTCCTCCACGCTCATGCGAGGGAACAGCTTGCGCCCCTCCGGCGAGTGGGCGATGCCCCGGGTGACGATGCTGTGCGCGGCGGTTCCGTCGAGTCGCTCGCCCTCGAACCGGATCTCGCCCGACACGGGCTTGATCAGGCCGGAGATCGTCCGCAGCGTGGTGGTCTTGCCGGCGCCGTTGGTGCCCAGCAGCGAGACGACCTGCCCCTCGTCCACGGTGAACGAGATGCCCTTCACCGCTTGCACGCGCCCGTAGGCCACCACCAGATCCTTGACCTCAAGCATCGCTGCCCCCCTCCGCGCCCGCGGGTGCGCCCACGTCGATCGGCGTCCCGATGTAGGCCTCGATCACGCGGGCGTCGTTCTGGACGACCTCGGGAGGGCCGTCGATGACCACCGCGCCGCGGACGAGGCAGGCGACCCGGTCGCACAGGCTGAAGATGAACCGCATGTCGTGCTCGATGACGAGGATCGCCATCCCGAGACCACGGATGCGGGTGATCAGTTCCTCGGCGTCACGGGTCTCCTGCGGGTTCATGCCCGCGGTCGGCTCGTCGAGCAGCAGCAGCTTGGGCTCCAGCGCCAACGCCCGGGCGATCTCCAACCGACGCTGGTCGCCGTAGGGCATGTTGCGGCTGAGCAGGTCGGTGGCATCCGGCAGGCCGACGAAATCGAGCCACTCCTGAGCGATCCGGCGGGTCTCGATCTCTTCGCGGCGGTGGCGCGGCAGGCGGAAGACCGCGTCGATGGCGTTGGTGCCCGTGCGGGCGTACCGGCCCACCATCACGTTCTCCACCGCGGTCATGTTCTGGAACAGCCGGATGTTCTGGAACGTGCGCGCCACCCCCGCCTTGGCCACCCATCGTGGCTTGGGTGGCAGCGTCCGTCCGTCGAACTCCACCTGCCCGCTGGTGGGCCGGTACATGCCGGTCAGGCAGTTGAAGAAGGTCGTCTTTCCGGCGCCGTTGGGTCCGATCAGCCCGAGGATCTCGCCGGGCGCGATGTCCAGGCTCACCTGATCGACCGCCGTGAGGCCGCCGAACTTCATGGTGACGTCGCGGGCGCTGAGCAGGGCGGTCATGCGTCGTCCCCCTTCGGGTCGGGATCGGGTGCGCCGGCGAGCGACGGGATGACGTGCGCCTCGATCTCCGCGCCGATGTCCTCGGCGAGTTCCTCGTCGTCGGCGTGGAACTCGAGCTGGCGGCGCTCGTCCGGCATCAGGCCTTCGGGGCGGAACCGCATCATGACGACGAGCAGGACGCCGAACAACAGCAGACGGTAGTCCTCGAAGAAGCGCAGCTTCTCGGGCAGCAGCTTCAGGATGGACGCGCCGATCAGGACGCCGCCGACGGTGCCCATGCCGCCGAGCACGATGCCGGCGACCAGGAAGGCCGACTCCATGAAGATGTACTGATCGGGTGTCACCGACACGTCGACGTGCGCCTTGACGGCGCCCGCGATGCCGGCCAGGAAGGCGCCGCCCGCGAACGCCAGCAGTTTCAACCCGAACACGTTGACGCCCATCGCCTCGGCCGCCCGCTCGTCCTCGCGGATCGCCACCCAGCCCCGGCCGATGCGGCTGTGGTTGAGGTTGGTGAACACGAGGATGATGAGGGCGAGCACCAGCAGCATCAGCCAGTAGTAGTTCGCGAACCGGCCGATCTGCACGCCGAGGATCAGGTGACTCTCCCCGAAGTTGAATCCGAACAACTCCAGGTCGGGGATCGCCGGGATGCCGTTCGAGCCGCGGGTGAGGTAGGGGCCGTCCACGCCGTCGAGGTTGTTCATCGTGATCCGGAAGATCTCGCCGAAGGCGAGGGTCACGATGGCGAGGTAGTCGCCCGAGACCCGCAGGGTCGGCGAGCCGATGATCAGGCCGAGGATCGCGGCCACCGCACCCGAGACGAGGACGACGACCGGGAACGGCGGGCTCCAGCCGAGGGTGGCGAAGGCCGACCGCGACAACACCGCGGCGGTGAACGCGCCCGCACCCAGGAAGGCGATGTAGCCCAGGTCGAGCAGGCCGGCGAGACCCACCACGATGTTGAGGCCCATCGCGGTGGCGGCGAAGATCAGGACGCCCACGGCGATCGACATGTTGGCGTCCGAGCCGTCCTGGGTCATCGGGAACATGAACGCCACGACGAAGGCAGCGAGCACGAGCGCGTGCCGGTTGCGGGCCGCGGCCGCGGACAGCCAGCCCATCACGCCGACCCTCGCGGCGGCGTAGACCAGGACGCCGCACAGCACACCGAACGCGACGAAGGCGCCCGCGTCGTCCCGGCCGAGCCCGTAGGCGGCGGCGAACAGCACGAGCCCTACCGCGCCGACGATGCCGAGGATCTGCCCCCACGCGGGTGTCCTGAGGAACTGCAGGCGCGGGTCGTGCCCCTCGGGGAGCGCCCGGGTGGCGAGTGTCGCGACGAGCGCGCCGGCCAGGCCCACCCACGCTCCGGGCTCGAGGGCGACCAGGCCACCGAGCTCGAGCACGATCGAGAGCGAGACGACCGCGAGGTAGAGCAGGGAGCCGATCGCCGTGGCCTTGGCGCCCCGGTTGAACGCCAGGAGGCGACGCGGGCGGCGTCCAGGTTTGGGCTTGATGAGGTACGGAGCCACGAGGCTGCCGAGCAGCAGGACGCCGAGCAGGAACCCGAACCATTGCAGCGTGGACGGTTCGCCCCAGTAGCTGACGTCGTCGAGGGCGCTGGGCAGGTAGGCCCACGCCATGAACGGGGCTGCCAGCACGCCGACGGCTCCGGCGATGGCGACCCCGCGCGCGGGCTTGGCGAAACGGACCCAGCGGCTTTCCTCGGGTGCGGCGGGCATCGCTGCGGGAGTAGCGGTGTCGTTCATGCGCGGTCCACCGCCTTCGCTCCGAGGAGGCCCTGCGGTCGGAACACCAGCACGAGAATGAGCAGGGCGAACGCCCACACGTCCTTCCACGCCGACGAGCCGAACTGGCCGGGAATGTAGGTGGTGGCCATCGCCTCGACCACGCCGAGGACGAGGCCGCCGACGACGGCGCCGTTGATGTTGCCGATGCCGCCCAGGACGGCGGCGGTGAAGGCCTTCATGCCCGCCATGAAGCCCATCTGGAAGTCGATGTTGTTGTAGCGCAGTCCGTGCGCCATGCCTGCGACCGCCGCCAGCGCGGCGCCCACGGCGAAGGCGGTGGCGATGGCCCGGTCCACGTTGATCCCCATCAGCCGGGAGGTGTCGGGATCCTGGCTGGTGGCCTGCATCGCGCGGCCCATCCGTGTGCGGTTGATGAACCACCACAGCAGGACCGTGCAGACGAGGAGGGCGATCAGCGTGAACGCGGTCGAGTACTGGATCGTGACGCCGCCGAAACGCCAGGACCGGCCCGTGAAGCCGTCGATGACGGGGAACGGGATGGCGCGGAGGCTGTCGGGGAAACCCGGGATGCGCCCGTAGAACAGGCGCACCGCCTCCTGCAGCGCGATCGACAGGCCGATCGCCGAGATGAGCGGGGCGAGCCGGGGCGCGCCGCGCAGGGGCCGGTAGGCGAACCGCTCCATCAACAGCGCGGTGCCGACCGCGGTGACGATGCCGCCCAGCAGCATCGCGGGCATGAGGACGCCGAACGCGAAGGCCGGTGACAGGTTGGTCGGCGAGCCGACCAGGATCCAGGTCGTGTAGGAGCCGAACGCCCCCACCATGAACACCTCGCCGTGGGCGAAGTTGATGAGCTGGACGATGCCGTACACGACCGTGTAGCCGACCGCGATCAGCGCATAGAGCGCGCCGAGGCTGAGACCGTTGACGAGTTGCTGGGCGAAGAGATCCATCTGACTCCCTCGTGGACCGGGGAGGGGCCGAGCGGACGGCGTCCGATCTCGGCCCCTCACGGATGAGCGACCTCGCGCTTGGCCTACTTGAAGTCCTCCGTCTTGACCGCTGCCCAGGCGCCGGCCTCGACCTTGTAGACGGTCAGCATCCGGGTCTTGTTGTCACCGAACTCGTCGAACTCGACGCGGCCGGAGGCCCCGTCGAAGGCGACCTTGTTGAGGGCCTCCACGGTCGCCTTGCGAGCCGACTCGGCGTCGGAGGCGTCCGCCAGCGACACCTTCAGCGCCTCGATGAGTGCCTGGCCCGCGTCGAACGCCTGAATGCCGTAAGCGCCGTAGCCGGAGGAGAACCCGGCCGCCTCGTAGGCCGTCACGAACGCGCCCGCGGACGGCAGCGCCTCGGACGGGGCGCCCACGTTCGTCGCCAGGTCGCCGGTCGAGGTGGCACCGGCCAGATCAATGAAGTTCGGGTCGAAGATGCCGTCGCCGCCCATGAGCGGAACGTCGAGGCCGGCAGCCTTCATCTGCTGCGACAGCGGCGCCGCCTGCGGGAACTCGCCGCCGTAGTAGACGAGCTTCGGCGCGGCGGCCTTGACCTTGGCGATCACCGCCGAGAAGTCCTTGTCGTCGGGGTTGATCGTCTCGGCCGCGACGATCGTCCCGCCACCGGCGACGTACTCCTCGGCGAATGCGGCGACCAGGCCCGCGCCGTAGGTCTTCTTGTCGTGGATCGTCGCGACCTCCTTGATGCCCTCACCCAGGAGGTACTTCGCCGCGAACGGCCCCTGCACGTCGTCGGTCGCGCACGTGCGGAAATAGGTGGAGTAGGGGCGCTTCGGATTGGCCAGGTCGGGGCCACGGGTCAGGGTCGGGTTGGTGTTGGCCGGCGAGATCAGCGCGATGCCCGCAGACTCGAAGACCGGCTGCATGGCCTGCCCGACCGAACTGTTCAACGGGCCCACCACGCCGACGACGCTCTTGTCGGCGACCAGCTTGGTCGCCGCGTTCCGTCCGGGATCGGGCTGGCCCTGGTCGTCCTCGGCGACGAACTTGAGCTCCCAGCCCGGGATCGCGTTGGTCTCGTTGGCCTGCCTCACGGCCAGCTCGACGGAGTTCCTGATGCCGTTGCCCATGGCGGACAACCCCCCGGAGAGGGGGGCGATGACACCGACGGTGGCCACTTTCTTGGCGTCGCCGCCTGTGGACGGCGCAGCGGGTGCGCTGCGCTGGCCGCAACCGGCCAGTGCCATGGACACGAGGAGCAGGCCAGAAACACCTGCAAGGGCGATACGACGCTTCACGTTGAGGTACCTCCTGGTAAGGACACACCGGCGGCCGGGCGGCCTCCGCACATGTGACGTTCATTAGAGCGGCAACCAGTAGCCCAGCGGAACGGTCTCGCCCTCAGAAGGGTGCGGCTTTACCCAACTGTTGCATTGACACCGGCGAGGGCACGGGACTACCAGACCCGCCCCGGACGCGCCTAGGCTGCAGCGATGACGAACCGGCCGGCTCTTGCTCCCCTGCCCGACGATGAGATCCGCCGCATTCTGGCGGTCGTGGCCCACCCGGACGACATGGAGTACGGCCTGTCGGCGGCCGTGAGCCACTGGACGAGCCGCGGCATCGAGGTCGCCTACCTGTTGCTCACCTCGGGCGAGGCCGGGATGCAGCGTCCACCCGAGATCGTCGGGCCTCTGCGCGCGGCCGAGCAGCGGGCCGCGTGCACGGAGGTCGGCGTGGAGCGGCTGACGATCCTGAACCACCCGGACGGGACGCTGATGCCGACGCTCGAGCTTCGCCGCGACATCGCTCGCGAGATCCGGCTGTTCCGGCCCGATGCCGTCCTGACCATGAACTGGAACGTCGAGGTGGCCTGGGGCCTCAACCAGGCCGACCATCGCGCCGCGGGGATCGCGACGCTGGACGCCTGCCGCGACGCCGACAACACCTGGGTGTTCCCCGAACTGGCCGCCGACGCGGGCCTCGAGAAATGGGGGCCGACCTGGTTGCTGGTCGGCGGCGACGACCACCCGACGCATGCGATCGAGGTGTCGGAGGCGGACGTCGCGGCGGCGGTCGCCTCACTGAGCGCCCACCGTGCCTACCTCGCCGACCTGCCGTGGCATCCGAGCCCGGCGGAGTTCCTCCCGCCGATGCTGGCCGAGGCGGGCGCGGCGGCCGGCGTCGACCGCGCGGTCCTGGTGCGCGCCCACCGCCTGCGGTAGGCGTCCGCGCACGGCGGCCCGCACGAGCCACAGCGAGGCCAGGACACCCGGGCCGGACGCCTCAGGCGTCCGGCATCGGGCCGAGCCCGCATTCGGGCGCGTCGGTCAGCAGGACGCCCATCATGCGCGCGTGCTCGGCGTCGAGACGAGGCAGCGCATCCTCGGCGAAGAACGCGGCCTCGGTGTTCTCGCCGTCGAGCGGGTGGGGGTCACCGCCGATCCAGCGGCACCGGAAGACGTGGTTGATGTACTGCGTCTGGTCGCCGTTGTCGTAGACGACCGGATCGGTGACGTCCTGCCAGACCAGGCGCTCGACCTCGATCCGGACGCCCGCCTCCTCCGCCGCCTCGCGGACGGCGGCCTGCGCCGGGTGCTCCCCCGGGTCGACGATGCCGGTGACCACCGACCAGCCGCCCGTGTCGGCGCGACGGACGAACAACCATTCGGTGCGCCCGTCATCGCTGCTGCGATGGATGCCGGCCGCCGACCCCGACAGCCACAGCGGCATGGTGCCGATGTGCTGGCGCAGGTCGCGGATGAAGTCCGGGATGGCGATGAGCGGCACCTCGCGTTCGGGACGGTCACCGTGGCCGACTCGGAGTCGGCCACGTCGTGGAGCCACCTTGGGGAATCGAACCCCAGACCTACGCATTACGAGTGCGTCGCTCTACCATCTGAGCTAAGGTGGCGCGCCCTTGGCGGGCCGGGGCCCAACTCTAGCAACGCCAGGCCGCGAGGGTGAAACCGATGCCCGGCGTGAGAGTCGGCGCCTCAGCGCTCGGCGCGCTCCACTGCCCGGCGGGCGGCAATCCCGTGGTCGACCGACCAGCCACCGGCCCCCACGAACAGGAACATCACGCCGACGGCCACGAGCAACAGTTCGAGCTCGCCGAGGAATCCCGGTTGCCCCGGGGTGAAGACGGTCCAAGGCCCCCAGAGCACGAACGCGAGCGCGCCGCCGGCGACGAGCGCGACGCCAAGCCCGGCCAGGCGGGTGAGTGCGCCGAAGAGGAGGGCGATCGCGGCCAGCACCTCGGCGGCTCCGACGACGATGGCCCAGACCTCAGGCGCGGGCAGGATCGTCGTCGCCACCAGGTCGGTGGTGCCCGGCAGGTCGAGGAGCTTCTGGACGCCTCGGTAGCCGATGACGCCCGCCACGACCACACGCAGCAGGAACAATCCCAGCGAGCCCGCGAACTTGTCGGTGGTGCGCTGAACCTGCGTGACCGTCTCGGTGATGACCTGAGGCGCGGCGGGCGCCGCGATGGGCGCCGCGACGGGGGCGCTGGCCCGCTGCTGGTGGGCGACCATCGGGTCGGGTACCGGCTGCGGGGCCAGCGCCGCCACGCGCGCCTCGCGGCGGGACTGGCGCTCGGCGACGAGTCGCTCGTGCTCAGCGCTCACCTCGGCCGGGACGGCCGGCGCGGTCAGGCTCTGCGCCCACATCACGGCCTCCGCCTCCCGGGCGGACCCGTCGGCCGACCCGTCGGCGGACTCGCCGGTGCGGGCGAGTTCCTCGTGGGCGGTGGGCCGCTCGGCCGCGCGGGCTTCGGGGTCATGCCGTCGTCCGGCATCCGGTGCGAGAGTCTGATCCGCCGACGCGGTCTCGTCAGTGCGATCATCGACCATGAGGAAGTCCTTTGCTCGAAGGCGAGTGGTCAAGCTCCATCGTTCCAAACCGCGGCGCCGATCGCCCGCAGCGACACGGGTCTCCTAGGAACGGGCCTCCTGGGAGGTGTGCAGGCTGATCATCAGCGACTCCATCGCGAGCAAGGGCGCGACGTTGGACTCCAGCGCCTGCCTGCAGGCGAGGATCGCGTCCAGGCCGACGAGGGTCTCCTCCGGACGCGTACGCCGGGCGAGGGCGTCCAACTGGTCGATCACGTCGGCGTTGAGGAGCCGGGCGGAGGCGTCCGTCTGCAGCGCGAAGACGTCGCGGTAGTAGCCGGTGAACTCGGTGAGCACGCGGTCGAGCGCGTCGCGCTGGATGCGCTTGGCGCGCGCCTTCTGCTGGTCTTCGAGGTCGCGCAAGGCCGCCTGCGCGTGCCGTGGCCGGGCGCCTTTCGTGCCCATGCCCAGCGCCTGGGACAGCGCCTCCTTCTCACGGACGTCGAGGTCGGCCGTCGTCGCGGACGCCTCGTCGGACGCGGCGCCCACCACGCTGGCGGCCGCCTTCAGGCAGGCACCCAGCGTCGAGAGCTGCGCCGGGATGCCGAGGATCTCGGCCCGGCGGCGGCGCGCGTCCTCATGGCGGGCGATCGCGCGCGCCCGCCCGATGTGCCCCTGGGCCACCCGGGCGGCGTGCCCGGCCATGTCGGCCGGGACGCCGTCGCGTTCGACCAGGAGCTGCGCGATGGCGGCCTCGCTGGGCGTGGCGAGCTCGACCCGGCGGCACCGGGACCGGATCGTCACGATCACGTCGTCGGAGGTCGGCGCGCAGAGCAGCCACACGGTGCGCGCGGCCGGTTCCTCGATCGCCTTGAGGAGCGCGTCGGCGCCGCGCTCGGTAACCCGGTCGGCGTCCTCGATCACCAGGACCTGACGCGGACCGGACGTCGGACTCATCGCCGCGCGGCGCACGAGCTCGCGCACCTCATCGACGCCGATCGACAACTGCTCGGTGCGCACCAGCGTGATGTCGGGGTGCGCCCCCGACAGCGAGGTGCGGCAGACCTGGCAGGCGCCGCAGCCACCCTCAGCGCATTGCAGCGCCGCCGCGAACGCCTTCGCGGCATTGGAGCGCCCCGAACCGGGAGGCCCCGTCATCAGCCAGGCGTGCGTCATGGCGTGCGGCTCGCCGAGCACGGCGCGACGCAGGACGTCGACGGCCCGGTGCTGGCCCACGAGTTCGGCCCACACGCCCTGACCGACCGGCGGGGAGGTCTTCATGGGATCAGCCTGCCCGGCGCGTCCGACACTTCGCCCAGCAGCGTCGCCACGCGCGCGCGGACCGCCTCGTGGACCACGGCGACCGGCTCGCGCGCGGGCAGCACGAGGTAACGCTCGGGGGCGGCGCCGGCGAGGTCGAGGAAGCCCTGCCGGACGCGGGCGTGGAAGTCCGCACCGGCGGCCTCGATGCGGTCATGTCCCCCGTGCCGCGCCGCGTCCGCCAGCGCCGCGGCCGGGTCGAGGTCGAGCAGGACGGTCAGGTCGGGCACCAGCCCGTCCGTGGCCCACGTATTGATCTGCGCGACGGACGCGGCGTCCAGCACCCGTCCGGCCCCCTGGTAGGCGAGGGTCGAATCCACGTAGCGGTCGCACACCACGACCGCGCCGCGATCGAGCGCCGGACGAATCAGCTCGTGCACATGCTGGGCGCGGTCCGCGGCGAACAGCAGCGCCTCGGCCTTCGGCCCGAGGCCATGGGTGGCGCGGCTGAGCAGGATCGTCCGGATGCGGACGTTCACCTCGCCGTCGCCGGGCTCGAAGGTGGGCAGGACCTCGCGCCCCCGATCGGTGAGCCACGCCGCGAGCAGACCGGCCTGCGTCGACTTGCCGACGCCGTCGCCGCCCTCGAACACCACGAATACACCCCGCACGACGCTCACCTTAGGCGCCCGCCCTCCGGCGCCGGAAAACGGAGGCAATTCGGTGAGCGTTCCGTGGGCTTATTCCGCCTTGATAACGCGATATGAGCGGGGCAATTCGCGGGACCGCCCGGGTACCGTGGCGAAGGAGATCGCCCGCTCGGGCCCACCCCGAACGCCGTGCACCACCGGGCGAGACGACCCGTTTCCACTCGCACAGAAGGATCGATTGCATGACCCATTCCCAGACGTCCGGCGGCGCTCCAGTCGAGAGCGACGAACACTCGCTTACCGTGGGCCCGAACGGCCCCGTCGTCCTTCACGACGCGCACCTCGTCGAGACACTCGCGCACTTCAACCGCGAGAACGTCGTCGAGCGGCGTCCGCACGCCAAGGGCTCGGGTGCGTTCGGCACCTTCACGGTCACCGACGACGTGTCGGCCTACACCAAGGCCGCCGTGTTCCAGCCCGGGACGGTGACGCGGGTCCTCCAGCGCTTCTCCACGGTCGCCGGCGAGTTGGGCTCCCCCGACACGTGGCGCGACGTGCGCGGCTTCTCGCTGCGCTTCTACACCACCGAGGGCAACTACGACATGGTCGGCAACAACACGCCGGTCTTCTTCCTGCGCGATCCGATGAAGTTCCCGCACTTCATCCGCTCGCAGAAGCGCCTCGCCGCCAACGGCCTGCGCGACAACACCATGCAGTGGGATTTCTGGACACTGTCGCCCGAGAGCGCCCACCAGGTCACCTACCTCATGGGCGACCGCGGCCTGCCGCGCACCTGGCGTCATATGAACGGCTACAGCTCGCACACCTACCAGTGGGTCAACGAGGCGGGCGAACGTTTCTGGGTGAAGTACCACTTCCACACCCACCAGGGCATGGAGTTCTTCTCCAACGCCGAAGCCGCCCAGATGGCCGGCGAGGACGCCGACTTCCACCGCCGCGACCTGTGGGAGTCCATCGAGGCGGGCGACTACCCCCAGTGGACGCTCTCGATGCAGGTCATGCCCTACGAAGAGGCGAAGACCTACCGGATCAACCCGTTCGACCTCACCAAGACGTGGCCGCACGCGGACTACCCGCTGATCCGCGTCGGCGTGCTGGAGCTCAACGAGAACCCGGCCAACTTCTTCGCCGAGATCGAGCAGGCCGCCTTCGCACCGTCCAACCTGGTTCCCGGCATCGGGGTGTCACCCGACAAGATGCTGCTCGGTCGCGTGTTCGGCTACGCGGACGCCCATCGCTACCGCATCGGCAGCAACTTCCACCAGCTGCCCGTGAACCAGCCGCAGGGCGTCCCGGGCGGCCAGCAGGCCGTCAATCAGTGGATGTTCGACGGGAACATGACCTATCACCACTCCGGTCACGCCCCGGTGTACGCGCCCAACTCGTTCGGGCGGGAATCAGCGACCGGGCAGGGCGCGCCTGCGGAGGGCTGGGAGTCGGACGGCGAGATGGTGCGGCAGGCCTACACTCTGCGCGCCGATGACGACGACTTCACCCAGGCCGGCGTCCTGGTGCGCGAGGTCTTCGACGACGCCGCCCGCGATCGCCTGGTCGAGACGGTCACCGGTGCGCTCGGTGGCGTGACCGGCGAGGTCCTCGAGCGCGCGATCTGGTACTGGACGTCGATCGACGAGGGCGTGGGTTCGCGGATCGCCGCGAACCTCCGCAACCGCTGACGTCGGCGAGGGGGGCCGGGCCGTCGTGGCCCGGCCCCCCTTTGGTTGCACCGGTGTCATCGCGGATGGTGAAAGAAGGGGGCCGGTCCACCGACCGGAATCCATCATCGTCGCGCGCTACTTCTTGGCGGTCGTCGTCTTCTTCGCGGTGGTCGTCTTGCGGGTGGTGGACGCCCGGCGCGTGGTCCGCTTCGGGGCAGGCCCCTTCGCGCGTTTCTCGGCCAGCAACTCGGCGGCGCGCTCCAACGTGACCGCCTCGACCGAGTCGTCCTTGCGCAGGGTCGCGTTGAACTCGCCGTCGGTCACGTACGGGCCGAAGCGGCCGTCCTTGACCACGACAGGCTTGCCCGAGACCGGGTCGGCGCCCAGCTCTTTCAGCGGTCCGGCGGCGGCGCGGCGTCCGCGTGCCTTCGGCTGCGCGAAGATCGCCTCGGCCGCCTCGAGGGTGACCGTGAACAACTGGTCCTCCGACTCGAGCGAACGCGAGTCGGTGCCCTTCTTCAGGTAGGGGCCGTAGCGACCGTTCTGCGCGGTGATCTCGACGCCCTCGGCGTCGGACCCGACCACGCGCGGCAGGCTGATCAGCTTCAGCGCGTCCTCGAGCGTGACACCCTCCAGCGTCATCTCTTTGAACAGGGACGCCGTGCGCGGCTTCGCCGACTTCGGCGAACCCTCGGGCAGCACCTCGGTCACGTAGGGGCCGTACCTCCCGTTGCGGGCGACGATCGGGTGACCGGACGCCTCGTCGACGCCCAGCTCCCGCTCGGCTCCCGACGGGTTGGCGAGCAGTTCGCGGGCCTTGTCGACGAGCAGTTCGTCGGGTGCCAGGTCCTCGTCCACGTTCGCGCGGTTTCCGTCGGCGTCCTCGACATAGGTGCCGTAGCGGCCCACCCGCACGACGATGCCGGAGTCCTCACCGCCGACCGGCGCGAACGTCGACAGCGCCCTGGCGTCGATGTCGCCCAGCTCGCCGACGAGCTTCTCCAGCCCGTCGTAGCCTTCGCCGCCGAAGTAGAACTGCCGCAGCGTCTCGACGCGCAGGGCGTTGCCGTTGGCGATCTCGTCCAGCGTCTCTTCCATGCCGGCCGTGAACTGATAGTCCACCAGACGCGAGAAGTGCTCCTCCAGCAGCCGGGTGACCGCGAACGCCAGCCAGGTCGGCACCAGCGCCGTGCCCTTCTTGAACACGTAGTCGCGGGCGGTGATCGTCCGGATGATCGACGCGTACGTCGAGGGCCGTCCGATCTCGAGCTCCTCCATCTTCGCCACCAGCGACGGCTCGGTGTAGCGGGCGGGCGGGCGGGTCTCGTGGCCGTGCGCCTCGACGCCGGCGACCGTGAGCATCTGGCCCGCCGTCAGGGCGGGAAGGCTGGCCGTCGCGTCGTCGGAGGTGTCGCCCTCCTCGATGCCGACCACGTAGGCCTTCAAGAAACCCGGAAAGGTGATCGTCCGCCCGGACGCGCTCAGCCCGGCCTCGCCGACGGCCACGACCTCACCCGAGCTGGCGTCGACCACCTCGATCGCGGACGCGGGCGTCGCCGTCATGGTGATCGTGACGGTCTGACCTTCGGCGTCCTTCATCTGCGAGGCCAGCGTGCGCTTCCAGATGAGGTCGTACAGGCGCAACTCGTCGCCGCGCAGGCCGGACGACTCCGGCGTCCGGAACTCACCCGACGGGCGGATCGCCTCGTGGGCCTCCTGCGCGTTCTTCACCTTCGACGCGTAGGTGCGGGGGCGCTCGGGCACATAGTGCGCGCCGTAGAGCTCGGTGACCTTGGCGCGCGCCGCCGCCACCGCCGAACTGGCGAGCGTCGTCGAGTCCGTGCGCATATAGGTGATGAAACCACCCTCGTACAGCGACTGGGCGACCGACATGGTGCGCTGCGCCGTGAAGCCGAGCTTGCGTCCGGCGTCCTGCTGCAACGTCGTGGTGCGGAAGGGCGCATACGGACGCCGCGTGTACGGCTTCGCCTCGACCGCGTCCACGACCACCGCCGCGCCGGTGAGCGCGTCCGCGAGGCGCCGTGCGGCGTCCAGGTCGAGATGAAGGGCCTTCTGGGCGGTCAGAACGCCGACCGAGCTGAAGTCGCGCCCCGAGGCGACCTTGCGCCCCGCCGCGGTGGCCAGTCGCGCCGTGAAGGCGTGCGGGACGGCGTCCGGGCCCGCGTCGAGGGTCACGTCGAGGTCGGCGTACGCGGCGGTGCGGAACGCCATCCGCTCGCGCTCGCGGGCGACGACCAGGCGTGTCGCCACCGACTGCACGCGACCCGCGGACAGCTTCGGCATCACCTTCTTCCACAGCACCGGGCTGACCTCGTAGCCGTACAGCCGGTCGAGGATGCGCCGGGTCTCCTGCGCGTCGACCAGGTCGACATCGAGCTCGCGCGGCGAGGCGACCGCGGCGCGGATCGCCTCGGGCGTGATCTCGTGGAAGACCATGCGCTTGACGGGCACCTTCGGCTTCAGCTCCTGCAGCAGGTGCCACGCGATGGCCTCGCCCTCGCGATCCTCATCCGTGGCGAGGTAGAGCTCGTCGGCAGTCTTGAGGGCGTCCTTGAGCTTGCGGATCGTCGCCTTCTTGTCGGCCTGCACCACGTACAGCGGCTCGAAGTCGTTGTCGATGTCGACGCCGGTGCGGGCCCACTTCTGCCCCTTGTACTTGGCGGGAACCTCGGCGGCGCCGGTGGGCAGGTCGCGCACGTGACCGATGGACGCCTCGACCAGATAGCCCTCGCCCAGGTACTGGGTGAGGCTGCGCACCTTGCCGGGCGACTCGACGATCACGAGTCGGCGCTTTGTGTCTGTGGCCACGATCTGCTTCCTGCTGGTTGACTCCGTCGCCGCGCGTGTGCGACCGGACGAGACGGGATGCTAGCGCCTCCCGGCAAACCCGGCAGGCCTGGCTGCACTTGCCACTCGCCCTAGACTTGCCCCGTGACTGCGCCATGGCCTCCGCCGAGCCCGCCCCGGCCGGTGTCGCGCCCGCCGGCGCTGGGCGCGATCGTCATCGCCGTCGTGATCGCGATGCTCGCCCAGGCGGGCACGTTCGTGGCGTTGCGCGTCGCCCTCGTCGACGCCTGGGGGCAGATGTCACCGCTCCCCGGCCCGTCGATTCTGGGTCCGACGAGGTCGGTGGAGCCCACCGCGCCCGCGCAGCCGCTGCCCGACCAGTCGGTCGGGCCGGTCGAGCTGACCGCCGGCCTCACCCGCGGCGTCGTGCTGATCCAGGGCATGACGCGCGCCGACGCCGTCGCCGGCACAGGCATGATCATCTCGCCCGACGGCTACGTGCTCACGAATTACCACGTCGTGCGCTCGACCGAGACGGTGACGGTCATCGTGGCCGACACCGGACGCCGGATCACCGCCGAGATGGTGGGCCGCGACGCGACCAAGGACGTCGCCGTCCTGAAGCTGCCCGGCGTGAGGAACCTGCCCACGGTGACGCTCGACGAGGACGCCGTCGAGGTCGGCGCGGTCGTCGTGGCGGCAGGCAACGCGAACGGTCAGGGCTACGTGACCGCCCACCGCGGCAACGTGCGGGCACTCGGGCAATCGATCAACGTGAAGGGCGCCACCGAACACGACCCGCCGCAGCGGCTGGAGGGCCTCATCCAGACCAACGCCCCGGCGTGGCCGGGCGACTCGGGTGGGCCCATGTTCGACGCCGAGTCCGAGGTGCTGGGCATGACGACGGCCGGCAGCGACGAGGAGCAGGACGACCGACGCGTGTACGCGGTGCCGATCGACGAGGCGATGGCGGTCGCCCAGCAGATCATCGCCGGCGACGAGTCGGGCACGGTCGTGATCGGGCCCAAGGCGTACCTCGGCGTGGTCGTGTCCGTCGACGACGCGTCGGCCGTCACCGTGTCGCGGGTCGAGGTCAACACGCCCGCGGCCAGGGCCGGTCTGCGCGCCGGCGACACGATCACGGCGATCGACGGCGAGCGACTGCGCTCGCGCGGCGAACTGTCGACGGTCCTGGACGGCATCGAACCGGGCAGCACGGTCACCGTCGAATGGACGACGTCCGCCGGCGCCCAGCGCTCCGCGGCGGTGAAGGTCACCGCCGCGCCTTTGAACTGACGCATGGACTGAGGTCTGGGGATTCACAGCGGGTCGGCCACCGGCCCACAGCGGGCGCACAGCTCGAGCGCGTGTGCTGAGGGCATGAAGACGTCGACCACGCTGTCCTTGGCCCTCGGTGGCGCGTTCGCGCTGGCGGTGGCGATCCCGGCCGTCGGGGCGCCGATCGCCCCCACGATGGCGCCCGTCGTCCGGGCACCCTCCTGGGCTGGTCCCACGATCCAGGCGACGGCGTCCACGTCGACCACGCCGAGCGCGGACCAGACCCGCGGCGTCGTGCTGATCGACTCGTCCACGCCCGCCGGCGAGGGCGCGGGGACGGGAATGGTGCTCACGGCGTCCGGCCAGGTCCTCACCAACTACCACGTGGTGGAGGGCTCGACCTCCCTCACGGCGACGATCGCCGACACCGGCCGGCAGTACGCGGCCAGCGTGGTCGGCTGGGACGCCGAGGAGGACGTCGCGTTGCTCCAGCTCGAGGGTGCTTCGGGGTTGGCCGCCGTCACCCTCGACGACGAGGGCGTGAGGGTCGGCGACGCGCTGACGGCGGTCGGAAACGCCGCGGGCGGCGGGGTGCTCGTCGCGGCGTCCGGCCGGGTGACCGCGCTCGACCAGCAGGTGACGGTCGCCAACGAGGGACGCACCGAAACGCTCACCGGCGCGATCCAGACCGACGCGGGCGCCGAGCCCGGGGATTCCGGAGGTCCGATGTTCGACGACGAAGGGGAGGTGGCCGGCATGACGACGGCAGGAGGCCAGACGACCACGGCGATGCCCGGACGCCGGGGTGGGGCGTCCGCGACGACATCGGTGAGCTACGCCGTGTCGATCGGGGACGCCGCGAGCGTGATCGCCCAGATCCGGGCCGGCGACGAGTCGGGCGGCGTCCGGATCGGGCCGCGCGCCTACCTGGGCGTCTCGGTGGGGTCACCGTCGCTGGTCGTGGCGTCGGTCGTCGAGGGCGGCCCCGCGGCCACGGCAGGCCTCGATGCCGGCTCGGTGATCACGTCGATCGGCGGCACGGCCGTGACCACTCACGACGACCTCTCGGCGGCCCTGGACGCGCTGGAACCCGGCCAGGAGGTGGCCCTCGCGTGGACCGGCGCCGACGACGTCCGGCACACCGCCACGGTGACGCT
This sequence comes from Propionibacteriaceae bacterium, assembly GCA_032229785.1. Lineage (GTDB taxonomy): Bacteria > Actinomycetota > Actinomycetes > Propionibacteriales > Propionibacteriaceae > Propioniciclava. The sequence goes on from JAVTWJ010000007.1 coordinate 73,905, forward strand.
GGACGCCAGCCCCCTCGCGTGACCCTCACGGCCCGCGGGGCGGGGACGCCTCCGCCCCGATGGTGCGGGCGTGGGCTCCGCGCCCGCAGCATGGTCCGCCCCTGACGTGTCCTCGCCGTCCGCTACGGCGTGACGAGGTAGCCCTCGCGGATCATCTCGCGCAGTCTCGGGGTGATCTCGAGGGTCAGCGCCGCGGCGTCCGCGTCGAGCAGTGCGGCGACCGCGGCGATCAGCGTTCCGGCGGGCAGGTCGCCGTCGCACGCGCCCAGCACCGCGCCGAGCGCCGTGTCGGACTCGACGGCCCGTCCGAATCCGTAGCGCTGCCGGAAGACGAGGTGCTCGGGGTCGGCGGCGCCCGGGCGTCCGATGGTCTCCGCGTCGATGCGCGCGTCGAGGGTCCAGGCCCGGGCCAGCAGTGCGGCGTCCGTCGCCGCCGCCCAGGCGGTCCCGCGCTGGTGGGCGGCGAACGCCTCGCCGACGGGCTGGACGACCGCGTGCGGCCACTCTTCGACGCGGACGTCCGGGTGCTCGCGTCCGGCGCGGTGCAGCGCGATCCAACCCAGGCCGACGCCGGTGATGCCGAGGCCCGCGAAGTAGTCGGCCCAGGCCCGGTAGCGCGGCAGGTAGTCGTCGGCGCCGAGCAGTCCGGCATCCGCGAGCCACATCTCGATGTACTCGTAGGGGTCGAAGCGTTCGCGCTGCAGCACCAGGGCGTCGCAGCCGGTCGGGTCGATCCAGCCGCGCAGCCGCTCGGTCCACGGTTCGTCGTCGGTGATCGCCCAGTTGCCGAGCACCTGCAGGGTTCCGCCGGGCGCGAGGTGCGCGGCGCCGTCGACGACGACGCGGCGGACGAGGTCGTCAGCGGTGAAGGCGCCTTCGCGGTAGACGAGGCGTTCGCCCTCCGGCGGGCTCATCACGTAGGGCGGGTTGGTGACGATCAGGTCGAAGGCCTCGCCGGCGACCGGTTCGTAGAGCGATCCCGCGCGCAGGTCCAGGTCGAGGTCGTTCAGCGCGGCGGTGAGCCGGGCCATCGCGACGGCGCGCGGGTTGAGGTCGGTCGCGACGACGGCGTCCGCGTGCTGGGCGAGCAGCAGGCTCTGGATGCCGCAGCCCGTGCCGAGGTCGAGCGCCCGCCCGACGGGACGCCGCACGGTCATCTGGCTCAGCGTGGTGGACGCCGGCGATGCGCCCAGCACGTAGTCGGGCCGGGAACGACCGAGGCGTCCGTCGAGGTTGGGCAGCAGGTCGTTGGCGATCCAGCCGTCGAAGTCGACACCGCCGCCGTCGGCGGCGTACGGCCGGATCTCGATCCCGGCGCGGACGCCCTCCGGGCCCCTCTCGACGATGCCGGCCGCCAGCAGCGGATCCCACTCGCCGAGTGCGGCGCGCGCGGCCGCGTCCGGGACGGCCTGGTGCAGCAGGAACAGCCGCGCGAGCGTGGCCTGCGGGTCGGCGTCCGTCCCGAGCGCCCGCGCGGCGGCGACCGTGGTGTTGCGCGCGAGCGCGGCGGTCGGCTCGGGGCCGAATCTGTCGGTGACGGCCTCTAGGGTGTAGCCGACGCCTCGCAGGCGGTCGGCGAGGCGTGCAGCATGGGCGCGGCTCAGCATGGTGGTAAGCCTGTCATGGTCGGCGTGCGAGCGGTGAGGAGGGCGACGTGGTGGCGATGCTGGTGCGGGGGGCGCGCATGGTCGGGCTCGACGGCGAGGCCGAGCGGGTCGTCGATGTGCGCCTGCGCGAGGGGGTCGTGGCCGAGGTCGGCGCCGATCTGCCCGCCGCGGGCGAGCCGGTGCTGGACGCCGCGGGCTGCTGGCTGATCCCGGGGCTGTGGGACGCGCACGTGCACGCCACGCAATGGGTGCGCTCGCGCGGCTGGGTGCAGGTGGCCGGCTGCGCCGGTCCCGAGGAGGCCTGCGCGCGGATCGCCGAGGCGCTCGCGCAGCGGCCCGACGACGGGCGTCTGGTGACGGCCTTCGGGTTCCGCCCCACCGCCTGGCCGCGCCCCGGCACGGTGGCGGAACTGGACGCCGTCGCCGGCGATCGTCCGGTGCTGGTGATGTCGGGCGACGCGCACGGCGGCTGGCTGAGCTCGGCGGCCCTGGCGATGCTCGGCGTGCCGCCGCGCGAGGGCCCGCTCACCGAGAACGAGTGGTTCGCGCTGGCCGCGCGGGTCAGTGCGCTGCCGCAGTCCCAGCCGACGGACGCCGACCTCGCCGCCGCGGTGGCCCGACTGAGCGCCCGCGGGCTGGTCGGCGTGGTCGACATGGAGTTCGCCGACAGTTTCCGCACCTGGCCGCGTTGGGTGGCGGCGGGCCTGAGCGCGCTGCGGGTGCGCGCCGGGGTCTACCCGCACCAGCTCGATCAGGTGCTCGCACGAGGCTGGCGCACCGGCGACGCGCTGCCCGGCGGCGACGGGCTGGTGACCATGGGCCCGCTCAAGATCATCTCCGACGGGTCGCTGGGCACGCGGACGGCGTGGTGCTGCACGCCCTACGTGGGGGCGCGCGCCGACGATCCGCAGCCGGCGGGCGCGGCCAACTACGACCGGGCGACGCTGGCCGGGCTGCTCGCGCGCGCACGGGGCGGCGGGCTGAGCGTGGCGGTCCACGCGATCGGCGACCGGGCGAACGGCGTGGCGCTCGACGTGCTCGCCGAGGTCGGCGTCCCGGGGTCGATCGAGCACGCGCAGTTGCTACGCCGCACCGACGTGCCCCGGTTCGCGGCGCTCGCGGTGACGGCGTCCGTGCAGCCCGCCCATCTGCTCGACGACCGCGACATGGCCGACGACGTGTGGGGCGACCGCACCGACCGGGCGTTCCTGCTGCGCTCGCTGCTCGAGGCAGGCGCCACGCTGGCGCTGGGGTCGGACGCCCCGGTCGCCGAGCCCGACCCGTGGCTCGCGATCGCCGCGGCCGTGCACCGCAGCGGCGACGGACGGCCGGCCTGGCATCCCGAGGAGTCGCTGACACCCCGCGAGGCGCTCGCGGCGTCCGTGGACGGGCGGCTGATCGCGCCGGGGGCGCCCGGCGACCTGGTGCTGCTGGGCGCCGACCCGCTGTGGGCGTCCGGAGACACCGCAGCGACCGCGGCCCGGCTACGGGCGATGCCGGTCCTCGCGACGGTGGTGGCCGGACGCCTCACGCACCGGGCCGAACGGTCCGCTCCAGGAGCCGCCCCGTGACGCTCCCCCGCTGGCTCGCCGAATCGGAGCACCTGGCCCACGTGCATCACCGTCCCGCCCGCGCGGGGCGCACGGTGCCGTGGCCGGGATGGGTGTCGGCGCCGGTGCGCGAGGCGTTCGCGGCCCGCGGCATCGAACGGCCCTGGGCGCACCAGGCGGCCGCGGCGCAGGCGGCGCTCGAGGGCCGGCACGTGGCGCTGGCGACAGGGACCGCGTCCGGCAAGTCGCTCGCGTTCTTGCTGCCGGTGCTCGCTGCGGCGCTGGACGACGTCGTCGCGCCCACGGCGCGCGTGGAGCGGCGCGGTGCGGCGTCCGGGCTGCGGGTGGCGGCGCGGCCGACCGCGCTCTATCTGGCACCGACGAAGGCGCTCGCCCACGACCAGCTGCGGTCCTGCGCAGCGTTGGGGATCGACGGCTGGAAGGTGTCGACGCTCGACGGCGACTCCGATCCCGACGAGCGCCGGTTCGCGCGCGAGTTCGCCCACTACGTGCTGACGAACCCCGACATGCTGCACCGCAGCATCCTGCCCCATCACGCCCGCTACGCCCGGCTCCTGGGCGGCCTCACGCACGTGGTGGTCGACGAGGCGCACCGCTACAAGGGGCTGTTCGGCGCGCACATGGCGGCGGTGCTGCGCCGTCTGCGGCGGCTGGCGCACCACTACGGCGCCGACCCGGCGTTCGTGTGCGCCTCGGCGACCGTGTCCGCGCCCGAGTCCGTGGCGTCCGCCCTGATCGGCAGCGATGAGGTGGTGGCGGTCACCGAGGACTCTGCGCCGCGGCCCGCCCTCGACGTCGCGCTGCTGAAGCCGACGCCGAGCCTCACCGAGACGGCCTCGTCGCTGCTGGCCGGCCTCGCCCGCGACGGTCAGGTACTCGCGTTCACCACGTCGCGGGTGCAGGCCGAGCTGGTGGCGATCCGCGCCAAGGAGCTGGTCGCCGACCCTGGGACGATCGCCGCCTACCGCGGCGGCTACCTGGCCGACGATCGGCGCGCGATCGAGGAGGCGCTGTCCTCGGGGCGGCTGCGCGGGGTGGCGTCCACGAACGCGCTCGAGCTGGGCATGGATATCGCGGGCATGGACGCCGTGGTGACGGCCGGCTTCCCGGGCACGCTGGCGGCGTTCTGGCAGCAGGTCGGGCGCGCGGGCCGTGCCGGGCGGGGTGCCGTGGCGGTGCTGGCCGCGCGCGAGGATCCGCTGGACGCCTACCTGGTCGAGCATCCCGCGCTGGTCTTCGACGCCCCCCTCGAGCGGACGATCGTGCCCGTCGACAACCCGTTCGTGCTCGGCCCGCACCTGTGCGCCGCCGCCCAGGAGAGGCCGCTGACCGAGGACGACGCCCGATGGTTCGGGCCGGAGACCGTGGCGCTGGCCGAGAGGCTGACCCGGCAGGGGGCGCTGCGGCGGCGTCCGCTGGGCTGGTTCTGGACGCATCCGGCGCGCGCCGTCGACTCGATCGACCTGCGTTCGAGCCAGGGCAAGGCCGTCGAGGTCGTCGACGACGCGACCGGCCGGGTGATCGGGCAGGTCGATCCGGGCGCCGCCGACCGCACGCTGCACCCCGAGGCCGTCTACGTGCACCAGGGCGAGACCTGGCTGGTCGACCAGCTCGATCTGGGGGACAGGGTCGCGCTGGTGCACCGCGGCGACCCGGCGTACTTCACGCAGCCGCAGACGCTGACCGGGGTGCGGATCCTCACCACCGAGCGCTCACGCCCGCTCGGCCTGGGCACGGTCCACGCCGGCACCGTCGAGCTGTCCGGGCAGGTGGTGGGCTATCTGCGCCGCGACACCGAGACGGGCGAGGTGTGGGACTCGACACCGCTGGAGTTCCCCGAGCGGCTCATAACGACCCGCGCCACCTGGTGGACGCTCCCCGATCCCGCGATCGGCGCGCTCGACCTCGACCTGGTCGATCTGCCGGGCGCGATCCACGCCGCGGAGCACACGGCGATCGGCCTGCTTCCGGCGTTCGTGCCGTGCGACCGGTGGGACATCGGCGGCCTGTCCAGCCCGCTGCACCCCGACACGGGCATGACGACGGTCTTCGTGCACGACGGGCTGCCGGGCGGCTCGGGCATCGCCGACCGAGGCTTCGCCCTCGCCGAGGCGTGGTGGGCCGCCGCGCTCGACCGGGTGCGCACCTGTCCCTGCGCCGGCGGCTGCCCGGCGTGCGTCGTCTCGCCGAAGTGCGGCAACGGCAACCAGCCCCTCGACAAGGCGGGCGCCGCGGCGGTGCTCAGCGCGCTCGTCGAGGCGTCCCTCGAGCGCGGAGCGGTCGCATGAGCGAAGCAACGCCTCCCCGTCGCGGCGCCGCCGGCGAGGGCGCTTCCCGTCGTGGCGCCGCGGGCGAGGGCGCTTCCCGTCGCGGAGCCGCCGGCGAGGGCGCTTCCCGTGGTGGCGCACACCCCGGTGCCGGCGGGCATCCCGGTGGCGGCGGGCATCCCGGTGGGGCGGCGCGCGGCGACGAGCGGCGTCCGGTGCACCCGCGCCTGCGCGAGGCGACACCGCGGTGGGTGGTGTTCACCTCGGCGGCCCTCGCCTGGACTGCGGCGCTCGCGACGGCGGTGCTGTTCGTGCGCATCGGCGCCGCGATCGACGCGGGCGCGCTGCCGCCGGGGGCGTTGGCCGTCCTGATCGCGCTGGCGGCGGTCACCGCGGTGTGCGCGGGTGCGGGCGCGTGGTTCACCCAGTGGGCCGATTCCGAGGCGGAGCGCCGGCTGCGCCGCGCCGTCGTGAGCCGGGTGTTCGACCGCGGGGTGGCCGAGGCGTCCGGCCGGTCGGGCGAGTTGTTGTCCCTGGCCACGGACGCCGTCGAACGCGCGGCGCACTACCGGGCGGGTTTCCTGGGGCCGATCGTCGGCGCGCTCACCACGCCGCTGCTGGTCCTCGCCGTCATGGCGGTCGGGGTGGACGCCGTGACGGCCGGGTGGCTGGCGTTGCTCGTGATGCTGGTGCCGCTGTTCATTGGCGGGTTCCAACGCCTGGTGCGGCCGATCGGCGCCGCCTACCGGCGCACGCAGGGCCGGCTGACCGCAGCCTTCCTCGAGGCGATCCAGGCGCTAGAGACGCTGGTCTACGCGTGCGCCGCCGAGCGGACCGGCGCCGAGCTGGCCCGCCGCGGCGAGGAGCACCGCCGCGGCCTGATGCGGGTGCTGGCCGGCAATCAGCTGCTGATCTTCGTGGTGGACGCCGCGTTCTCGCTGACCGTCGTGGTCGCGGCCGCCGTCCTCGCCACCGCCCGGGTCGCCGCGGGCGCGATCTCGCTGGGCGACGGCGTCGCGATCGCGTTGATGGCCACGCTGGTGATCGGTCCGGTCGACGTGGTCGGGCAGTTCTTCTACATCGGCATCTCCGGGCGTGCGGCGCAGCGCCAGATCGGTGCGCATCTGGGCGAGCCCACCGCCTCCGCCCACCCGGCGGCCGCCGGCGGGCAGGGCGAGCCCGGCAGCCTCGCGATGGAGGAGGTGACCGCGGGCTGGCCCGGCGGGCCACCGGTGGTGACGGGGTTCTCGCTGCACGTGCGCCCCGGCGAACGGGTGGCCCTGATCGGTCCCAGCGGCGTAGGCAAATCCACGGTCGCGGCGCTGCTCCAAGCCCACCTCACGCCCCGTGCCGGCTCGGTCGTCGTGGGCGGGCTGGACACGGCCGTCGCCAGTCCGGACGCCGTGCGGGCTCAGCTGGCCGTCGTCGAGCAGCGCGCGTTCCTGTTCCTGGGCAGCGTCGCCGACAACCTGCGGATGGCAAGCCCGGACGCCTCGGACGACCGGCTGTGGCAGGCGCTCGACCTGGCCGGGCTCCGCGCCGAGGTGGAGGCGATGCCGGGTCGGCTGGCGACGCCGGTCGGCGAGCACGGCACGCTGCTGTCGGGTGGCCAGGCGCAACGGCTGGCGGTCGCCCGCGCATGGCTGCGCGACGCGCCCATCCTGCTGCTCGACGAGCCCACCTCACAGGTCGACCTCGCCGGCGAGGCGGCGCTGCTCGCGGCACTGGACCGGCTCGCCGCGGGGCGCACGGTGCTGATGATCGCGCACCGCCCGGGCGCGATCCTGGCCGCCGACCGGGTGGTCGCCTTGACACCGCAGGGGGGCCCGCGATGAGCCGGCTCGCCCTCGCCGGCTGGCTGGTGCACCACGCCCGGGGCCTCCTCGGGCCGCTCGCGTTCGCAGCGCTGGCCCGGATCGCGAACCAGACCCTCGGCGTGGCCCTGCTGGTCGTGACCGCCGACGCGCTCGTGGCGGCGGCGACCGGCGTTCCACCGCGGCTCCCGGCGCTGGTCGGCACCCTGGTCGGCATCGCGGTCGCGAAGGCGCTGCTGCGCTACGCCGAGCACTACGCCGGGCACTGGGTCGCGTTCGCGGCGCTGCAGCGCCTGCGCGTGCTGTTCTTCGACCGGCTGGCGCCGCAGGCGCCGGCGGCGACGTCGGGGCGGGCGGGCGCCGAGCTCACCGCACGAGCGACCCGCGACATCGACCGGATCGAGGTGTTCTTCGCGCACACCTTCCCGCCCGCCGTCTCGGCGGTGGTGGTGCCCGTGTTGGCCCTGGGGTGGCTGGCCGTCTCGACCGATCCGTGGCTGGCTGGGTCGCTCGCGCCGTTCGTCGCGGGCATCGTGCTGGTGGTTCCGCTGGCGTCGCACCGCTCCACCTGGCGCGCAGCCCGCGAGGTGGCCGACGCTCGGGGCGCGGTCGCCGCCCACCTGGGCGACGACCTCCAGGGCGTCCGCGAAGTGCTCGCCTTTGGGGCGCAGGGTTCGCGTCTCGAGGGGCTGGCGGACGCCGACCGCACCCTCGCCGCGGCCCGTGGGCGAACGAGCGTCCGGCAGTCGTGGCGGATCGCGGCGAACTCGCTGCTGCAGGCCGGGGCTCTCATCGCCGCGCTGCTGGTCACGTTCGGCCAGGGGCTGCCCGTCGCCGACCTGGCGGTGACGCTGGCCTTCGGGGTCGGCCTGTTCGCCCCGGCGCGCGGTGTGGACGACTTCGCGACCGGCCTGGACGCCGCGTTCGCGGCGACCGAGCGCGTCCGCCGGGTGGTGGATGCGGCGCCGACCGTGCAGGACCGCGGGGGTGCGGGTGGCCCCGCGCCGGCGAGCGCGGCGGTTCGCCTGGACCGCGTCACGTTGACCTACCCGGACGCCGCCCGCCCGGCGCTCGCCGAGGTCGACGCGTTGATAGCCGCCGGCGCATGGACGTACGTGGTCGGGGTCTCGGGCAGCGGCAAGTCGAGCCTCGCGACGCTGCTGCTGCGTGGCCGCGATCCCGACGAGGGCGCCCTCACCCTGGGTGGCGTCGACCTGCGCGACCTGCCGCTGCCCGAGGTGCGTCGCCGCGTCGCGCTGGTGTCCCAGCGGCCCACCCTGCTCAGCGGCACGATCGCCGACAACCTGCGGCTGGCCGCCCCGGACGCCGACGATCGCGCCCTCGCGCAGGCGCTGCACACGGCGGGCCTCGACGACTGGGTCGCCGGGCTCCCGCACGGTCTCGCCACCACCACCCGCGAGCGCGGCGTGGCGGTGTCGGGCGGCCAACTCCAGCGCCTGGCGCTCGCCCGCGCGCTGGTCGCGCGGCCCCGGCTGCTGATCCTCGACGAGGCGCTGAGCCAGTTGGACGCCGCGGGTGCCGCCCTCGTCCGTGAGCGGCTCGCCGCGTTGCTCGGCGACCTGACCGTGATCGAGATCACCCACCGCGCCGATCTGATTCCCGACGACGCGCCCGTGTTGGTGCTGGACGCCGCCCGCCTGATCGAGGCGGGCCGGGCCGGTGACCTGCGCGCCGCCTCGGGCGCGTTCGCTCGCCTGGAGGCGAGGGCCGGCTGAACTCGTCCGTCGCGCTTGCTCGGCCGGCCTACGCGGCCGGCCGCCCCCGCAGGGCCTCGTCGAAGCGGCGAGCACGCCGGGGATGATGCCGGTCATTCCAGTGCACCCGTGATCATGCCCGCGTTGGCGTACGCCTGCAGCGGGAACATCAGGCCCACCACCCGCACGTCGGCGCGCACCGCGACGGTGACCACGTACTCGACCTCGTCGCCCTTCACCGCGCAGTGCGTGGCCTCGGCCCCATTGAGTCGCGCGGCCGCCGACACCGCCGCACACGCCTGCTCGGCCGACCGCTCCGCACCCGGCCCGGCCGGCGTCCGCCCGGCCTGCTCGTCGAGCACCCTCGCGCCGGCGAGCGCCGCGAGGTCGGCGGCGCCGCGGGCGCGCTCCCCCGCCGCACGCACCAGCCCCGCCACCACCAGGACACCGGTCAGCGCCACGATCAGGACGGCCACGACGGCGGCCAGCAGCAATGCCGAGCCTCGCTCGTCACGCCGGCGACCGCGGCGCCTCACGGCTCCTCCTGGACCCGCGCCTGAGCCTCCAGCGGCCACTCGATGCCGCCCAGGCGGGCCGTCCAGCGCACCGTGACGACGGCGACGCCGCCCTCGCGCGCCGCGGTGACCACCGCGTCCGCGGGCGCATCGGCGCTGGCCCGGGCGACCGCCGCTTCGTCGCCGCGCGCCAACTGCCGGGCCACCTCGTTGGCGCTCACCTGGCATTGGCCCAGCACGAACAGTGCTCCCGCGACGGTGATGGCGAGGCCCGCGGCGAGCGCGAGAAACAGTGCGGCGAACCCGGTCTCCACGCTCACCATCCCCCGCTCGCCGCGAACCATCGCGATCACGGCTTGCCGGGGAACAGACTCGGCAGATCGAACGCCTCGGTCACGGTATCCACCAGCGCCGCGACCAGGTTCTCGACCAGGGGGCCGAACCAGTCGCCCTGGATCGACGCGATGATCGCCCCGATGATGGCGATGATCAGCACGACGCCGATCGCGTACTCGACCGCCGCCATGCCGCGCTCCCCGCGGATCCGGACCGGACGGTTCTGAATGGCTTCCAACATGGGTTGTCCTCTCTCACTCGCGCCGCCCGTGTGCGGCACGCCCCGACCATCGGCGTCACCGCGGCGTCCCGAGCAGCGTCCGGGTGGGCGTGTGGACAACTCGGCGTGACGACGGCGGCCTGTGGACGAACCCTGGGCGGCGCCCGGACGCGCAGACACCGGTGTGGATCCTCGAGTTCCCGCGGCGCGCATGGACGGATTACCCACCCAGGCCGGCCGCGAACGCCCCGAACAGCGGGACGATGCCCAGCAGCATGAACGCCGGCAGGAAGCAGACCATGAGCGGCACGACGCTGCGCACGCCTGCCGTCCGGGCGCGGGCGATCGCCGCTCCGGCGCTCCGGTCGCGCGCCTCACGGGCATGCTGGCGCAACAGGTCGGCCATCCCCACCCCGCTGCGAACCGAGCGCGCGAGATCCCGCCCGATGTCGCCATAGCCCGGCACCGACTTCAACTCCGCCCAGGCTTGCGGCTCGTCGACCCCCAGGTCGATGCGCTGCACTACCTCGCCGAGCACCGTCGACGCCGGCTCGGCGACCACCGAGGCGACCAGGCGCACCGCGACGCGCGGCGGGCGTCCGGCCTCCAGACACACCGCCATCAGCTCGCACACCTGGGGAACGAGGTCGCGCAGCGCCTGCTCCCGCGCGCGGTCGGAACGCCGCCGCACCCAGGAACGCACCCACGCGCGCACCGCCCTGCGGCCTCCGGGCTCGCCCCGCACCCGTCGCCGCAGTCGCGGGGTGCCCGCGGGCGGCACCGCCCACCACACCGCGAGCGCCGCGGCCAGTGCCGGCAGGACGGAGGGCACTGCGCCGTCGGCGAGCGCGTCCGCCAGTGCGGCGACCAGGGCGCCCATCAGCTTCCTCCCGCCTTGGCGGCCACGGCCTCGATCCACAACACCCCGGCGCACGCCAGCCCCGCGCCCAGGTTCAGACACACCCAGCCGATCACTCCACCCGTCAGGAACCCGAACGGATCGCCGCCGAGCAGGAACGACAGCCCGAGACCCACCACCGGAAGCACCGCCAGCATGCGCCCGGCCAGCCTGGCCGCCGCCAATTCGGTTTCGACGACGCGCGCGATCTCGTGATCGGACGCCAGCCTGGCCGCGGCCGCGTCCAACGCGGGCGCGAGCGAGGCGCCGGTGCGCACGGAGAGCTCCCACGCCGCAGCCAAGTCGTCCAGCCCCTCGTGCCCGGGCAGCACCACCGCGTGGCGCAGTGCGGACGTCGCTTCGCCTCCCACCGCGACCTCGGTGGCCGCGCGGGCCAGCACCGGCGCGTCCGAGGCGGCCTCGCCGAGCGCGTCACCGGCGACCCTGCCGACGCGGAGAAGCCCGGCGATCAGCTCGCCCGCGTGAACGACCTCGGCACGCCGTCGCGCCCGTGCCCGACGGGCAAGGCGCGCCCGCGCCAGCCCGGCGGCGCAACCGCACACCTGCGCCAGCGCGAGCGCGACCGCAGCCGCACCGGGGCCCGCCACCACGCCCGCCCCCACGACGGCACCGCCGGCGACGGCCACGACCAGCCACGACCGCCGCGCGCCTCGACGCCCGCGAGCACCCCGGGCGTCCGCGGCAGTGCCGCGCTCGGAGGCTCCCCCACGCACGCGACCCGCGCCCGTCGCCTCGGCCGCGCGCAGCCGCGTCGCCGCACCGGGCGCCGGAACCAGCCACCACCCGACCAGCCCCGCGCACAAGGCCACCAGTACCGCGATCACGGCAACCACTCGTCCAGCGCCGCGAGGCCAGGCCCCTCGCTCAGGCGCCCCTCCACCGTCCACGTCAGCGCCGGCACCGCCCTGAGGAGTCCGCCCTCGTCGGCCTGCAGCGCCGCGATCTGCTCGACCCAGCGACGCCCGGCAGCGCCCCGGCCTGTCGCCCGCCGCACGTGCACCACCGCGTCCAGTCCCGCGGACGCCTGCGCGTGCAGCGCGTGCCGATCGAGCCCGCCCAGCGCTCCGAGCGCCTCCAACCGTGCCGGCACGGACGCCGCGCTGTTGGCGTGCACCGTCCCGCAGCCTCCCTCGTGCCCGGTGTTCAGCGCCGCGAGCAGATCCGCCAGCTCGGCCCCGCGCACCTCGCCGACGACGAGCCGGTCGGGGCGCATCCGCAGGGCGTTGCGCACCAGGTCGGTGAGCGTCACCGACCCCACGCGCTCGGCGTTCGCCGTGCGGCCCTCCATCCGCACCACATGAGGATGGCGCGGATCGAGTTCCCTGCTGTCCTCGACGATCACCAGTCGCTCGGCCGGATCCACTTCGCCCAGCATCGAGGCCAGCAGGGTGGTCTTGCCCGAGCCGGTGCCGCCCGACACCAACAGCGCCGCACGCCCGGCCACCAGCCCGCGCAGGACGCTGGCGCCGAGACTGGTCAGCGACCCGCGCGCGACCCACTCCTCCAGCGCGAACCTGGTGCGCGCGGGCACCCGCAGCGACAGGCACGTGCGGTCGGCGATGCACGCCAGAACGGCGTGCACACGCGTGCCGTCCGGCAACCGGGCGTCGACGAACGGCGACGCGTCATCGAGGCGACGTCCGACCATCGCCGCCAACCGGACCGCCAGCCGGCGGACCTCTTCTTCGCTCTCGAACCGGATACCCGCCGGTTCCAAGCCTCCACCCCGGTCGACCCACACCGCGTCGGGGCCGTTCACGAGGACGTCGGTCACCCCGGGTTCGGCGAGCAGGTCGTCGAGGCGTCCGGCGCCGCGCGAGGAACGCCGCAGCGCTGAGACCGTGTCGCGCACGGAGGAGTCGCTGACCACGTGCCCCAGCCAGGCCAGCGCCTCGGCCACGTCGACCGGCGTCGCCTGCCTGCCCTGCTCGCTCAGCCGGGCGCGTATCTCGTCGAGATCAACGTCCATCGGACGCCTCCGCCCACGCCTTCTGCCATACCCGAGAGGTCGCGCGCGCCCACGCCCCGCGGTGTCGCGGCAACTCGCCCGCCTCCGCGTCGGTGGCCACCGCACGGGAGCGCGGCAGCTGCCCCCACAGCGGCGCGCCCACCATCTCGGCGACCAGCGCGCCGGGCGGGCCGGCCCGGTCGCCCAGGACCACCCCCACCGCGCCCGCACCGAGACGCTCCCGCGCGACGGCCGCCGCGGCGATCGCCTGCACCCGGCCGCGGACCGCCAGCACCGTCGCCTCCGCGCCGCGCACCAGGGGCATCGCCGCCGGCGCGCCGCGTCCGGCGTCCACGATCAGGGCGTCGTGGTGCCGCGCGAGCGACCCCACCACCGCCTGCAGGGCCTCGCCCCGCACGGCGCACGCCTCGCGACCGAAGGACACCACCGTCACGCCCGCGACCCGCGGCAGGACACCGCGCAGGTCGCCGACCTCGCCCCTCGCGGCGAGCAGTCGGGGCCACCGCCAGCCGGACGCCCGCTCAGCGCCCAGCAGCAGGTCGAGCCCGCCGCCGAGTTCGTCCGCATCGATCAGTGCACAGTTCACCCCGGCGCGAGCACCGGCCAGCGCCAGCCCCGCGGCCAGGGTCGACGCGCCGACGCCACCGGACCCGCCGACCACCGCGACGATCCGGGCCTGGCGTCCGGCTTCGGGGGCCAGCACGCCCGACAGCCACGCGCGACCCTGCGGCAGCGGGATCACCTCGGCACCCAGCGGGAGCGACCACGATCCGAGCTCGGCCGGCTCGTAGCCGACCAGGTACACCCGTTCGCGGCGGCGCGGCGCGACGGACGCCAACGCCTGGGCCTGGTCGCCACCCACCAGGATCGCGCGGGCGGTCGGCCAGCGGGCCAGGGCGTCCTCGGTCTCGGCGACGACCTGGATCGGCACCCCGAGGGCGGCCGCGCTCGACTCCACCGCGTCCTGGACGGCCTGATCCGACGTCAGCAGCGTCACGTCCTCATCACGATCCATGACCCGACCATCGGCGGCGCACGCCACGCCCGGGCGGCCGATCCGCCCCCTGTGGACAGCCGCGCCGTCATCCACAGGGCACACGCCGGACCCGAGCCGGGACACGACCCCCGGCGCTCGCCTACCATCGGCCCATGTCTGCCTCCACCCAGCCGGCGATCCCCCCGACCGCCCTCGAATGGCTGCTCACGGCCCAGGACGGTGCGATCAGGCCAGCCACCCGCCTGCTCGCCCTCGGCCGCACGGCCGCTCCGCTGGTCGCCGCGCTCGGCGAGGACGTCCGACTCGTCGCCTGCGACACCAGCCGTGCCGGCGTCCGCGCGCTGCTCCATCGCGCCCCCCATGCGCTGCCCGTCGTGGGTGAGCCGAGCCAACTGCCGTTCGCGCCGCGCTCCTTCGACATCGTCGCCATCCATCAGTCCCTGCATTCGCTGCCGGAGGGGTCGCTGGCGTCCATCGCCCGAGTGCTGGCGCCTGGTGGACACGTGGCGGTCAGCTACCTCGTGCGCGACGACTCGGTGCCGTGGGTGCGCCGGCTGAGCGCGCTGCTGCGCGATGTCGACCCGGGTGCCATGGCCGGCGCCTACGGCACTGACAGTGTCGAGCACCTGACCACCAGCCCGTTCTTCGTGGACGTCACCGAACGCCGCCACCGGCTCTGGGTGCCGATCAGCCGGGTCAACCTGCTCGACATGGTGGCGCGGCGATTCCCCGATCTGGACGCCGACCGACTCGGCGCACTCATGCACGCGGTCGGCGAACTGTACGAGAACTCGGCGCGCGTCCCGGAGCCGCTCCTGCTGCCCTATCGGGTGTCCTCATGGAAGACGGTGGTCGATCACGTCGCGGCGGCGTCCCTGCTCGAGGACGACGATCCGGGCCTGCCGATCCGACTGTGACGCCGCACTCCGGCCCTGCCTTGGCACTAGCATGGCGGACGAGCCAACCGAGGAGAATCATGGCAGAGCCAGAGATCGGTGACGTCATCAGTGACATCACCGCCGACGTCAGGACCATCGTCAAGGGCGAGATCGAGCTGGCCAAGGCCGAGCTGGTTCCCCAGGCCAAACGGCTCGGGGTCGGCGTCGGGCTCGTGGGGGCCGCCGCGTTCTTCCTGGCCGTCGCCGGCCTGCTGCTGTTCATCTGCGGCGGCCTCGCCTTCAGCGCCCTCTACATGGGCGCCCTGCCGATCGTGTGGGCGTTCACACTCGGGTTCCTCACGATGGCGGTGCTGTTGCTCGTCGTCGCGGCGATCCTCGCGCTGATCGGCAAGAGGCGCATGACGTTCTCCGGGCCCGAGGCCACGATCGGCGAAGCCAACCGCACGGTGGACGCCGTCACGTCAGCGATCGCCCAGGGTCAGTCCCACGTCCGCGCGGTGGTGGCGGGGACACCCTCCGGCTCGCAGCGTCCCTGACCGCCGACGGACGTCCAGCTACCGACCGGTGTCGAGCCCCGCGCGGTGAAGGAAGCGCTCCGGCACCAGGGCGACCCGTCGCTCGTCCCACGGCTGCTCCCATCCTGCGACGGTCAGCAGGCCGTCGATCAGGTGGCCGGTGAATCCCCAGATGAACAACTCGCCGACGACGAACGCCGGCCCTCGGTACCCCATGGGCAGCCGCCAGGCGACGCGGTTGGCCGGGTCGATCAGATCGCCGACGCGAATCCGGTGGACCGCGGCGATCTCGACGGCGTCGACCACCTCGAGGGGGTGCGGCTCGCGCCACCAGCCGACCACCGGCGTCACGTCGTAGCCGGTCACCGCGACGTGCGCGGGAGGCAGGACACCGAGCAGTTCGACCGTGGCCGGATCGATGCCGACCTCTTCGCGCGCTTCCCGCAGCGCCGCCTCCTCGCTCGAGGCGTCCGTCGGTTCAACCCGTCCGCCCGGGAAGGCGCACTGGCCGGCATGCTTGCGCAGGTGGGCCGACTTCTCGACGATCACGAGTTCCAGGTCGCCGGGCGCGGCGTCCACCGACGGCGCGTCGAACAGGATCAGCACCGCCGCCGCCCGTCCGCGACGCGACGGGCGGCCGCGACGCGACTCGCGGCCGCGGACGACCCGGGCGCCCGCACCCGGTTCGCTCAGACGGGACTCCAGGCGTGTGAGAACGTCGGGACTACGCATCAGACCTCCACTCCCAGGTAGGTACGCACGTCCGCGGCCAGTTGATCGGATGAGGCGACGGCACCCACGATCCGGTACTGGATGCGGCCCTCCGCGTCCACCAGGAACGTCACCGGGATTCCGTTGAATCGCAGCGGCCCGGCCGTCTGCTTCAGCGGGTCGCTCAGGTGCGGGTAGGTCCACCCCGCGAGCGCGGCGAACTCCAGGGCGAGCGCCGGGTCGGGATCGTTGTGATCGATGCCGAGGATCGTGATCTTCGCGCCGGCGCGCTCGGCGAACGCGCGCAGGTGCGGCGCCTCCAGGCGGCACGGCCCGCACCACTGAGCCCACACGTTGATGACCATGGGCTCGCCGCGCATCGCCGCGAGGTTGACCTGCCTGCCGCTGCCCAGACATCCCAGGACGAGGTCGGGGAGCCCACCGCCGACCGGCGGCGCCGTCGCGGCCGTCTCGGGACAGTCGGCGATGCCCGCCGCCTCCCGCTGGGCGACCAACGCCGGATCGACCGGACGCGGCGGCAGCGGCTGGGCGGGCGCCGCGGACGCCGCGCAGCCGGCGAGCAGGACGGCGGCGGCGAGCGCGGCCAGCGCGCGAGATGCGCCGCTCATCGGCGTGGCTCCCGGAGCAGCCCCGCCGCCACCTGCGGATCGGTCGGCCCCTCGCCGAAGCTCGGGCACAGTTCCGCGAGCGCGCACACCCCGCAGGCCGGACGCCGGGCGTGGCAGCAGCGGCGTCCGTGCCAGATGACGCGATGGCACAGCATGACCCACTCCGACGGGTCGAACAGCGCGCCGACGGACTTCTCGACCACGGCGGGGCGGGTCGAGGCCACCCAGCCGAAGCGGTTCGAGAGGCGGATGAGATGCGTGTCCGGGGTGATGCCGGGCACACCGAAGGCGTCGCCGAGCACCACGTTGGCCGTCTTGCGGCCCACCCCCGGCAACGTCACCAGGTCGTCCAGGGTGCCGGGCACGACGCCCCCGAACCGTTCGACGAGCGCCGCCCCGATACCGACCAGGTGCGCCGCCTTCGCCCGGAAGAACCCGGTGGGCCGGATGATCTCCTCGAGGTCGTCCAGCGAGGCGGACGCGTAGGCGGCGGCCTCCGGATACGTCGCGAAGAGCGCCGGCGTCACCGCGTTGACCCGCCGGTCGGTGGACTGCGCCGACAGCACCGTCGCGACGAGCAACTCCAGCGGCGTGGTGAAGTCCAGCTCGCAGCGGGCGTCCGGGTACCGCGCGGCCAGCGCCGCGTTGACCGCCTGCGGTTGATCCACCTCGCTAGCGGGCGCCGACCGGTTCGACGATCAGCTCGATCTCCACGGGCGCGTCCAGTGGCAGCACCGGGACGCCGACCGCGCTGCGCACATGCTGGCCCGCCTCGCCGAAGACGTCGACGAACAGCTGGCTGGCGCCGTTGGCGACCTGGGGCTGTGCCGTGAAGTCGGGCGTGCAGGCGACGAACACGGTGGCCTTCACGATGCGCGCGATCGAGTCCAAGCCCCCGGCCACGGACGCGGCGGCGGCAAGTGCGTTGAGTGCGGCGACCCGGGCGGCGTCCACGGCCGCCTCGAGCGTAACCTCGGCCCCGACCTTCCCGCGCGCCACCAGTTCACCGGCCACGGTCGGCAGTTGGCCGGAGGTCATCACGTGCCCGCCGGTCGCGGTGGCCGGAACGTAGGCCGCCACGGGCGCGGCGACGGGTGGGAGCTCCAGGCCGAGCGCGGCGAGACGCGCGACGGGGCTGGTCACCACTTGTCTTCCTGGAGTGGCCGCTTGAAGTAGGCCACGACGTTCTGGGGATTCGGGCCGGGGACGATGGCGACGAGCTCCCAACCATCGACGCCCCAGGAATCCAGGATCTGCTTGGTTGCGTGCACCAACACGGGTGCGGTGGCGTACTCCCACTTCGTCATGGCGTCAGCCTAGACGGTTCGAGACCGGCCGGGTCATTTCGGCTTGCCGCACAGCACGGACTGCCAGTCGGCGATGTCGGTGCGCTGGCGCAGCAGCTGCCGACGCTCGCGCTCGGTCATTCCGCCCCACACGCCCCACTCGATGCGGTTGTCAAGCGCCTCGGCCAGGCATTGCGAGCGGACGGCGCAGGCCACGCACACGGCACGCGCACGCTTCTGGTCGGCTCCATGGGGAAACAGCTTGTCCTGCATCCCCCGGCACTTGGCCTGAAGCGTCCAGTCATCCGCGTCTACGAACGTCATTGCACAACCTCTCCGTCGTGCGGGTGAGTCCCCTCACCGGCGTAACAGTATGATAAACATCGGCGTTCGAGTTGCCAAACAATGCCCTCCCTGCCGCCCGCCGGCCGGTGCCGACGAGGCCGACACGGGTCGCTCACGGGCTGGGGAGACGCGGTCGCGTAGGCTTGACGCGTGCGCGTTCCCACCATGAGCCGACGGCTGTACTCAACCGTGATGTTCGTCTGCGTCAGTGTGCTCGGCGGCGTCCTGGTCGCGGGGCTCGCCGTGCCGAGCGTGGGCGTCGCGGCCGAACTCGCCAAGGCGGGCGCCCTCACGGTCCGCGCGTTGCCCCGCGAGGTCGAGACTCCGCCTCCCGCCGAGGGCTCGACGGTGTACATGGCCGACGGCACCGTGCTCACCACCTTCTTCAACGAGAACCGCGTCTACGTGCCGCTGTCCGAAATCTCCGCGATGATGCAGCAAGCCCAGATCTCCGTCGAGGACCAGCGCTTCTATCACCACGGCGCACTCGACCTCAAGGGCACGCTGCGCGCGCTGGTGCGGACGTCCTCGGGCAACACGCAGGGCGGCTCGACCCTCACCCAGCAGTACGTGAAGCTGGCCCTCATCGACAAGGCCGTCGCCGACAACGACAAGGAAGCCCTGGCCGCCGCCCGCGAACGCACGTTCGGACGCAAGCTCCTCGAGTTGCGGTACGCGATCGCCCTGGAGGACAAACTGTCCAAGGACGAGATCCTCGAGCGTTACCTCAACCTCGCCTACTACGGGGCCGGCGCATACGGCGTCGAGGCCGCTGCCCAGCGCTACTTCGGGATCCCGGCGTCCGAGCTGAATCTGGCGCAGGCGGCCCTGCTGGCCGGCCTCGTCCGCAACCCGGTGACCACCGACCCGATCCGCTACGAGAAGCTGGCCCTCGAGCGCCGCAACAACGTGCTTGACGTGATGCTCAGGCAAGGCGCGATCACGGCCGAGCAGGCGGAGCAGGCCAAGGTCGAGGGCTTTGACCGGAGTCGGATCACCGAGGTGGCGAACGGCTGCGTGTCCAGCGAGTTCCCCCACCTGTGCTCGGTGGTGGAGAAGACGCTGCTGCAGATGCCGAGCCTCGGCGGTGGCACGACGGCCGCCGAGAAGGAGGCCGCGGGGCGGCTGCTCAAGCGCGGCGGCCTGACGATCGAGACCGCCATCGACCCGCGCACGCAGCGGGCGGCGCAGGAAGCGGTGTCGCGTTACGTCTACCCGACCGATCCGGTGATCGGCCTGATGACGATGATCGAGCCCGGGACCGGACTGATCAAGGCGGTCGCGCAGAGCCGCTACGAGATCGGCGCCGGCCCCGGCCAGTCGTACTGGAACTACGCCATGGAGAGCAATCTCGGCGGCGCGGAAGGCTTCAAGGGCGGCTCCACCTACAAGATGTTCGTCCTCGCCGCGGCGGTCGCCAAGGGCTTCCCGACGTCGCGCAGCTACGAATCCCCCGCGTCCAAGGACTGGAGCGGTGAGCGGTTCCGCACCTGCGACGGCGTGTACGTCGGCTCGAGAGGGTGGACCGTCCGCGGTGTCTCCGGCCATTTCGACATGTATTCGGGCGCCGCGAACTCGGTGAACAACTATTTCGTGGCGCTCCAGCAGGACGTCGGACTGTGCGAAGTCACCCAGATGGCCCGCACGCTCGGCCTCAACATCCTGCCCGGTCGGAACGCCGACGGCACCAAGGAGACCATCGACCAGGCCTGGAGCCACGCCCAGTTGGGCTCGTTCACGCTGGGCGCACGCGAGGCGTCCCCCATTTCGCTGGCGAACGCGTACGCGACGATCGCGGCCCGCGGCGTCCGCTGCGACCCGATCATCCTGAGCTCGGTGAGCAGCAAGGCCGGGCGCGACTACGAGGTGCCCGACGCGAACTGCCAGCAGGTCATCCCGGCCGCGGTCGCCGACCGGGTCACGGACATCCTGCGGGGTCCGTTCCAGAGCGGCACCGCGCGGGCAGCCAACATTCCCGGCTACGACATCGCCGGCAAGACCGGCACCGACACCGGGACGCCGACCATCTGGACCGTGGGCTTCACCCCGCAACTGGTCGGTGCCGCGACGCTGACGGTGGATCCGAAGGCCGACCGGTACAAGTACCTGGACCCCAACAACCGTTCGCTCACCGGCGCGCCCGTCCGCAACGGCAGCGCCCGGCTGTCCGGCAGTTCTGGCGGCGAGGCCGGCGCGGGCATCTGGAAGCCGGCGATGACCGCCGCGCTCGAAGGGCTGCCCCGCGGTCGGTTCGTGAAGCCGACGGCCATCGAGGTCGAAACGGTGGACCTTCCGTCCTGCTCGGGCCTCAACGATTGCCGTCAGCAGCTGCGGGACGCCGGGTTCGGCACGTCCATCTCACGGATCACCCATTCCTCCCCCGAGGGCACGTTCCTGGGGATGGACCCGAAGCGCCGGGCTCCGCGGTACAGCACGGTCAGGCTGCTGGTGTCGTCCGGTCCCGCCTACACGCCGGCGCCGGCCTCGACACCCGCACAGGCGGAGGCTCAGCCCCCCGAGGGCAACCGATGACGTCGCGCCGCGTCCTGGCCACGGCAGCGTCCATCGGGGCGGCGTGCGTCGCCTACGGTGTGCTGATCGAGCGCACGGCCTTTCAGGTCCGGCGGTTCACCCTGCCCCTGCTGCCGGCGGGGGCGCCACCCGTGCGGGTGCTGCATCTCTCGGACGCCCACCTGCTCCCGCGCCAGGGACGCAAACGCGACTTCCTCCGCGGCTTGGCGGGGCTTGAGCCCGATCTCGTGGTGAACACCGGCGACAACATCGCATCGGCCGAGGCCATCGCGCCGCTGCTGGAGTCGCTGGGCCGCCTGCGGGACGTGCCGGGCGTCTTCGTGTTCGGCTCGAACGACGTCGAGGCGCCCCGCTTCAAGGTGCCCGTCCGCTACCTCCTCCGCTCCACGAGCAAACCTGCGGGTGCGGCGTCCGGGCTGCCGTCGACCGCCGAACTGCCGACCGCCGAACTGCGTGCCGCGCTGGAGGGCATCGGCTGGCACTTCGTGGAACAACGCACGGTCGAGTTGACGGTGCGCGGCACCGCGTTCCGGTTCCGCGGCACGTCGGACGCCCATCACGACCTGGACGACTACGCGCAGGTCGCCGGGCCGGCGTCCACCGATGCGGTCGAGGTGGGCGTCACCCATGCGCCCTACCTGCGGGTGCTGGACGCCATGGTGGCCGACGGCCTGGACCTGGTGCTCGCGGGCCACACCCACGGCGGCCAGGTCTGCCTGCCCGGATTCGGCGCGCTGACCACGAACTGCGACCTGCCGCGCGAGCACGCCAAGGGGCTGTTCACGCACGCCAGCGGTCCACGCCAGGCCCCCGTACACGTGTCGGCCGGCTTCGGCATGTCGCCGTTCGCGCCTTACCGGTTCGCGTGCCCGCCCGAGGTGACTCTGCTCACGCTCGTCGCGCGACCGGACGCGGCGCCGATGTGAGATTCCGCGCCGAGTGAGTTATGATCGACCTCGGCTCACGGGCCAATCGGGGTGTGGCGCAGCTTGGTAGCGCGCATCGTTCGGGACGATGAGGTCGCAGGTTCAAATCCTGTCACCCCGACGGTTTGAAAGCCGCCTTGACTAGGGATGATGTCTCTAGTCGGGGCGGCTTTCGGCGTTTCTCATCCTCACCGCATCTTCAGCGCAGCCAACTCGTGCGGGTTTCTGCGCACACGGTCACGCCGCAGGACGCGCAACACCGCTACCCTCCCGACACGGCCCGGTGTTGAGCGCACTCCGTGGGAAGGCGA
>JAVTWJ010000008.1:0-92868 GCA_032229785.1 Propionibacteriaceae bacterium
ACGTGGTGGAGTTCAGGTTCAACGTCTGACCGCCAAACGAAGGGTCGCCCTATGAGGGGCTGACGCTCGTGCGCACGATCGGCACCGTTGCCTACGAAATTTCGTGCGCAACGGTTCCGATCGTAGGCGCGGAGGTCCGGCCGGGCTTGGGCCGGCGGATCAGCGGACGCCCGCCAGGTTCCCCGATCTCGGCGATTGTTTGCATCCCGACGCGAGGGTGCCCTATTGTTTGATGGGCGAAAACGCTCAGAATCAGAGAGGTATGACCATGATCAAGCAGCACGACGCACTGACGGTGTGCTCGTACGGCGCTGCGATCATGCTGTTTTCCGGGGCAAGCCCGTGGCGTGTCGACGGCGACGAGCCGAGGCTGAGGAGTGACGTGATGTAGGGCATCAAACCTTGTCACAGGGTCGCTCCACCGAAGTCGTCAGGCTCGGAGCGGCCCTTTTCTGCATGCGGACGCAGCGCCAACGGGTAGAACGGCGGTTCTCCAACAGCGCCGGTTGGGGGCCGAAACCCTGGGTCCGCGCTGATTTTCGGGATCGTCACCGGTCGACGCCCGCCCGCTGCTCGGCAAGATGGCAAAGGCGGCATGGGAATGCGCCGACCCCGGCATCGATTTCCCCGGATCATCGCCGCGAGCACCACGACGGTGCCCGACCTATACAGAACAGTTCGTTGCGGGCACTGACCGCAGCGCTATTTCCAGCGCCCGGAAACGCCACCCACGACCCCGACTATCCCCATTTTTCGCCGTCCAAACCAGAAAGGAGGACGCGGCCATGCCCGCCACCGTCATCGTCTACAACGCCGGAGCAGGCCGCGCCCGGCCCGACCAGCGCGCCCGCTACGCGCTGCGGAAGGTTCCGCTGCAACACGCCATCGGCATGCTGTTCCGCGGCGTCGCCCGCGAACTCGAGTGGCTCGACGGCCAGTACATCGGCCCCTACCGCCGGGTGACCGCGGTCGAACTGGTGAACGAGGTCGCCACGCTCCTCGTGTACCGCAGCACCCGCAGGGTCATGTTCTCCAAGCAGAACGTCCTGCGCCGGGACCGCTACCGCTGCGCGTACTGCGGCAAGACCGGCACCACCGTCGACCACGTCCAGCCGCGCGCCCACGGCGGACGTTCGACCTGGCTCAACTGCGTCGCCGCCTGCCAGCCCTGCAACGGACGCAAGGCCGACCGGACGCCGGAGCAGGCCGGCATGCGCTTGGACGTCGAGCCGTGGATCCCCACGCTCGCCGACCTCGGCATGCACGCCCTCCGGATGCCGTCGGCGAGGTGATGGGCGCACGGATGGTCGTTTTCAGCGTCGTGGATCGGCCAAGAGCGGGATCGGGCGCACGGGTTGTCGTTATGGGTGGGTGCCTGCCCCTCCATAACGACCACCCGTGCGCCCGGAGCGTCCTACGCGTTACTCACCGTCGTGAGAACGACCATCTATGAGCCCCATCTGTGGCGACGGGTGAGGGCGGTGGCCAGCTCGACCACCGTGTGCTCGCGGGAGGCGATGCGGCCGGGCGGGTCGAGCTCGGACGCTCCGCCGATCGGCTGGATCATCACCTCGTCCACCTCGAAGTGACGGGCGAGCTCCACCACCCCGGACGCGACGTCGTCGGGTGTGCCGACGAGCCACGGCGCCGAGATCGCGGCGAAGGCGTCCGGCGGCATCGGCAGCGGCAGGTCCTTGGCCTCCTCGATCGTCGGCATCGGGCCGCGCGTCGAACCGGTCCGGATCCGCGCCATCGCGTGCTGGAACGGCAGCGCGGCGCGCTCGGCGGCGGCGTCCGCGTCGGCGGTGGCCGCATTGACGGTGAGGAAGGTGCGCGGCTCGCCCGGACCGGCGAACTCGCGGCGATACAGGTCCAGCGCGGCCTGGGTGCCGACGCCCGAGAAATGGTGCGCGAACACGTAGGCCAGCCCGAGCCGGGCGGCGAGACGCGCGGAGTAGTCGGACGACCCGAGCAGCCAGATCTCCGGCTCGCTGGTGGCCGACGGGGTCGCGCTGATCGCGAAGTCGCGGCCCTGGATCCGCACGGACGCCCCCGCCGGCGACATGTACGCCACCACCTGCTGCACGTGCCGATCGAAGGCCGACACGGCGTCCTGCTCGGACGCCCCCGCCCGCAACGCCCATGACGTCACCGGATCGGTGCCGGGGGCGCGCCCGATGCCGAGGTCGACCCGTCCCGGGAAGGCCGCCTCGAGTAGCGCGAACTGCTCGGCCACCGCCAGTGGCGCATGGTTGGGCAGCATGACGCCGCCCGAGCCGACGCGGATCCGCGCGGTCGCCGACGCCAGCAACCCGATGATCGTGCCGGGCGCGGTCGACGCCACCCCGCCCGTGTTGTGGTGCTCGGCCACCCAGTAGCGGCGGTAGCCCGCGGCGTCCGCGGCCTTGGCCAGCGAGAGCGACGCCGCGAGCGCGTCGCCGGTGGTCCGGCCGGTGGCGACGGGGATGAGGTCGAGGATGGACAGAGCCGGGTCTGCGTTCATCAGGAGTCCTTTCGTCGACTGCGCTCGGTCACACCCGGTTTACCAGGCGCGGCAAGTCGGATCCGGCTCCTTCGTCAACCCTGCGCCGCGGATTCCGGCAGGATGGACGGTACGGCTCTCCGACGAGCATCGACGGCCCCAAGGGGGAACCTGCACCATGCATGCGCTGCCGGAGCTGATCGCCGGGCTGTTGGCCCTCATCGCGGGGGCCGAACTGGTGGTGCGCTACGGGTCGTTGCTCGCCGCGCGCATGGGCGTCCCGCCGATGATCATCGGCCTCACGATCGTGTCCATCGGCACCAGCGCCCCAGAGCTCGCCGTCGGCATCGACGCCATGCACGCCAACGCCGGCTCGCTCGCCGTCGGCAACATCGCAGGCACCAACATCGTCAACATCCTGCTCATCCTCGGGCTCAGCGGGGCGGTGCGTGCGATCCCTTTTGGTCGCCGGACGCAGGTGCTGGACCTGCCCAGCATGGGGATCGCCGCAGTCCTGGTGCTGCTGTTCAGCTTCGATGGCGAACTGAGCTTCTGGGAGGGCATTCCGCTGCTGTCGGGCGCGGTCGTCTACACCGTCGCGCTGGCCTGGTGGATGCGACGCCACAAGGACTCCGCGGTGGTTGAGGGCCTCGTGGACGGGGTCGAGCCGGAACGCGATCGGCCGTCGCCCCTCAGCCGCCCGTGGTGGTCCATGGTCCTCCTGATCGCCGGGATCGTGGTCATCGTGATCGGCGCCGAGTGGCTCGTGCAGGGCGCCGTCGGCATGGCACGCGAGTTCGGTGTGTCGGACGCCTTCATCGGGTTGACCGTGGTCGCGATCGGAACGTCGGCGCCCGAGTTGTTCACCACGATCGTCGCCACGGCCCGCGGCGAGCGCGACATCGCCGTCGGGAATCTGATCGGTTCCAGCATCTACAACCTGACGCTGATCCTCGGCGTGCCGGTCCTCGTTGCGCACGGCTCGGGCCCGATCGATCCGCACCTGCTCCACGTCGATCTGCCGGTCATGGTCGCCGTCTCGCTGCTGTGCATCCCGCTCTTCCTGCGGGGCAAGCGGCTGTCCCGCCGCGAGGGCGGCCTCATGGTTCTCGCCTACGCCGTCTACCTCGGCTACGTGATCACGGTGCGCGGCTGACGCACTGGGCAGCGTGAACTCTTGCGGAGGCGCCGGGCACCGGAGGATCGCCGGCGACGCCGCCCGCCCGCGGACGGCGACTCCCAGCCGGCCAGGATCCCAGCCGGCCAGGATCGCGTCCGGCCAGGATCCCAGCCGGTCATGGTCCTGGAGTCGCGGTCACAGACCCAGGAAATCCCGCCAGCGCGGCAGTTCGCGAGTGGACTGGTTGAGACCCCGCTCGTGGGCCGCGAGCAGCCGCGGAACGCTGCGCTCGCCGTTGCCGATCGCCATGGTCTCGGGCACGAACAGGTAGGCCTCGCCGGAACTCTCCAGGTCGAACAGTTCCTCACGGGTGGCGTTGTAGCGCGCCCAACGGTCGATCAGGGCGTCCGCGACCGCGGGCGTTCGCCGGAAGTAGCGCCGGTAGAACCACGGGTTCGGCGGCGGCTTCTTGCGGTAGGCCCGCTCCTGGGTCAGAACGACGAAGAAACGTCGGTAGCCCGCCTCCCGCGCGGCGTCGATCGCGATGCCGCCGGTGGTGCACAGGGCGCCGTCGACGTAGTGGTCGCCGCCGATCTCGACCGGCGGCATGATCACGGGCATCGTCGAGGACGCCTGCGCCCGCACGCTCACGGCGTCCAGGTCGGGCATGTCGGATCGGACCCAGCGGACGGTGGCGCCGTCATGGGTGCGGAACGCCGTGACCGACATCTCGGCCGGGTGGGTGGCGAAGGCCTGGTAGTCCAGCGGCAGCGCCTGGTCCGGGCGGGACGTGCGCAGATAGATGTAGTCGGAGTTGAACAGTCCCTGCCCGCGCACGAAGGTGCGCCAACTGCCGAACTGCGGGTCGCCTGCGAACGTGGTGACGGACGCCTTGGCCCGCCAGCGGTCCGAGGACAGGTAGTTGATGGTGTTCGTGCAACCGGCCGAGATGCCGGCGACGAAGGGGAACACGACCCCGGCCTCGATGAGCCTCACGACGACGGCGGACGTGTAGGCGGCCCGCATGCCGCCGCCCTCGAAGACCAGGGCGACATCGGGCGCGTTGACGTGGAGGGGGAGGGGGACGCGCCCCGCGGGTCTGCTCGCCACGATGCTCCTTCGACGGTGACATGCCCAGGTTAGGGGCAACGCCGGGGGCCTCGCGCCGGTGGTCGTTTTCGATGTCCAGATGGCTCGGGCCATCACGCGACAAGCGCGAACGCCGAGGGCTGCGAATCTGGACCTCGAATAGGACCACGCCGCCGTCCAGACTTGCCCCGCGCGCGCGGACC
Source organism: Propionibacteriaceae bacterium (assembly GCA_032229785.1). Classification (GTDB taxonomy): domain Bacteria; phylum Actinomycetota; class Actinomycetes; order Propionibacteriales; family Propionibacteriaceae; genus Propioniciclava. The sequence goes on from JAVTWJ010000008.1 coordinate 4,895, forward strand.
GCGTAGGTAGGGAGGCATGAGTTTCAACCTCGATGCCCACGCTCTGCGCGACGACCTGGTTCAGCTGCGTCGCAGCCTTCACCGCGAGCCCGAGGTCGGCCTCCATCTGCCGCGCACGCAGCAGCGGATCCTGGAGGCCCTCGACGGGCTCGGCCTGGAGATCACCCTCGGCACGGGGTGCTCCTCGGTGACGGCGGTGCTGCGCGGCCAACGCCCCGGCCCGGTCGTGCTGCTGCGCGGCGACATGGACGCGCTGCCGATGACCGAACGGACCGGCCTCGACTACGCGGCCGTCAACGGGGCGATGCACGCCTGCGGGCACGACCTGCACATGGCGGGTCTGGTCGGCGCGGGCCGTCTCCTCGCGGCCCGCCGCGACGAGCTGCCGGGCGCGGTCGTGTTGATGTTCCAGCCGGGGGAAGAGGGGTTCGGCGGCGCGCGGATCATGATCGAGGAGGGCGTCCTGGACGCCGCCGGCGAGCGGGTGGCGGCCGCGTACGGCGTGCACGTCGCCACCGGGGCCGCCGGGGTGTTCACCACCCGGCCCGGGCCGTTCATGGCCGGCTCCAACGAACTGGAGATCACCGTGCACGGACGCGGTGGGCACGGCTCCCGGCCACACGCGGCGGTGGATCCTGTGCCGGCGCTGCTGGAGATCGGTCTCGCGCTTCAGACGATGGTCACCCGCCGCTTCTCGGTGTTCGACCCGGTCGTCGTCACCGTCACGCAGTTGAGCGCCGGCGCGGCCCGCAATGTGATCCCGCCGTCGGCCTCGCTCGGAGCCACGGTGCGCACGCTGTCGCAGGCGTCCATCGACACGCTGACGATCGAGACCCGGCGCCTCGCGGAGGGCATCGCATCCGCGCACGGGTGCACCGCCGACGTCCGGTTCGCGGTCGACTACCCGGTCACCGTCAACGATCCCACCGAGGCGGCCTTCGCGCAGGGCGTGGCGACCGAACTGTTCGGCGAGGAGCGCTTCGAGCCGGCGGCCGATCCGCTGATGGGTTCGGAAGACTTCAGCTATGTGCTCGACCGGGTGCCGGGCGCCTACGTGTTCCTGGGCTGCACTCCGCCCGAGCGCGACTGGACGGCCGAGCCGTGGAACCACTCGCCGCTGGTGGCGTTCGACGACGCGGTCCTGCCCGACCAGGCCGCGTTCCTCGCCGAACTCGCGTGGCGTCGGCTTCATCGCGACGACGCAGGCGCGGGCTCGGCCTGAGCCGGCCCGGAACCGACCGCGCCGAGCACCGGTGAAACCCGGCGGCCCCGGCCTGCTGCCGGGCCGGGATGCTCAGCGCCGGGCCGGGATGCTCAGCGCAGGGCCGGGATGCTCAGCGCAGGGCGTCGATGATGCCGTTCAGCGTCGCCGACGGGCGCATGACCGCCGATGCCTTCTCGGGCGCCGGACGGTAGTAGCCGCCCAGGTCGGCCGGCGAGCCCTGGACGCTGATCATCTCGGCCGAGATCGTCTCGGCGTTCGCGCGCAGCTGCTCGGCAACCGGGGCGAACAGCGCCGCCAACTCGGCGTCCTCGGTCTGTTTGGCCAACTCCTCGGCCCAGTACACCGCCAGCCACGCGTGCGAGCCGCGGTTGTCGATCTGGCCGACCCTGCGGGCCGGAGACTTGTTCTCGTCCAACAGGGTGCCGGTCGCGGCGTCCAGCGCGGCCCCGAGGACGGCCGCCCGCGCGTTGCCGGACGTGCGCGCCAGGTGCGCGAGGCTCTCGGCCAGCGCCAGGAACTCGCCGAGCGAATCCCACCGCAGGTAGTCATCCTGCTGCAACTGCTGCACATGCTTGGGTGCCGACCCGCCCGCGCCTGTCTCGAACAGTCCGCCGCCGTTCATCAGCGGCACCACCGACAGCATCTTCGCCGACGTGCCCACCTCGAGGATCGGGAACAGGTCGGTGTTGTAGTCGCGCAGCACGTTGCCGGTGACCGAGATGGTGTCCAGACCCTGGCGGATGCGCGCGACGGACTTCTTGGTGGCCTCGATCGGCGAGTCGATCTCGATGGACAGACCCTCGGTGTCGTGCTCGCGCAGGTACTTCTCGACGAGGCCCCTCAGATTGCGGTCGTGGGCGCGGGTCGGGTCGAGCCAGAAGATCGCCGGCGTGCCGGACACACGGGCGCGGGTGACGGCGAGTTTGACCCAGTCGCGGATCGGGGCGTCCTTGGTCTGGCAGGCGCGCCACACGTCGCCGGGGGCCACGTCGTGCTCCATGAGCACCTCGCCGCCCGAGGTGACGACCTGGACCTTGCCGGCCTTGGCGATCTCGAAGGTCTTGTTGTGCGATCCGTACTCTTCGGCCGCCTGGGCCATCAGGCCGACGTTCGGCACCGAACCCATGGTCACCGGGTCGTAGGCGCCGTGCGCCCGGCAGTCGTCGATGACGGCCTGATAGACGCCGGCGTAGCAGGAGTCGGGGATGACGGCGAGCGTGTCCGCCTCGCGGCCGTCGGGGCCCCACATCTTGCCGCCGATGCGGATCATCGCCGGCATCGAGGCGTCCACGATCACGTCGGAGGGCACGTGCAGGTTGGTGATTCCCTTGTCGGAGTTCACCATCGCCAGCGCAGGGCCGGCGGCCAGTTCGGCGTCGATGGACGCCTTGATCTCGGCACCGCCCGGCAGCGCGTCGAGGCCGGCCAGGATCGCCCCCAGCCCGTTGTTCGGCGACAGCCCGGCGGCGGCCAGGTCGTCGCCGTAGGCGGCGAAGGTCGCAGGGAGGAACGCCGTCACGACGTGGCCGAACAGCACCGGGTCGGACACCTTCATCATGGTGGCCTTCAGGTGCGCCGAGAACAGGACGCCTCGTTCCTTGGCGCGGGCGATCTGCTCGGCGAGGAAGGCATCCAACGCCGCGGCGCGCATCACGGTGGCGTCGAGGACCTCGCCGGCGAGCACCGCGAGGTCGTCCTTGAGGACGGTGATGTCGCCCGCGGCGTCCACCAGCTGAATGCGCAGCGTGTCGGCCTCGGGCAGGATCACCGACAGTTCGTTGGCGCGGAAGTCGTCGCTGCCCATGGTGGCGACCTCGGTCTTCGAGTCGGCCGACCAGGCGCCCATCGAGTGCGGATGCTTGCGGGCGTAGTTCTTGACGGCCAGCGGGGCGCGGCGATCGGAGTTTCCTTCGCGCAGCACCGGGTTCACGGCCGAACCCTTCACGGCGTCGTAGCGGGCCTTGGCGTCGGCGTCCGCATCGGCGTAGGCCGGCAGGTCGTAGCCGAGCGCGTTCAGTTCGGTGATGGCCGCCTCGAGCTGCGGGAGCGACGCCGAGATGTTCGGCAGCTTGATGATGTTGGCCTCGGGGGTCTTGGCGAGTTCGCCCAACTCTCTGAGGGAGTCGGGAACCCGCTGCTCTTCGGGAAGGCGATCCGCGAAGGCGGCGAGAATGCGGCCGGCCAAGGAGATGTCGCGGGTTTCGACCTGGACGCCGGCGCCGGCGGTGAATGCTTCGACGATGGGAAGGAACGAATAGGTGGCGAAGAGGGGCGCTTCGTCGGTGAGCGTGTACAGGATCTTGGCCATCGCGCAGGTCTTCCTTGAGCTAGTCCTCCATGGGTGAGGTCACTCTACCGGTCGGACGCCGCGCGCACCCTGGGCGCGCGTCCCCCGCCGGTCGTCGCGCTTTCGGACGCGGATGCCCGGCCGTGCCAGACTGAACAGATGAGCATCGACCGGCTCTTGCCCCGTTCGCGTCCCGAGGCCGTCGGCGTCGATTCCGGCGGCGTCGACGCGTTGTTGGACGACCTCGCCCGGCGACACCTGGGCCTGCACACGATCATGCTCGTGCGGCACGGGCACGTGTACGCCGAGGGCGCGTGGTCGCCCCACCGGCTCAGCGATGCGCCGCTGTTGTACTCGTTGTCGAAGACGTTCACCTCCGCGGCGGTCGGGATCGCGGTCGACGACGGCGCGTTCGATTACGACGACACGGTGGTCGACCTGTTCGCCGACGTCGTGGACGCGGCAGGTCCGGTCGCTTCGCGCATCCGCGTGCGCGACTGCCTCGCGATGGCGACCGGCCACACGGTCGACGTCTGGCCGACCGCCCGGCTCGCCACGCTGCCCGGCCGGACGCCGTGGCGTGCCTGGCTCGCGACCGAACCGCCCGGTATCCCCGGGGAGACGTTCTGCTACAACCAGGTCGCGACCTGGACGCTCGCAGAGATCGTCCGGCATGCGACGGGGCGTACGGTCCTGGAGCTGCTGCGCGAGCGGGTGTTCGCGCCGCTGGGCATCACCCAGGTCAGCTGGGACACCGACCAGCGCGGACGCATCCTCGGTTCCACGGGACTCCACCTGGCGCCCGAGTCCATCGCGGCGTTCTTCCAACTGCTGTTGGACGACGGCGTCCGCGACGGCGAGCGGTTGCTGCCGGACGAGTGGATGACCCGTCACCGCCAACCCCACGTGGACACGGCGTCGGTCATGACCGACACGGACTGGCAGCAGGGGTACGGCTGGCAGGTGTGGCCCGACAGTCACGGCGGCTACCGCGGCGACGGCGCCTTCGGCCAGTTCGGCCTGGTCATGCCCGGCCACGACGCGGTGGTCGTGACGACCGCCCACACGACCGACATGCCCGGCATCCTCGACGCCGTGTGGACGCACCTGGTGCCGGCCTTCTCTGCGTTGCCCGCACGGGGACCGACGGCGTCCCGCCCGATCACGGAGGCCGGGGCGCGTGCGGGGGACGCGCTCGCCGCCCGGCTGTCGCGCGCCGCGCTTGTCACTGTGGGTGGCGAGCGCGGCGGGACCGTCCACCTGTCGTTCGAGAACCGTCGTAACCGCTGGCGGCTCACCGATGCGTCGCACGGGTGGGATCTGCGTTGGGTGGACGCCGCGGGTGGCGACAACACGCTGGCCGTCGGCTACGGGTCGTGGCAGTACGCGACGATGCGCTGGGGTACGAAGACGCTACGGGTCGCGGCGTCCGGAGCCTGGGTCGGGTGGGGTCACTGGGTGGGTCACCTGATTGCCCTCGACGCCCCGCACGCCCTCCTGGTGCGATTGCGCGACGACGGCTCCGGTCGGCTCGAGTGGGTGGGTGAGCCGCCGCTGATGAGCCGGACCTGGCCAAGCATGGCGGTCCAGCGCTGACTTCACACCGCCGGGCCGCCGGGTCGGCGTCCGGCCGTGTGTTCTCGCCCGCGGCCGGACGCCGCCCGACGCGTCCTCAGCGGGCGTCCATCGGCACGAAAGACCGCGTGCGATGCCCGGTGTAGATCTGTTTGGGGCGCATGATCTTCTGCTCGGGGTCGGTGACGCCCTCGAGCCATTGGGCGCACCAGCCGGCGGTGCGGGGGACGGCGAACAGCACCGTGAACATCTCGGGCGGGAACCGCAGCGCCTCGTAGATCAAGCCCGAGTAGAAGTCGACGTTCGGGTAGAGCCGGCGCTTGGCGAAGTACTCGTCCTCGAGCGCGACCTTCTCGAGTTCGACCGCGATCTGCAGCAGCGGGTTCACGCCGGTGACGTCGAACACCTCGTCGCACGCCTTCTTGATGATCTTCGCGCGCGGGTCGTAGTTCTTGTAGACCCGGTGGCCGAAGCCCATCAGCCGCGCCTTGCCGTTCTTGGCGCCCTCGATGAACGGGCGGACGTTGTCGACCGTGCCGATCTCGCGGAGCATCTTCAGGACGGCCTCGTTGGCGCCGCCGTGGGCGGGCCCGAACAGCGCGCCCACCCCGGCACCGGCCGAGGTGTAGATGTCGTTGCCCGCGGACGCGACGGCCCTGACGGCGTTCGTCGAGCAGTTCTGCTCGTGGTCGGCGTGCAGGACGAACAGCACCTCCATCGCGTGCGACACGCGAGGGTCGGGACGGTAGATGCGCTGCTGGCTCTGGAACAGCATCGCGAGGAAGTTGTCGACGTAGCCGAGTTCGTCGTTCGGGTAGACGTAGTGGCGCCCGATCGACTGCCGGTAGGACCACGCGGCGATGGTCGGCATCTTGGCCATCAGTCGCACGATGTTCATCCGGCGCGCCTCGGGATCCTCGATGCGGCGCGCGCTGGGGTAGAAGGTCTGCATGGACGCGACACCCGACATCAGCTTGCCCATCGGGTGGGCGTCGTAGCGGAAGGACTGGATGATGCCGCGCACGTTCTCGTGCACGAAGCGGTGGGTGTTGACCTCCTTCTCCCACGTCGCGAGCTGGGCGGCGTCCGGAAGCTCGCCGAACAGCAGCAGGTAGGCGACTTCGAGGTGACTGGCCTTCCCGGCGAGCTGCTCGATGGGGTAGCCGCGGTACTCGAGGATGCCTGCATCGCCGTCGATGTAGGTGATCGCGCTGCGGCAGGACGCCGTGTTCATCAGACCAGGATCGTAGGTCGCCAGGGGACCGGCAGAGGTCGGGACCGCCTTGAGGTCGGTGGCCTTGATGGTGCCGTCGGTGATCGGCAGGTCGAGGGTGACCTGCCCGGTGCTGATCTTCAGTGCCTCAGACATAGTGGGAGGCTAGGCATAATCGGTGCGTACTGGGCGTGCGGCCCATTCCGTGAAACCGGACTTGACGTGGCGCGGTGGAGGTGCAGCGTCGGGGTCTGCGGAACCCCATGGGTGTGTCGTCGCTTGCTGGGCCGCCCAGGTGGTGCCAACCCGCTCGCTGCGCCGCCCGGACGAACGGAACGAGGAGGTCGGCGATAGGCCGGTCTTTCGTCAGCGGACGGCCGGGGTCTGCTGCTCGAACCGCAGACGCCAGGTGTCGTCGTGCTTGACCCAGACCGAGCTGCGCAGGCTGACCGCCGCACGGCAGCGCGCCCGCCAGCGGAGCAGGACGACCCACGGCGCCAGCTCGTCCACACCCTCGACCTCGACCGTCACCGGGTCGGGTAGCGGTGCGAGGGACGCCAGCGTCCTGCCCTTGCCCGAGGCGCGCCCGCGGGCGTCGTGCTCGATGAACCGGGGGTGCAGCAGCGCGTCCGCGGCGGCGCGGTCGGCGCGGACGGCGTCCGACAGCCAGCGGCGCTGGAGCGCGACGACGGGGTGGTCGTCGGCCGGCTCGGGGTCGGGGGCCGCCTCGAACAGGGAGGGCGCGGACGTCTCCGGCACCGGTGATGTCCGGGTCCCCGACACCGGCGGCGCGGGCGTCCGAGGCGCGGTGGGGGAGAAGCCCGGACCGGCGTTCACCGCCGTCCCCTGCTGGTAGGCGGTCGCGGCGGCCCGGGCGCGCGCGTCCGCCGCCTCGTTCAGGTCGTGGCCTGCGTGGCCCTTGACCCATTCGAAGGTGACCCGGCGTCCGGCGAGTTCGCGGTCGAGTTCGGCGAGCAGGTCGACGTTGAGGACGGGCTTGCCGTCGGCCTTCTTCCAGCCCTTGCGCTTCCAGCCGGGCAGCCACTTGGTGAGCGCGTTGATCACGTACTGGCTGTCGCAGAGCACGAGCAGGTCGTCGCCCGCGACGTGGGTCTGCCGGAGCAGGTCGAGGACGGCCATCAGTTCGGCCTGGTTGTTGGTGGCGTGCTTCCAGCCGCCGGACGCCCAGCGGTCGCCGTCCACGAACCAGGCCCAGCCCGCGGGGCCGGGGTTGGACAACGACGATCCGTCGGCGGCAGCAACAATCACCGCCCCATTGTGCCGGGTGCGGCCCGCCGACCCGATCGCGCGTCATTCCTCGGCAAGCGCCGCGGCGGGTGGGACGCGGGCCGCGCGGACGTCGGGCAGCACCGAGGCTAGCCAGGCCGATCCCAGCGTGAGGACGCCGACGGCGGCGCTCTCCCAGCCGAGCGCGGCGACGCCGTCGGCGTCCATCGCCACCACGGTCGTGGTCGCCCGCTGCGCGACGCGAACGCCGAAGGTGTTCGCGATGACCAGGGCCGTCACCGCGAACGCCACCACGCTGAAGGTCAGAAGCAGCGAGGTGGTCGCCCGCGTCCCGGCATGAGCGTGTGCGGTGGGGGGTTGCATTTCATACCCCAGGAGGTTTGAAATGCACGCCCGAACCGCACGCGCCGCCGATCGGCCACTGGTCAGGGCGGTGAGAGCCCCGGCGAAAGACGCCCGAAACCCCACACCCACAGGTCAGGTCCGGGGACGCACCAGGCCCGTGTCGTAGGCGAGCACCACGACGCCGACGCGGTCGCGCAGGCCGAGCTTGGCCTGGATGCCTGGAGTATTCGCGGCGGTCGAGTTGAGTTGGTTGTTGGTGGCCTGTCGGGGTGTGGAAGGGGGCTCTGACCTGGCAGAATACGAGTTATCAAGGCTTGTAGTCATCCAAGGATCGGAGCACCCTCGTGGTGAAGCGTATCGTGACCGCCCGCCCGTCAGTCATACGCCGCTCCACCACGTCCGTCCTGTATGACGGAAGCGGCCCGACGGCCGACAAATATGGACGGCAAGCCGTATCGATGTACCGTGCCTTCGAAAAGTACAATTCGCTTTCCCGTTGGCTACCGCCGATTTCTGCGATCAATTCGGAAATGAGGAGGAGTGTCGATGGCATCGGTCGACGACCAAAGAGCGGGATCCAGGAATATTGCACGTCGAACTGTCCTCGTGGGGGCGCGACCGCAATTCTAGCGACGATGCTTCCGGGTGTGGCAGGGGCTGAGCCGAAGCGAGGCGATCTGGAATCGGCGAGAGCCCGATCGCGGGCTGACCTGCGGCGAATGAACGAACGTGAGGCGCGTCTGAGAGCCCTCCGCCCTGGCGCGGTAAGCCGCAACGGCTGGCCGATCGAGACGTCGATCAACGCGGGTGGCGTCATTTGGACGCAGGTCGTGCCGGGGTCAGAGGTTATGTATCGTGATGAGCACCGATGGCGCTGTCCGATGGGGAGGCTTAGCCGCAGAAGCCGATGAAACGCATTTCGAGATCGCCTTGAGCCCATCGGACTCGCGAATTCGCGACATCGCCGATCGCTTGCGTCGAAACGCCGGACGTTGAGCGGGGCGGCTTAATGCTGGTCGGATGGGTACTTTCCGAGGAGGGTGGGGTTAGTGGTCGTTCGGAATCGAGATGACCCCACAGAGCGAAGGTCCGGTCGAGGCGTGATGATCGTCCTCATCATTAGTCTTGCGTTCTGCCTACTCGTCGCCGCCTTTGCGCCTGCGCAGCCCGAGTATTCGCCCACGGGTGGTGCTTGCCAGTGGGCGCCTTGTGGTGATCTGGAAGATCCCGCTCTGTGGAATTACCTGTGGTGGCCCTGGCAGGTCGGGATGCTGGTGTTCTTCGTGGCTCACCTAGTGAGGGTGGTGACCGCGCCCACGGTGGCTGATCGGCGGTTGGAAGCCCGCTTGCTGGGTGGGGGCATCGATGCGCTCGCGACCGCGTCGCTCTACACCGGGATGTCATTCCTGTGGTGCTGGACGATTGAATTGATCGGCGGGCTGTTCTTCAGCTATCACATGGGAATCACCATGGCGTTGGTCAGTGCGCTTCCGCTGTCGTTGCTCCTCCTTCATCGATTGCCCGGCCGGAACACCATTCCGGTGCGGTTGGTGGCCGTTCTTCTCGCCTATTTTTATGGGGCGGTGAGGACGATCAAGCAGTTCAGTTTCGTTCTGGCCAGCGGTGGGGCCCGCCCGCGGCCCCGCACGGGGGATCAGTGGTTGTACGGCGGTGTGTTCTGGATTGTCTTCGCGGGCTGTTTGGGATGCCTGCTCTACGCACGGTTGTGCCTGCCGGCGGCACAGCGCACGCGAGGCGAGTCGTGATGACGTATCAAGCGCTCGACACATGGTCGTCGTCCCAGTCGAAGGGAATGCCCTCGGCCGGGCGGCTCGTCGTCATCGGACTCCGCGCCTCTGGGAATGGCTTAGCCGCAGGTGTCTGTCGCTCACCTGAGCGTCAAGAGTATTGGTGAAGCAGGAACACCCCTAGGGAAAGGCAAGAGGAAATGGCCGAATGGGATGACTGGGCGAACATGCGCCCCTACCGCAGATACATGTACTACTGGCCCGACGGCACCGGGCCGTTCTGCGCCGGCAAGGCGGCGCCTGGGTGGTGCAAGGGTTCCGCCAACCCGGACCGGGACCGCTACACACCGTCCAACGACCGTGAGTGCGCCAGCACCAGCGACCTGGTGGAGTACAGCGGTCCGCCCTCGGACACGTGGTGCTCGTGGAACCGCAAGGCCGGCGGGGCTGGCACGGTCGCCGAACTGCAGGTGCGCTTGCAGCGGGCCGGCTACAGCCTGACGGCTGACGGCATCTTCGGATCGATCACCGAAACTCGCGTGAGTCGTTCCAGACTTCCCGCGCGCTCACGCCGGACGGGGTCGTCGGCAAGGGCACATGGGACGCGCTGCGCCTACCGCTGACGGGTCACCTGACGCATTCGAGGGCGGCCTCGACCGCCTTGGGACCGTCCTCGAATGCCACCCGGGCGTGGGTGTGGCTGCCGTACCAGTTGACGCCGGTCCCCAGTGTCGTGAACCGCTCGCCGCTGATGATCAGGGACGGCTGGCCATCATCGCCCCAGTAGGCGACGACCGAGTACCCTTCGGGGAGGCTCACCGACCGTATCGGCTTGCTCGCGATGTAGTTGTCGCGACCAATCGTCAGGTCGAGTTGGCGGCGTTCGGTGTCCGTGGGTTTCCGACATTCGAAGGACCATTCCGGGTCGGACGGAATGAGCCGCAGGACGACACCGTTCGCGCTGAGGACCGTGCCGGGTTCAGGCCCGGGCCTCAGCGGTCCCGGCACGAACTGATCGGTGGGCGTCGGCGTGGGTGTCGGTGAGGTGCTGGGGCTCAGCGCCGTGTGGCCCGGCGGAAGCGGCGTGTGAGGCGCCACGGTCGGCTCGGTGGGCGCGCAGCCGGCGAGGAGCAGAACGCTGAACAGCAGCAGCGATGACGGGGTGCGCATGATCGCATCGTAGGTGACTCAAGGCCCCGGAAGTCGTTTCCCGGAAGGACCGTCGTCCTCATGGTCCCAGGGGCGAAGCCCGGCTGACGGAATCCACGCCACGTTGGGGTACCCAACGCACGCCCGAAACCCCACACCCACAGGTCAGGTCCGGGGACGCACCAGGCCCGTGTCGTAGGCGAGCACCACGATGCCGACGCGGTCGCGCAGGCCGAGCTTGGCCAGGATGTGCCCGATGTGGGTCTTCACCGTCGCCTCGGCGAGGAACAGGTGCTTGGCGATCTCGGAGTTCGTCAGGCCCGTCCCGACCAGCGTCAGCACCTCGCGTTCGCGCTCGGTGAGCACGCTCAGCCGCTCGGCGGGGGAGTCGGAGCCGGCGGCTGGCAGCATCGGCACGAAGCGGTCCAACAGCCGCTTCGTCGCGGTCGGCGCCACGACGGCGTCCCCGCCATGCACGGCCCGGATGCCGGCGAGCAGCTCGGCCGGGCCGGCGTCCTTCAGCAGAAAGCCGGACGCCCCCGCCCGCAGCGCGGCGTGCACGTACTCGTCGAGGTCGAACGTCGTCAGCACCAGCACCCGCGCGGGCGAGCCCGAGTCGACGATCCGGCGGGTGGCCTCGACACCGTCCATGATCGGCATCCGGATGTCCATGAGCACCACGTCGCACCCGCCCGGCGCGGCCACCGCACGGACGGCGTCCACGCCGGTGCCGACCTCGGCGACGACGGTCATGTCGGCCTGGGCGTCCAGGACCATGCGGAAGCCGAGCCGGACGAGCTCCTGATCGTCGGCGAGCACGAGCCGGATGGGGTCGGTCACGGGGGGCCTCCTTGGGGTGTGGGCAGATGGGCGGTGACGATGAAGCCGCCGTCGGGATGGTTGTGGGCGCTCAGGGTGCCGCCGAGGGCGCCGACCCGCTCGGCCATGCCGACCAGGCCGTACCCCCGCCCGTCGCCGGCGCCCGCGCCGACGCCGGTGTCGCGGACCGACACCGACAGCAGCCCCGGCGCGTGATGCAGGTGGACGAGCACCGCGGCCGCCTCGCCCGCGTGCTTCACGGCGTTGGTGAGCGCCTCCTGGACGAGCCGGTAGACGGTCAGCTCCAGCGTCGGGCTGAGGACGCGCCGTAGCGCGACGTCGCCACTCACCCGCATCCGCACGTCGCGCCCAGCGGTCGACAAAGCCTGCACCAGCGAGAAGAGATCGCCAAGCCCGGCGCTGGGCGCCATCTCGGTGGGCTGGTCCGACCGCAGGACGCCCACCAGCCGCCTCGTCTCGTCGAGTGCCTCGTGCGCGGTCGCTCGGATCGTGGTGAGCGCGCGCTCGGCGGTCGCGAGACGCTGCTCCGGCGGGCCTTCGGCGGACGCCGCGTAGGCGCCGCCGTCCGCCTGCACGACGATCACCGCGAGGCCGTGCGCGACGATGTCGTGCATCTCGCGCGCGAGCCGCTGGCGCTCCTGCGTCGCCGCCAACTGAGCGGCCTGCGCGTGCTGCACCTGATGCGACTGCGCGACGTCGGCCGTCGCGACCTTCGCCTCGCCCCTGGCGCCGACGTACGCGCCCGCCGCCCACGAGGCGGCGACCAGCAGCGTCATGCCGGCGATTCCCGCCAAGACGCTCACGCTGTCGGCCGTCCGCCAGGCGAGGACGGCGACCACGGCGGACGCCAGGCCGAACAGCAGCCACCACAGCCGCCAGCGACGGCGTCCGTACGCGGCGACGGTGTACAACGCCAGCGGGACGGTGATGTTGCCGGGCGTCGGCCCCTGCGTGAGCACCAACTGCGCCAGGTGGGCGGGGATCAGTGCGAGCGCGCTGAGGTCCGGATCGGCGCGGCGCCACAGCACGGGGGCCACGTACAGGACGCTCCACACGACGCCCGCCAGCGGGGGGACCCCGAACGGATACCCGGCGACCAATCCACCGGTCAGCGCCAGCAGCGCGACGCCCGCGGCCAGCGCCACATCGACGGCGCGCGGCGCGGGCGGGCGCCAGAGTGCAGGGGTCACCCGGCCAGACTACGAGCCCTGACGCGCGGGCGCTTCCGTCCGCGGGCTGGCCTGCGCCTCATCCTGCGGGAGGGCGTGCAGGCTGGCCCGGCCGGCGATCAGCAGCAGCGTGAACAGCAGGCACACCGCCGAGATGGCCATGGGGACGCCGAGGGCGTCCGTCGCCGTGGCGGCGATGATCGCGCCGCTGGCGAGGCAGACCGTCAGCAGCGCCGGAGCGACGACCCGGGCCGTGGACGCCTCGCCGGTCGCCCGCGCCTCGCGTGCGGCGAGGACGATGAGGACGGCGGCCAGCGCGGCGAGCGGGAACCGCAGCCACTGCGCGGCCAGACTGCCGTGCAGGTCGGCGTCCAGGATGCGCCACACGGGCCAGCTCACGACCCGGGTGTACGAGTTGGGCCCGGCGGCCCACAGCCCGGCCAGATGCATGACGAGCAGCGATCCGAGGGCGCCCCACGCGTACCGGGCCAGGCGCGTCGGCACCCAGCGCGCCGGCGTCCGTTCGAGCGCGATCGCGGCGACGACCATGGACGCCATCGTGGTCTGGGCGGCCCCCAGGTCGAGTGCGCCGACCCAGGTCGGGTAGGTCTCGCCGAGCACGAGGCCGCGTCCGACGAATCCCGCGATGAACGCGCCGACCACGGCGAACCACGGCAGGACGCGGACGAGCGGATGGGCGTCGCGCAGGCGCAGGCCGACGATGGCGGACGCCAGTGCGGTCGGCCCGGCCAGGACGGCCGAGGTGCGGTGCGTCATCTCGATCCAGGGATTGCGGTAGAGCCATTCGTTCACGACCCCGCCGGGCAGCAGGGCATCGGCGGTGCAGCCGGGCCAATTGCCGCACTCGAAGCCCGAATGGGTGGCGGCCACGACCGACCCGCCGATGTTGGCGAGCAGCGCGAACAGGGCCGCGGCGCGGAACAGGTGGACGGCGGACCGGGGCGCTGACGCCATGGAATGCTCCTCCGACGGTATGTAGTAGTCGGCGTCCACCCTAGGCGCTTAGTGTCCCCATCGCGTCATCGGGACGCCCACCCGCACCCGTCCGGTGCATCCGCCCGGCGCATCCGCCCACTGCATCCGCCCGGTGCACCCGCCCGGCGGGTGCGTCAGTGCGGGTGCGCGTGCCGGCTGTGGTCGTGGTCGTGCGCGGACGCCTCCTCAAGGTGCGGGTCGTCGAAGAACGCGCCCGCGTTGGCGTGCAGCGAGCCCAGCCCGTAGGCCTCCTCGAGGTGGGTCCGGGTGAGCACCGAGGCGGGCGGGCCCGCCGCGATGACGCGTCCCTTCATCAGGATCACCCAGTCGGCCGCGCGCGCCTCGTCGAGATCGTGCGTGGTCAGCACCACCGCGTGGCCGTGCGCCCGCTCGGAGTGGATGATCTCGTCGATCGCCCGCGCCGACGTGATGTCGAGGCCGGTGAGCGGCTCGTCGAGCAGCAGCGCCTCGTGGGGCTGGGTCAGTCCCTGCGCGACGTAGACGCGCTGTCGCTGCCCGCCGGACAGCTCGTCGAGATGCCGGTCGGCCAGCGGTGTGATGCGCAGGCGCTCCATCGAGGTGCGCACGCGCTCGTGGTCGGACGCCGAAGCCCGCCGGAACCAGCCCAGCTTCGGGTAGAGCCCCATGCCGACGGCCTCGCGGACCGTGATCGGCGTCCCGGCCGGGAACGCCATCGACTGCATGACGTAGGCGACGCCGCCGTGCCGTCCGCCGGGGCGGCGTCCCAGGACCCTCAGGCTGCCGGCCCGCGGCGTCACCACGCCCGCGAGCGCGTTGAGCAGCGTCGACTTGCCCGACCCGTTCGGGCCGATGATCGCGGTCACCTGCCGGTGCGGGAGGGTGAAGTCGGACGGTCGCATCGCCACGGTGGTGCCGTAGCCGAGGGCGAGTCCGGACGCCTCCGCGAGCCACTCGGTGCTCACGGGGCTCGTGGTGCTCGCGGTGCTCATGCGGGCTCCCGGGCGGCGTCGCGGGCGGCCTCGGCGCGGTGCGCCCGTGCCTCGCGAGCGGATCCGGTCAGGCGGGTCGCGGCCAGGGTGGCGAAGAACACGGTGATGGCCACCAGGGTGATGGTGGCGGCGCCGGCCGTCCCGAGGTGATAGCTCAGCACGAGGCCGAGCCACACCGCGAGCGCGCCGAGCGCGACCGACGCGACGAACATCTGCGGCACGGTGCGCGAGATCAGCGCGGCCGTCGCGGGCGGCCCGACGAGCAGGCCGAACACCAGCAGGGTGCCGACCGCCTGGAAGTTGGCGATGACGGCGGTCGCGATCAGCACGAGCAGCGCCGCGTGGGTGAACCGCGGGCGCATGCCGAGCGTTTGCGCCTTGACTGGCGAGAACGACAACGCCAGCAGCGGTCGGTAGAGCAGCAGGGAGCCGAGCAGGACGGGCACGCCGAGCACGATCATGGTGGTCAGCGTCTCCTCGTTCACCCCGAAGATGTCACCGAACAGGATCGTGTTGAGGGCGCCCGTGTACGACTTCGACTTGCTGACGATCGTCACGCCGAGGGCCATCATGCCCACGAACAGGAGGCCGATGGCGGTGTCCTCCTTCAGGGCGGTCTGGCGGTGGATCAACTCGATGCCGCCCACCATCACCAGCGCCGCGATCGCCGCGCCGAGGTAGGGGTTGAATCCGGCGACCATCGCCGCCGCGATGCCGGGCAGGACGCCGTGCACGAAGGCGTCCCCGAAGAAGCTCATGCCGCGCAGCACCAGCCATACCCCGACGACCGAGCTCATCAGCGCTGCCACCAGCCCCCCGATCAGGGCGCGCTGCTGCAGGCCGAGCAGGAACGGTTCCGTCCACCAATCCACGGGTGCAGGCTACTTGAGCGCGTCGGCGATGCGGTGGGCGTCCGTGATCATCATCCCGGTGTAGGTGTCGGCGCCCGAACCCGCGGGGCCGAGGGACCCCTCGAACAACTCGACGATCTGCACCTGCGTGCCGGACTCGCGCGCGAGGGCGTCCATCAGGCGCGGGTTGACCGTGTTGTTGCTGAAGATGACCCCGATGTTCTCGTCCTTGATCGTCTTGACGATCGCGGCGAGGTCGGCCGAGCTGGGTGCGGCGTCGGTGGAGCCGCCCGGGATGACGACGCCCGACACGCGGAAGTCGTAGGCCTTCGCGAAGTAGTCGTACGCCTCGTGGTCGGTGACCAGGACGCGGCTCTCCGCGGGGATGACCGACAGGATCTGGCGCACCTCGGCGTCCGCCTCGCGCACTGCTGCGGCGACCTTCTCGCCGCAGGCGGTGTAGGCATCGTCGCCGGTGTGGGTGGCGAGTTCGGCGCCGATCAGTTCGGCGGCGGTGGCCATGCGTCCGGCGTCCATGTGCACGTGCGGGTCGTAGTCGCCGTGATCGTGGCCCTCCTCGTGGGCCTCGCCTTCGTGCCCCTCGGCTTGTCCGGCGTGCTCCGCCTCGGTGTGGAGGTCGGTGAAGCGCAGCGGGTTGAGCCGGGGTGCGACCTCGAACACGGTGGCGCCTTCGTGGTGGACGCCCTCCAGTACCGACGCCAGGCCGCCTTCGAGGCCGAGGCCGTTGGCGATGACCAGGCCGGACTGCATCATCGCGGCCACCTCGCTCGAGGAGACCGAGAAGTCGTGGGGATCGTCGCCGGGCCCCATCAGTGTCGACGAGGTGGTGCCGGCGCACGAGGTGATGTCGCTCAGCAACGACCCGAGGTGCGTGGTGGTCGCGATGGCCACCGGTACGGATGCCGTGGGTGACCCTGTGTCGGCGGGGGTGGCCGAGCAGCCGACGAGAATCAGGCCGAGACCGACCGGCAGGAAGGGCAGAAGACGCATGGCCCCATCCTAGGATGATTGATAATCATTATCAATCCAGGATCGCAGGGCGGACGCCGCGGTCGCGATACCCTCACCCCGTGACGAAGGGAGGGCGTCCGTGACAGACCCCATGGGCGGCGTCGGCGAGCGCGGGCCGCAGCGCGTCGACCCGCGCGACCGAGCGCAGCTGGCCGAGTCGCCGGTCGAGGCCCGGCGCGTCCTCGCGCTCTTCCGTCCCCACACCGGGGAACTGCTGGTGGTCCTGCTCGCCGTGGTGGCGGCGTCCCTGGTGGGGCTGGCACAGCCGTTCCTGTTGCGCGCGGTCATCGACACCGCGCTACCCGAGCGCGACACCCGCCTGCTGGCCTCGCTCGTGGCCGGCATGGTCGGCGTCGCCGTGGCGACCGCGATCCTCGGCGTCGTGCAGACCTGGCTGGCCACCACCATGGGCCAGAAGGTGATGAGCCGGCTGCGCGCGGACGTGTTCGCCCACCTCCAGCGCCAGTCCATCGCCTTCTTCAAGAAGACGCGCGGCGGCGAGATCCAGTCGCGCCTGATCAACGACATCGCCGGCCTGCAATCGGTGATCACCATGACGGCGACGGCCGTGGCGTCCAACCTGACCACCGCCATCGGCACCGCGGTGGCGATGGTCGTGCTCGACTGGCGGTTGTCGCTGCTCTCGCTGGTGGTGCTCCCGCCCGCGATCGCCCTCACCCGTCAGGTCGCGCTCATCCGCCGCGACATGACCCGGCAGCGCCAAGAGGCGCTCGCCGACCTGCACGCGCAGGTCGACGAGGCGCTGAGCATCAACGGCGCCATGCTGACCAAGACGCTGGGGGCGTCCCGCGCCCGCATGGACGCCTTCGAGGCCACGTCGGCACGGCTGGTGGAGCTGGAGATCCGCAGCCAGCTCGCCGGCAAGTGGCGCATGGCCACGATGCAGATCGTCTTCGCCGTCATCCCGGCCGCGGTGTACCTCACGGCCGGCTTCCCCGCACTCACCGGCGACATCTCCATCGGCACGGTCGTGGCGTTCACCGCCCTGCAGGCGCAGATCTTCCGCCCGGTGCTCGGCCTGCTCAGCATGGGCGCCCAGTGGGTCGGCTCGATGGCGCTGCTCAGCCGCATCTTCGGTTACCTGGACCTGCCGGTCGACGTCCCCGAGCCCGTCCACCCGGTCCGGCTCGATCCGGACGCCGCCCGCGGCGAGGTGCGCTTCGAGGCCGTGTCCTACCGCTACCCCGACGGCGACGTCGACGTGCTGCGCGACATCGACCTCGTGATCGATGCGGGTGAATCGGTCGCCATCGTCGGCGAGACCGGGTCCGGCAAGTCGACCGTGGCCGCACTGTGCAGCCGCCTGGCCGACCCGACCGTGGGCCGGATCACGCTCGACGGGGTCGACCTGCGCGACCTCACCACCGAGAACCTGGCCCAGCTCGTCGGCGTCGTCAGCCAGGAGACGTACCTGGCTCACGCCTCGATCCGCGACAACCTGCTGCAGGCGCGGCCGCGCGCGACCGAGGCCGACCTGTGGCAGGCGTTGTCCGCGGCCCAGGTCGCCGACACCGTCCGCCGGCTGCCCGAGGGGCTCGACACGGTGGTCGGCGCACGCGGACACCGCTTCTCCGGCGGCGAACGTCAGCGCATCGCCGTCGCCCGCACCCTGCTCGCCGACCCGCGCGTCCTCATCCTCGACGAGGCGACGAGCGCGTTGGACACCGAGACCGAGCGCGAGTTCCAGACCGCCCTGGAGCACCTCGCACACGGGCGCACCACCCTGACGATCGCCCACCGGCTCAGCACGATCCGCGACGCGGACGAGATCCTCGTTCTGGACGCCGGACGCATCGCCGAGCGAGGGACGCACGAGGACCTGCTCGCGGCGGGTGGGCGGTATGCGGCGTTGGCGTCGTAGGCTGGGGGCATGACTGGGGCGTCGACCGATCTCGCGGTGGCGCGAGGGCTGTGGCTGACCCCGGGGAGCATCGCCTGGCCGAGCTGCGCGCTTCCGGGCGGGGTGGATCCCGGCTCGCTGGATTGGCTGCTGCACGCGGCGCCGGACGGCCGCATCGACCTGGGTCGGCGCGAGCCGTTTCCCTGGGACGGCGTGCCGCTGACCGTCCGGCCCGACGGGCTGCCGGCGGCGATCGTCGCCGAGCGCCCCTACCTGGCGAACGCGATCGGGCTCGACGTGCCCCCTCTGCCCGACCTGCGCCGGATCCTGGCCGGACAGGTCATCGTCACGGCGCAGCACCGGTCCGGCCGGCTGGCCGAGGCCAGCGGGCTCCAGGCCGCCCCGCTGATGGACCTGCTGTTCCCCGGGGCGCTGGACGCCACGCTGGGCGCGAGCTGGGCGGACGGCGTCCCGACCCTGCGGGTGTGGGCGCCCACGGCCCGCTCGGTCGCCCTGCTGCTGTGGCCCACCGGGACGTCGCTCCAGGATCGTCCCGAGCGGCTGCCGCTGAGCCGCGCGGACGACGGCACCTGGGTCGTGCGTGGCGACCTCTCCTGGCGCGACGCGCGTTACCTGTACGCCGTGACGGTGTACGCGCCCGCCTTCGACCGGGTCGTCGAGAACCGGGTGACCGACCCCTACTCGGTGGCCTTGACCGTGAACTCCACGCATTCGGTGCTGATGGATCTCGACGACGCGGACCTGCGGCCGGATGCCTGGCTGCGGACACCGAGCCCGCCGTTGGCGCACCCGGTCGACCAGGTGGCCTACGAACTGCATGTGCGTGACTTCAGCCGCGCCGACGAGAGCGTCCCCGCCCGCCTGCGGGGCACGCTGGCCGCGTTCGCCTGCGATTCGCTCGGCACGCGGCACCTGCGCCGGCTGGCCGAGGCGGGCCTGACGTCGGTGCAGTTGCTGCCGATCTCCGACTACAGCTCGGTCGACGAGGACGCCGCCGCGCGCCCGCGCGCCGAGGACCACGCCGCACTCAGGGCCGCCGCGCCCGACTCCGACGAGCAGCAGAAGCTGTCCTCGTCTGCTCGGCTGTACAACTGGGGCTACGACCCCTGGCACTACCAGGTGCCGGAGGGCTCGCTGTGCTCGGATGCCTCCCGATCCGATCGCAGCCGTATTCGCGAGGTCCGCGAGATGGTCGCGGCGTTGCACGGCCTCGGCCTGCGCGTGGTGCTGGATGTCGTGTTCAATCACACGACCAGCGCGGGGCAGGCCACGACATCCGTGCTCAGCCGGATCGTCCCGGGCTATTACCACCGCCGTGACGTCGACGGCGAGATCGCACTGTCGACCTGCTGCCCGAATGTGGCCACCGAGCACGCGATGGCGCAGAAGTTGATGGTCGACTCGGTCGTCCACTGGGCGCGCCACTACCGGGTCGACGGCTTCCGGTTCGACCTGATGGGCCACCACAGCCGCGACAACATGCTGGCCGTCCGCGCTGCACTGGACGCCCTCACGCTCGAGCGCGACGGTGTCGAGGGACGGGGCATCACCCTGTGGGGCGAGGGATGGGATTTCGGCGAGGTCGCGGGCAATGCGCGCTTCGTGCAGGCGACGCAGGGTCAGCTGGCCGGGACCCAGATCTCGACGTTCTCGGACCGGCTCCGCGACGCCGTCCGTGGCGGCGCTCCCTTCGACGCCGACCCGCGTGTTCAGGGCTTCGTCACGGGGCTGACGACCAAGCCCAATGGCGCGGCGGTCAACGGCGACGCGGACGCGCAGCGGGACCGGCTGCTGCGCTACACCGACCTGATCCAGGTTGGTCTGGCCGGGCACTTGGCCGACTTCTCGTTCACGTCGGCTCGCACCGGGGCCCGCGTCCGCGGTGACGAGGTGCCCTACGCCGATGACGCCGTCGCCGGGTACGCGAGCGAGCCCGACGAGGCCATCGCCTATGTGGACGCTCACGACAACGAGACCCTGTTCGACGCCCTGACGCTCAAGCTCCCGGTCGATGTGCCGATGGGGCAGCGAGTGCGGGCGAACACCGTCGCCCTCGCCTTCGCCACGTTGAGTCAGAACCCGGTGATGTGGCATGCCGGCACCGACTTCCTCCGCAGCAAGTCGCTGGACCGTAACAGCTACCAGTCGGGCGACTGGTTCAACTATCTCGACTTCACGCTGACCGACAACGGCTTCGGGGCGGGGTTGCCTCCGGCCGCCGACAACGGCGACAAGTGGAGCTACATGAGGCCGTTGCTGGCGGACCCGGCGCTCAAGCCACGGCCCCGCCACATGCGGCGGGCGCACGCCGCCGCGCTGGATCTGCTGCGGCTGCGCGCTTCGACCCGCCTGTTCCGTCTTGCGGACGCCGAGCGGATCCGCCGCAAGCTCAGCTTCCCGGTGTCCGGCGGCTGGGCGCAGCAGCCCGGAGTGATCGTGATGGTGATCGACGACACCGTGGGGGAGCCGGTGTGCGACCGTTTCTCGGCGGTGGTCGCGGTGTTCAACGTCAACCCGTGGCCGGTGCGTCAGTCGCTGGCGCACCTGGCGGAGCAGCGCTGGGTGCCGCACCCGGTCCAGGCGGCCGGAGCGGACGCCGTGGTCAAGGCGGCCCGTGCCGACGACGGCGTGCTGGCGGTGCCCGGGTGTACCGCGGCCGTTTTCGTCCGGCCCCGCGAAGCCTGATTTGTCCATTGCACTAGAAATACGCTGCCGACGTCATTAGCCTGGCTTCATGTCGACCCCGAGTCCCGGGGCGCTAGCAGGAGGCTGGTTATGACCACCACGATGACGCGCGCGGAGCGCCTCGACCGGTTGACGTTCGGACGCCGCCACACGAGGTTGCTCGTCGGTTCCGGTGTCGGGTGGGCGCTGGACGCCATGGATGTCGGCCTGATCTCCTTCGTCATGGCCGCGCTGGCCGTGCAATGGAAGCTGGACGCGACCACGCTCAGCTGGATCGGATCGATCGGGTTCGTGGGCATGGCTCTCGGCGCAAGCCTCGGCGGCCTGCTCGCCGACCGCATCGGACGCAGGCAGGTGTTCGCCCTGACGCTGTTGATCTACGGCGTCGCGACCGGAGCGTCCGCGCTCGCCGGGTCCGTCGCGGTGCTGATCGCGCTGCGCTTCTTCGTCGGGCTCGGGCTGGGCGCCGAACTGCCCGTGGCGTCCACGCTGGTCAGCGAGTATGCCCCGCGCCGGATCCGTGGCCGGATGGTCGTCGCCCTCGAGGCGTTCTGGGCTGTCGGCTGGGCGATGGCCGCGCTGCTGGGCTACCTGCTCGTGCCGGCCAACGAGAACGGTTGGCGCTGGGCTCTCGCCGTGGGCATCGTGCCGACGCTGTACGCGATCGTCGTCCGCCTGGGTCTGCCCGAGTCGGTGCGGTTCCTGGAGGGCAAGGGCCGCTTCGAGGAGGCCGAGGCGTCCGTCCGCGCCTTCGAGGCGGGGTCGGGATTCGAGCCCGTCCCGAGCCCCGACCTGGTGCCCACGCCGAAGCAGCGGGGGACCGTCTCGATCTGGAGCAGGGACCTGCGCTCGCGCACGCTCGCGCTGTGGGCGGTGTGGTTTTGCATCAACCTGTCCTACTACGGCGCGTTCATCTGGATCCCGAGCCTGCTGGTCGGACGCGGCTTCCCGCTGGTGAAGAGCCTCGAGTTCACGCTGATCATCACTCTCGCGCAGATACCGGGCTACGTCGTCGCGGCGTGGCTCATCGAGGTGTGGGGGCGCCGCATCACCCTGTCGGTCTTCCTGGCCGGTTCGGCGCTGTCGGCGACCGCCTTCGGGTTCGCCGACAGCGCGACCCTCATCCTGGTCACGGGCTGCCTGCTGTCGTTCTTCAACCTGGGGGCGTGGGGCGCCCTCTACGCGGTCGGCCCCGAGCTCTACCCGACCAACATCCGCGGCACGGGAACCGGCGCGGCGGCCGCGTTCGGCCGCGTCGCTTCGATGATCGCGCCTCTGCTGGTGCCCGTCATGCTGGCCGCCGGTGGCATGGTGCTGATCTTCGGCGTCTTCGGCGCCGCCTTCCTTCTCGCGGCGGGGGCCGCGCTGTTCCTCCCGGAACGCGCGGGAGCCGAGCTTGCCGACGCCTGAAGTGTTGTCCGATAGGCTCGTTTCAACCCCTCGTTGCGAGGCACGACCACCACACGTCACACAGTGAGGATCCCTATGAACGCACTGGCATGGACCGACCTTGACTCCAAGGCGGTCGACACTGCCCGCGTCCTGGCGGCGGACGCTGTCGAGAAGGTCGGCAACGGCCATCCCGGCACGGCGATCTCGCTGGCGCCCCTCGCCTACTTGCTTTATCAGAAGGTGATGGCCAGTGATCCCGCCGAACCGCGCTGGCTGGGCCGGGATCGCTTCGTGCTGTCGGCCGGGCACAGCTCGATGACGCAGTACGCGCAGCTCTTCCTCGGCGGCTACGGGCTGGAGTTGTCCGACCTGGAGGCACTGCGCACCTGGGGGTCGCTGACGCCTGGACACCCGGAACTGGGCCTGACGAAGGGCGTCGAGTGCACCACCGGTCCGCTCGGCGCCGGCGTCGCGAACGCGGTCGGTTTCGCCATGTCGGCGCGCCGCAGCCGCGAGCTGTACGACCCCGAGTCCATCCCCGGCGCGTCGGTGTTCGATCACTTCGTCTACTGCATCGCCGGCGACGGCTGCATGCAGGAGGGCGTGTCCGGGGAGGCATCCTCCTTGGCCGCCACCCAGAATCTGGGCAACCTGATCCTGTTCTACGACGACAACCGGATCTCCATCGAGGGCGACACGTCGATCGCGTTCTCCGAGGACGTCCAGGCGCGCTACGACGCCTACGGATGGCACACCCAGCACCTCGACTTCACCAGCGGTGGCACCGGCTACGCAGAGAAGATCGACGAGCTCTACGAGGCGATCGAGGCCGCGAAGGCGGTGACCGACCGTCCGTCGTTCATCAAGGTCACCACCGTCATCGGCTGGCCGCTGCCCACGCTGGCGGGCCACCACGGCGTCCACGGCGCGAAGCTCGGCGCCGCCGAGATCAGCAGGCTGAAGGCCGCGCTCGGCTTCGAGGACGTGCCGTTCGCCCTCGACGACGAGGTCGTCGCGCATGCGCGGACGAACGCCGCCGAGCGCGCCAAGGCCGCCCGCGTCGACTGGGACCCGCGCTTCGAGGCGTGGCGTGCCGCCAACCCCGAGCGCGCCGGGTTGCTCGACCGCGTCGTGGCGCGCGAGGTTCCCGCCGACCTGGACGCCGCACTGCCGGTCTTCGCGCCGGGGTCGTTGGCCACGCGTGCGGCGTCCGGCAAGGTGCTCGCCGCGCTCGCGGACGTCCTGCCCGAGCTGTGGGGCGGTTCGGCCGATCTCGCCGGATCCAACAACACCACGATGGCGGGGGTGGCGTCCTTCATCCCCGCGCAGCGCTCCAGTCACGACTTCACCGGCGCGCCCGGCGGGCGCACGCTGCACTTCGGCATCCGCGAACACGCGATGGGCAACATCATCAACGCGATCGCCATGGATGGCCTCAGCCGCGCCTACGGCGGCACGTTCCTGGTGTTCTCCGACTACATGCGCACCACGCCTCGCCTGGCCGCGCTCTCGCACGCCCCCTCGATCTTCGTGTGGACCCACGACTCGATCGGTGTCGGTGAGGACGGCCCGACCCACCAGCCCGTCGAGCACGTGATGAGCCTGCGGCTGATGCCGAACCTGGACGTGGTCCGTCCGGGCGACGCGAACGAGACCGCCCAGGTGTGGGCGCAGATCCTGCGGACGAAGAACCGTCCTGCGGCGCTGATCCTGTCCCGGCAGAACCTGACCACCTTCGACCGCGCGGAGGGGTCGGGCTTCTCCTCGGCCGCGGGCGCCACGAAGGGTGGCTACGTGCTGAAGGAGGCCTCGGGTGCGCCGAAGGTCGTGGTCGTCGGCACCGGCTCCGAGGTCGAGATCGCCGTGGCCGCCGCCGAGGCGCTCGAGGCCGAGGGCGTGGCGGCGCGCGTGGTCTCGCTGCCGTGCTACGAGTGGTTCGCCGCGCAGAGCGAGGACTACCGCGAGGCGGTGCTGCCGGCGGGCGTCCCGAAGGTCGTCGTCGAGGCCGGCACGACCATCGGCTGGAAGGACCTGCTGGGCTCCAACACCGAAGCCGTGGGTATCGACCACTTCGGCGCTTCGGCGGCCGCCGTGGTGCTGTATGAGAAGTTCGGCATCACGGTCGAAGCGACGCTCGCGAAGGCGAAGGCGCTGCTTGCCTGAGCAGCGGGTCCCCGTTCATGCGGGGGCGGCCGATACCATGGAAGAGGTTGACCCCGCATGAACCAGGAGCGCCATGTCCTCGATTCCCACCGAACCCGTCGTGTCTGAGCGCGCTAGGCGCAGGCCAGGACGCGTCGTCGCGATCGTCGCCGGAGCGATCGTGGTGGTGCTCGGCGGCGCCTACGGCGTCGCCTTCGCGGTGACGGGCGAGACCATCGCGCCGAATGCCACCATCCAGGGCGTCGCGGTGGGCGGACTCACCGCCGACGAGGCGGTCGCCAAGCTGAATGCCGAACTGGGCGAGCGCGTGCAGGCGCCGATCACGGTGACGGCCGGCGACCAGTGGCTGGCCCGCACCCCCGCCGAGTGGGGCCTGGGGTTGGACGCCGCGGCGTCCGTCGCCCAGACCGGCCTCGGCAAGTCCGCCAACCCGCTACGGATCTGGGAGAACCTGGCCGGCGGCACCGACAG
This sequence comes from Propionibacteriaceae bacterium, assembly GCA_032229785.1. Classification (GTDB taxonomy): domain Bacteria; phylum Actinomycetota; class Actinomycetes; order Propionibacteriales; family Propionibacteriaceae; genus Propioniciclava. The sequence continues at coordinate 30,137 of JAVTWJ010000008.1, forward strand.
CGACGCGGTGCTCACGCGGAACGAGGACGTGCTCGCCCAAGGCATGACCGACCTGGCCCAGCTCGCGGACACCGATCCCACCGACGCGGCCCTCGCCATCGAGGAGGGCGCGCCCCGCCTGACCGAGGCCGTCCCCGGACGCTCGGTCGACGAGGCGGCCACCGCCGAAGCGCTCGTCGAGGCGTTCCTGGAATCGGCCGAGGTCGCGGCCGTCGTCGCCGAGGTTCCCGCCGACGTGACCACCGACGAGGCGCAGGCCGCACTCGAGGCGGTCGCCGTGCCGGCGCTGTCGGCTCCGGTGACGCTGAGCACCGGCGCGAAGTCCTTCGACGTCACCCCGGCCATGATCGCAGCGGCGCTGCGCTTCGAGTCCGCCGACGGCGTCCTCAAGCCCGTGCTGGACCCGGCGATCCTGGCCGAGGAGGCGTCCGGCGCCATGGCCAGCCTGGGGATCAAGGAACCCAAGAATGCGACGTTCACCCTCGCCAGCGGCAAGCCGACGGTCGTGCCGTCCGTCGGTGGCACCGGTGTGCCGCCTGAGGAACTCGCCGCGCAGGTCTCGGCAGCGATGATCAAGCCCTCCGAGCGCACCGGCAGCGTCACCATCGCGCCGCTCGAGGCGGCCTTCACCACCGAGATGGCGAACAAGGCGGGGGTGAAGGAGATCACCGGCGAGTTCACCACGCAGTACCCGGCCACCGCCTACCGCATCAACAACATCGGCAAGTCGGCCGGGTTGATCAACGGGACCTACGTCAAACCGGGTGAGACGTTCAGCCTGAACGCCTTGCTGGGGCCGCGCACGACCGCCCGCGGCTGGATGGCCGGCGGCGCGATCGATGGCGGACGTGTGGTCGAACGGATGGGCGGCGGCATCTCGCAGACCACGACGACGCTGTTCAACGCGATCTTCTTCGCGGGCCTGGAGGACGTCTACCACAAGCCGCACTCCCTCTACTTCAGCCGCTACCCGGTCGGACGCGAGGCGACCCTCGACTACTACTCGGTCGACATGAAGTTCCGCAACGACTCCGAGTACGGCGTCCTGCTGCAGGCCTTCACCAACAATCCGCCGGTCGGAGGGCAGGGTTCGGTGACGGTGCGCGTCTGGTCCACCAAGGTCTACGACATCAAGGCCACCGATCCCGTGCGCAGCGCGACCCGCGCGCCGGGGCCGGCGATCCAGAACAGCTCCGAGGTGTGCAGTCCGCAGAGCGCCATGAGCGGCTTCCGCGTCGACTACAAGCGGCAGTTCTACAAGAACGGGTCCCTGGTCAAGACCGAGCCGTTCCACTGGACGTACAACTCGCTCACCCCGGTCGTGTGCACCAACCCCAACGCGCGCGCCGACCGGATCGTCCGCTGACCATTCCCGCTCGGCGCGGGTGAGGCCTGTCAGGCGGTCGTTGCCGAGCCTCAGCTCAAGGCGGTGAATCCGGACGCGCTGAGTGCGTTCGCGGACGCCTCGTCGACGCTGTCGGCGCGGACCTGGATGCTGCGCGCGCCCATGCGGGTGGCCCACCATGCGGCGTCCACCAGCACCGGCAGGGGAGCTAGGGGCAGCGTCACCCACTCGCCCTCGGAGCGCGCGCGGACGCCGTCGAATTCCGCCCACGTGCCCCAGGCGGGCACGGAGGCCGGCGGCGTCCGGCCGGCGAGCAGCGTGCTGATGCGCGCCACCCAGCACGACCCGCTCGCGCCGGCCCGGTCGGTGAGCGCCTCCAGCAGATCGCGCGGCGTCGCCTCGGGACGCCTGCCCAGCGCGACGGCGACCGGTCGGATCGCCTCGATCTGCGCCCGTGCGAGTGGGTGCTCGGTGCCGTGACGGTCGACGAGGACGAGGGCGTCGGACGACAGCCGGGTGAGGAACCCGATGACCTCGCGGCGTCCTGATGCGCCTCCCGCACGGAGGCTCACGCGCATGCCGACGGCGAGGGCGTCCCAAGACTCGGTGGGAATGCCGGTTGGCTGGGGCACGACTGTGACCTCCGCGGTTGTATGATCGGCGGGTATCCCCAGGACAGGGGCCGCACTCAAGGAGCAGTATTCATGACCTATGTGATCACTCAGGCCTGCGTCGATGTCAAGGATCTCGCGTGTGTCGAGGAGTGTCCCGTGGACTGCATCTATGAGGGCAATCGCATGCTGTACATCCACCCCGACGAGTGCGTGGACTGCGGCGCCTGCGAGCCGGTGTGCCCGGTCGAGGCGATCTACTACGAAGACGACGTGCCCGGCGACCAGAGCCAGTTCTACGACGCCAACGTGAAGTTCTTCGACACCATCGGCAGCCCCGGCGGCGCCGCCCGCATGGGCAAGATCGACGCCGACCACCCGATCGTCGCGGCACTCCCGCCCCAGGGCGAGTGACCGGAGGGCTGTCGGGCGCCCTGCCCGACTTCCCGTGGGACACCATCGCGGCCGCGCGTGCGCGCGCGGCCGCGCATGCCGAGGGCATCTGCGACCTGTCGGTCGGGACGCCGGTCGACCCGGTCCCCGAAGCGGGCGTGCGTGCGCTGGCCGACGCCGCGAACGTGTGGTCGGGGTACCCGACCGTGGGAGGGACGCCCGCGTTGCGTGCCGCCATCCGCGGCTACATGGAACGGCGTTGGGGCAGCGTCCCGCTGAGGGACGAGAACGTGCTGCCGGTCGTCGGCACCAAGGAGCTCGTCGCGCATCTGCCCCTGCAGTTGGGCGTGGGCGCGGGCGATCTCGTGGTGATCCCGACGATGGCCTACCCGACCTACGAGGTCGGCGCGCGGATCGCGGGTGCGGACGTGCTGGCCACCGACGACCCCGACGAGGCACGCGCGGCGAACCCGGCGTTGATCTGGATCAACAGCCCGGGCAACCCGACCGGCGCGATCGCCTCACCCGCGTTGCTGCGCGCCTGGGTGGAGGCCGCTCGCGCGGCCGGCGCCGTCCTTGCCTCCGACGAGTGCTACGGCGAGTTCGGCTGGGACGCAGAGCCCGCCTCGGTGTTGCGTCCCGACCTCTGCGACGGCACGCCCGTGGGCCTGATCGCCGCGCACTCGCTGTCGAAGCGCAGCAACGTCGCCGGCTATCGTGCCGGCTTCCTGGCCGGGTGCTCCGGCCTGCTCGGCGAGCTGTTGGCCGTTCGCCGGCACAGCGGGCTGATGGTGCCCGGCCCGGTCCAGGACGCCATGACCGTGCTGCTGGGCGACCAGACGCATGTCGAGGAGCAGCGGGGTCGCTATCGGGCGCGCCGCGCGCTGCTTGCCCCCGCGCTGCAGGAGGCCGGCTTCACCATCGATCGCTCCGAGGGGTCGCTGTACCTGTGGGTGCGCCGCGGCGGGGAGACCGGTCGCGAGATCGTCGGCTGGCTCGCCGAGCGGGGCATTCTCGCGGCCCCGGGCGACTTCTACGGCGAGGCCGGACGCTTCCATGTCCGCGTCGCGCTCACGGCCACCGACGAGCGGATCGTCAGCGCCGCCGCGCGCCTCACGTCAGGGTGACGGGGTCGGCGTGACCTGCGCCGGGAACCGGATCGTGGTGGTCGTCGCGTTGTCGGCTTCGCCCTCCCAGGAGGCGAACGAGGTCCGCGATGCCGTCCAGCTGCGGCCGCCGACCTCGACGCGGGAGGCGCCGTACACCGAGGTCGTCGCCACGGCGAGGTGCGCGGCCGCCCACGCGGTGCGCCCCGTGGACGCCTTCACGGTCACGGCGTCCGGCGTGGAGGTGACCACGGTGCCCGCGGGAAGCGATCGGGTCAGGAACGCGGCCAGGCCTGCGGGATCACCGGCGGGCGGGCTCTTGACGAGACAGGTGAAGGAGGCGGGTGTCTCACCCGTGAGGGAGCTGGCGATCCGGCGTGCGTTCTCGACGTGGCGGGCGTACCCGTTGGGGTGACCGCTGCGCTGCACCGCCTGGGCGACGTCGTTGACGTTGCCGGTCTGCCAGCCGTCCACGGTGAGCAGCGCGTCGTAGAACTTGTTCGCCGCGTACACCGGATCCTGCACCTGCGCCTCGGTGCCCCAGCCCTGCGAGGGGCGCTGCTGGAACAGGCCGAGCGAGTCGCGGTCGCCGTAGTCGAGGTTGTACAGGCCCGACTCCTGGTAGGCGGTGGCCAGCGCGATCGTGGACGCCCGCGGCGCCAGCTCGCGCTCCACCGCCACCCCGACGATGATCGAGGCGTGGTGCGCCTGCTCGGCGTCCAGGGCCACCGACATCTCGGCGACGCGCGCGATGCACTGGTCGGTGAGGGGGAGCGGCGCCTTCTGGTAGCGGTAGAGGGCCGTGAGGCCGGCCACCATCGCGACCGTGATGAGGGCGGCGATCAGCAGCCCGATGACGACCCTTCCGAACGCCCGCATCCGACTCCCGTGCTCAGTTGGCGTGCAGGACGGCCGTCAACTCGACCGTCTTGCCCGCTCGCGGACGGATCGCGACCGCACCGGTGACCGAATCTCGGTAGAACAACAGCCCCTTGGCCCCCGACAGTTCGGACGCCTTGATGACCCCGCCCTCGGGCAGCGACACCTTGGCGCCGGCCGTGACATACAGGCCGGCCTCGACCACGCAGTCGTCGCCGAGCGAGATGCCGACGCCACTGTTGGCGCCGAGCAGGCAGCGCTCGCCGATCGCGATCTGCTCCGTGCCGCCGCCGGAGAGCGTGCCCATGATCGAGGCTCCGCCCCCCACGTCGGAGCCGTCGCCGACGACGACGCCCGCCGAGATGCGGCCCTCGACCATCGAGACGCCCAGCGTGCCGGCGTTGAAGTTGACGAAGCCCTCGTGCATCACGGTCGTGCCGACGGCCAGGTGCGCGCCGAGGCGGACGCGGTCGGCGTCGGCGATCCGGACGCCGCTGGGCACCACGTAGTCGACCATGCGCGGGAACTTGTCGACACCGAACACCGTCACGGGGCCGCGGGCGCGCAGCGCCGCACGGACGGACTCGAAACCGTCGACCGCGCACGGCCCCGCCGACGTCCAGACCACGTTCGGCAGCACCGCGAAGATGCCCTCGAGGTTGAGCGTGCGTGGGGCGCACAGCCGCGCGGAGAGGAGGTGCAGACGCAGATAGGCGTCCGCCACGCCCGCGGGCGCGGCGTCCAGGTCGATCTCGGTGAACACCACGTCGAGCGTGACGTCGCGCACCTCGTCGCGGCCGCAGGCGGCCACCAGCGGAGCGGGTGCCGCCGAGTCGTCGGTGCCACCCAGGGCAGGGGCGGGGTACCACACATCGAGCACATCGCCGGACAACGTCGTGGTGGCGAGGCCCCAGCCCCATGCGGTGCGCGCGGAAATCGTCATGGCGACCAGGGTACCGGGGCCCGCGGACAGCCTTTCGTCAGCGCCAGACGACGACGGCCGGGGTCTGGGTGAGGTCGACCTCGAAGGCCCGGTCCTGGGTGAAGGGCTGGCTGAGCTGGCCGGTCAGCCCGTTGACGGTGACCGTCGCGGTCGCCGTGATCTCGTAGTGGAGGCTGCCGCTGGCGATGAGCGAGGCCGGGTCCAGGGACGGAGCGAGCCCCGCCCAGGGGTCGTTGGTGAGCGTGAAGCGCACCGAGTCCGGCGCCACCTCGACGCCCTCGTCCGACAACCCGAACGGACAGCCGACAGGACGCGACACGGTGGCCGCGAGGCATTCGTCGAACCGGGTCTTGACGGCGGTGAGGACGACCTCGTGCCCCGAATCCGACAGGGTCGGCGTGACCGCGATCACGGCGCCCTCCTGGGCGGGATCGCCGATGAGCGCCGTGGTCTCGCCGTCGAGGCGGACATGGTCGGTCAGGGGCGTCGCGGTGTAGCTGCCCGGGAACGCCGGGTTGGCCGTCTCGGTGAGGGTGACCCCGTTGACCCGCAGACCCCGAACCTCGGGCACGCTCAGCACTGCCGTGCCGACGGCCATCTTCCAGGACGTCCGCCCGTCGCCGATCAGCTGCAGGCGCGCGCTGACCTGCTCGTCGCCCAGTCGGTAGGTCGCGTCGGCGGTCGCCTCGTGGTCGCGCTGGTCGACGGCGGTGATCTCGATGTCGGTGAGCGGCGCGGCGAGCCGGGACGCCTCCAGAACGTCGCGCGTGAGCAGCGCCGTGTTGGCGGGCCGCTCCACGAGCTTGTCCAGCGCGCCGTCGGCGTCGGCGTCCGCGATGGCCGTCAGATAGGCGTGGGCGGTGCCCTTGATGGCGTTCTCGCGGGCGACCGCGCTGGTGGAGACCGCGAACCACACGATCACGCCGATGAGCACCACGACGAGAAGCCCCGAGCCGACCAGCGTGAGAAGCCGCGGATGCCCGGGCCGGCCGCGCGCGCCGGTCCCCTCCGGGGTCCTCGCCTCCGGCGGGTCTGCGTCCATGGGCGGGTCGGGCACGGGCCGCGCGCCGGTGTCGGCGGGCTCCGGTGCCAGGTCGGGTGCGGTGTTCTCGCTGTTCTCCACGCTGTCCTCCTCGAGTCGGCCACCTGCCATGATGCCACGGCGCCGCCTGCCGCGACCCCAGTAGGCTGGCGTGCATGCCGCTCGACCTCACCGCCGACCTGCCCTCGTTGCTCCAACAGATCACCGACATCGAATCGGTCAGCGGCAACGAGGCCGCCCTGGCCGACGCGATCGCGGCCTGCCTGGATGCGCCCCACCTGCAACTCGAGCGCGACGGCGACGCCATCGTCGCCCGGACTGCGCGCGGACGGGCGTCCCGCGTCGTGGTCGCCGGGCACATCGACACCGTGCCGGTCGCGGGCAACCTCCCGTCGCGGCGCGAGGGCGACCTGGTCTACGGCCGGGGCACCTGCGACATGAAGGGCGGGGTCGCCGTGATGATCGCGGCCGCGCTGGCGCTGACGTCGCCACGCCACGACATCACCTGGATCTTCTACGACCACGAGGAGGTCGACGCCGTCAAGAACGGACTCGGTCGCCTCGCACGTCGCCGTCCCGAGCTTCTGCACGGCGACTTCGCTGTGCTGATGGAGCCCACCGGCGCCCGCATCGAGGGGGGCTGCCAGGGCACGCTGCGCTTCGAGGTCACCCTCGCCGGACGCGCGGCCCACTCGGCGCGCAGCTGGCTCGGGCACAACGCGATCCACGACGCAGGCCCCGTCCTGAGCATCCTCGAGACCTACACGCCGCGCACGGTGGTGGTCGACGGCCTCGAATACCGGGAGGGACTCAACGCGGTCGGCATCAGCGGCGGCATCGCGGGCAACGTGATCCCTGACCGCTGCACGGTGGTGGTCAACTTCCGGTTCGCGCCCGACCGCGGCCTCGAGGACGCCAAACAGCACTGTCGGGAGCTGTTCGGGCGCTACGAACTCGTGTTCACCGACGAGTCCCCGGCCGCGCGTCCGGGCCTGCACCTGCCGGCCGCCGCGGAATTCCTCGCCGCCGTGCGCGGCGAGCCCCGCGCCAAGTACGGGTGGACCGACGTGGCGCGGTTCTCGGCGCTCGGCGTCCCCGCGGTGAACTTCGGTCCCGCAGACCCGGGCAAGGCGCACACCGACGACGAGTTCTGCCCGGTCGCCGATCTGGACGCCTGCTACGCGGCCCTGCTGCGCTGGCTCGGATGAGAAGGAGCACCACCACGATGCCCGAGAAGTCGAACGCCTCCCGCAAGCGCGCCAAGCGGCGCGGGCAGGGCGGGCAGTTCCAGGGTCCCGTCGTCCGCCGGGACGATCAGGTCCAGTCGACGACCACCGACCAGCGGCTCCTTCAGGGCCGCCGCGGCGAGGACTGGGTGCACTCCGACCCCTGGCGGGTCTTCCGCATCCAGGCCGAGGTGGTCGAGGGTTTCGGCACCCTCGCGCCGCTCGGCCCGGCCGTGACCATCTTCGGTTCGGCCCGGACGCCGTCCGACCACCCCGCCTACGAGGACGCCCGCCGCTTGGGCGAGGCGTTCGCCCGGCACGGCTACGCCGTGATCACGGGTGGCGGCCCCGGGATCATGGAGGCCGCCAACCTGGGGGCGAGCGAGGCCGGCGGCACGTCGGTCGGGTTGGGCATCGAGCTGCCGTTCGAGCAGGGCCTGAACGCGCACGTGAACCTCGGTATCAACTTCCGCTACTTCTTCGTCCGCAAGCTGATGTTCCTCAAGTACGCCCAGGGCTTCGTCGCCCTGCGGGGTGGCATGGGCACCCTGGATGAGCTGTTCGAGGCGCTGACCCTCGTCCAGACCGGCAAGATCACTCGCTTCCCGATCGTGCTGCTCGGCTCTGACTACTGGGGCGGGCTGGTCGGCTGGCTCACCGAGACGGTGGCCGCCGAGCATTGCATCGATCCCAAGGATCTGGACCTGTTCCACGTCGTCGACGACGTCGACGAGGCCGTCGCGATCATCCGCGAGCACGGCAACCAGCGCGGCGCGAGGGTCTAGCGATGGTGTGGTTCCTGGTCGCGTGCGCGGCCGCGGTGCTGGGGCTGGCGGCCGTCGCCGGCAGCGGGCGCTTCGGCGCGCTCCCGCCGCCGGTTCACGACACTCCCGTCCTCGACCTGCCGATGGGCGTCCTCACCGGCGACGACCTTCGGGGCATCCGGTTCGCGGGCGGCCTGCGGGGCTACGCTCCGGCGCAGGTCGACGAGGTGCTCGGACGCCTCGCCGCCCAATTGGACGCCGCCGCGCCGGGTTCGGCCGTGCCGGAGCCTGCTGTGCCGGAGTCTGCTGTGCCGCCGTCTTCCGTGGGGGAGTCCGCCGTGGGGGAGTCCGCCGTGGGGGAGTCCGCCGTGCCGGAGCCTGCGGGGCTGGTGACGGTCGCCCCCGACCGCGTCGAAGCCGCTGCCGGACCTGCTGGTGAGGACGTTGGCCCCACCGATCCTGAGGGTCTGCGATAATAGGGAGGGAACGAGTTTCTCGCAACCAGGCAGAGAGGGAGAACATGGCAGCAATGAAGCCCCGTACCGGCGAGGGCCCCATCGAGGTCGCGAAGGAGTCCCGGGTCATCGCGATGCGGATCCCCGCCGACGGTGGCGGTCGGCTCGTCATCGAGATGAACGCCGCAGAGGCGGCCGAACTGCTTGAGGCCCTCAAGGCCGTGGTCGGCTGATTCGCCCGCTTGATCGACCTCGAACCCCCGGGTGCTTCCGAGCATCCGGGGGTTTTCGTCGTCCCGGGGTTTTCGTCGTCCGGGAGCGGTGAGCGTCCGCTCCATGCCCCGACGGTGCAAGACGACGCAAAGCCGGACGCCGCGACCACTCGGGTTGCGGCGTCCGGCCCCTTGCGTCTACTTGGCCGTCTTGGCCTTGCGGTGCGCGATGGCCGCCTCGTACACGTCGACGGTCTCCTTCGCGATCTTCTCCCAGCTGAACTCGTCGATGCAGCGCTGGCGTCCGGCCAGGCCCATCGCCTTCGCGCGGTCGAGGTCGCGGGTCAACTCGTTGACCTTGGCGGCGAACTGCGCCTCGAAGGCCGCCACGTACGCGGCGTCGCCGGCCTTGGCCGGGTCGTAGGCAACCAGCAGGCCCGTCTCGCCGTCGACGACGACCTCGGGAATGCCGCCGACCGCGGACGCCACCACGGCCGTCTCGCAGGCCATCGCCTCGAGGTTCACGATGCCGAGCGGCTCGTAGATCGACGGGCACGCGAACACGTCGGCGGCCGTGTTGACCTGCCGGACGGCCTCGCGCGGCAGCATCTCCTGCACCCAGAACACCTTGCCGGGACGCACCTTGTTCAGCTCGGCGAAGGCCTCGTTGAACTCGGCGGCGATCTCGGGGGTGTCCGGCGCGCCGGCGAGCAGCAGCAGGACCGTCTCGGGGTCGAACTGGCGGGCCGCGCGCACCAGGTGGATGAGGCCCTTCTGGCGGGTGATCCGGCCGACGAACACCACCAGCGGGGAATCCAGCGGGATGCCCAGCTTCTCCAGCACATCCGTGTCGTGGTCGGGCTTGAACTCGTCGGGGTCGATTCCGTTCTTGACCACGTGGATCCGCTCGGTCTCGACGAACGGGTAGGCGTCCTGGATGTTCTTGATCATGGCCGCCGACACCGCGATCACGGCGTCCGCGTTCTCGTAGGCCGTCTTCTCGATCCAGCTCGACACCCGGTAGCCGCCACCCAGCTGTTCGACCTTCCACGGACGGTCGGGCTCAAGGCTGTGAGCGGTGACGACGAGCGGAACGTCCTGGTACTCGGAGGCCACGATGCCGGCGAACTGTGCGTACCAGGTGTGGGAGTGGATGACGTCGACCTCGGGGACGGCGGCCGCCATGGCCACATTCGCCCCGAGGGTCCGCAACGCCCCGTTGGCGCCCGCGGGGAAGTCTTCGGCATGGGCGGTCGCGCCCTCGCGGGGCTCGCCCATGCACTGGACGTCGACCGACTCGGTGAATTTGAGAAGCTGAGGCACCAGTTGGCCCACATGAACGCCGGCGCCGCCGTAGATGTGAGGGGGGTACTCGCGGGTGAAAATCGATACGCGCATGGGGGGATCGTGGCACAGATGGGGCCCGCTGTGCGAGGGTTCGGCCTCAACCGTGGAAGGGTCGTGCGCCATCGCCATCGTTTTGGTCCACGTTTGCCGCCGTTCGATGGCCGAACACGACCTCCGTGGCCTAGGTTAGGCGCCATGAGCGATCGACCGAACGTCTTGTCGATTGTCCTGGCCGGTGGCGAGGGCAAGCGGCTGATGCCCCTCACTGCCGACCGGGCCAAGCCGGCGGTGCCCTTTGGGGGCACCTACCGACTCATCGACTATGTCTTGTCCAACCTGGCGAACTCTGGCCTGACCAAGATTGCGGTACTCACGCAGTACAAGTCGCACTCTCTGGATCACCACATCGCCCAAACCTGGCGCATGTCCACGTTGCTTGGCAGCTTCGTGGCCACCGTCCCGGCGCAGCAGCGCACGGGCAAGCAGTGGTACATGGGCAGCGCCGACGCCATCTACCAGTCCCTGAACCTGATCACCGATCAGGATCCCGACTACGTCGTCGTGTTCGGGGCCGACAACATCTATCGGATGGATGTGGACGCGATGCTGCGCTCGCACATCGATTCCGGCGCGGAGTGCACGGTCGCGGGCATCCGCGTGCCGCGTTCAGAGGCGTCCGAGTTCGGCATTATCGATGCCGCCGACGATGGCCGCATCATCCAGTTCCTGGAGAAGCCGTCCGACCCGCCCGGCCTGCCCGACAGCCCCGACGAGTCGTTTGCGTCCATGGGCAACTACATCTTCACCCGCAAGGCGTTCGTGGAGTGCCTGCAGGCGGACGCCTCCGACGAGGGTTCCAAGCACGACATGGGCGGCAACATCGTGCCGTTCTTCGTGGGCAAGAACCAGGCGTACGTGTACGACTTCACGAAGAACGACGTGCCGGGTTCGACCGAGAAGGACCGCAACTACTGGCGGGACGTCGGCACCATCGACGCCTACCATGCCGCGCACATGGACCTGGTGAGCGTCGACCCCGATTTCAACCTGTACAACAGGAAGTGGCGAATCTTCACGCAGCAGGCGCAGGCGCCGGGCGCGAAGTTCACGCTGCGGGGGACCGCCGAGGACTCGATCGTCTCATCCGGCTGCATCATCTCCGGCGGCGACGTCGACCGTTCGGTGCTGTCGCCGAACGTGCTCGTCGACAAGTGGGCGAAGGTCGAAGAGTCGGTCATCTTCTCCGGCGTCAGGGTCGGGCGCAACGCGGTGGTGCGGCGCGCGATCCTCGACAAGAACGTCATCGTCGAGGACGGGGCCGAGGTGGGCGTGAACCGTGACGCCGACCTGGCGCGCGGCTTCGACATCTCCGACCAGGGGATCACCGTGGTCTCCAAGGGCGGGCGCGTGACCGCCTGAGTTCCGACACCAGACGACGGGCCCGGGATCCTCTCCCGGGCCCGTTGTCTTGCGTTGCGCGAGGCGCGCGAGCCGGCGGCGTCCGGCTCAGGCCCGGTACGCCAGCAGCAGGCCCTCACCCAGCGGCAACAGCACGGGCGCCAGTTCCTCGGATTCGGAGACGGCGGTCAGCGCCTCGCGGATGATCACCGTGTCGTCGTCGGTGTTGGTGGCGTCCGGCACTCGGCCGTCCGCCAGCGCACGATGGACCGCGAGCAGGCCGCCGGGGCGCAGCAGGCGCAGGGCCGCCTCGACGTACTCCACGTACTCCAGCGGGTCGGCGTCCACCAGCACGAGGTCGTACGCGCCGTCGCTGAGCTTGGGCAGCACTTGCAATGCCTCGCCCGCGATGAGGCGGGCGCGGCGTGGCGCGATCCCGGCGGACGCGAAAACGGCGCGTGCCGCGGCCTGATGCTGAGGTTCGTTGTCGATCGAGGTGAGGATGCCCTCCGGCGCGATCCCCGCGAGGAGCGCGAGACCGGAGACGCCGGTACCGGTGCCGACCTCGACGACCGCACGTGCCTTGATCAGGCGCGCGACGAAGGTCAGTACCGCGGCGGTTCCGGATGAGATCGGTCGGAGCCCCAGGCTCTTCGATGCCGCGCGTGCTTCGCGGGTGGCGTCGCTTTCGGAGACGAAGGCCTCGGCGTAGGCCACCGATGCGGCGGGTGTCGCCGACTTGCTCGCTGAAGGGTTCACGGCGTCAGCCTACAGCCGGCGCCGCTGCCGCTGCCGGTGCCTGCGCCGATGCTTGCGTGGCCTAGAATGCCGCTCATGGTTCATGCACCCTTCGGACGGCTCCTCACGGCCATGGCGACGCCGTTCTCCTCCGATGGTTCTCTCGATCTGGAGCAGGCGCGCCGACTGGCCGCGTACTTGGTAGACGAACAGGGAAACGACGCCCTGGTGGTCAACGGCACCACGGGTGAATCCCCGACGACCGACGACGAAGAGAAGCGTCAGCTGCTGCGCGCCGTCAAGGACGAGGTGGGCGACCGCGCGAAGATCCTCGCCGGCGTCGGCACCAACGAGACGGCCGCCACGATCAGCCGTTGCCGCGACGCGGCCGAGATCGGGTGCGACGGCGTCCTGGTGGTGACCCCGTACTACAGCAAGCCGCCCGCCGACGCGCTGCTGGAGCATTTCCACCTCGTTGCCGAGGCCACCGATCTTCCGGTGATGCTGTACGACATCCCTGGACGCGCCGCGATCCCGATCCCCGAGGACACGCTCATCGAACTGGGCCGGCATCCGCGCATCGTGGCGGTCAAGGACGCCAAGGGCGACCTCGTCAGCTCCGCCAAGGTGATGGCCTGCACCGACCTCGCCTACTACTCGGGCGACGACGCGGTCACGCTTCCGCTGATGGCGATCGGCGGCGTCGGCGTCGTCGGCACGTCGACCCACTTCACGGGTGCCGCCACCGGCGAGTGGATGGACCTGTTCGCCGACGGGGCGCACGCCGAGGCGCTCGCCGTGTACCGTCGGCTGCTGCCCGTCTACACCGGGGTCTTCGCGACCCAGGGTTGCATGCTGGTCAAGGCCGGTCTCGCCGCGCGCGGGTTCGGGCCGGCCGTGCTGCGGCGCCCGCTCAAGCCTGCGAGCGCGGCCCAGGCGCGCACGTTCGTGCAGCTTTTGGAGTCGGCGGGCCTGTAGGCCGGGACATACGCGCGATCGCGGGGGGCGGCGGTGAACTTCTCCACGTCGGAGATCATCGGACTGGTGGTCTTGGCGATCATCGTGTTCGGCCCGGACAAGCTCCCCGAACTCGCGAGGAAGGTCGCGCGCGTGCTCGCCTATCTGCGCCGGGTCGGAAACGACGCGCGCGGCCAGCTCCGCAGGGAGCTCGGTCCCGAGTTCGACGGCATCCACCTGTCCGACCTGAACCCGCGGACGCTGGTCAACAAGCACCTGCTGTCCAGCGAAGAGGTGGCCGACCTGCGCCAGATCCGCGACGAGGTTCTTGCCGACGGCACGATCCTCGCCCGGACGGTGAGCGAGGCCCCGGGCGAGGCGGCGTCGGAGGAACAGGTGGCGTCCGCCTCACCCGTTGTTCGCTTCGACCCCGAGGCGACCTAGCGGGCGTGCGCTAGCCTTCGCCTCGTGAGCGGAACCTCTGCCTCGATCTTCGTGTCGCGGATCAAAGGCCTGCCCGTCCTCGACGCCAGTGGGGACCAGGTGGGCAAGGTGCGCGATGTCGTCATCCAGAATCTGACCAACGCCAGGCCGCCGCGGGTGAAAGGCCTGGTGGTCGAGCTGTTGCGCCTCAGACGGGTGTTCCTGCCGATGGAGCGCGTGCGATCCATCGACGGCCAGCAGGTGATCATCGCCGGCGTGGTCAACACGATCGTGTTCAAACGCCGCGACGCTGAGCGGCTCGTGGTGGCCGACCTGTTCGATCAGCGCATCGAGCGCCCGAAGCTGCCGACGGCGTCCCTGTTCGACGTGGCGATCTGCCCGACGCGCACCCACGCGTGGGAGGTGTGCGACGTGGCCTTGAAGGAGATGACCAGCCGCTCGCCGTTCTCGCGCGGGCACGTGGTCGTTCTCGACTGGGCCGAGGTCCCCGACCTGTTCGGGGTGTCCGGGCAGGGGACAGCCCAGGTGCTGGCGCAGCTCGCCGAGATGAAGCCCGCCGACATCGCCCGCGAACTGCACGAGATGAGCCCCGAGCGGCGCGCGAACGTGGTGGCGGCGCTCGACGACGAGATGCTCGCCGAGGCGCTCGAGGAGATGCCCGAGGCGGAGCAGGTGCGCGTCATCGTCGCGCTGGACACTGAGCGGGCCGCCGACATCCTCGAAGAGATGGATCCCGACGACGCGGCCGACCTGATCGCCGAGCTGGCGCCCGATCTCGCCGAGACGTTGCTGGAGCGGATGGAACCCGCGGACGCCGAGGACGTCCGGACGCTGCTCAACTACGATGCGGCGACCGCGGGTGGCCTGATGACGCCCGAGCCGGTGGTGCTCGGACCGGACGCGACCGTCGCCGACTGCCTGGCCCAACTCCGGATGGAGGAGGTGACGCCCGCACTCGCGGCGATGGCGTTCATCTGCCGGCCGCCGCTGGACACGCCGACGGGCCGCTATGTGGGGGCCATCCACATCCAGCGCCTGTTGCGCGAACCCCCGTCGCTGCTGGCGGCGGCTCTGGTCGATTCGGGCATCGCGCCGCTGCGGCCGGACGCCGACGTGGCCCTGGTCAGCCGCTACTTCGCGACCTACGACCTCGTCTGTGCGCCCGTCGTCAACACCAAGGGCCAGCTCGTCGGCGCGGTCACGGTCGACGACGTGCTCGACCACATCCTGCCCGCCGACTGGCGGCGCATCCAGCTCACGGAGGGACTGACCGGTGGCACGACCCGCTGATCGCCTCAACACGCCCGGACGCCGCACCTCCTGGTTCCCGCGCTTCAAGATGCGCGAGGACGCCTTCGGCTCGTTCGCCGAGGGGTTCGCCCGGTTCATGGGGACGGCGAGCTTCCTGTTCTGGATGACGGTGTTCATCGTCGCCTGGATCGTGATCAACAACCTATGGGTCGGAAAGCCCTTGGACCCGTTCCCGTACATCTTCCTCACCCTCCTGCTGTCGCTGCAGGCGTCCTATGCCGCCCCGCTGATCCTGCTCGCGCAGAACCGGCAGGAGGCGCGCGACCGGGTGACGACGGAGAACGATCGGCGGGTCGCCGCCCAGTCGCGGGCCGACATGGACTTCCTGGCACGCGAGCTGGCGAGTATGCGGCTGCGGATCAACGACATGCCCACGCGCGACTTCCTGCGCAGCGAACTGCGCGACCTGCTCGAAGAACTCGCTCGCGACGACGGCGACGACGAGGGACAGACCCCTGCCGGGCCCCGACGCTCGTCTCGGTAGAGTGGCGCGCATGCCTGACTCCAACCTCGTCCAAGCCGTCTGGGACGTGCTCGCGCGCGTCAACGACCCTGAGATCCACCGCCCGATCACCGAGTTGGGAATGGTGGAGGAGGTGCGCGTCGAGGAGGGCGAAGCGTTCGTGAAGGTCCTGCTCACGATCAGTGGCTGCCCGATGCGCGGCACGATCGAGCACGACGTGCACGCCGCGCTGCAGGGTGTCGACGGCCTGACCGCGCTCCAACTCGAGTTCGGTGTGATGAGTGACGCGCAACGCGCCGAGCTGAAGACCAAGCTGCGCGGCGGCGTCCGCGAGCGCGAGATCCCGTTCAGTCGCGACGGCAATCTGACGCAGGTGCTGCTGATCGCGTCCGGCAAGGGCGGCGTCGGAAAGTCGTCGGTGACGGTCAACCTCGCCCAGGCGATCGCGGCCCGCGGCAAGAGCGTGGGCGTGCTGGACGCCGACATCTACGGCCACTCGATCCCGCCGATGCTCGGCATCGCGGACGCCGAGGTGACGGGCATCGACGACATGATCCTGCCGGTGACGGTCGGCGGTATCAGGGTGATCTCGGTCGGCATGCTCAAGCAGTCCCGCGAGCAGGTCATCGCGTGGCGCGGCCCGATCCTCGACCGTGCATTGCAGCAGTTCCTCGCCGACGTCTACTGGGGCGACCTGGACTACCTCCTGGTCGACCTGCCCCCGGGCACCGGTGATGTGGCGATGAGCCTGGGCGCGAAGCTGCCGAACGCCGAGGTGATCGTGGTCACGACGCCGCAGCAGGCCGCGTCCGAGGTCGCCGAGCGCGCCGGGACGATGGCCTCGATGGTCGAGCAGAAGGTGATCGGCGTCATCGAGAACATGTCCTACCTCGACTTCACGGCGCCCGACACCGGCCACACCTACCGCATCGACCTGTTCGGTTCGGGCGGTGGCGCGCGCGTGGCCGAGGCGTTGACGCTGCGCCTGGGCTACGACATCCCGCTGCTCGCCGAGGTGCCGTTGGACGCCGAGATGAGCGTCGCGGGCGACGCGGGCGTCCCGCTGGTGGCGACGGACGCCTCACGCCCGGCCGCCGCCGCGCTGGACGAACTGGCCGGGCGGCTGGTGAACCGCAGGCGTGGACTCGCGGGCCGCAAGCTCGGGTTGCTGGTCACCTGAGGCCAACCCTTGCGCACGAAAAGAACGGTTGCCTACGAAATTCCGTAGGCAACCGTTCTTTTCGTAGGCGCGAGTGCGGCTTCGTCGATCCCCCCGCGCGCGCAGCTAGGCTGGGCGCCATGACAACCTCGACCCGGCCAGCACGTGTGCGCCGTACGGTGCTGGCCGTGCCCGGCTCGTCCGACCGGTTCATCGCGAAGGCGCGGACGCTCGCCGTCGACGCGCTGTTTCTCGACCTCGAAGACGCGGTGGCGCCTGCGGCGAAGGCCGCGTCGCGGGCGCGGATCGTGGATGCGCTGAACGCTGCCGAGGGTTTCTCGGCGCCGACCGTCACCGTGCGGGTCAACGACTGGTCGACCCCGTGGACGTTCCGCGATGTCGTCGAGGTGGTGTCCGGCGCGGGCTCGGCGATCGGCTGCCTGGTGCTGCCCAAGGTGACGGCGGCGTCCGAGGTGAAGGCTCTTGACCTGTTGCTCACTCAGGTCGAGCACGAGGCGGGACTACCGGTCGGCCGCATCGGGATCGAGGTGCAGATCGAGGACGCGCTCGGACTGCTGCACGTCGCCGGGATCGCGGACGCCTCGCCGCGCCTGGAGTCGCTGGTGTTCGGGCCCGGTGACTTCATGGCGTCCCTGGGCATGGGGGGTTTGAACGTCGGCGCGCAGCCCGCGGGCTACCCGGCGGACGCCTTCCACCACGTGCTCATGTCGATTCTGGTCGCGGCCCGCGCGCACGGGTTGCAGGCCATCGACGGTCCGTTCGTCGCCATCCGCGACACCGCGGGGTTCGAGCTGGCCGCCGCGCGTTCGGCGGCGCTGGGCTACGACGGCAAGTGGGTGCTGCACCCCGATCAGGTTTCCCCCGGCAACGCCGCCTACACCCCGGCGGTCGGGGACTTCGAGCGCGCCCAGCGCATCGTGGACGCCTACGTCGCGGCCACATCCGTGGCGGGCGGCGCCACCGGCGCCATCGTCGTGGACGACGAGATGGTCGACGAGGCCGGCGTGAAGCTCGCCTCGGCGTTGCTGGCGCGCGGCCAGGCGGCCGGGCTGACGGCAGGAAAGGAACAGGCATGACTCTGCAGGGCCCTACTCCCCGAAACCAGGGGATGTTCAAGCTGGAGTACCCGCAGTCTCTCGGGATCTACCAGACGTATCCCGACGCGCAGAAGGCCGTCGACTTCCTCGCCGACCATCATTTTCCCGTGGCGAACCTCGCCATCGTCGGCACCGATCTGCGCCTGGTCGAACGAGTGACCGGACGCCGTACCTGGGGCACCGTGCTGGGGCAGGGCACGATGAGCGGTCTGTCGACCGGCTTCATCGTGGCAATCTTCATGATGATCCTCTGGCCGCGCGAGGACTTCCTCAACCAGCTCCTTACCGCGCTGGTCATCGGTGTGGTGATCGGGCTGCTGTTCGCGGTGCTCGGCTACGCGGTGACCCGCGGGCAGCGCGACTTCACGTCGGTGAGCCAGACCATCGCCACCAAGTACGAGGTGTTGTGCGAGCACAAGGTGGTGGCCCAGGCGCGCGAGCTGCTCGCGAAGGCCCCCGGCGCCCGGGCCGCCCAGTTCGGGCCGAACGCCGGCGCGTCCGGCGGTTACCCGCAGCAAGCCGGTTACCCGCAGCAAGCCGGTTACCCGCAGCAGGGCGCTTACCCGCAGCAGGGCGGCTACCCGCAGCAGGGCGGCTATGCGCCCGGGTATCCCCCTCAGGGCGGATTCCCAGCGGTCGGCGGGTACGGCCAGCCCCCACAGCCCGGCTACGGCCAGCCGAGCGGCTACCCCCAGCAGGGATGGCCGCAGCCGGCACCCGAACAGGCATGGCCGCAGCCCGAGCAGACCTGGCCGCAACCCGAGCAGGAGGAGTCCCGGACGCAGGCGGAGGGGAACGATCCCGGCGCGGATCAGCGCTGATCGATAGGCGCTGAACAGGGCTGGTCCAGCACGAGTCCGACCCCGGCAACGCAGGAGGCCGCCCCGATCATCGGGGCGGCCTCCTCGTCCAGCACGGGGCGTGGGCGTCCGTACGCTCAGGCGTCCAGCATGGCGCCGCTGAGGTACTCCGAGTAGGCCGGCAGGTCCAGCTGACCCGAGCCCGACACGCCGATCAGGATGACCGGCGACGTGCCCTCGGCGGTCGCCTGGCGCGCCTGGTCGACGGCGCCCGCGATGGCGTGGCACGACTCGGACGCGGGAACGATGCCCTCCGCGCGAGCGAACTCCACGCCGGCCGCGAACGCGGCGCGCTGCTTCACGGCGACCGCCTCGATCAGGCCCTCGTGATAGGCGTGGCTGACCAGCGGCGCCATGCCGTGGTAGCGCAGGCCACCCGCGTGGACGGGATCCGGCACGAACTCGGCACCGAGCGTGTACATCTTGAGCAACGGCGTCATGCCGGAGGCGTCCCCGAAGTCGTAGCGGTACTCGCCCTGGGTGAGCGACGGTGCCGCGGCGGGCTCGCAGGCCACGATGCGCGTGGACGCCCGACCCTCGAGGTTCTCGCGCAGGAACGGGAACGCGATGCCGGCCAGGTTGGATCCGCCGCCCGCGCAGGCGAACACGAAGTCGGGTGCCGATTCGTCGAACTTTTCCAGCTGCTTGAGGGCCTCGAGGCCGATCACGGACTGGTGGATGACGACGTGGTTGAGCACCGACCCGAGCGCGTAGGACGCACCGGGATCCTTGGCAGCCTCTTCGACCGCCTCGGAGATCGCCATGCCCAGGCTGCCCGGCGTGTCGGGGAACCGCTGCCGCAGCGCGCGCCCGGCCTCGGTGCGGTCGGAAGGGCTGGGTGTGACGGTCGCGCCGAACGTCTCCATGAGCATGCGGCGGTACGGCTTGGTCTCGTAGGTGTTGCGCACCTGCCACACCTCGCAGGTCTGGCCGAAGATCTGCGTGGCGAAGGCCAGCGCCGAGCCCCACTGGCCCGCGCCCGTCTCGGTGGTGAGCCTCATCCGGCCCTCGAGGGCGTTGTAGTAGGCCTGCGGCCACGGCTGAGTTCGTCTTGTGCGAGCCGACCGGCGATTCGCCCTCGTACTTGTAGTAGATCCTCGCGGTGGTGCCGAGCGCCGCTTCGAGCCGCCGGGCGCGGTGCAGCGGGGCCGGACGCCACAGCGTGTAGATCTCGCGGACCTTCTCGGGGATCTCGATCCACCGCTCGGTGGACGCCTCCTGCGCGATCAGTCCCCTCGGGAACAGTGCTGCCAGGTCGTCGGGCTGAAGCGGTTGCTTCGTGCCCGGGTGCAGCGGGGGCGGGGGCGCGGTCGGGAAGTCGGCCACGATGTTGTACCAGTGCGTCGGGATGTCCTCTTCGTCGAGGAACACCTTGGTGGGTTCAGCCATACCCCGCACTGTAGTGCGGGGGCCCCGCTCAGCGCAGGCCCGACATCCATGCCTCCACGGCATCCGCTTCGCGGGGCAGCGCCGCGGACAGGATGAGCGGGTCGCCGTCGGTGATCACGAGGTCGTCCTCGATCCGGACGCCGATGCCGCGCAGTTCCTGAGGCACCAGCAGGTCGGTGGCCTTGAAATACAGGCCCGGCTCGACGGTGATGCACATGCCCGGACGCAGCGCGCCCAACCGGTACGACTCGTTGCGCGCGCGGGCGCAGTCGTGTACATCGATGCCGAGGTGGTGCGAGGTGCCGTGCACCATCCAGCGCCGATGGTGTCCGCCGCGCTCGGGGTCGAGGGATTCCTCGACCGACACCGGGAGCATCCCCCACGCGTGCAGGTGCTCGGCGATCACCCGGATCGCCGCGTCGTGCACCTCGTGGAAGGCCGCGCCGACCCGGGCGGCCGCGATGCCGGCGGTCTGCGCCGCGAGCACGGCGTCGTAGACCCGCCGCTGAGGCGAGGTGAACCGGCCGTTGACCGGCAGCGTCCGGGTGACGTCCGCGGTGTAGAGGCTGTCCAGTTCGACGCCCATGTCCAGCAGGATCAGGTCGCCGTCGCGCAGGTCGCCGTCGTTGCGGATCCAGTGCAGCGTGTTGGCGTGATCGCCCGAGGCGCAGATGCTGCCGTAGCCGACGTCGTTGCCCTGATGCCGTGCGTGCAGGGCGAACACGCCCTCGCACCAGCGCTCCCCGCGGCCCTTCGCGGCCGCGGTCGGCAGGTCGGCGGCGACGGCGGCGAAGCCGACGGCGGTGGCGTCGCAGGCCCGCTGCATCTCTGCCAACTCGAAGCCGTCCTTGACCAGGCGCAGCTCGGACAGCATCACCTCGAGTTCGCGATCGGACGCCGCCAGCGCGGCCGCGTCCACCGGTCCGGCCGCCCGGCGCGCCCGGTCGACCAGCGCGGTGACGGCCGGGTCCGCCTCGCGCACCAGCCGCATCCCGACGCGGTCGGCGTCCGCGTTCAACGCCCCGTTGAGCTGGTCGATGGAGCGGCAGGCCAGCCCCGTCCGGGCCGTCATCTCGTCGAGCGAGTCGCGCTGGCCCACCCACATCTCGCCGTAGCGGGAGTCGGCGTAGAACTCGCGGTCGGTGCGCGGGGCGCGGGGCTTGAAGTACAGGGTCGCGTCGTGGCCGGAGGCGGACTCGGCATCGCCCGGGTCACCGTCGAAGGTCGGCTCCAGCAGGAGCACGGCGTCCGGTTCGAGGTCGGCGCCGAGGCCGGTGAGGTGTGCGAAGGCCGAGTGCGCCCGGAAGCGGAAGTCGGTGTCGTTGCTGCGTGCCTTGAGACCGCCGGCGGGAACCACGATCCGCTCGCCCGGGAACGCGGCGCTCACCGCGTCGCGCCGCGGCCGGGTGTGGTCGGCGGACGGAAGCCGGGGCGGTGCGTCGGGGTAGCGGGCCCACTGCTGGGGGATGAACGCCACGAACGCGTCCGAAAACCCGGGCGTGCGCGGCTCCTCGGGCTCGAGCGGCGCGGCCGCGGGCTGCGCGGCGGGCTTGTCATGCATCGTGAACCCCTTCCACCGTGGTAGCCGCGATGCTACTCGCCGCGCCGCGACCGGCGCCGCGCTCGGGACCGTCAGCTGTTCCAGCGCAGGACGGCCCACGACTCCTTCTCGCGCCCGAGGATCGAGACGGACGCGGTCTCGACCGGGAACGCCTGACCGAAGATCAGCGGGAAGTCGAGCCAGCACAGGGCCAGCACGCGACTGGAGTGCCCGTGGCCGAAGCAGATGGCCTTGTCGACGCCCGACTCGCGCACGCGATGGACGATGCGGGTGAGCCGAGTGCGCACCTGGTCATGGGTTTCGCCGTTGGGGACACCGTTGAACCACAGCCGCCAGCCCGGATGGTACTGCTCGCGGATCTGCTGGCTCGTGATGCCCTCGAAGTCGCCGTAGTTCCATTCAGCGAGGTCGTCGGTGACCTCGAAATCGGTGAAACCGGCGAGCTCCGCGGTCCGGCGGGCGCGCAGGCGCGGGCTGGACATCACGAGCCCGAACTCGGCGGGGTCGAGGCGTCCGCGCAGCGCGCGCGCTTGATCCTCACCGGGTTCGGTGAGGTCGAGTTCGGTGTAGGACGTGTGCTGTCCGGACTTGCTCCACTCGGTCTGGCCGTGGCGGACGAGATACAGGGTCGTCATGGCCACATCATGGCAGGACGAGCGTCGCGCGGACAGGCCGATGTCAAGGTCCGCTGCGCTAAGGTTTCGATCAGTTGCTCGGACCAGGAGGATCCATGAAGGCTGCCGCCGAGGCTCAGCACAGGCTGCTCACGCTGCAGGCCGTCGACACGGCCATTGCGCAGCTCGACCACCGCAGGAACATGCTCGACGAGACCGCCCAGGCGCGCGCGTTGCAGGCCGACCGCGCCCGCGCGGCCGAGCGGGTGATCGAGGTGGAGACCCGCGTGTTCGATCTGGACGCCGCGCTCGCGAAGGCCGAGGCCGACCTCGTCCCGGTCCGCGAGCGCCGCGAACGCAACCAGCAGCGCGTTCAGGACGGCTCGGTCTCCGACCTCAAGGCGCTTCAGGGCCTCCTCGCGGAGATCGACCATCTCGGACGCCGGATCGGCGAACTCGAGGACGCCGAGCTCGAGGCGATGCAGGAACTCGAGGACGCCCGCGCCGTGGCCGCGGCGGCCGTCGCCGAGAAGGTCGCCATCGAGGCCCGGATGCGCGCCGTGTTGAAAGTGCGCGAAGAGAAGCTCACCGCGATCGCCGCCGAGCGCGGGCGACGAGAGATCGAGCGCGACGCGATCGCCGCCGCGTTGCCCTCCGAGTTGCGGTCGCTGTACACGCGGATCTGCGAGAAGGGCGACGGGGTCGGCGCTGCGCTGCTGCGCGGGGGCCGCTGCGGTGGCTGCCAGCTGGAGGCCAACGCGTCCGATCTGACCCGCTATCGCAACGCGGCGCCCGACGAGGTGGTGCGCTGCGAGGAATGCAACCGCATTCTCGTCCGCACGGAGGAATCCGGCCTGTAGCGTGCCATCGCCGCAGATCGACGGGGCCGTGCCCGGTCTCATCCGCGCCGGCATCCGGCGACTGCGCCAGTCGCTGGCGATCCCGGACGCCTTCCCGCCCGAGGTGCTGGCCGAGGCGGAGCGTGCGGCGTCCGCCGTGGTGTTGCCCGACCTCGACCGCACCGATGTGGCGTTCGTGACGATCGACCCTGAGGGCGCCACCGACCTCGACCAGGCGCTGTCCATCGAACGCGACGGCGACGGCTACGTCGTCTGGTACGCGATCGCCGACCTGGGCTCGTTCGTGACACCCGGCGGGGCGGTCGACCGCGAGGCCCATGCGCGCGGGGTCACGTTGTACTCGCCGGCCGGGCGGACGCCGCTGCATCCGCCGTCGCTCAGCGAGGACGCCGCGTCGCTGCTCGCGGGCCAGGTGCGTCCCGCGCTGCTGTGGGAGCACCGATTGGACGACCGCGGCGAGCGAATCTCGTCGAGCGTGCGGCGGGCGCGCGTGCGCAACCGGGAGCAGCTCAGTTACCGCGGCGTCCAGGCTGCGCTGGACGCGGGAACCGCCCGTGAGCCGCTGATGTTGCTCCGCGAGGTCGGACGCCTGCGCGAGGCGCTGGAGGCGGAACGCGGCGGCGTGAGCCTGCCGATCCCGACGCAGGAGGTGGAGGTCGGCGACGACTCCTGGCGGCTCGTCTTCCGCTCGACCTCGCCGGTCGAGGGTTGGAACGCGCAGATGTCGCTGCTGACCGGCATGGCCGCGGCCGAGCTGATGCTCGGGGCGAGGATCGGCGTGCTGCGCACCCTGCCGCCTGCGCCCAGGGACGGCATCGAACGGCTGCGCCGCATCGCGCGAGGGCTGCGGATCGCATGGCCGCGGTCCCTGGGCTACCCGGAGTTCGTGCGCAGCCTGGACGCCTCGCATCCGCGGCACCTCGCGATGCTGGACGCCTGCGCCTCGCTGTTCCGCGGCGCGGGGTACGTGGCCTTCGACGGCGAATTGCCGGCGCAGCCGCTGCATGCGGCGATGAACGTCGCCTACGCGCACTGCACGGCGCCGATCCGGCGGCTGGTGGACCGGTATGCCGGCGAGACGTGTGTGGCGATCTGCGCGGGCGAGCCGGTGCCGGCGTGGGCGCGCGAGGCGCTGCCCGTCCTGCCTGAGACCATGGTGGCCGATCTGCGCCGGTCGAGCGCCTACGACCGCGGAATCGTGGGCCTCGTCGAGGCCCTGGTGCTGAGCGGCCGGGTGGGGGAGACGTTCCGGGGCACCGTGGTCGAGTGGCGCGATTCGTCCGCGCGCGGCGAGATCCAGCTGGAGTCCCCCGCCGTCACCGCGCCGTTGACCGGCGGCCCCCCGGAGCTGGGGGCAGAGGTGGACGCCGAGCTGACCCGGGCGGACGTCGCGACCGGCGAGGTCGCCTTCGCGCTGGTTCGTCGCTGACGCGGCTGGTTCCGGCGGGTCGCGGCCTCCGGTAAGGTGGCCGCCGGACGAGTCGGCCGGGTGATCGCGGCGCCGCGAGGTGCTGAGGAAAGTCCGGACTCCACAGGGCAGGGTGGTGGGTAACGCCCACCCGGGGCGACCCGCGGGACAGTGCCACAGAAAGCAGACCGCCTCCGCTCGCGGAGGTAAGGGTGAAACGGTGGTGTAAGAGACCACCAGCATCCCCGGTGACGGGGGTGGCTCGGTAAACCCCACCCGGAGCAAGACCAAGAAGGGCTTCGGCCCGCGGATGCCGTTCGAGCGTCGCCCGCGCGAGGCATCCGGGTAGGTCGCGTGGCGTCGGCGGAAGCCGGCGTCGGAGGCCGTCGGCAACGGCGGTCACAGTTGGATGATCACCCGTCGCCTTCGGGCGGCGACAGAATCCGGCTTACAGGCCGACTCGTCCTCTCACCTGACCGAGATCAAGGCCGTGCGCGAGGGGCGTCGACCATCCTGGCGTCCGGGGCCGCGCTGACGCATGCCCTGCCGCCGCCCCAAGGGCGGTAGCGTTCTCGGCGCCGGATCTTTCAAATCGGGGGTGGCGCAGGTGGGGCAGTGGTGGGCCGAGGTCGTGCGCGTGCTGGGTCTCGCGCTGAGCCTGGACGCCGACGCCGCGGCACGGCTGTCCACCGCACCGCCCGTCGGTGCCGCGTGGGGCATCCTGGCGATCGCGGTGGCGTCCATCGGGATCGGGCACCTCGGCGTCCTCGTGCTCAACCGGATCTCGGGTGGCTACATCGCCGGCGTGTTCGCCCTCGGCATCGTCGTCATGGCCGCCGCGCGGGTGCTGAGCGCGATCGGGCTGTGGGGGATCGCGCACCTGCTCGCGGACGCCCCCGTACGCCTCGGCACGATCGTCTGGCTCGTGGTGATCGCGCTCGCCCCGCAGGTGTTCGGCGCGTTCACGGTCCTGCCCCACGCGGGCCTGTTCCTGGGCCGCGCCCTGCAGGCGTGGGAACTGCTCATCCTGTTCGTCGGCGTCCAGGTGCTCTACGACGTTCCCCGCGGGCGGGCTGCGCTGATCGTCGGCCTCGCCTTCGCGGCGTCCCAGATCGTGTTCCGGCTGCTCGCTGCCCCCGGCCAGGCCCTTCTCAGCACGGTGTGGACGCGCGCGTCGGGGCGTCCGATGTTCGTGACCGCGCGCGACCTGCTGTCGGGCACGCCGGTCATCCCCGTCGAGGCGGACGCCGAACGAGGTGCCGTGTGATCGGCTGGATTCTCGGCATCCTCGGCGGCGCGCTGCTCGTGCTGGCGATCCTCGCCCCGCTGGAGTCGCTGGGCTGGTGGTGGCGCCGAGGCGAGCGGTCCACGATGAAGCTCGTCACCGACCGCCACGCCCCCGCACGCGCACCCGGAGACGCTGCCCTCCCCGAGCGGTTCGTCGTCTACCTGTCCGGCATCGGCGTCCTCGACGGCCACGGCGACACTCCCGACGACGAGCGCGCGTGCCTCGCCGAGATCGGCCGGCGGGCGGGCATCCCCGTGCTCGACGGGATCTTCCCCTACGCGGTGCGCGGACACGGCCTTCTGCAGGGGTCCATGGCCGGCTTCTGGAATGCCATCGCGAAGGTCCGCTCCGAGCGCCGAAACTCGGTGCTGCCGTACGTCATCCAGCTCCGCAACGTCCTGCGCGTGCTCGTCGCCGCCGACCCACGCTACGGGCCCACCTACCACGCCGGGCTGGCGCAGCAGGTGTGGGCCCAGTTGGCCGCGCACGGCTACCGGCGGGGGTGCGGCGTCCCGGTCACGCTGCTCGGGTACAGCGGCGGCGCCCAGATGTCCCTCGGGGTGTCCTGGTTCCTGTCGCTGCTCGGCGTCCGGTGCTCGGTGATCTCGATCGGCGGCGTTTACTCCGACGACCCCGGCTTCGACCACGTCGAGCACTTCTGGGACCTCCGCGGCGGCAAGGACGTCATCCGGCTCGCCGGGCCGCTGGCGTTCCCGGGCCGGTGGGGCATCAACGCCGCCTCCACCTGGAACCGCGCCCGGCGCGCCGGCCGGGTCACGATCCTGGACGCCGGACCCGTCGCGCACGACGGTCCGGGCAGCTACTTCGACCCCACGGCCCAGCTCGAGGACGGCCGCTCGCACGCCGAGACGCTCGTCGCGACCGTGGTCGCGCTGCTCGAGGAGGCCGACCTCAGAAGCCTGCCAACCCCCGCAGCAGCGCCGACACCTCGGCATCGACCCGCAGAGGCGTCCCCGCCAGGTGAGTGATCTCGCAGACGCCGCGTCCGGCGGACAGGAGCCACGCGCCGTCGGACGCCCGCACCTCGTCCGGGGTGAGCAATCTCTCGATGAACCGGACGCCCCGGGCGCGTAGGCCCTCGGCGACCACGTCGACCGTGACCGAATCGAGGATGCCGGTTCCGGCGGTCGGGGTGGTCACGTACTCGTCGCCGAAGCGGACGACGAACCCCGAACGCGGCGCCTCCAGGCAGAACCCGTCCGACGACACGAACAGCACGTCGTCCTCCCCGCGTCGCGCGGCCTCGCGGGCGGCGGCCACGTTGATGGCGTACGCCAGCGACTTCACCCCGCCGAGCAGCCAGGGAGCGTCCGTGAAGGCGTCCGAGGCGTAGCCGCGCGGCAGGAGGCCGACCCGCAGCGGCCGGCAGGCCGGCGTGTCGTTCGCCGTGATCGTCAGGAAGGACGCGCCGGGCGCGGACGCCTCGGTTTCCTGTCCGCGCGTGGCGATCACCTTGAGGATCGCCGCACCCGGAACGTCCCAGGCCGCCAGCGCCTCATCGATCAGGGCGCGCCAGGCGTCCAGGTCGGGCGCGGCCATCGCCATCGCCGCGTGCGACCGCGCGAAGCGGGCCAGGTGAGGCGCGAGATGGTCGACCCGGACGCCCGCGGCGTCCACCACGATTCGCGCCGCGTCGAACACGCCGTCGCCACGGTTGATGCCGAGATCGTCGGCGCGCACCACGGGCTCGCCGGCGGGGACGATGCCGCGCCCCAGGACGGCGACGAGTTGCGGGACGCTCATCCGGTCGTGAGGTCGTCCGGCGCAACCGTGAGGATCTCGGCTCCCGTCTCGGTGACGACGATGGTGTGCTCCCACTGCGCGCAGCGCGACCGGTCGTTGGTGACGACGGTCCAGTCGTCGTCCCAGACGTTGCTGCTGGGACCGCCGAGAGTGAGCATCGGCTCGATCGTGAAGGTCATGCCCGGCTCGAGGACGTCGCGGTAGGCGGTCGAGTCGTAGTGCAGGACGATCAGCCCCGAATGGAAAGAGGAGTGGACGCCGTGCCCGGTGTACTCACGCACCACCCCGTACCCGAATCGCTTCGCGTAGGCCTCGATGACGCGTCCGATCACGTTGGTCTCGCGCCCGGGCTTCACCGCCCGGATGCCGCGCATCATCGCCTCCTTGGTGCGCTCGCTGAGTAGGCGGGAGTCCTCGTCGAGGTCGCCGCAGGCGAAGGTGCCGCAGTTGTCGCCGTGGACGCCGTTCTTGAAGGCGGTCACGTCGATCTTGACCAGGTCGCCGTCCTCCAGCGGGCGGGCGTCCGGGATGCCGTGGCAGATCACCTCGTTGACGCTGGTGCAGATCGCCTTCGGGAACCCTCGGTAGCCCAGCGCGCTCGGGTAGGCGCCGTGGTCGCACATGTACTCGTGCGCGACGGCGTCCAACTCGTCGGTGGTGACTCCCGGCGCGATCGCTGCGGCGGCGGCGTACATGGCGTCGGACGCGATGCGGCTCGAGACGCGCATCAACGCGATGGTCTCGGCCGACTGGACGTGCGATCCCGTGTAGCGGTCCGGCGCCGGACGGTCCACGTAGTGGGGGCGCGCGATCGACGCGGGCACCGGGAGGCGCGCGGAAACAGGCCAAGGCTTGATGGGAATCACGAACCGATCATAGTGTGGACGCCACAAGCCGGCTGCGGGAGGGCACGCGCATGGAGAACGACGCCTGGTATTACTGCCTCGCACACAAGGCCGTCGAGCGCCTCGAGGGCTGCCGCGCCGTCGATAGGCTCGGCCCCTACCGGACACGTGCCGAGGCCGAGCATGCGCTTGAACGGGCTCAGGCGCGCAATGAAGAATGGGACAACGATCCTCGGTTCAGCGACCCCGACGAACCCGACGCAGACGATGACGATCGCGGCCCCTCCGCCTTCGACGCGCTGAGACCCTGAACATCGACGCCCACCGACGGCCAGACGTAACCCGCACGTAACACAATTGGCGGCAGGATGGTCGCATGGACAAGCAGACTGAATTCGTTCTGCGAACGATGGAGGAGCGGGACGTTCGTTTCGTCCGCCTCTGGTTCACCGACGTGCTGGGGACCCTGAAGTCGGTCGCGATCGCGCCGGCCGAACTGGAGGGCGCGCTCAGCGAGGGCGTCGGGTTCGACGGATCTGCCATCCAGGGGTTCGCGCGCGTGTACGAGGCGGACATGATCGCTCACCCCGATCCGTCCACGTTCCAGTTGCTTCCGTGGCGGGGTGACCAGGGCGGGACCGCCCGCATGTTCTGCGACATCGCCCTGCCCGACGGGTCGCCGTCCTTCGCGGACCCGCGGCACGTGCTCAGGCGGGCGATGAAGAAGGCCGCCGACATGGGGTTCTCCTTCTACGTCCACCCCGAGGTCGAGTTCTACCTGTTCAAAAGGCCGATCGTCCCGGGGGTCGAGCCGATCCCGGTCGACACGTCCGGCTACTTCGATCACACCACCGACACCGCGAGCACCGACTTCCGGCGCCGTGCGATCACCATGCTCGAGCAGATGGGCATCTCGGTGGAGTTCAGCCACCACGAGGCCGGGCCCGGCCAGCAGGAGATCGATCTGCGTTACGCCGACGCGCTGACGATGGCCGACAACATCACGACGTTCCGCGTCGTGGTGAAGGAGGTCGCGGTCATGCAGAATCTGTTCGCGTCGTTCATGCCGAAGCCGTTGGCCAGCCATCCGGGTTCGGGTATGCACAGCCACGTGTCGCTGTTCGAGGGCGATACGAACGCGTTCTATGACGCGGCCGGCGAATACAACCTGAGCAGGACCGGACGCCAATTCGTGGCGGGTCTGCTGCACCACGCCGCCGAGTTGAGTGCCGTGCTGAATCCCTGGGTGAACAGCTACAAGCGCCTGGCCGGCGGCGGTGAGGCTCCGACGTTCATCTGCTGGGGGCAGAACAACCGTTCAGCGATGGTACGGATCCCCATGTTCAAGCCGAGCAAGGCCAGCTCCGCGCGTGTGGAGTTGCGTTCGCTCGACAGTTCGGCGAATCCCTATCTCGCCTATGCGCTGATCCTGACGGCCGGGCTGTCGGGCATCGAGAACGAGATGGTGCTGCCCGACCCGGCCGAGGACGACGTGTGGTCGCTCACCGAACGGCAGCGGCATGCGCTGGGTATTCAGCCGCTGCCCCAATCGCTGCATTCGGCCGTGCGCGCGATGGAGTCAAGCCAACTGGTGGCCGACACCCTGGGTGAGCATGTGTTCGATTTCGTGCTGCGGAACAAGCGAGCCGAATACGCCGAGTACCGCCAGCAGGTCACCCCGCTCGAACTGAACAAGCTGCTTCCGTCGCTGTAGTCTGCGAGGTCGGTCGAAGGGTGCGGGCGGACGGACGCGCGCCTTGGGCGCGTTGCATTCGGGTGACACGTGGGCGGGGAATACCGGCTGCGCGTGGCGGCCCGGATAGGCTGGCGATTGTGTCCGCCACCCCACGCCGTGCGCTCGACGACCGAGTGCCACGAAAGCCGACCCCGTCGTTCCGAGGGCTGCTCGCCGGAATGGTCGCCGGGGCCGTCGTGGTGGCGGGCGGGTGGACGCTCCTTTTCAGCGAACCGGGGCGAGCGGCCGACAGCGGACTGAACGCCTCGTTGACCGTCCCGGCGGCCCCGGCGGTGTCCGAACCCAGCCCGACGCCCACACCCGAACCGCCTGCGGCCGGCGGGTGCACGGGCGGGTCGCTGGTCGTCGTCGCCCACACCGACGACGACCTGCTGTTCATCAATCCGACTCAGCAGCGCGACATCTCCGCGGGCACCTGCGTGCACACGGTCTATCTGACCGCCGGGGATGCCGGGCGCTCGGCGAAGTACTGGCAGAACCGGGAGAGCGGCGTCGTCGCGGCCTACGCCGACATGGCCGGAGTCTCCACCGAGGCGGTGGAGGGCAGCATTTCCAGCCGTCACCTGCGGATGCTGACCTTGAAGGACAACGCGTCCGTCAACCTGATCTTCATGCGCCTGCCGGACGGGATGCCGCGCGGCTCGGGAGCCAAGAGCAACAAGCGCGCGAGCCTGCGGAAGCTGTGGGCCGGGAACATCCCGACCGTGACGACCGTCGACGACGCCCAAACGTACACGAAGGCCGAACTGATCGAGACGCTCACCGAACTCATGCGGGTCACGGGCGCCGAGACCGTCCGAACCATGGATTTCGTGGGCACCTTCAAGGATTCCGATCACACCGATCATCACGCGACCGGCTACCTCACCAAGGCGGCCTCCGCGCAGTACCGTGCGCCGCACAAGCTGATCGCCTACCAGGGCTACGGTGTGGCGCGGAAGAAGGCGAACGTCTCGAAGGCGGACGCCAAGGTGAAGCTGAAGACGTTCAACATCTATGCCCAGCACGACACCGTCCGGCAGAACCGCAACTACGTCACCCGGGAATACGTCCTATACGAGTCGCCGTAGACCGACGGGGCGTCCTGGTCGCAGCCATCTGGGGTCGATCAGACCGACCCCGCGCTGATAGATGGCCCGACGGTAGATGGCGAACCGGTAGACGGCGCTCACGTACTGGCCTGAGGTCTCCACCTGGCACCGCTGCTCGGTGCGTGAGCCCGCCGCCTCGTGGGACGCCCACGGCCGGCCCGCGGGCGTATGCCAGTGTGGACGCATCGTGAATGCACTCTTCGCCCCCTTCACCCCCGACGCTTCCGGCAGCCCGTTGGCGGGGCTCGTCGTGCGCCCGGGCACCTCGGACGACCTGCCCGCCATCGCCGACCTGGCCGCGCAACGCGAGTGCGGTCTCGCCGACTGGCTCGCCGTGCACGGACGTCGATTCGCCGACGAACGACAGCGGCTGTTCGTGGCCGAACACGACGGCGCGGTCGTGGGGTACGCCTGGGTCAGCTGGCTGACGCCGGTGGCCGACGGCGGACGCCGCGCCCCCGACGGCTGGTATCTCAGCGGCATCGTGGTCCTCCCCGCACTGCGGCGCCGGGGTATCGGACGCCGGCTCACCCAGGCGCGGATCGCGTGGGCGCTCGAGCGGACCGACCACGTCTACTACGTGGTGAGCGCCTCGCACCGGGCGTCGCGCACGCTCCACGCCGAGTTGGGCTTCAGCGAGATCGCCACCGACTTCCTCGTGCCGAGCGTGGTGTTCTCCAATTCCGACGGCATCCTGTGCCGAGTCGGCAAGCCGCAGGATGCCGCCGTCATCGACCTCGCCTCGCGGCGTTAGCGCTGTCGGTCACTCACTCGAGTACCGGCAGTAGTCCCGCCAAGGACGCGTGGGTGCCGCTTGCCGACACCGCGTACGAGGCGCGGGCCTCAGCCCAGCCCAGCCGCCCGCTCGCCAGCGCGAGCCAGGTGGCGGCGTCCATCTCGATGACGTTGGGCGGAGTGCCGCGGGTGTGCACGCTGGTCGCGCCGGGGACGCCGACCTGGACGGCCGCGAACGGCGGAACCCGCACCTCCACGAGGCGTCCGGGTTGGCGATGGGCCAGCTCGGCCAGGCTCGACCGTACGGCGGCGGCCACCGACGACCGCGGCGTTTCCGCCCCCGACCCCAGCTGTGCCGCGACGCGGGAGGCCGCGGCGAGGGCGTCGGCGTCCGGTCGTCGACGGCTCATCGCGACGGGCTCGGGCTGGCGGCGCTGTTCCCTGGCTGGTACTGGCTGATCCCGCCGGGCACCGGCAAACGGCGGTCCGCGAGCACGACCAGCTGGCCGTCCCGCAGCCCGGAGACGATCTCCACGCGCCCCTGACCTGCGCGACCGGTGACGACGGTGACCGTGCTGGCGGCGTCGTCGCGGGCGTTGTCGACGACCTCCAGCGTCGCCGTCGTGTCGGTGAGCTTCGTGACCGCGGACGCCGGCACCGTCAGTACGTCGGACACCTGAGCCAGGTGGAGCGTCACCTCGGCGTAGGCGCCGGAGAAGAGCGTTCCGTCGGGGTCGTCGGCGAGCACCTCGGTCGCGAAGCTCGGGGAACCCTCGCCGGTCGCCAGCACGCTGACCTGGTTCACGCGTCCGGTCAGGTCCGCGGGCGCGGCGAGGTCGCCGACCATCGCCGTCACCCCGGGCGCGACGAGCGCGCGATGACTCAACGGCACCTGGACGATGATCTGCGCGGCGCCCTCGCCGACGATCGTGGCGGAGCGCCCGGCCGAGCTCTCGCCGGCGGCGAGGTCGAGAGCGCCCACGGTCCCGGTGATCGGGCTGACCAGTGTCGCCTCGGCGAGATTCGCCTCGGCGGCGTCGAGCTGCTGACGCGCCTGGAGCAGTTGCGCGCGGTTGCCGGCGATCGTGGCGTCCGTCACCGAGCCGCCCATCGCGGCCATCTGCGCCGCCAGCTGCGCCTGCGCCTCCCGCATCACCTGTTCGGACGCCTCGCGTGCCGCCCGCTCGACCTCGGCCTGTGCGGCGGCCAGGGCGGCTGCCGCCTGCTGCGTGCTCGCCGCCAGCCCCTGTGCGGCGGTCGCGATGGCCTGACCTGCCGCAGCCTCCGCCTGGGCGACGCCCATCATGGCGTCGGAGCACGCCTGCACCTGGCCGGCCATGCCGGCCAGCTGCTCGAGCAGGTCGTCGGGGATGCCGGGGACGCTCGAGTGCGGCGACGCGGTCGGCGTCGCCGTCGGACGCGGCGGGGCGTCCGGCGTCGCCGACGGACTCACGGTCGCGGCGGACGATGCGGTGGCGGACGCCGGCCCGATCGTGGACGCCGACGGCGCGGCGGACGCACGCGCCGCGGCAGTCGGCATGGCGCTCGCCGTCGTCTCGGCGGCGGGGTTCACCGAGGGTCGCACGGTCGCCCGGGAGGGTGCCGTCGTCGGCAGCGCGGGAGGCAGCGTTGCGGGCACGACGGTGGGCAACGTCTGGCCCGCCGCCTGGAGCGGGGCGAGAGCCGCGAACACCGGGGTGCACGTCTCCTGCTGGAGGGCCACCGACTGCTGCAGCGCGGCGAGGGACGCCTCCATGCCTGCGAGGTAGGCCGGGGTGCCCGTGCCGCCGGGCAACGTGCCGGGCTGCTGGCCGGCGGATCCGGAGGGGGCGGACGCCGCCGGCGCGGCCGTGGCCGACGGGCCACCGGCCGCACCGCCCAGGCTCCCACCACCCGCGCCGCCGCCGAGGCCACCCAGTCCGCCGAGGCCGGTCCCGGCACTCGAGCCGGTGCGCTGGGCGGTCAGGTTGGCGTCCAGTTGCGCCTGCGCGGTGGCCACGTCGGCGCGGGCCCGCAGGACGGACAGGCGCAGCGGCGCCGGGTCGATGGCGGCGAGCTGCTGACCGGCGGCGACCTGGTCGCCGACCCGGACGGACACGCTCGTTACGAGGCCGTCCGTGCCGAAGGAGGCCTTCGCCTGTTCCGTACGCGTGACAGGCCCGACGAGTCCGAGGGTCTGCGTGATCGACGCGCGGGCGGCGGGCGCGGTGACGTAGGCGGCCGCGGCAGGACGCGGCCACAGCGCCCAGGACGCGAGCCCGATGACGAGGGCGCCGGCCACGGCGGCGACCAGTCCGGTGCGGGGTTTCATCACTCGCTCCTCAGGGCATCGATCGGGGGAAGGTGGGCGGCGCGCGCGGCCGGGTAGACGCCGGCGCCGAGGCCGACGCCGAGCGAGACGGACAGCGCGAGCAGGGTCGCCGGCACGGAGACCGTCACCTGCAGGTCGAGGAGTGGGGTCAGGATGGCCGCGCCCCCCACGCCGAGCGCCACGCCCATCGCGCCGCCCAGCAGACCGAGGATGCCGGCCTCGACCAGGAACTGCCGCCGGATCAGCGCCGGGGTGGCGCCCAGGGCCTTGCGGAGGCCGATCTCGCGGACGCGCTCCGTCACGGACACGAGCATGATGTTCATCACGCCGATGCCGCCGACCACCAGCGAGATGCCCGCCAGGCCGCTCAGCAGCGTGGTCAGCACGGCGGTCATCGTGTCGGCGGCGGTGAGCAGCGCCTGGAAGGTCATGATCGAGAATCCCGGCTCGGCGGCCGTGGTCGCGTGGTTGACGGTCAGCGCCCGCGTGATCTGCTGGTGCGCCGAGCTGATCGAGGCGTCGTCGCGGGCGGTCACGTAGATCGTGGACA
This sequence comes from Propionibacteriaceae bacterium, assembly GCA_032229785.1. Classification (GTDB taxonomy): domain Bacteria; phylum Actinomycetota; class Actinomycetes; order Propionibacteriales; family Propionibacteriaceae; genus Propioniciclava. The sequence goes on from JAVTWJ010000008.1 coordinate 65,080, forward strand.
GCATCCGGGCGGACGCCGGCGCCGTGAGTCGCTGCGCCATCGTCGTGACGGGCACGATGGCCGTGTCGTCGTCGTTGCTCAGCGAACTCGCACCCACGGAGTCGAGGACGCCGACCACGAGGAACGATTGCCCCTCGATGGTGATGTCCTGTCCGACCGCGGGCGTGTTGGCGAACAACTCGGCGGCCGTGACCGGCCCCAGCACCGCGACCTGCGCGGCCGAGGCCTGTTCGGCGTCCGAGAAGAAGCGACCGTCGACCAGGGTGCGGGCGCGGACCGTCGGCCAGTCGACCGTGCTGCCCGCCACCGCGGTCGTGGTGCGCTCCGTGCCGAAGGACAGCGTCAGCAGGTTCGACATGATCGGCGCGACGCCGACGACGTCGGGTGCCACCGAAGGATCGGCGATGGTGGCGGCGTCGTCGAGCGTCAGCAGGGACGGCGCGGTGGCGGACGAGCCCCCGAAGACAGAGGACCCGCCCGGCATGACGATGAGCAGGTTCGAGCCCAGGCTGTTGATCTCTTCGGTGATCTGGCGCCGGGCGCCCTCGCCGAGGCCGACCGTGAGCATGACGGCCGCGATGCCGATCAGGATGCCGAGCATCGTCAGCATCGAGCGCATGCGGCGCCCGAGCAGCGCTTCGATCGCCGTGCGGAACGTCTCTCCCCAGCTCATGCGCGGTCTCCCGCCTCGGCGGCCTCGCTGAGCAGGCCGTCGGCGATCCTCCAGACCCGGCGCGCTTCTGCGGCGACGTCGGACTCGTGGGTGATCAGCACGATGGTGCGGCCGGCCTCGTGCAACTCGTGGAAGAGGGTGAGGACGTCGTGGGTCGAGACCGAGTCGAGGTTGCCCGTGGGCTCGTCGGCGAGGAGGAGGGTCGGGTCGGTGACCAGCGCGCGGGCCACCGAGACGCGCTGCTGCTGCCCGCCGGACAGCTCGCCCGGGCGATGCTCGACGCGGTCGGCGAGCCCGACCCGAGCCAGTGCCGCCAGGGCGCGTTCGCGGCGCTCGGCTCGCCCGACACCCGCATAGATCAGCGGCAGTTCGACGTTGCGCAGCGCCGTCATCGACGCCAGCAGGTTGAACTGCTGGAAGACGAACCCGATCTGCGCGTTCCGGACGACCGCCAGTTGGGCTTCGGTCATGTGGCTGACATCGACGCCGCCGAGCTGGTAGTGGCCGGCGGTCGGGACGTCGAGGCAGCCCAGGATGTGCATCAGCGTGGACTTGCCCGATCCGGAGGGGCCCATGATCGCGACGAAGTCGCCCGCCTCGACGTCGAGGTCGATGCCACGCAACGCCTCGACGGCGATCGCGCCCGTGTCGTAGACCTTGCTGACGCCGCGCATCCGCAGCAGGGCGCTCATCGTGCCGCGGTGGTGGTCGGGTCGGGGGAGGCCAGCTGGCCGTTCGGCCCGAATTGCGGGCGCGGCGGCGCGGTCACGACGACGCTGCGGCGCGCGATCACCTCGTCGCCCTCGTCGAGTCCGGAGATGATCTCGATCCGGTCGCCGAAGCGGCGTCCGGTGGTCACGGTGACGGTGTCGAAGCCCGAGCCCGCGGGACGCCGCACGGTCGCGTCGTCCTGGTCGAGCCAGATCGCCTCGCCCGGAACGGTGAGGACGTTCTCGGCGACGCCGGTCGTGACGAAGGCGTCCGCGTCCGACCCGGAGAACAGTGCGTCGGATCGTTCGGTGATCCGCAAGGAGACAGGGAAGGTGGCCGCCTGCCCCGACGAGCTGGACGCCACGACGCCGACCGTGTCGACGACCGCGGCCACGTTGATCGACGTGCCGACGGGCGTGACGACGGCCTTCTGGCCCGACTCGATGGTGGGCAGGTCGGCGGTGCCGACCTGTGCGTCCAGCTTCCAGGCGCCGGGAGCGATGACGACGATGTGCGCGCCGCCCGACGCGGTCTGGCCGCCGCCGAGGGAACCCGCGAGGCCCGACAACCCGCCCATACCCGACAGGTCGACGCCACTCGCGGAGACGCCGGCCGCCCCGGAGACCTGGTCGCCGACCTCGATCGACACCTGCGCGACGACGCCGGCGATCGGGCTGGTCAGGCGGGCGTCCGCGAGGCGTGCCCGGGCCTGCTCAGCGGCCGCCTCGGACGCCTGGACGCCGGCGCGCCCCGCGGCGAGCTGGGCGGAGCTGACGCCCGAGGTGTCCTGGGCGGTGCGGAGCTGGGCGCGGGCGGCGGCCAGCTGGGCGTCCGCGAGCGCGACCGCGTTGCGGAGGTCGCGCTCGTCGACCCGGGCGAGTTCGGCGCCGGCGTTGACCTGCTCGCCCACCCGCGCGGTGATCGAGGTGATGGTGCCCGGCACGGCGAACGACACGTTGGCCTGCTGCTGGGGCGCGAGAACGCCGCTCAGCGAGACGGTCGTGGTCTCGGTGGTGCGCGCGGCCCTCACGACCTCCGTCGCCTGGGGCTGGGGCGCGCTCGACGCGCTCCACCACACGACCCCGGAGACCAACGCGATCACGGCGAGCGCGGCGCCGATCGTGACGACCCAACGCCGACGCGTCCACGGCTGGCGCGTGCGGACTTTCTCCATCGGATGGCTCCTGTCGCTGCGTGCCTGCCAGATTACTCGGCCGCGCGAAGACGCAGACGAGGCCACCGAACGGGCGACACGGGCGCCTCGGCGCTCGATCCGGTCTAGCATCGCAACCATGGACCGGATGTCGACGCCGTCAGGACGCTTGGCCCGCCGAGGATTCGGGGACCCGCACACCGCGGTCGAGATCCTCGACACCTGGATGGACGCCCTCGACGACGAGGACGCCGTCGGACGGCTCGTCGACGAGGTGCTCGCCAGCGACGACCCCGACCTCGCCATGAGCGGATTCTCCAGGCTGGCGAGCGATCATCGCGCCGCCTTCTGCCACGTGCTCGCCGATCCCGGACGCGTCCGCCGCGTGGCGCGGGTGCTGGGCGCCTCGGTGGCGCTCAACCAGCACGTGGCGGTCCACCCCGAGGCGCTCGCCGAACTCGACGACCCGCCGATTCCGCGCAACGAGTCCGCTCTGCGCGACGAACTGCTGGCGGCGGTCGGCGCGGACGCCGGCGCGGACGCCCCGGTCGCCGCCGGGACGTCGGAGGCCCTCCGCATCGCCTACCGCTCCGCGCTGCTGCGCATCGCGGCCCGGGACCTGACCGCGCCCGACCCGCTCGCGATCGTGGACGACATCGCCCGCGAACTCGCCGACCTCGCCGACGCCGTCGTCGAGGCCGCCCTCGCGCTCGCCCGCGCCGGGGTTCCCGGGCACGAGGACGTGCGGCTGGCCGTCCTCGCCATGGGCAAGTGCGGCGCCCGCGAACTCAACTACGTCTCCGATGTCGACGTCGTCTATGTGGCCGAACCGACGCTGGACGCGACCGGTCGGCCGCTGTGCTCCGCGACGGAGGCGATCGCGATCGCCACCAAGCTCGCGGCCTGCGTTGCCCGCATCTGCTCGGCCCACACGGCGTCCGGCACGATCTGGCAGGTGGACGCCAACCTCCGCCCCGAGGGCAAGGCGGGCCCGTTGGTGCGCTCGCTGGCGTCCATGGCCACCTACTACGAGAAATGGGCCAAAAACTGGGAGTTCCAGGCCCTGCTCAAGGCGCGTCCCATGGCCGGCGACCGGGCGTTGGGCCAGGTGTTCGTCGATCTCGTCGCCCCGCGCGTGTGGTCGGTGAGCGACGATCCGCAGTTCGTCGGCGAGACCCAGGCCATGCGCAAGCGGGTGATCGCGCTGATCCCCCCACGCGAGGCCGACCTGGAGATCAAGCTCGGCGCGGGCGGGCTGCGCGACACCGAGTTCAGCGTGCAGTTGCTGCAGCTCGTGCACGGGCGGGCCGACGAGCGGTTGCGGTTGCGGGGCACCTTCGAGGCCCTGCACGCCCTGACCGAGGCCGGCTACGTCGGGCGGGCCGACGGACGCGAACTCGAGAACGCCTACCGGCTGCAGCGCGTGCTGGAGCACCGCATCCAGCTGTACAACCTGCGCCGCACCCACCTGATGCCGACCGACGAGATCCACCTGCGCCGCATCGCCCGCAGCCTGAAGGTGCAGGACGCCGCCACGCTCAGCGTCCGCTGGCGGGCGTCCACCCGCAAGGTGCAGCGCCTGCACCAGCGGATCTTCTACTCGCCCCTGCTCGAGGCGGTCGCGCGCATCCCCACCGAAGCCGTCCGGCTCACCTCGGACGCCGCCGAGACGCGGCTGCGGGCGCTCGGCTTCAACGACACCTCGGCCGCGCTGCGCCATATCGAGGCGCTGTCGACCGGGGTCACCCGGCAGACCGAGATCCAGCGTCAGCTGCTGCCCGCGATGCTCGGCTGGTTTGCGGCGGGCCCCAATCCCGATCACGGGCTGCTCGCGTTCCGCCAAGTGTCGACCGAGCTCGGGAACAGCTCGTGGTACTTGCGCGCGCTGCGCGACGAGGACGCCATGGCCGAGAATCTGGCGCGCGTCCTGGCGTCCAGCCGCTACGCGGTCGACCTGCTGCTGCGGGCGCCGCACACCGCGCACCTGCTCGCGGCCCGCACCGTCGAGATGCGCTCCCGCGAGGACACGCTGCGCGAGATGACGCTCAGCGCCCGCCGCTACGACGACCCGCACGCGGCCGTCGAGGCGATCCGGGCGGTGCGCCGCAAGGAGCTCCTGCGGATCGCGATCGCCGACCTGCTCGGGCAAGGCGACATCACCGCGATCGGTGACGGCCTGAGCGATGTGATGACGGCCACCATGGACGCCGCACTCGAGGTGGCCCGGCGCGGCGTCGAGGATGCGCCACCGCTGGCGATCCTCGCGCTCGGGCGGTGGGGCGGTCGGGAACTGTCCTTCGCCTCGGACGCCGACGGCATGATCGTCATCCCCGACGGACTCGGCGGTGAGGCGCTGACCCGGGCGACCAAGGTGGTCACCCGGCTGCGCGAGCTGCTGCGTCGGCCCGGACGCGACCCGGCCGTCGAGCTCGATCTCGACCTGCGCCCCGAGGGCAAGAGCGGGGCCATGGTGCGCACCCTTGACTCGTATGCCGCCTACTACCAGAAATGGGCGTCGACCTGGGAGGCGCAGGCACTGGTCCGCGCCTCGCACGGCGCCGGCGATCCAGCCCTGTCGGCGTCCCTCATGGAGACGATCGACCAGCTGCGCTACCCGGATGAAGGGTTGTCGTCGCGCCAGGTCACCGACATCCGCCGGCTCAAGGCGCGCATGGAGAACGAGCGGATGCCGCGCGGCATCGACCCGCGCCGGCACGTCAAGCTCGGACCCGGCGGATTGACCGACGTCGAGTGGACGATCCAGTTGCTGCAGCTGGAGCATGGGCACGACCACCCCGGCATCCGGACGCCGCGCACGCTCGCCGCGCTGGCGGCCGAGGAGGCGGCCGGGTTGATGTCGGAGGATGACGCGGCGGCGCTGCGCGCGGCGTGGACGCTCGCGTCCCGGATCCGGAACGCGACCATGCTGCTGCGTGGGCGTCCGCTCGATGCGATCCCGACGGACGCGCGTGAGCGGTCGGCACTCGCCGAGATGCTGGGCTACGCCAAGGGCGAGGCGTCGCTGTTCATCGACGCCTGGACCCGCGTGGCCCGCCGCTCCCGCGCCGTGATGGACCGGGTGTTCTGGGGTGCTTCGTGATCGACGCACACCCGGTGAGCGCCGTCGGTCGGGGTGTCCGCGGTGAGCGAATCGGCTCCTGCGCTGGTGGAGGCGGGTAACCTGGACGGGTGATCCAGACCACTCCGACCCGCCTCGCCGGCTGGGGCCGTACGGCGCCGAGCACGGCGCAGGTGCTGTCCACACCCGATGTCGAGGTCATCGCCCGATCCGTGGCGCGCGAGGCTGAACGGAGGGCGTCCGGGCAGGGCCGCGGCGTCCTGGCCCGCGGGCTCGGGCGCAGTTACGGCGACGTCGCGCAGAACGGCGGCGGCCTGGTCGTCGACATGACGGCGCTCAACAGGATCATCGAGGTCGACCCCGCCGCCGCGACGGTGACCCTCGAAGCGGGCGTCAGCCTCGACGACCTGATCAAGGCCGCGCTTCCGCACGGGCTGTGGGTGCAGGCGCTGCCGGGCACACGGCAGGTGACGGTCGGCGGCGCGATCGGCAACGACGTGCACGGCAAGGACCACCATTCTGCGGGCAGCTTCGGCGACCACGTCAGGTCGATGGATCTGCTGGTGGCGGACGGGCGCGTCCTGACGCTCACGCCGGACGGCAGCACCGACGATCCCGACGCCAGCCTGTTCTGGGCGACCGTCGGCGGCATCGGGCTCACGGGCATCATCCTGCGGGCCACGCTCGCGATGGCGCGCACCGAGACCGCCTGGTTCATCGCCGACGGCGTGGTGACGCACTCGCTCGACGAGACGATCGACGTCCATTCCGACGGGTCCGAGGGCCTCTACGACTATTCGAGCGCGTGGTTCGACGCGATCTCGCCGGCGCCCAAGCTCGGCCGGGCTGCGGTCAGCCGTGGCTCGCTGGCCAGCCTCGACCAGTTGCGCGAATACGCACCCAAGCTGGCCCACAGGCCCCTCGACTTCAACGGCAAGACGTTCGTGACGCTGCCCGACGTGTTCCCCAACCGGCTGGGCAACAAGTTCACCTTCGGCATGCTGGGGCGCATCTGGTACGCCGCGTCCGGCAACCACACCAACCAGATCCAGTCGCTCACCGGCTTCTACCATCCGCTCGACATGTTCGGCGAGTGGAACCGGGCCTACGGATCGGACGGCTTCCTGCAGTACCAGTTCGTGGTGCCGCCGGGCGCGGTCGAGGAGTTCAAGCAGATCATCGGCAGCATCCAGGCGTCCGGTCACTATTCCTTCCTGAACGTGTTCAAGCTGTTCGGCGAGGGCAATCGCGCCCCGCTGTCCTACCCGATGGCCGGGTGGAACGTCTGCGTCGACTTCCCGATCAAGCCGGGGCTGTCGGACTTCCTCACCGGACTGGACGCCCGCGTCCTCGAGTTCGGCGGCCGGCTGTACACCTCGAAGGACTCGCGCACGCAGGCGTCCACCTTCCACGCGATGTACCCCGGGATCGACTCCTGGATCGCCACCCGGCGCGCCATCGATCCGACCGGGGTGTTCGCCTCCGACATGGCCCGACGACTGGAGCTCCTGTGATCGACGCGACCGGCAATCCCCAGACCATCCTGCTGCTCGGCGGTACCTCCGAGATCGGGCTGGCGATCGTGGGGGAGTACCTCTCCCACGCGTCGGCTCGCGTGATCCTCGGCGTCCAGCCCGGTGACGAGCGCACGGACGCCACCGTCCAGGCCCTGCGGAACCAGGGCGCGACCGGTGTCGAGGTGCTCGACTTCGACGCGACCGCGTTCGAGGCGCACCCGGCGACGATCGAGCGCGCGTGGGCCGGCGGTGACGTGGATGTCGCGATCGTCGCGTTCGGCATCCTGGGCGACAACGAGCAGCAGTGGCAGGACCAGGCGCTCGCCGTCGCCGCCGCGCAGATCAACTACACCGGTGCCCTGAGCGTGGGCGTCCTGCTCGGCGAGCGGATGCGCGCGCAGGGCTTCGGGCAGATCATCGCGATGAGCTCGGCCGCCGGACTCAAGGTGCGCCGGTCGAACTTCGTGTACGGCTCGACCAAGGCGGGCCTCGACGGCTTCTACACCAACCTCGGCCAGGCGCTGGAGCCGTTCGGGGTGAAGGTGCTGGTCGTGCGTCCGGGCCAGGTGCGCACGCGCATGTCCGCGCACGTCAAAGAGGCGCCCCTCACGATCAACCCCGACGAGTTGGCGCGCCTCGTGGTGGGGGCCGCCCGCAAGGGCAAGGCGATCATCTGGACGCCGCCCGCGTTCGAGGCCGTCATGGCCGTGTTGACCCACATTCCCGGGCCGATCTTCAAGAAGCTGCCGATCTGAGTCTGGCCTCCCCGGAGGCTCAGGCCAGCACGTAGGCGAACGGTGGGTCGAATCCGGCTTCGATGTCGCTGTCCACGACGGCCCTGAAGACCTTGACAATCCGTGCGAACCGCTCTTCGCCGATCGCATGTTTGCTCACGGTGTGGTTGCGCCACACGATTCGGACTGGTCCCTCGATGTCGTAGTTCAGACGGTCGTGGAGCGCGCTCAGGTTGCGTCCGTAGTAGGGGCCGAAATCGAGTGCTCGATCGAGGACGGCGTGGAGATCGTCCTCGGTGAGGATCGTCGTGCCGTCGAGTTCCACGTCCATGTCATCTCCAGTTGGGCAGTCGGTAAAATGTCTGATAATGGTCATCGGATACATACACTAATCCATCGTTTGAATATACGAGGCGGGTTCCGGATTGCTTGGAGCGGGAGATCGTGTCCTGGAGGCCGACGTCGGCTTCTTGCCAGCTTCGTCCGTCTTTCGGAGGCAGCAGAAGGTCGTCGTTTTGATAGACATCCCCGCCGATTTGGCCCCCCGGCGAGGTAGTGCCAACCGGTTTGCCCTTCGCCCATCCGGCGGCCTTGGCCTGGGACTTCGTGATGTAGTGGTTGGGCAACTTGCCAGTCGTGCGCAGCGAGTCGAGCAGCGGGTTCGCCAACTCTGCGGTTCTGAGCAGCGAGTTCAGCCGAGCCGCGCCGGCCGCGTTTGGCGCCGATTCGACGATGAGTCGTTCGGCCAGGCGTCCCTGCCGCCACGCGACCACCCGAGCCAAGACCTCATCGGGAAGCATGCGCAGTGTGGAACCCACGGTCTTGCCGAGCACCGACCCTGGTACGAACGTCATCAGGAAGTCGAGGGTGTCCCAGATGGCATCACCCGGAGTCGCTCGGGTCAGGTACCGGTGGATGGTGTTCCGTGGATCTCTGAGGAGTGAGGCCAACCCATCGCCGTGATCGGAAGTCCAGGTGGCGATCCCCGATAGGCCCAGTGCGAGTGCGAGACTCCCGCCCGAGGCGATGATCACCACGACGATACCCGCTGTGACGAGGGCTTGGCCACCGAACCCGAGTGAATCCCACCACGACCCGAGGGAACTGAGAAGCCCGGCGAAGTAGGGCGGCGAGTCACCCGCGGCGACCAGCGATCGTCCAATGGCGCGGGCGATCATCGTTCCCCAGCCAACCACCACCGCCGTGACGAGGGTGCTCGTCGCCAGGGACAACAACCAGAACCGGCGTCGTGACATCGGCTCTTGACCGGGGGTCGTGGCGGTCATCGCGTCCGCGCGAGCGGCGAGAACGGCTATCCGGACCACCCGTCCGGATCTGACGGCGTCGCGCCGGGGCCTGCCAGGGACGCGTGACAGCGCGGTGAGCGTGGCTGCGGCGTCCGAGACCGTGTACCAAACGGTGAGCCACGCCGCAGCGACGGGGCCTCGTACCGGCGACGGCACTGATTCCAGGAGGCGTGGTTCAGCGGGCGAGCGAGAGTCTCCGAAGACCTTGCCGGCATCGCCGGCTGCTCGTCGTCGTGACGCGTCGACTGCGAGGCAAGTGAAAAGGAGGACGACGTTGAGGGCAATGGCGCCGCGACCATGCCCACCGATGGCCCAGGCCCATTCCAGGATGAGCGGAAATCCCTCGATCCTGTTTGCTGGCCATGTGCTGCCCACGCACGCGTTATACGCCGCGTGATCGGCCAAAGAGAGAAGCAGCGTGACTGCGGCGGGCAGCGTGGCTACAGCGCGCAGACCCGGGCGTCTCGTCCGCCACAGGATGATTCCCAGGCCGGCGGCCATGGCGGTGTTGGCTGCCGAGATCTGATGCCCTGGGTAAAAGGCCAGACCGTCCATTGATGTCATCGCGCCGGAGGACCACGGATTCATGCCGTACGACGAACCGTGATCCGGAAGGAGAAGGTCAAGGAGCCCTGGCCTTCTGGCGGCGCGACGGGCGAAGTCCTCCGCCGCGGTGAACGCCGCTCCGGCGGCAAACCCGAGCACTGCCCAGTCGGTTGCGGCGAACCTCCGCACTCGTCCAGGCGCAACGGTCGCCACGATGACGAGGGGTAGTAGCTTGCCCGGCTCCTCGACGAAGGAGGCCAATGCCACTGTGGCTCCGGCCCATTCGGTGTCCATGCGGAGTGCCTGCGCGATGGTCGTGGTAGCGACCGCCACGCCGAATGCCCAGGGGATTGCCAGGGCGAACATCGTCATCACGGTGCCGAGTCTCAGCGTGTGGGTCCGCGCGAGGACGACGTACGCCACGACAGCAGCAAGGGACGCGAGGACGGCTACGATCCCGCGTGCGTAGCCTGGCACGACCCAGCAGGCGAGCGCCATGAAAGCGCCATGAACAGGAGAGACAGCCAAGCAGCGAGTGCTCGGATTGCGGGCAGCCGATGCATCAGCTTCTCGTGGCGGGCACACCAAGCTCGCCAGGAGTCGAGGGCTCGCTCCCACAACTCGAGGCTTAGCGGCTTGCGGGTCGTCGTGGTGGCATTGGGGGTGGCCATGGAGGCAGCTTATGACGCCGGACCGAGCCTCGCACCGACGGTTGCGCCACGACGGGCTCGGGAGTTGTCTTTCTCGGACGGGGCCACCGTGGCCGCAAGCGTGGGTGCGGCCGGTGCCGGACGTTAGGCTCGTCCCATGATCGCACCCATCGTCTCCGCGTCCTGGCTCGCCGACCACCCCGAAGCCGTGGTCGCCGACGTTCGCTGGTACCTCGACGGCCGGTCGGGGCGCGCCGCCCACGAGGGCGGACACATCCCGGGCTCGGTCTTCGTCGACCTGGACGCTGCACTCGCCGCCCCCGCATCGGCCGAAGCCGGACGGCACCCGCTGCCCGATCCCGAGACGTTCGCTCAGGGCATGCGCGCGGCGGGCATCTCGGACGACTCGGTCGTGGTCGCCTACGACGACGCGGGCGGCATGTCCGCAGGACGGCTCGTCTGGATGCTGCGCGTCCTCGGCGTGGACGCCGCCCTCCTCGACGGCGGCGTCGCGTCCTGGCCGGGCGAGTTGGTCACCGGCGAGGGGGCGTCGGCGGCGTCCGGATCGTTCACGGCGCGCGATTGGCCGGCCGATCGCCTGGCCACGCTCGAGGAGGCCGCCGGTGCGGCGGAAGCCGTCGTGATCGACGCCCGTGCCCCTCGGCGCTACCGCGGCGACGTCGAGCCCCTCGACCCCCGCGCCGGTCACATCCCTGGGGCGGTCAACGTCCCGTTCGGCGGCAACCTGGGCGCGGACGGCCGGTTCCTCGCGCCCGAGTCGCTGCGCGTCCGCTTCGAGGCGGTCGGAGTCGGCCCGGACACCGACACCATCGTCTACTGCGGCTCGGGCGTCACCGCCTGCCACGACCTGCTGGCCCTCGAACACGCCGGCCTCGGCCGGGGCCGCCTCTACCCGGGCTCCTGGTCGGCCTACGCGGCGACGGACCGCCCGGCCGCCACCGGCGACTGAGGGCCTGGCTACCTCTCGGACTCGGTGCAGCGGCTCTCGATGGCCTTGCCGTCGAAGCGGTCCCGGGTCCAACCGATGAGGTCCGGGATGAGCGGTGAGTCGGGTTCGACGAGCGAAAGATGTTCGAGGCCCGCGTACAGGCGGTAGTCCACCTGCTGGCCGGCCGCGCAGAGCCGGTCGACGTAGTCGCGCTGGGCCGCGGGGATCACGAGTGAATCGGCCGCACCCTGTCCGATGAGCAGCGGCGCCGTGATCGTGGCGGGCGGCTCGTTCTCCGCGAGGCGCCGGCCGAGAACTCCCGTGGTCGGGTCCTGGGCCAAGACGTCGGGATCGTTGGACAGCGCGAGCGCCGTCAGCACCGAGGCCAGAATCCCCGGCGGCGCGAGGCACCGCCCGGCCATCTCTCGGACGGTGACCTCGGCCCCTGGACGGATGTACGCGCGATAGGTCACGTCGTCGTAGGTTGCTGTGTAGGCCGCCACGACGAACGACGCGAACACGCTCCCGCCCGAGACCTCGGGCAGATTCGCGACCAGGCCGACGAGATTGCTCGCCGGGGCGAGGGCGGCGACGCCGTCGAGGGCCAGGTCGGGCGCGTACCGGGCGCCTGACGCGCCCGTCCACAGGGCGGCGCCGCCGCCTTGGGAGTGGCCCCATACGACCGTCCGGTCGTCCAGGTTCGCCTCGCCGAGTTCGCGTGCGGCGCGGGCGGCGTCCAGGGTGGCGTGCGCGCTGTCGGCGCCGATCAGGTACGGGTGCGGACCTTGGGTGCCGAGGCCGATGTAGTCGGTGGCGACGACCGCCCAGCCCTGCTCGATGATCGCGGGAAGGACCATCAGGGCGCCCGACTCGAACGGCTCGGCCGCCAGCGACGGTGCGCAGTTCTCGGCGAAACCGGTGGTTCCGTGCGCCCAGTCGACGACGGGCCACGGTCCCTCGCCTTCGGTCGGGACCACCACGAGGCCGCTGGACACGGCGGCCGAGCCGTCGCCGCGGGTGGTGGTGTAGAGGATGCGCCAGCCCCGAGCCGCGTCGGGAACGCCCCGAGTGAACGCCTCGGCGCGGATCAGCCGGCCTGGCTCGCCCGGGACGTCGCGGGGCGGAGCGTAGAACTCGTCCACGACCGGCGATCCGTTCAGCAGCGCGCCGCTGACGGACGCCGCGCCGGCCGCCAGCGCGACCGACAGCACGGCCGTCACGGTGCGTGCCCACCGCCGCGTCCGGCCGGGACGGTGATCGGACGCCGGCGGCGTCCGATCGGGCACGACCGCCGACCAGCCGAGCGTGAGCCCGGACATGATCACCCGGGCGCCGAACACCACCGAGACGACGAGCAGCGTGATGTCCGGCCAGGACAGTGCCAGGACGCCGAAGGCGATCCCCGCGACACCGAACGCGGCGCTCGCGGCCCGGGCATCGGGGCCGGCCTCCGTGCGCAGCGCCGCCGCAACCGACACGACGCCGTTGACGATCAGACCCACGCCGACGATCAGCGCGAGCAGACGGACCGTGAGCCCGGGAAGCCCGAGGACGACCACGCCGGCCGCGATCCAGAGCGTGGCGAGGACGACGCGGGCCGGACGCCATCCCTCCGCCTCGGGCCGGCCCGCCCACAGGTGGGCGACGGCTTCGGTCGCGCCGTGCACGATCAGACCCGCGCCGATGAGGAAGGCCATCACACCGAGTGAGGTCGTCGGGCGGGTGAGGATCGCGATCCCGAGGGCGAGTGTCGCGATCGCGAGGAGCAGGCGGGCCCACCGCGGCGTCCGGCTCAGGAATCGCCCGGCGCGAGGGTGGACGTGGACGCCGTCGGCACTCATGCGGTCAAGATACTTCAAGGTACGCTCGCCGCTCGCGATGCTGGGCCTCGCTCGGCGGCCGGTGCTCGCCCGCTCCGACGCAGGTCAGGCCTCGTAGTTGTCGTGGGTCGCGACCCGGGCGAGTTCGATCTGCCCTCCGGGAAGCACCCAGTAGTGCAGACGGCGCGCGGACGGGGTGTTCACCTGGAGACTGGCCCGCCAGGCGACGGCGCCGTCGGCCCGCTCCCGGATGGGGTCGTCGCCACCGAGGCCCGTGCGCAGGCGATGCAGTTCGCGGCTTGTCAGTTGCGCGGCCAAGCCGGTGAGAACCTCGAACACGACGTCGGCGACCTTCTCGACCTTGATGCCCTCCAGTTTGTCGAGCGAGTCCAGGAAGACCTGGGGGACGGCGTAGTCCGGCAGGGCTCGCAGGGCTTGATCGTTGGGCGGGAGGCGGGTGGCCCATTGGGTCAGCACCAGGTACCGGAAGCCCTGCTCGCGGTCGGCGAAGGTGGGCCGGTGGTCGGAGGCTGAGGCCGCCTTGCTGTTGCCGGCCTTGCGCAGCCGGGCGCGGGCCGACTTGAGTTCGTGCTCGGCCCGGTTGGCGGCGCGCGTGGCCTCGCCGAGCAGGTAACGCAGTTGCTCGCGTTCGTCGGCGGCCGCGCGAAGCTGGGTGTCGAGGTCGTCGGTGGCCCGGGTGAGCCGGCCCACCTCGGCCTTGAGGGTGTCGATCTGTTGGAGCAGTTGCCGGGTGAAAGCGGACGCCGACCCGACCGTTGGCGCCGACGGTCTGGGTGCTGAGGGCGGAGTCGGCATGGGCGGCGCGGCGGGCGTGGCGGTCGTGGGCGGCGTGGCGGTCGTGGGCGGCGTGGCGGGCGTGGGAGGGGAGGCGTGAAGTCCGTGTCGCTTGTCGAACATCGCTGGGCTGGGACGCGGTGGCCCCGGGCGCGGCGGCTCCGTGGCCGTGCGCGGGGTCGGGTCGGGTTCACCGACGACCGGCTGGTGCGGGGCCGCCGGGACCGGGACGCCCTCGGACGCCGGCGCCAGGGGCGCCGGCAGTGCGCTGGGCATCGGTAGCGCCGCGGGTGCGGACGCCTGACTCGTGGGTTCGGGGTAGGCGTCCTCGACGAGCCAGGGAGGGCCGCCCGGGAGCAGCGAGGGTGCTTCGGCGAGGGGTTCGTCGTCGTCGACGTCGTTGAGCCTGAGCGCCCACGCCGGTCCGGTGGTGACGATGCGGGCCGGGATCACCTCGCCGACCGTCATGAGGCCGCGCAGGTCGTCGGCGGGGTTGGCGGTGACGTCGGCGCGCAGCACCGCCACCACGACGGCCGGCGTGCGGGTGCGGGGGTACAGCACCAGTTCGGCCTTGCCGTTGCGCACCTGCGCGACCTTGGTGAGGACGACGTCGCCGGGGGTGTACGCGGCGAGCGCTTCGGCGGACCGGCGGAGCGCGCCGGTGACGTCGATGCGGTTCGTGCTGGCGTCGACGAGTCCGTGGACGGATTGCCCCTTCTGGACGACCCGCTCGATGGGGACGCCGTCGACGGTGAGCTCTTCGGCGATGGTGACCGGCAGGTGGCCGCCGACGTCGACGAAGGCGCGTCCGGCGACCAGCATCGTCACGGTTCCTGTGACGGCGCGCCGTTCGCTCGTCGGGGCCGGGCGGAAGCCGGACGAAGCCGCCATGCGCAGCGCGTCCGAGATGAGCTGCTGGGTGGCGTGCGCGCCGTCGGCGGCGTCGAAGGCGAACCTCAGCGGCGACTTCGCGAGGTCGCGCGTCCACTCGTGCCCCACCGGGTACACCCGCCCGGCGCCGCCGTATACCGGGGTTCCGTCGGCCATCCGGCGCGAGAACTCCCAGGTGAGGCGCCCGGTCGCGATCAGGTAGATGTCGGCGAGGTCGGACGCCTCGCGCACGACCTCGCCGACGTCGATCCACGGCTCGGTGTGGCCGGCGGGAATGGTGACGACCACGACCGGACGCCGTCGCGCGGCGCCGTTCAGGAGGTCCGCGAGGGCCGCGGCGCCCCGTTCGTCGGTGACGCGTTGCAGCTGGCCCATGTCCGCCACGCTACTTCATCCCTGGTTGGCGGCACGCCGGCCGAGGCTGCCGTTCAGGCCCCGGTGTTGAGGCGGACGACTACCTCTGTGGGGCAAGCCACTTCGTTCGGGAGCGCCGTCTGGCGGATGCGGTCCAAGGTCTCCACGATGGCGTCGACGTCAGCGTCACCGAAGACATCATCGGGGCCGGTGGGGGCGTGGTCGGTGTAGGGGGACTCGAACAACCGCCGGGGTTCCATGACGCCGCTGCTGGTCAGCTCGTCGACGATGAGCGTCACGAACCGCACCTGATCGACCGAGAACCGGGTGCCGTCCAGGTAGTGCTCGAAGGCTTCGGTGGCCGCGGCTCGGTCCAGCCCGACCAGGCCGCGGACGAACACACCCAAGCCGCCCGGCTGGTCGGACGCCCACACCAGGTCCGCCTTCTGGCCGCCGCCGGCGAGCAGCATCGCCTCCAGCGACGCGAGGTCGTCGGTGGTGAGCTGCTTGTTGCGGCGCAGCCGCTGCAGAGCGACGTGGTCCTCGTGCTCGCGCAGGTACGCGGCGGCTTTGGCGCGGAACCGCTTGAGGTCCGTCCCGGGCGTCACGCCCGGCAGGTCGATCTCGGTGCCGGGCTCCAGGGTGTCCTCGAAGTCGGTGTAGACCGGGCTGCGCGCCGACGTCTCGACGAACCGGACGAGCCCGCGCAGGCGAAGGCGCGCCACCTCGAGCATCGACAGCGTCACGTCGACCCACCACTCGTCGCCGGCCACGGACTCCAGCAGCACCGCCTGCGCCGCGACGGACGGGATCGCCGTCTTTCCCAGCAACGCGGTGGCGATGGCCTGCACGGCCGCGCGCAAGCGTTCCGCGAGAAGGGCGTTGCCGTCCAGCTGGGCGAGCTGGCGGTGGAGGACGAGCAGGTCGAAGCGTTTGGCGTCCTCATCGTCGTCGCGCACGGATGAGGGCAGCCCCGCGAGCGCGAGGGCGGGCTCGGCGTCCGTCGGTGTGAGGGTCGTCCACGATTCAGCGCGGGCGAACCGCTCGACGGCGGCGCGGTGCTTGCGGACCACGAAGTTGTCGAGGGTCATGCCGGCGACGATCTCGCGCAGGGTCTCGGCCGTGGACGCCCGCAGGTGGGGGTCGGCGTCCCCGAGGGCCGTGATGAGACCGAGGCGTCCGGTGAACAGTCGCTCCGACAGCGACTTCTGCACCTGACCGGCCGAACCGGGCAGATCCTGGCTGAAGTACTCGAGGTTGCCGCAGAAGTCGAACACCAGGAAGTCGGTCTTGTCGGCACCCTGGCCGAACAGGTCGGGGCGCAGGCGGGTGCCGCGTCCGATCATCTGCCAGAACTTCGACTTGCTGCGCACCATCTTGAAGAACACGAGGTTGACCACCTCGGGCACGTCGATGCCGGTGTCGAGCATGTCGACGCTGATCGCGATGTGCGGCGGCTTGTCGGGAACGGAGAAGTCGTCGATCAGGGACTGGGCGTACGGCGTCCCGTGGGTGATGACGCGGGCGAAGCGGCCCGCGAGTTCGGGGTAGGCGCGGTCGAAGCGCTGGGCGATGAACTCGGCGTGCGCTTGGCTCTTGGCGAAGACGATCGTCTTGCCCAGGCGGTCACCGCCGGCGACGCGGTAGCCCTGCGTCATCAGGGTCTCGAGCACCAAGTCGGCGGTGTCCTCGTTGAACAGGAACCGGTTCAGTTCTTCGGCGCCGACCTCGTCGGGCGGGCCGTCTTCGCCCCAGTTGAGGGTGTCCCACTGGTCCTTCTCGTCGTCGGTGAGGTCGTCGTACTTGATGCCCGAGCGCAGGAACTTCGTGCCCACGCTGACGCCCTTGGGCGGCACCAGGTAGCCCGCCTCGACGGCCTCGTCGAGACCGTAGGCGTCGGTCGGGACGCCGTCCTCGAGGTTGAACAGCCGGTAGGTGTTGTGGTCGACCTCGTCCTTGGGCGTGGCGGTCAGACCGACGAGCAGGGAGTCGAAGTACTCGAAGATGGCGCCGTATTTGGCGTACACCGAGCGGTGCGCCTCGTCGATGATGACCAGGTCGAAGTAGCCCGGCCCGAACCTGCGTTCGCCGTCGAAGTCGTCGATGAGGTTCATCATCGTCGGATAGGTGGAGGCGTAGACGCGTCCGTCGGTGACCTTCTCGGTGACCAGGTTGACGGTGGTCGCCGCGGGCAGGTGCGCTTTGAACGCGTTGGCGGCCTGCTTGACGAGCGCGGTCCGGTCGGCGAGGAACAGCACCCGCTTCACCCAGCCGGCCTTCATCAACAGATCGACGAGCGCGATGACGGTCCGGGTCTTGCCCGAGCCGGTCGCCATCACCAGCAGTGCCTGCCGCTGCTTGCGGTCCAGCGCGTCGCCGACGGCCTTGATGGCGCGCACCTGGTACGGACGCCCGGCGATGCCGGTGTTGACCTGCTGGTTGTCCAGCGGTTGCCGGGTCTGGCGGCGCTGGATCATCAGTTCCAGTTCGGACGCCGTGGAGAAGCCGTCGACCTCGCGGGGCGGGTAGCCGGAGGCGTCGTCCCACAGCCAGTGGGTGTAGCCGTTGGTGGAGAAGATGACGGGGCGGCGTCCGAAACGGGCTTCGAGGCGGTCGGCGTACAGCGTCGCTTGCTGCTGGCCGAGTTGGGCCGACTTGGTGGTGCGCTTGGCCTCGACCACCGCGAGCGGCAGGCCGTCGGCGCCCCACAGCACGTAGTCGACGAACCCTTTCCCCTGTGCGTTGGGCATGCCGGTGACGGGGTATTCGCGGTCGCGCGGCTGGTCGAGCGGCCAGCCGGCCTCGTGGAGGAGCTGGTCGATGAAGAAGTCGCGGGTCTCGGCCTCGGAGTAGTCGTGGTCGTCCGTGACGGTCGTGGACGCCTGCGCCGCGGCGATCTGCGCCTTGAGCTCGGCGATCTCGGCTTCGTGCGCGGCCAGGAGGTCGTCCTTGGCGGCGAGGGCCTTGGCGTGGGCGGCGTCCTGGGCTTTGAACTTCTCGGCGAGACGCATGACGTCGCTGCGCGACAGGGGAGCGGCCTTCACGGCGAGCGCCGGGTCGAACTGTGTTCTCGTCGGAGCCGCGGAGGGGTGCGCCGAGTGATGGAACGCGGCCCAGATCACGACGTGATGAAGCTCGCGGAGAACGTGGAGCGCCGTCGGTCTGGCGACGGGCTGCGGCTGGTGCACCGCGTCATTGCCGACCTTGCGGATCAGGTTGAGCTTCTGAGTGATCGCCTGCCCGGCGACGGCTTTGAAGGCGGCGTCGTTGATGCGCGCGGCGAGGTCATCGGAGTACGGACGCCGCAACGCGAGCACGTCGTACAGGTGGTACACGAGCACCTCGATCGCGCGGCGACCGTAGATGCAGGCCGCGCGGGTGTCGGACGCCAGATATGACTCCGCCCGCGCGCAGTCGGTGTGCACCGACGGCAGCGCGACCTTGGCGAAGTCGAAATTCCCCACGGCGTCAGGTGTTCGTGACGGGTGGCTGGGTCAAGGCGGTCACGTCAGCTCCATGCCGTGCGCATCACGTGGTCATCAAGGAGGTCGCCGGCCAGCATGGTGAAGCGTTCGATGTCGGCCATGATCGCCACCTCCTGCGCCGATGCTAGCGCTTTGCCCGTCTGCGGCGTGCTCAGTCTGTCCTGGGTGTTCCCGCGAGCTGTCCTGGGTGTTTCCCGCGAGCTGTCCTGGGTGTTTCCCGCGAGCGCGCCCGGGTTCGGCAGACTGGTGCGCATGCGCATCAAGGCTGAGCGAGGGGACCTCACGCGAGCGAAGGTCGACGCGATCGTCAATGCGGCCAACTCGAGGCTGCTCGGAGGAGGTGGCGTCGACGGGGCGATTCACGAGGCGGCCGGACCCCGGCTGCTGGAGGCTTGCCGTCGGTTGCGTCGGACGAGCCACCGCGGCGGGCTGGACGTCGGCGATGCCGTCGCGACGCCGGGCTTCGCACTTCCGGCTACCTGGGTGATCCACACCGTCGGCCCCAATCGGCACCGCGGCCAGACTGATCCGGCGCTGCTCGCCTCGTGCTTCATCCGCTCCCTCGAGGTTGCCGAAGACCTCGGGTGCCGATCGGTGGCGTTCCCAGCCGTGGGTGCCGGAGCCTACGGCTGGTCGGCGTCCGACGTGGCCGCTATCGCCGTGGACGCCGTTGCATCCTGGACGCCGGACGGCGGCGGGGCGACACCCGAGGAGGTTCGCTTCGTGCTCTTCAGCGATGTGCTGCTCGCCGCCTTCCAGCGGGAGATCGACGCCCGTACCTGAGCCGACGATGCCGCCGCGCGCCGGGGCCCGGGCCAGACGCCCGCGTGGTGGCTCGGCAGCAGTTCCGCCGGGCGCGCGCGAGTTCTGCCACGCATGCGCACGGGGCGCCTGCACGGTGAGCGACTTCCTGAAAGGCCTGCGGTGCTCCCCCGCGCACGAGGCGCCTGCGTAGGCGAATACGTGCTCGACGACCTGGTCAACGGTGCTCCCCCGCGCACGAGGCGCCTGCGCGTATCGGGCGCGCAGGGGCGGCTCGTACGTCCTGATGAGCGTGCGCCGTCGCGCCACCGGTGGGCGTATCGGGCTTGCAGGGGCGGGCCGTACGTCCTGATGAGCGTGCGCCGTCGCGCCACCGGTGGGCGTATCGGGCTCGCAGGGGGGCCAGGTCGTTCGAACGAGCGAGGGATGGTCAGTGGCCGAGCCAGTCGGGTGGTTCTTGGTTCCACCAGTCGTGTCCGCGGGGTGGCGGGCGTCCGATGCGGAGCGTTCCTGCCGGGGTGACGGCGTAGCTGTATCCGTGGGGGGATGTCCAGGTGAGCCGTCCGGGCTCGGATCGCTCGAGTCTCCACCCGCCGTGCGTGCGGACGCGGTGGGCGAACCGCTTCAGCGGTGCCAGATTGCCCACCTCCGTCGGGCCGCCGTCGCCATAGGGAGTGGAGTGGTCGAGATCGCAGGCCGTGGAGCGGAGCGTGCCGTAGGGGAACGCGTCCACCGGCCAGCGCTCGGTGACGGCCAGCCGTATCGCGTCGGGAATCTCGTAGCCGCGCCCGGTCGGCAACCGGCGTGCGTCGATCAGCGGGCGGATCGTGACCTTGCAGCCGTCCAGTAGGCGGGAGAGGTGTGCGGTGAGGATCGCGCCCCAGCCCTGCACCTCGGCCACCGGAGACATGGTCAGCCGGGCCGGATTCGGGCCATCGCCGGCCGCAGCCTCGCCGGTACCGGGCTGGTTCCCGGTCGCAGCCTCGTCGGTACCGGGCTGGCTCCCGTTCGACGGCATCGCGCCGCCGAACGCGCCGCCGTCCATCGTGTAGCCCGCCGTCCCGTCCGTCGCGGGGGTGCTCGTCGCGGACGTGCCCGTGACGCCGTCGATCGTGGCCTCGATACGGACGATGATCTCGGCCGCACGAGGCAGTTCGGGTTGCCCCAGAGCCTGCCGGGCGAGGACGCCCACCGCGGCGGCGCGCCGGTGGTCGAGTGAGGTCCGTTCGTCGGCGCGTCGGTCGGTATCGGTTGCGCACGAGGTGGTGGGGACGGCGGGCAGCGTGGCCGCGATCGCGTCGAGAGCTTGATCGAAGGCGACTCCGTCGGCGGCGTCGAGGCGGCCCCACAGGTCGCAGTGCCCGTCGACGATCTGACCGACGCCGACCTTGCGTGCTTCGGCCGCACGGGCGGCTCGCTCGGCGGCCAACGCAGGATCGGCCATCAGAATCCAGCCCTCGACCTTGCCGCGTACCCGCGCCCACGGTTGGGTCAAGAGCGCGATCGCGCACTGCCGGTCGACCCACCAGCAGGCCTCGGCGTCGAGCTGAGCCTGGACGCAGGCGTCGGCGACCTGGACTGCTTCGTAGAACCGCATGGCACCCGTGGCGACGGCGGCCCAGAGCACGGGGTGCCGGTGCCGGATGTTCAGCACCCGCGCGATGCGCGCCATCGCGCTCGCCGGGCACACCCCGAGCAGGGCGCCGATCTCGGACGCGATGAACTCACCGATGCAGGGCGTACCGTCGGCGCCGCCGGGCACCCAGCGCTCGCAACCCTCGACGAGCTTGGACTCATCCACCCGATGCAGGTCGCAGATCGCCGCGATCGCCAGCATCTGACCCACCTCGGCCGCCTGCAGCGCACCCGTCGCATGATCGAGCGCGGCCAGCGCGTCGGCGACGCTGGCGAGTTCGATACTGGGGTGGTCGATCATGTTCCAATTATAATCGAACCAGCGTTGTCAACCAAGGGTTCAGCGGCGTGAATATGTCTCTCGAGTGTTGTCCGGGAAGGGCAATAGGACTCGCAGCCATGGGTGGACGTTGGAGTGCGTCGCGTCCGGCGGCTGTGGTCTTGGTGGCTTCACGGCTGACCGGGGGTGGGATCGGGTCAGTTTCGGCAGAGTGTGCTCATGCGGATGAGCGCTGTGCCAGGCAACCTCGCCACGGTGAAGGTCGACGCGATCGTCAACGCGGCCAACTCGACGCTGCTCGGGCGGCGGCGTCGACGGCGCGATTCATGCCGCCGCGGGCCTATGGCTGCTGGACGCCTGCCGTCGGCTACGCAGGACCACCCATAGCTGCGGACGCGCCGTCGGCGACGCCGTGGCGACCCCGGGTTTCGACCTTCCCGCCATCTGGGTCATTCATACCGTCGGCCCGAACCGGCATCGCGGCGAGACGGATCCCGCACTCCAGACGGCGCGGCGAGACCGCGGCTGGCGCGTCAGGGCTCCTCGTCGATCTCGACTGCGTGCTTCACACATGCGCCGACGTGGGACTGGATCGGGGCGTACTTCCAGCTCAACCTCGACACCGGTGTCGCATCAGATCAGCGGTCCGGGGCCGAGCAGATAGCCGTAGAGGCCGGGTTCTCCCGGGCCGTGCATCTGGACGGTCGCCGACCATGTGTGCTGATCGATGCCGCAGGTTGGAGGTGTGCGGTGGGAGCGTGCATTTCGGGCCCCCTCGGCCTGTGGTACGAAATGCACACCGCGACCGCACACCACGAGGGAACTCGACCCGGTGGGACGCTGGCCAGCCACTTGGGCGCCTACTCGAAGAAGTCCTCGTCGATCTCAACGATCTTGATCGTGCGCTTGACCTGGACGCCGACGCCGTAGCGGATCATCAGCCTGGTGAGACGGTCGCCATCGATCAGGACGATCCGGGCTGGGACCTGCGCGGCGTAGGTGGTTGCGTCGGCGCTGAAGCGGCTCGTCGTGATGAAGACGCCTTGGTTCGCCTGCTGGCCGGCGAGGGCGCCGACGAAGGCTTGGATGGCGGGTCGCCCGATGACGCTGTCGGCGGCATAACGCTTGGCCTGGACGTAGATGCGGCTCAGCCCGAGGGCGTCCTGGTCGATGATCCCGTCGATTCCGCCGTCGTTCGACAGTTGAGTGCGGGTCGCGGATCCTTCCGCTCCGCCATAGCCCATGGCAAGAAGCAGATCGAGCACTGCCTGTTCGAAGAACACCGGTTCACGGCCCATGATGCGGGTGAGGAGCTGATCGGCTACGTCGCTCATGATGCGGGCGACGCCGGCGGCGATCTGCTCGTCGGGGTCAAGCGCGGACGCCTCGTCGATCTCGAATGGTGCTGCCGGACCGGCGGTGACCGCAGTGGGCGTGGCCTTCCGAGCACGGGGTGAGCCGCGGTCTCCGTAGAGGTCGCGCAGGTCCTTTTCAGTGACACCCGCAAGACGGCTAGCGAGGAGCGTTCGCCCGGTGTCGGTGATCCGGTAGTGACCTCGCGCCGGTCGTTCGACCGCACCCGCGCGGGAGAGGTAGGACAGCGCCCAGGTGCCGCGGTTGCGGTATTGCTCCTGCCCGGACGGAATCAGGATCTGACGTTCCTCTGCGGTAAGGCCGAGCATGTTGGCCGCCGCCTCGACGACATCGCGGCTGCGGTGAACCTCTCCGTCGGCCAACACGCGCAGGGACGGAGACATGTACTGCTCCCACACCGGTGTCGGCATCACAACTCTCCTCGGAAGGCTCGGTACTGAAGCGAAGCAATGAGTTCATCCTGCTCGCGAAGCGCTCTTTGGGTGAGCAAGCGCTGGGCGGTGGCCGATGCTACTGCCTTGAGGTAGGACCGTTGCTGATCAAGGGTCGGAACTGCCACCGGGAGCGCCCGGAGTTGGGTCATGTTGATCGATGCGATTCCAGTGGTCTGTTTAGCCGCTCGGAGAAAGTACGAGCGGGCGGTTCGTGAACCGATGTACGCGGCCAGGTAGTCGGGCTCTACCTGCGGCCAGCACCGAACACGGAAGACGTGGTTCTGGTGAAGACAGACGGGTAGCTCTGATCGCCAGACTGTGCCGCGACCGAGCTTGTCCGGGTCGCCACCCTCGGTCAGGACGATGTCGCCGTCCGCAAGTGCGTATCTGGTGATCTCGCTGGCGGTGGCCTCAATCTGCTTGACCGCATCGAGGCTGAGGAAACCCGCCTGGACGTTGGCCACCGCGAGGTAGGGGACGGGACTCGTTTTCTCGGCTGTGCGGCGGCCCTTGGTAATGCCAGAAGAGGCGGTGGCGATGCTGTCGAGTGGATGTCTGGGCAAGTCTGCATCCCCGAACATGTCGTGGAGGATCGACTGGGGGAGGGAATCGAGGTGGGTGAGCACCTCGCGGCGCTTGGCGCGGAGGGCGTCGGCGTGGTCGAGGATCGCGGCGATCCTGCGCTGCTCAGCCACAGTCGGCAACGGGATCTCGAGGTTCTCGAGGCGATCACGTCCGACAGTTGCCTGATTGACCCACGTCTTTGCCATAGCACGGAAGGTTCCTCGGGAGAACTGCCACCGGAGGAAGTGGGCGAGGTACCCGGGAGTGAGCCGAGTCGAATCGGTTCTGAGGCGTAGAAAGTGGTTGCTGAAGACTGCAGGCTCGTCTAGATCGCCGATGAGCGCCGACTTGCCGACGAGTTCAGGGCTGTTCGTGGAGTTGAACAAGACGTCTCTGGCAATGACAGACTGCGACTCTAGCTGCCTCGGCGTCGCGTTGACCCGGCGCCGCTTCGAGAGGTCCAGCGAACCATCACGCGTGAAGTTGTGCATCCGGAACTGCAACACTCCAGTTTCGAGGTCGTCGCGTGATGCGAAGCCTGGCTTGATGTCGACGAGGAGATCTCCGAGCTTGGTCACGCGAGCATCGCCTTCAACTCGGCCAGGCCCTGGGAGATCTCGGTTTCCAGTTGTTCGATGTCGGCGATGATGTCCAGTGGGTCGCGGTGCTGGATCTCGTCGTGGACGATCTCCTTGTAGCGGTTGATCGACAGGTCGTAGCCCTGGGCGACGATGTCGGACTTGGGGACCAGGAACGACTGGTCGGTGCGGGCACGCTCGGCCTCGGGCCAGGCGGCCTCCGGGTCGCCAGCAACGAGACGCGTCCCCCAGCGGGCCAGGACGTCCGGCAGGTCGTTGGCCTCGATCGCGTTGCGCTTGTCGTCCAATGAGAACCCGTCAGCGGCGACGTCGTAGAACCACACCGAATCGGTTCCGCCGGAGTTGGTCTTGGTGAAGAACAGGATCGCGGTGGAGACCCCGGCGTACGGGCGGAAGACGCCGGAGGGCAGCTTCACGACGGCGTCCAGCTTCTGCTCCTCGACCAGGATGCGGCGCAGGTCCTTGTGGGCCTTGGTCGAGCCGAACAGGACGCCGTCGGGGACGATGACCGCGGCCCGCCCACCGGGCTTGAGCAGCTTCAGGAACAACGCGAGGAACAGCAGCTCGGTCTTCTTCGTCTTGGCGACCTGCTGCAGTTCCTTCGAGGTCGACTCGAAATCCAACGAGCCGGCGAAAGGAGGATTGGCGAGGATCAGCGTGTATTTCGCGGCGTCCTCGCTGGCACCCTCGGACAGCGAGTCGCGGTAGCGGATGTCGGGGGAGTTGACCCCGTGCATCAGCATGTTCATGCTGCCGATCCGCAGCATCGTGGAGTCGAAATCGTAGCCGTGGAACATCGACCGATGAAAGTGCCGGCGCTGTGCGGCGTCCAGCAACGCCTCGCGATGCGTCGCCCGCACGTACTCGCTGGCCGCCACCAGGAACCCGGCCGTGCCGCACGCGGGATCGCAGATCTCGTCGGACGGGGTCGGCGCCGTCATGCGCACCATGAGGTCGATGATGTGCCGCGGCGTCCGGAACTGGCCGTTCACGCCGGCCGCGGCGATCTTCGAGAGCAGATACTCATACAGGTCGCCGTTGGTGTCGCGGTCGGCCATCGGGATGTCGTCGAGCATGTCGACGACCTTGCTCAGCAGCGCCGGCGTCGGGATCGTGAACCGGGCGTCGCGCATGTGATCGGAGTACGTCGAACCGTCGCCGCCCACCCGGGTGCCGAGCTCGCGCAGGAACGGGAACACACCCTCGGCGACCGTGGCGTACATCGCCTCGGGCGACTCGTTGCGGAACCGACTCCACCGCAGGTGGGACTCGCCGGGCAGGAACACGGGGTCCTCGATCACGCCGGTGACGCGCGCCTTCTTCTCGGCGAGCGTGTGCTGTTCGTCCAACCGCCGGACGAACAGCAGGTAGGTGATCTGCTCGATGACCTCGAGCGGGTTGCTGATGCCGCCCGACCAGAAGGCGTCCCAGACGCGGTCGATCCTGCTCCTCAGCTCCCCAGCGATCACAGGGAGACTGTAGTGCCCTGTCGCACCTCGTCGCGGGGCCGACGGACCTCGCCGCGTTCGCCTCGGTCACGGGACCTCGAGCTGCGCTCCCTCGCCAGCCTTGCGGCGCGAACGGTGACGGCGGGCACCCGCGCTGTTCAGGTGAGCGCATACGAGAACGAGGTGTCAACGCCGGCCGCCTCGTCGCTGGCGACCACCGAGTCGAATACCCGCACGATCCGCGCGAACATCTCGTCGCCGATCGACTGCCTACTCACGGCGTGGCTGTGCCAGACGATCCGGACCGGCCGCTCGACGTCGTAATCCAGCCGGTCGTGAAGAGCGCTCAGGTTGCGTCCGTAGCACGGGCCGAAGTCGAGCGCTCGATCCAGGGCGGCGTGGAGGTCGTCCACGGTCAGGATTGTGGTTCCGTCGAGTTCTACGTCCATGCGATTCACTGCTCCGTCTGGGTGTTGGCGGTCGTTGAGCGCGTGTCCTAGGCGAGCACGTAGGCGAACGGGGGCTTGACGTTCGCTTCGACATCGCTGTCGATGACATCCCCGAGGATCGTCAGGATCATCCGGAATTGCTTGCGCCCCATGGCCTTTCGGCTGGCTTTATGGTTCCGCCAGATGATCAGGAGTGGGCGTTCGACGTCGTAGTTCAGCCGATCCCGAAAGGCGTAAAGGTTGCGCCAGTAGTAAGGGCCGAAGCCGAGCGCCCGATCGAGGGCGTCATGGAGGTCGTCCTCGGTCAAGATCGTGGTGCCGTCGAGTTCGAGGTTCATGTCGTCTTTCGTTGGATAGGGGGCTCTTGGTGCTGCCGCTTCTCAGATCAATTCATAGGAGAGCGGTGCGTTTATTCCGGAATCCCTGTCGCTTGCGGCGACGAAGTCGAAAACCATCAGGATTCGGCCGAAGAGCCCCTCGCCTAGCGAGTGCCTGCTCACCGCGTGGTCGTGCCAGATGATTCGGATCGGTCCCTCGACGTTGTAGTTCAGACTGTCCCACAGGGCATCCAGGTTTCGCCCGTAGTACGGCCCGAAGTCGAGCGCTCGATCGAGGGCGTCATGGAGGTCGTCCTCGGTCAGGATCGCGGTGCCGTCGAGTTGTACATCCATTTCGTCTCCAGTCAGGTAGTCGGTAAAAGGTCGCGTAATGATCATCGGTGACGTAAGCCAGTCCATCATCTGAGTACAACAACCGAGTTGGCGGCTGCTTTTGCACGCGTCGTGCTGTTTGAGAGCCCGACGTCAGCCTAGACTCGCTAGTTCGAATATGCTGCCGTTCGGACGCCCAGGCGTGCTTGTAGGATCATCTTATGCGCAGCCCGGCCTTCTACGTCTGGGAAAGGAGCTTCTTGAGGCGGTCATAGAGCGCGTCCAGATCCTGCTGGAACAGTTCCGTGACACGCCATGAGTCACCTACGTCAACTCCGTCTCCATCGAGCATCGCAACAACGTGGCGAGCATCGCTGAGCGCGGCGCAGTAGCGCTCAAGATTTCCCAGGAATAGCTTCACTTCGAGTTGGCGCAGGTTGTCTTCGGTGATCCCATCAGGTGGATTACTTGCACCGACCCGGGTGGCGAAGTTAGCGGCCGCGATAGCAGCACTGGTCTTGCGCAGCGCATCTTCAATGCGAGCACGCCGCGCTTCCTTACGATTGGAGGAGCCCGTCAGAAACGACGAGAGGTACACGCCAGCGAGGGCACCCAGCAGGGCTAATCCACCTGAAATCCAGACTTCCATCGAATCTGATTCTAGTTATGGTCTCGTCGCTCTATGACGCGACCTCTTTAGTCCAAAGTGAGGATGGTCTTCCATCCAGCCGTAGCTCCTTCAACGGAGGCCAGCGCCTCTCGATAGTCCGCAAAGTGATATGGCTGCCGTTCTTCAAGAGCTTTCCCGGCGGTTGCCCCACTCACTGAAATTCGTTCATACGCAAGGGCGCCGTCGGCCGCGAGTTGGCCTTCATCTCAGAGGCGCCGGGAAAACATTCCACCACGCCCGTCAATGGCTGGCGTCTTAGC
>JAVTWJ010000009.1:0-174 GCA_032229785.1 Propionibacteriaceae bacterium
TGAGTTGCGCGCCTGAACCGGCGCTCCTGGCGGCCTGCGCTTGGCGCCGGCCGGGTCGGGGAGAGCGATGCGGGCGCGCTGTGGTTGCGTTGGGTGAGCGGGTGCGGCTCGTCGCAGGTGGGTTTTCCAAGGATAGGCGCCCGCATCGCTCTCCCCGACCCGGCCTTTGTTCCG
>JAVTWJ010000009.1:274-16473 GCA_032229785.1 Propionibacteriaceae bacterium
TTCGGTGGTTCTCGCCTGGGTTGTCAAGGACGATCGGCCCGCAGGGTTCTCCCCGACCCGGCCTTTGTTCCGTTCGGTGGTTCTCGCCTGGGTTGTCAAGGACGATCGGCCCGCAGGGTTCTCCCCGGCCCGTCCCGGGTCCGGCCACGAACGCCCGTCACGGCGCCTAGGAGCCGCGCCGACTCGCCCGTCGGCTCAGATTCGTGCCGCTCTTCCATCGATCCTTGTGGCCGCGATATCCCCGCAATCTGGACATCGATGGCGACCGCTCGTGGTCCACGAGGGTACGGCCGAAGCAGCCTGGAGCTCGTACGCGGGCAGCACCCCGGTAGGCTGCCCCGAGTGAAGCTGACCGACCTTGTGAGCGATACCGACCCCGATTCGCTCTATGAGGCGTTCACCTCGTGGGCGGGTCGCGACGGACTCGAGCTCTACCCCCACCAGGACGAGGCGCTGCTCGAGGTGCTGTCCGGCGCGAATGTCGTCGTCACCACCCCGACCGGCTCGGGCAAATCGCTGATCGCGACAGGCGCCCACCTCGCGGCGTGGGCAACGGGGGGGCGCACCTACTACACCGCGCCGATCAAGGCCCTGGTGAGCGAGAAATTCTTCGCACTCGTCGACACGTTCGGCGCCGACCAGGTCGGTATGGTCACCGGCGATGCTTCGGTGAACTCCGACGCGCCCATCATCTGCTGCACCGCCGAGATCCTCGCCAACATCGCCCTGCGGGAAGGCAGGGACGCCCAGGTGAGGCAGGTGGTCATGGACGAGTTCCACTTCATCGCCGACCGCGACCGCGGTTGGGCCTGGCAGGTGCCGTTGATCGAACTCCCGCAGGCGCAGTTCATCATCATGTCGGCCACTCTCGGTGACACCACGGCGCTGGTGAAGACGCTCGAATCCACCACCGGACGCCCCACCTCCGTCATCGCGGACGCCGTCCGCCCCGTGCCGCTGTCCTACCGCTGGTCCCTCGACCCGGTCCACGAGACGATCGCCGAGATCATCCAGACCGGGCAGTCGCCCGTCTACGTCGTCCATGCCACCCAGGCAGCGGCCGTCGAGCGCGCGCAAGCACTGCTCAGCCAGGGCGTCGTGGACGCCACGCGCCGCAAGCAGATCTCCGAGGCCCTGCGCGGGTTCGCGTTCACCGCGGGCTTCGGCAAGACGCTCGAGAAGCTGCTGCTCGCCGGCCTCGCCGTCCATCACGCGGGCATGCTGCCGCGCTACCGACGCCTCGTCGAGACCCTCGCTCAGCGCGGCCTCCTCGCGGTCGTGTGCGGGACCGACACCCTCGGCGTCGGCATCAATCTGCCCATCCGCACCGTGCTGTTCAACGCGCTCACCAAGTTCGACGGACGACGCAGCCGCGTGATGCGCAGCCGCGAGTTCCACCAGATCGCCGGACGCGCGGGCCGCGCGGGCTTCGACACGATCGGCTACGTCGTCGCGCAGGCGCCCGAGCACGAGGTCGAGAACGCGCGGGTCGTCGCCAAGTTCGTCAACGACCCGAAGAAGTTGCGCAGCGTGCGACGCAAGAAGCCACCGGAGGGCTTCGTCAACTACACCGAGGCCACCTTCACCAGACTGATCGAATCCGTCCCCGAAGAGCTGCACCCGCGAATGCGGATCACCCACGCGATGCTGCTGAACCTGTTGCAACGCGACGAGGACACCGGCGCGGCCGTCGTGCGGCTCGTCGACTCCACCACTCACGACCGCAAGGCGCGCGGTGCCATGCTGCGCCGCGCCGCCCAGATCGGGCGCTCGCTGGTGCGGGCCGGCGTCGTCACACGCCTGGATGAGCCCACCCCGGGCGGACGCCGCTACGCCCTCGCCGTCGATCTGCAGGACGACTTCGCCCTCAACCAGCCTCTCAGCGCCTTCGCGTACAACCTCATCGAGACCCTCGATCCCGGATCTCCCACCTACGCGCTCAGCGTGGTGAGCGTCATCGAGGCGACCCTGGAGAACCCGATGACCCTGCTGCTCGCGCAGCGATTCCGCGCCCGCGGGCAGGCCGTGGCCGAGATGAAGGCAGACGGGCTCGACTACGACGAGCGGGTGGAGGCGTTGGACGAGATCACCTGGCCGCAGCCGCTCGCCGACCTGATGCACGACGCCTGGGTCGCCCAGTCGGTGACGCACCCCTGGCTGGTCGAGACCCCCGTCTCGCCGAAGGCGATCGTCCGCGACATGTACGCCCAGGGCATGACGTTTGGCGAGTACGTGGCCCACTACAAGGTGCAACGGTCCGAAGGCCTGCTGCTGCGCTACCTGTCCGACGCCTGGCGTGCCCTCCGACAGACGGTGCCGGAGGCGTCCCGGACCGAGGAGCTGAGCGACCTGATCGCCTGGCTGGGGCAGGTCACCCGCATGGTTGACTCCTCCCTGCTGGACGAGTGGGCGCGCATCGCCGGGATGGCCGGGCCGGGCGCGGCCTCGGCGCTCGCCGACGACGGCCCGCCGCCCCCGGCGCGTCCGGTCACCGGAAACGAACGCGCCTTGCGCGTGCTGGTGCGCAACGCGCTATGGCGACGGGTCGAGTTGATGGCCGACGACGATGTGGAGGCACTCGCCGCGCTGGAGTCCGGCCGGGTGGTCATGACGCGCGCCCGTTGGGACGAGGCGCTGGGCGAGTACTGGGACGAGCACGACGAGATCGGCACGGACGCCGACGCGCGTGGCCCTGGGCTGTTCCACCTCGAGGCGAAGGGCCGCAGTTGGCAGGTGCGCCAGACGATCGCCGATCCGCAGGGCAACCGAGACTGGGTGCTGGATGCCGGAGTCGACCTGGATGCCAGCGACGAGGCGGGCGAACTGGTGCTCACCGTGATGTGGTTCGGACGGCTGGACTGAGGCCCGGAGAGCCTTTACGCCACGATCGAATTGGTTAATTTCGACGGCTGACGAACGCCCCTAGCCGGGCGTACACTGACGAACGTCTGAGCCCCAGGCCACGCATCGAAGACGACGGAGTCCTCATATGTACACACCTGAGATTGCGCCGCTTGGCAATCTGATGCTGTCGGCGCTGATCGCGCTCCTTCCCCTGGGAGTGATGTTCCTCACTCTCGGTGGTCTGAAATGGAAAGCGCATTGGGCCGGCCTGGCGTCGCTGGCCACGGCTTTGGTCGTGGCGGTGGTGGCCTTCAAAATGCCGGTCGGCATGGCGCTGCTGTCGGCCACGCAAGGGGCGGTATTCGGTCTCTTCCCGATCACCTGGATCGTGCTGACGGCGATTTGGCTATATCAGGTCACGGTGATCAGCGGACGCTTCGAGGACCTGCGGGCCACCTTCGGCCTGATCTCGGACGACCCGCGCGTGCTGGCCATTCTGATCGCCTTCTGCTTCGGCGGCCTGATGGAAGCGCTCGCCGGTTTCGGCGCGCCCGTGGCCATCACCGGCGTCATGCTGATGTCGGTCGGCTTTTCCGCCTTCCGCGCCGCCATGGTCGTGCTGCTGGCCAACACCGCGCCGGTGGCCTTCGGCGCGGTCGCGATCCCGATCATCACCGCCGGCAACCTGACCGGCATCGACTACCACCACATCGGCGCCTACGTCGGCCACCAGTCGCCCGTGCTCGCCTTGTTCGTCCCGATGCTGCTCGTGCTGCTGGCCGACGGCAAACGAGGTCTGAAGCAGACCTGGCCGGTCGCCCTGGTCATCGGTGTTTCCTTCGCCGTCGCGCAGTGGGTGTCGTCGACCTACATCTCGGTCGAACTGACCGACGTGATCGCCTCCCTGTTCGCGCTCGCCGTGGGCGTGGTCTTCATGCGGTTCTGGCAGCCGGTGGGCGGCGGGGAAGCCCTCGAGCGGATGGCCGCGGAGCGCACCAAGGAGAACCTGGCCCCGATCGAGACCTCGCATCCGATCCCCGCCGGCGCGTTGACCGGCGGCCGGATCTTCATGGCGCTGTTCCCCTACTTGCTGGTCATCGTCGTCTTCGTGATCGCCAAGCTCGTCGGCCCGGTGCAGAAGTTCCTGGTCGGAACCGACATGAAGATCGGATGGCCTGGTCTGCACGGTCAACTTCTCACCATCGGCGGCCAGCCGAACAACACGGCGATCTACACGTTCTCGTGGCTGTCCGGTCCCGGCACCCTGCTGCTGTTGACCGGCGTGATCGTTGGCCTGGTCTACCGGGTCTCCGCCGTCGACATGGCCAAGGAACTGTGGAAGACGGCCTACAAGATGCGCTTCTCCGCGCTGACCATCGCGTCGGTGCTGGCGCTGGCCTACGTGATGAACTTCTCCGGCCAGACCATCAACATCGGCTACTGGATCGCCGGCGTCGGTGCCGCGTACGCCTTCTTCGCCCCAGTCCTCGGCTGGGTCGGCACGGCGGTGACCGGCTCCGACACCTCGGCCAATGCCCTGTTCGCGACGCTGCAGCAGGCCACCGGCGAGAGGATCGGCGTCGATCCGACCCTGCTGGTCGCGGCCAACACCACCGGCGGCGTGGTCGGCAAGATGATCAGCCCGCAGAACCTGGCCATCGCGGCGTCCGCGGTCGGGCTGCTCGGCTCCGAGTCGGCGATCTTCCGCAAGGTGATCTGGTGGAGCCTCGGGATGCTCGTCGTCCTCTGCCTGCTGATCGGCTTGCAGTCGACGCCGGTGCTGAGTTGGATGCTGCCGGTCTTTCCCTGAGAGCCACCGACCGTGACCAACGAAAGGAGCCTCACGATGGCACCCGGAACCGGCAAGCGAGTGGCGTTGTTCGCCACCTGCATCAACGACACGATGTTCCCCAGCACGCCCAAAGCGGTCGTGGCCGTCCTGGAGCGTCTGGGCTGCACCGTGGAGTTTCCCACCGAACAGTCCTGCTGTGGCCAGATGTTGACCAACACGGGTTACTTCAAGCAGGCGTTGCCGACGGTGAAGAGCTACGTGAAAGCCTTCGACAGCTACGACTACATCGTCGGCCCGTCCGGTTCGTGCGTCGGTGCCGTCCGCCATCAGCATCCGATGCTCGCCCGTCGGGCGGGGGACGAGGGCCTGGCGCAGGCATCCGAGGGCGTCATCACGCGCACCTACGACTTCACCGAGTTCCTGGTGGACGTGCTGGGCGTCACTGACGTCGGCGCCTACTTCCCGCATCGGGTCACCTACCATCCCACCTGCCATTCGGTTCGGGTGGCCAAGGTCGGGGACCGGCCGATGCGACTTCTGGAGGCCGTGCACGGTATCGATCTGGTGCCGTTGCCGTTCTCCGATCAGTGCTGCGGATTCGGCGGGACTTTTTCGGTCAAGAATCCCGACGTCTCGGTGGCGATGGGCGCGGACAAGGCCCACCATGCGATGGAAACCGGGGCCGAATACCTGGTCACCGGCGACAACGCCTGCCTGATGCACATCGGAGGGATCTTGCACCGCATGAGCACGGGTATTCGCACGATCCACCTGGCCGAGATCCTGGCGCACACCGACGAGGGGAGCCGCACATGACCGCCACCGCAGCCCGGCTGACACCGGCACCGCCGTCAGGCACGTTCATCGGCATGCCCGCGTTCCCGAGTGCCGCCAAGAAGGCGCTGGAGAACCAGCAGTTGCGCAAGAACCTGCGTCATGTGACGCAGACGATCCGCAGCAAGCGGGCCACGCGCGCGGAGGAGGTCGAGAACTGGGAGGATCTGCGCACCGCCGGCGAGCAGATCAAGAACCGGGTCGGACGCCATCTCGACCAGTACCTGATGCAGGCGGAAAAGGCGATGACCGAGGCGGGCATCACCGTCCACTGGGCCAGGGACGCCGACGAGGCGAATCGGATCATCGTGGAGATCGCCCGCTCGAAGAACACCCGCGAGATCGTCAAGATCAAGTCGATGGTCACCCAGGAGATCGACCTGAACGAAGCGCTCGAGGAAGCCGGCATCGCCGCATGGGAGACCGATCTCGCCGAGTTGATCGTGCAACTCGGACATGACCGCCCGAGCCACATCCTGGTGCCCGCGATCCACCGCAATCGTTCCGAGGTACGCGAGATCTTCCGCGAGGAGATGGGCCGGTGGGGCGCGCCGCCGCCGGAGAACCTCAGCGATGAACCGGCGGTGCTGGCCGGTGCCGCGCGGGGGCATCTGCGCGAGAAGTTCCTGCGCGCCAAGGTGGCCGTCTCGGGCGGCAACTTCATCGTCGCGGAGACCGGATCGCTGGTCATCGTCGAGTCCGAGGGTAACGGCCGCATGTGCTTGACGCTGCCCGAGACGCTGATCTCGGTGGTCGGCATCGAGAAGCTGGTTCCCACCTTCGAGGATCTGGAGGTGTTCCTGCGTCTGCTGCCGCGCAGTTCGACCGCAGAGAGGATGAATCCGTACACGTCGATCTGGACGGGTGTCACGCCGGGCGATGGCCCGCAAGACCTGCATGTGGTGCTGCTCGACAACGGTCGCACGAACGTTCTGGCCGATCCCGTGGGGCGCGAGGCATTGCGATGCATCCGTTGTTCGGCGTGCATGAATGTGTGCCCGGTCTACGAGCGGGTGGGCGGGCATGCGTACGGGTCGGTCTATCCCGGCCCGATCGGCGCGATCCTCACCCCGATGCTGCGCGGCCTCGACAGCAAGGTGGACAAGTCGCTGCCGTTCGCCTCGACGCTGTGCGGTGCCTGCAATGATGTTTGCCCGGTCAAGATCCCGATCTCCGACATTCTGGTTCATTTGCGGAACAAGGTCGTGGAGAAGAAGACCGCCAAGCATCCCACCACCGAGAGTGTGATCTTCGGGGGGGTCGGGTGGGTGATGGCCAAGGGCTCGCACCTGGCGGTTGCGGAGCAGTTCGCCGGCCTGGCCGGCAAGGCGCTGAGCAAGCAGACGCACATTGGGCCCATCCCGGTTCCGGTCGCGATCGCCTGGACGAAATCTCGGGACATTCCGGTGCCGCCGGCGCAGAGTTTCCGCAAATGGTGGGCATCACGGGAGGAAGGCAAGTGAGCGCGCGCGATGAAATCCTGGCCCGCATCAGGGCCGCAACCGTCGACGTGGTCGAGAAGGACCCGGTCGCCGACGTCCCGGTCGACTGGGTCTACGATCAGCCGACACCGCTGGCCGATGTGCTGGACACGTTCGAAGAGAACATCCTCGACTACCGTGCGCGGATCGTGCGGACGCCGGCCGCCGGCACCGCAGCCGCCATCGTGGCCGCGCTCGCCGAGGTGGGGGCG
This sequence comes from Propionibacteriaceae bacterium, assembly GCA_032229785.1. Classification (GTDB taxonomy): domain Bacteria; phylum Actinomycetota; class Actinomycetes; order Propionibacteriales; family Propionibacteriaceae; genus Propioniciclava. The sequence continues at coordinate 7,438 of JAVTWJ010000009.1, forward strand.
AAGTCGGTGGTCGTGCCGCACGGCGTGGACGCCACCTGGGTGGCAGCCGTGGAGGGCGCAGGCATGCAGGTGGTCCGCGACGAACCGCCACTGAGTCACGACGAGCTCAATCGGGTGGACGCCGTGCTCACGGGCTCGTGCGTGTCGATGGCCGAGACGGGCACGATCTGCCTCGACCATCGCGACGACCAGGGGCGCCGCGCGCTCACGCTGGTTCCCGACCGTCACGTGTGCGTCGTCCAGGCGTCCTCGGTGGTGTCGGACGTGCCCGAGGCCGTCCACCGGATGAAGGCGTCTATCGTCGAGGGGCGTCCGCTGACCTGGATCAGCGGCGGCTCGGCCACCAGCGACATCGAATTGCAGCGCGTCGAGGGCGTGCACGGACCGCGACAGCTATTCGTGGTCCTTCAGGAGTGAGTCGGCCCGCGGCCAGCGCGGTAGGTTGAGGGTCATGCCGCTCAGCCGCCCGCAGGTCGTCGACGCTGCGCGGGCGATCCTGGAGCGCGACGGTCTTGAGGGCCTGAGTATGCGCAGGGTGGCGTCGGCGCTCGATGTCCAGCCGGGAGCGCTCTACCACCACGTGGCCGACAAGCAGACGTTGCTGGCCGCCGTCGCCGACGCGATCCTCGACGGTGTGGACGAACCGCTCGGGCGCTGGCGTCCGGCCGTGGAGGCGTGGGCGGCGAGTCTTCGCGAGGTGCTGCTGAGACACCGTGACTCGGCGGAACTCGTGGCGACGGCGCGCGGCTTCCGGCTGAGCCGCCACGACACGACGCGTCACCCGGCCACGCTCCTGGCGACCGCGGGGCTACCGCCGGAGGCGGCGCGGCCGGCGGCGTCCGCCCTGCTGTACTTCGTGCTGGGGCACTGCGCCGAGGAGCAGGCGCGGCAGGACTGGGAGCGGTTCCATCCCGCCGCAGAGGCCTGGGACGCGGGGGAGGGCTTCGTGCTCGGCGTGGGCCTGTTTCTGGACGGCGTGGCCGCGCGGGCCGGCAATTTGGAATAACTATGCATCTGGACGCATAATCATTGCATGACGTTACGCATTGCGGTCGCTGGGTGCACGGGCTACGCGGGCGGCGAGGTCCTCCGCATCCTCGCCGGGCGCGAGGACATCGAGATCGGCGCTCTCACGGCGAAGGCGTCGGCGGGCACGCGCCTGAGCGCGCACCACCAGCACCTCACCTCCCTGTTCGACCGGGTGGTGGCCGCCACCACGCCGGAGAACCTGGCTGGGCACGACGTCGTGTTCCTCGGCCTGCCGCACGGCACCTCTGCCGGCGTCGCGGCGCAGCTCGGCGACGACGTGCTGGTCATCGACGCGGGCGCGGACTTCAGACTGGAGTCCGCCGAGGACTGGGCCACGTTCTATGGCACCGAGCACGCAGGCACCTGGCCGTATGGCCTGCCCGAGCTGCCCGGCCAGCGCGCGGTGCTGGCGGGGACGAAGCGGATCGCTGTTCCGGGCTGTTTTCCGACCACGGTCACGCTGGCGCTGGCGCCGGCGCTCTCCAGCGGCCTGGTCGATGGCCATGACGTGGTGGTCGTCGCGCCTGCCGGTCCCTCGGGTGCGGGCAAGGCGCTCAAGCCGCACCTGCTCGGTGCCGAGCTCATCGGGTCGGCGTCCGCCTATGGCGTGGGTGGTGTGCACCGGCACGTTCCCGAAATGCTGCAGAACTTCCGCAAGCTGGGCGCATCGAACCCGACGATCTCCTTCACCCCGGTACTCGTACCGATGTCGCGGGGGATCCTCGCCACCGTCACGGCACCGCTGTCTGCACCGGTCACCACCGAGGGCGCGCGCGCGGTCTACGCGCGCGCCTGGGCCGACGAGCCGTTCGTCCACCTGCTGCCCGAAGGACTGTGGCCGCAGACCCAGTCGGTCATCGGCTCCAACCACGTGCACGTGCAGGTCGCCGTCGACACCGCCGCCAACCGGCTCGTGGTCGTCGCCGTGTTGGACAATCTCGCCAAGGGCACCGCCGGTGGCGCCGTCCAGTCCATGAACGTCGCCCTGGGGCTGCCTGAGACACTCGGCCTCACCATGGGGGGGGTAGCGCCGTGAGCGTCACCGCAGCCCGGGGCTTCGCCGCCGCCGGCGTCCGTGCCGGCATCAAGGCCAGCGGCAACCATGACCTCGCCCTCGTCCACAACCTCGGCCCGTCGACGGCCGCCGCGGGGGTGTTCACCTCGAACCGGTTCCAGGCGGCGCCCGTCGTGTGGTCGATCGACGCGCTCAGCGACGGCGCGCTGGACGCTGTCGTCCTGAACTCGGGCGGCGCGAATGCCTGCACCGGCGCGGACGGGCTCGCCGACGCGACCGCGATGGCCGAGTCCACCGCGACGGCGCTCGGCACGACCCCGCGCATGGTCGCGGTGTGCTCGACCGGGCTCATCGGGGTCCGGCTGCCGATGGACGCCGTGACCGCCGGGATCGCGACCGCCGCCGCGTCGCTGTCGCCTGGCGGCGGTGAGGACGCCGCGCTCGCCATCATGACCACCGACACGGTGCCGAAGAAGGCGGCGCTCACCTCGGAGGCCGGCTGGACGGTGGGAGGAATGGCCAAGGGTGCCGGCATGCTGGCCCCGGCACTGGCCACGATGCTGGTGGTCGTCACGACGGACGCCGACGTGACGTCGGATGAGGCGGACGCCGCCTTGCGCGAAGCGACCCGGCTCACGTTCGACCGCACCGACTCGGACGGGTGCATGTCCACCAACGACACGGTGATCCTGATGGCGTCCGGCGCCTCGGGCGTCCGGCCCGACCTGGCCGCATTCACCGAGGCGCTCACCGGTGTGTGCGCCTCTCTCGCCCGCCAACTGCTCACCGACGCCGAGGGGTCGAGCCACGACATCGCCGTCACCGTCGTCCACGCGGCGAGCGAGGACGACGCCCTCGAGGTCGCACGCGCCGTGACCCGTTCGAACCTCTTCAAGTGCGCGATGTTCGGCAACGATCCGAACTGGGGCCGTGTGCTGGCCTCCGCGGGTACCACGCGGGCGGTCTTTGAGGCCGACGAGGTGTCGGTGTCCTTCAACGGCGTCATGGTGTTCCGCCGCGGCGGTCTCGGTGAGGACCGCTCGATGGTCGACCTCAGCGCCCGCGCGGTCACCGTCGAGATCGACCTCGCCGCGGGCGAGGCGTCCGCGACGGTGCAGACGAACGATCTCACCTACGACTACGTCAAAGAGAATGCGGAGTACTCGTCATGAGCTTCACCACGACCCGCACCGCCGCCACCCAGAGCTCGGCCTACGCGAAGGCGTCCACGCTGGTCGAGGCCCTTCCCTGGCTCACCAAGTACGCCGGCGCGACCATGGTGATCAAGTACGGCGGCAACGCGATGACCAGCCAGGCGCTCAAGGAGGCGTTCGTCGAGGACGTCCTCTTCCTGCGGCGCTGCGGCGTCCGCCCGGTGGTCGTTCACGGCGGTGGGCCGCAGATCAACGCGATGCTCAAGCGACTCGGCATTGCCAGCGAGTTCAAGGGTGGCCTGCGTGTCACGACGCCCGAGGCGATGGACGTCGTGCGCATGGTGCTCGTCGGCCAGGTGGGGCGCGAACTGGTCAACCTGCTGAACGCGCATGGCCCGCTCGCGGTGGGCATGTCGGGCGAGGATGGTGGGCTCTTCACGGCCCAGCGCCGCGGCACGGTGGTCGACGGTGAGGACGTGGATCTCGGCCTGGTCGGGGAGGTGACCAGCGTCAACACCGAGGCGATCACCGACTTGATGGACGCCGGGCGTATCCCGGTCGTGGCGACGGTCGCCCCGGACGCGAGCGGCGCGGTCCACAATGTGAATGCCGATACCGCGGCGGCGGCGCTGGCGTCCGCGCTCGGTGCCCAGCGGCTGATCGTGCTCACCGACGTCGAAGGGCTCTACGCCGACTGGCCGAACACCGAGGAGATCATCGCCCAGATCACGGTGTCTGAGCTGCGAGAACTGCTGCCGAGCCTGGCCTCGGGGATGATTCCCAAGATGGAGGCGTGCCTGAGGGCGGTGGAGGAGGGGGTCCCGCTGGCGACCATCGTCGACGGACGTCAGCCGCATTCGATCCTGTTGGAGATTTTCACCGACGAGGGCGTGGGGACGATGGTCATTCCCGAGGTGGACGAACGATGACCGGCATCGTCACCGGTGCGCATCCCGGCACCGTGTCCCAGCAAGGGTGGCTGAGCCGCTACGCCGCGGTGATGATGAATACTTTCGGGACGCCGTCGCGCGTCTTCGTGCGCGGCGAGGGGACGCAGCTCTGGGACGCCGACGGGCGCCAGTACACCGACTTCCTGTCCGGGCTCGCGGTGACGTCGCTGGGTCAGGCGCACCCGGCGGTGCTGGCGGCGGTGACCGCCCAGTTGTCCACCCTGGGGCATGTGTCGAACTTCTTCGGGACCCCCGCGCAGGTCTCGCTGGCCGAGCGTCTGGCCTCGTTCGTCACGGCGCACGCGCCCGGGACGCCCGCGAAGGTCTTCTTCACCAACTCCGGTGCCGAGGCCAACGAGTGCGCGTTCAAGACGACCCGCCTGACGGGCCGCACGCGCATCGTCGCGATGGAGGGAAGCTTCCACGGCCGGACGATGGGCGCGCTGGCCCTCACGTCGAACCCGAGGTACCGCGAGCCGTTCGCGCCGCTGCCGGGGGACGTCACTTTCGTGCCTTTCGGGGACCCGAAGGCGCTGGCCGCGGCGGTGGACGAGACCACGGCCGCGGTGATCCTCGAGCCGATTCAGGGCGAGAACGGCGTCGTCGACCCGGGCGACGAGTTCTTGCGCGCGGCACGCCGGATCGCGTCGGCGCACGGCGCTCTGCTGTGGATCGACGAGGTGCAGACCGGCATGGGCCGCTGCGGCGATTGGTTGGCGTCGGCGTCCTCGGGGGTGACCGCCGATCTGGTGACCTTTGCCAAGGGGCTCGGCAACGGGTTCCCGATCGGCGCCTGTGTGGCGACCGGTGCGGCCGCCGATCTGCTCCAGCCCGGCAGCCACGGAAGCACCTATGCCGGCAATCCGGTCGCGACCGCGGCGGGGCTGGCCGTGATCGGCGTCATCGAGCGCGACGGCCTGCTGGCCCGCGCCCTCGAGCTGGGCGATCGGCTCGCCGCCGGCGTCGCGGCATTGGACGCCCCGGGCATCGTCGCGGTCCGCGGCCGGGGGCTGCTACGCGGGATCGTGCTGCGGGACGAGGTTGCTCCCGCCGTGGCCGCGCGTCTGCTCGACGCGGGGTGGGTCGCGAACGCGCCGCGACCGTCGGTCATCCGGGTCGCGCCGCCGCTGATCGTGAGCGAGGTGGAGATCGACCGGTTTGTCGCCGCCTTGGCGGCCGCTCTCGATGCGGTGATCGCCTCGGGGCCGGATTCGGCGTGAGCGAGCGTCCCGTGGGTGCGTCGAAGGCCGCGCGTCAGGTGCGGATCGTCGATTTGCTCACCCGGACGACGGTCCGTTCGCAGACCGAGCTGGCCGAACTGCTCGCCGACGAGGGCTTCCCGGTGAGCCAGGGAACGCTCTCGAGGGATCTGGTCGATGTGGGCGCCGTCCGGCTGCGGTCGGCGGCAGGCGAGTTGGCCTACACGATCAGCGACGCGGATTCGGCCGACCGATGGCGCGCGCCGTCGAAGCTGGTGCGGCTGGCGTCCGAGCTGCTGCTGTCGGTCGAAGCGTCGGCGAACCTGATCGTCGCCAAGACTCCGCCGGGTGCCGCCCAGTTCCTGGCCTCGGCGATCGACAGGGCCGGTCTGGACGCCGTTCTCGGTACGATCGCCGGGGACGATTCGATCCTGATCGTCAGTCGCGCGCCCGAGGGGGGTGCCGCGCTGGCGGATTACCTCCTCGCGATGAGCGCGGGTGAGAAGGAAGGCGGCGCATGAGCGAGGCAGGCGAGGGACGGCTCTGGGGGGGCGGACGGTTTGCGGGCGGGCCGGCGGAGGCGATGTTCGCCCTGTCGAAGTCGACCCAGTTCGATTGGCGGCTGGCCCGTCACGACATCGCCGGGTCGCGTGCGCACGCCCGCGCGCTGAACCGGGCGGGCCTGCTCACCGATGGCGAGCTGTCCGGCATGCTGGCCGGCCTCGACCAACTGGACGCCGACGTCGCCTCGGGCGGTTTCGTCGCGGATGAGGCCGACGAGGACGTGCACGGGGCGCTCGAGCGCGGCCTGATGGAGCGCGTCGGCCCCGAGCTGGGCGGGCGGTTGCGCGCCGGACGCTCGCGCAACGACCAGATCGCCACGCTGATCCGGGCCTACCTGCGCGGGGAACTGCGCCACGTCGCCGCCGACGTGCTCGGCGTGGTGGAGGCCCTGCACGTGCAGGCGTCCGACCACCTCGGCGTGCCGATGCCCGGCCGCACCCACCTCCAGTCGGCGCAGCCGGTCCTGCTCAGCCACCACCTGCTCGCGCACGCCTGGCCGCTGCTGCGCGATATCGACCGTATCCGGGATCTGGACGCCCGCCTGGCGTGGTCGCCCTACGGCTCGGCGGCGCTGGCCGGCACGTCTCTGGGCCTCGACCCCGAGTTCGTGGCCGCCGAGCTGGGCTTCTCGGGGTCGGTGCCGAACTCGATCGACGGTACGGCCGCCCGCGACCTGGTGGCTGAGGCCACGTTCGTGCTGGCGATGATCGGCGTCGATCTCTCGCGGATCAGTGAGGAGGTCATCCTCTGGTCGACGGTCGAGTTCGGCTTCGTGACCTTGGATGACGCCTGGTCGACCGGGTCGTCGATCATGCCGCAGAAGAAGAACCCTGACGTGGCCGAGCTGGCGCGCGGCAAGGCCGGACGCCTCATCGGGAATCACACGGGGCTGCTGGCGACCCTCAAAGGCCTGCCGCTCGCCTACAACCGTGATCTGCAAGAGGACAAGGAGCCGGTCTTCGACGGCCTCGACCAGCTGCGGGTGCTGCTGCCGGCGGTCGCGGGCATGATCGGCACGCTGCGTTTCCACCCCGAGCGCATGGCCGAGCGCGCGCCGCAGGGATTCTCGCTGGCGACGGACGTCGCCGACTGGCTCGTGCGCCGGCGGGTGCCGTTCGCGCAGGCCCACGAGGTGGCGGGCGCGGCGGTCCGCTACTGCGAGGAGCGAGGTATCGCGCTGGAGGAGCTGACGGCGTCCGATCTGCCCGCCATCGACCCGCGTCTGGGCGAGGGCGTGCTCGAGGTGCTGAGCGTCGAGGGTTCGATCAACGCGCGTGATGGACGCGGCGGCACCGCACGAGTGCGGGTGCAGTCCCAGCTTGCGGAGGTCCGCGTGGCGACGGACGCCGCCTCGGCGTGGCTGGAGGCCTGACCGCGGCACCGACGGTGAAGGGATGCGGTCGGTCGACCGGCCGCCATCCTTCACCCTGTGCGGCCGCCCGCGGGGCCCTGCCGATGGCCGCCTCGCCCGGACGGTAAGGTGAGGCGTCGTGAATGCTGTCATCGATGAACTCCGCTGGCGCGGCCTGATCGCGCACTCCACCGACCTGGACGCCTTGGGTGCCCACCTCGACGCGGGGCCGATCAGCGCGTACGTGGGTTTCGATCCGACGGCGCCGAGCATCCACATGGGCAACCTGGTGCAGCTGATGGTGCATCGCGCGTTGCAGCGCGCCGGTCACAGGCCGATCCTGCTGGTGGGCGGGTCGACGGGTCTGATCGGTGATCCCAAGCAGACCGCCGAGCGCGTCATGAACGATGTCGATGTCGTGCACGAGTGGGTCGAGCGTATCCGCGCCCAGGTGGGGCGACTCATCGACCTGGACGGACCGGACGCGGCGCGGCTGGTCAACAACTTCGACTGGACGTCCGGGCTGTCGACGCTGGAGTTCCTTCGCGACGTGGGCAAGCACTTCTCGGTCAACCGCATGCTCGACCGCGAGGTGGTGAAGGCGCGGCTGGAGACCGGCATCAGCTTCACCGAGTTCAGCTACGTGCTTCTGCAGTCGCTCGACTACCGCGAGCTGTACCGCGCCTACGGCTGCACGCTGCAGACTGGCGGATCCGACCAGTGGGGCAACATCACCGCGGGCGTCGAGCTGGTGCGGCGATCCGAGGGCGCACGAGTGCATGCGCTGGCGACCCCCCTGCTCACCAGGGCCGACGGCACGAAGTTCGGCAAGACCGAGGCGGGCACGGTCTGGCTGGATCCCGAGATGACATCGCCGTACGCGTTCCATCAGTACTTCCTGAACGCCGAGGACGCCATGGTGATGGCGTACCTGAAGGTGTTCAGCGAGCGCCCCCGCGAGGAGATCGAGGCCATCGAGACGCAGCAGGCCGACAAGCCGTTCCTGCGGGTGGCCCAGCGGGCGCTCGCCGACGACATCACCGACCTGGTCCATGGCCGTGCCGAGCGTCGTTCCGCCGAGTCCGCTGCCGCGGCCTTGTTCGGACGCAGCCCGCTGCCCGAACTGGACGCCGCGACCTTGGCGTCTGTCGGCAAAGAGCTCGGTGCGTCTTCCTTCGCGGTGGGGGAGATCTGGCCGTCCGTGGTGGACGTCCTGCTCGCCGGCGGCGTGGTGAAGAGCAAGGGCGAGGCGCGCCGGGCGATCGGCGAGGGCGGCGCCTACCTGAACAACGCGAAGGTCACCGACCCGGACGCCGTGCTCGCGCCGGCGGATCTGCTGGCGGGGCGCTGGGCGGTCGTCCGCCGCGGGCGCAAGACGGTGGGTGCGGTGGAGATCCTCCGGTGAGCGGCCAGCTCGGTGCGTCGTGGTCCATGAGCAGCCGGTAGGACCCGGGCGAGGCCGCCTCTGAAACCGGTGGTGACGTGGCCCCTGGCCCGGCGCCGGCGCCCGGACGCCGCCCGATTTGCATCCGCGTTAACGCCCGTGTAATGTTCACCAAGCGCTCGGGGAGCGGCGGCAGGGCCGAAAGGCCAGATCGCTTGCCTCGGGGGCCGAAACTATGATCGATGTTCAAACCCTCACTTGTGGGTTTGCTGAGATCGGTTTCGAGAGGGAAAATCACCGATTTGACTCGGTGAGAATGACCCTCTAAGCTTTATCGAGTGCCTTACCGAAGGCGCCGAGGGTTTCCTTGGGGTGTTCGGTTTGGTGGTG
>JAVTWJ010000010.1:0-2865 GCA_032229785.1 Propionibacteriaceae bacterium
GCCAACGGCGCCTACGTGGCGTTCATCGGCTTCTACGTGATCTGCCTGGCCGTCACCTGGGCGTTCTTCATGAAGGCGCGCCCGGGGCGGTTGGAGGGAGTCTGATCACCCTCGCTGAGGGCGCCCTCAGCACGAGGGCGCCCTCAGCGTCGATCAGGCGGCGCGCGTTCGCCCGAGAGACGAACACCGATTCTTCCGGCTTGGCGAACGACCGGCCCAGCCCCACCTGAGCACCGTGCCCCTCGCCACCATCGTCACCTCAGCCAGCCGGCCACGACGTCGGACAGCGGGGTCGTCGGGTGCCCGATGAGGCGGGACAGGACGCCCGGGGCGGTGTTATCGAGTTCGCCGGCGGCGATGGCCCGATCGGTGGAGACGAGGAAGTCGGCCAGCGGCGCTGGCGTGCCGGCGTCGGTGAGGAGACGGCGATGCTCCTCGGCCGACACGTCGCGCGCCTCGACCGGCCTGCCGCTGATCTCGCCGGCGATGCGGGCGAGATCGGCCAGGGTCCAGGACTCGTCGCCGGAGAGCTCATAGGTCGCCCGCTCCGTCGCCTGGGCGGTGAGGACCGCGGCGGCGGCGTCCGCGTAGTCCTTTCGGCTGGCCGAGGAGATCCTGCCCTGACCGGTGCTGCCCAGCAGCACCCCGGTGGACACGGCCGCCCGGACGAGATCCTCGAAGTTCTCCGTGTACCAGCCGTTGCGCAGCAGCCCGACGCTGAACGGCGCCTGCGCGAGCAGTCCCTCGGTTGCCTGATGCTCCGGCGCGACCGCGATGATCGCCGCCGTGTCGGCGTGCAGGAAGCTCGTGTACGCGACGAACCCGACACCGGCGTCGCTCGCGGCCTGGATGACCGCCCGATGCTGCGGAACCCGCTGCCCGATCGCGTTGCCCGACACCAGCAGGAGCCGGTCGACCCCCGCCAGCGCCGGTGCCAGCGCACCGGGCTGGTCGTAGTCGAACCCGCGCACCTCGATGCCCTTGGCCGCCAGGGTCTCCGCCCTGCGCGGATCTCGCGCCAGCGCCACCAGGTTCTCCGCACCCGTACGGGCCAGCAGTGCGTCGGCGACGAGCGCTCCGAACTGTCCGGTCGCGCCTGTGAAAGCGATCCTCATCATGTTCCCCTCTCGTCCCTCATCGCGGGCCAACCCCGCATCGCTTACCTAAAGTAAGCACATGCCGACGGTAAGCTACCCTGGCTTGTGCCGTCAACTCCGCGGGAAGGAGCCGGTCATGGATACACCACCGATGGTGGACGGGCACGTGCTGGACGTGTTCGACCCGCGGTGTCCGTCTCGGGCCGCCCTGCGTGACGTGACCGGCCGCTGGGCGCCCCTGGTCCTCATCGCCCTCGACGACGGGGCGACGCGCTTCGGAGACCTGCGCCGCGGTATCGGCGGATCCAATGAGCGCATGCTCTCCCAGACCCTGACCACCCTGGTCGCCGACGGCCTCGTCGACCGCACACTCGACGAGAAAGACCGCCCCTTCTACCGGCTCACACCAGGCGGACGGGACGTCACCGCCCGGCTCCGCGACCTCCGCACCGCCATCTACACCCACCTCGCCGCATCCGGCGCACCGAAGAACTGAGCCCGAGAAGATGAGACCACTTCGATACTCGATCAACGTCACGCTCGACGGCTGCTGCCATCACGAGGCGGGCCTGCCACCCGACGAAGAGTCGATGCGCTACTGGACCGCCGAGATGGCCCGGGCCGACGCCCTGCTGTTCGGCCGGGTGACGTACGAGATGATGGAATCGGCGTGGCGCAGGCCGGCCACGGGCGTGTGGCCCGACTGGATGGGCGAAGGGGACGTTCCGTTCGCGGAGGCCATCGACCAGGCGAAGAAGTACGTGGTGTCGAGCACGCTGAGCCGGGCCGACTGGAACGCCGAGCTGGTGCGCGGCGACCTCGGGCAAACGGTTCAGCGACTCAAGCAGGAGCCGGGCGAAGGCCTGTGGGTGGGCGGCGTGACGCTCCCCGTCGCGCTGGCGGATCTGGGATTGATCGACGAGTACGAGTTCGTCGTACAGCCCGTCCTCGCCGGGCACGGACCGACGTTGCTCGCCGGCCTCCACGAACGCATCCCACTCGAACTCGTCGATCGCCGCGAGTTCCGCTCAGGTGCGGTCGTCCTGCGCTACCGGCCTGCGCGACCGCCGGCCTGACCGGTCAGGCTGCGGGCGGACAACGGCACTGGTGAGAGACACGCCGGCCTCGGGACGCGCTACCTTCGGCCCATGACGCAACGCGAGCGAGGTTCGTGGCGGGCCCGCCTGACGCCCGAGTACGTGCGGGCGCGCGTCGCCGACACCAACGACGGCGTCCTCGCCATCGCGGGCCTGGCCGAGGGCCTGAGCCTCACCACGTCGCAGTCGATCGGCAGCATCGTCGTGATCGCGGCCGTCGCCGGCGCCGTCTCGGTCGCGGGAGTGAAGTACAGCGAGGAGGCGGCCGAGCGTGAGGTCCAGCAGGAACTCATCCGCGAGGAGCGGCGGCTGATCGAGCTCAGCCCGCAGGAGGAGATGGCCGAGCTGGCCCAGCACTTCCAGAACAAGGGACTCAGCCCTGAGACCGCCTGGCGGGTCGCGGAGGAGCTCAGCACGGCGGACGCCCTCACGGCGCAGCTCGAGACGGAGTACCGCATCCACGACATCATGAGCGTCGGCCAGCCCTTCACGGAGGCCCTCGGTTCGGGCCTTTTCTTCGTCATCGGCTCACTCGTTCCGGTCCTGATCGCCGTTCTCAGCCCGCGCGCCTTCGTCGGCGGCTCGGAGCTGGTCGGCGTCCTGATCTCGCTCACGCTCACGGCGGTCATCCTGTCCCGGCTGTCCCGCACCCGCGTGTGGCCCTCGATCGC
>JAVTWJ010000011.1:0-90877 GCA_032229785.1 Propionibacteriaceae bacterium
ACAGGTTCGTCATGCCCCCACTCTCCCCCACGAGGCGCCGACCGTCGAGGCCCAGCCCCACCACCATGTCTCTATGTCTCAATCATTGCGACATCAGCGGGCCAACCATTGCGGGAACACATGGATCAGCTCAGGAAAGTGCGCACGCCTCTCGCCGATCCCTACCCAGGGCTGGCAAGGGAGATCGCCGAGCGGGCTTCCGCCATGGCTCGTCGGGTCTAGCCGCAGGGCGGCTCCTTCAATCAGGGCAGACGCTCGCCGCGCGCCTGCGGCGAGGCGTAGACGGAGTTGACGATGTCGCCGGCGAAGAAGGCGGTGAGGCGCTCGGCTTCGACGTCCAGGGCGCGGCGGGCGGCGGTGCCGAGATCGCGGCGCAGCACCACACGGACGCGGGCGTCCGGCTCTTGCACCCAGCAGCCGACGATGCGTCCGTTCCACCAGGCGGTAGCGCCGCCGTTGCCGACGCTGTCGAACAGGTAGGGCACGTCGGTGGGATCGAGGTAGTGGCCGCGCTGCTTCCAGCCCATGGTGGTCGGGTCGAGGGTCGGCAGGAGGGCAGCCCAGGGTGCCACCTCGGGTTCGGGCGCATCATCGCCGGGCAGCACCCAGCCGGTCTCGCCGGAGTCGAGCGAGACGGGCTGGGCGTCCACCGCGGCGAGCGCGCGACGGGCGGCCGTCTTGGTCGAGCCCAGCCACCACACCAGGTCGGTCTCGGTGCCCGGACCGAACGTGGACAGCCACCGGCGCACGAGAGTGGCGTAGCCGGACGCCTCCTCGACGCCGGCGGGCTGCTCCCCCAGCCAGGTGCGCATCGGCGTCCAGCGCGGCTTCGAGATGCGCCAGTGGCCGTTGTTGCGGCCGCGCACCAGGACGCCGCGGGCGCCGAGCAGAAGCAGCAGGTGCGGGCCGACGGCGAGCTCCTGTCCCCAGCGTCCGGACCCCCAGGGCAGCTTCGTCGCGGCGACCGGCACCCGGTGGCGGAGCGTCGCGGCGTCCAGTTCGTCGGCGTCGGCGAACGCGTCGAGGACGGCCGAGACGGCATCCTCGACCCACGCCAGGCCGTCGGTGGCGACGCCCGCCTGGACTGCGGCGGACGCGACCCGGCGCAGCTGGGTCTCGGCGACGCGGGCGCTCGCGCTGGCGAGGACGGCCGGCAGCAGGTCGCGGGTGACCGCGAACAGCGTGCGCCGCATGGCGAGCTGTTTGACGAGGACGCGGTCGTCGTAGAGCGCGGCGTCGACGTCGGCGATACTCAGTCCGTCGACGCGGGCGGCGAGGGAGAGGTGCACCGTGGGCGGGTCGGTCGCGTGCAGCGCGGTCATCGCACGGGTGGCGGTCGCGGCGTCCGGATGACGATGATCGGGGTGGACGCCGTGACGCCGGGCCGCTCTGGCCCTGCGCTGGTCGTCCGAGATGTGCCGCACGCGTCCCATCCTCACGATCCGCGCCGGAGCCGTCCAGTGCGGCGTCCGGCCCGCGCGTGACCATCGGCGGCGCCGGTGGTTCCCGTGCGCCACCGGGTCGGCACCCCAATAGAGTGGAGACACACGAGCCGAAAGAGGATCCCATGGGCAGCGACAACGTCATTCCCTTCCCCCTCTCCCAGGGGGCGTCCAGCGGGGCGGACGTCCACGACATGCGGCAGTGGCTGGCGTCCATCGGCGGCTTCGGCGACGAGCTTTTCGCCCGGGAGGTGCCCCAACTCCTGCGCAAGCGCAGCAAGAAGGCGGCCTACGTCGTCCGGATCGACCTCGACAACGCGCGCCCGCCCATTTGGCGCCGGCTGCGGCTGGCGAGCGACCTCACGTTGGGCCAGATGCACGACCTCGTGCAGATCGCGATGGGCTGGACGGACTCGCACCTGCACCACTTCGTGATGGGTCCGGACGACCGTGACCTCAGGCGGCAGTACTTCCTCGCGCCGTACGACATCGAGGAAGGCGAGCAGGGGATCGACGAGGACGACGTGCGCCTCGACCAGGTGCTCGCCAAGCCGGGCCAGCGGCTGTTCTACGAGTACGACTTCGGCGACGGCTGGTGGCACACCATCAAGCTGGAGAAGGTCGAGCCGTGGGTCGACGGCGCCCCGGACGCCGTGTGCGTCACCGGACGCCGCGCCTGCCCGCCGGAAGACATCGGCGGCATCTACGGCTTCGAAGAGGCGCTCACCCTTCTCGCGGGCCAGACCGACGGCGTCGATCCCGAATGGGTGAAGCAGATCACCGACTGGTTGGGCGACTTCGACCCGACGCACTTCTCGGTGGACGAGGTCAACGAGGCGCTCACCGTCGCGCCGCTGCCGGAATAGTTGTCGGCGTTCCCGGAATAATTGTCGCCGTTCCTGGCCGATCTACCACTCAGGTCAGGCGATTCGATCAGGTCGCCGATGACCGACCTGATCGGCCGAGCGATGGACGGTCCCGGCTTGAGGCTGAGGTCGCGGAGGGCGGCATTCGACTCGCTCAGGCGCCGACGCTCCTGTACAGGCCATCGGAGGATTGCTCCAGGCGGCGCAGGTAAAGGCCGACGTCGACCGCCTGACGCATTCTGGTCACGAGCGCCGGAGTCCTGCGGCGATAGCCGAACACGCGGAGCGTCTCCGCGAACAACTCCTCCTCCGCCATCGCGTGGGCGTCCGCGCACTGTTCGCGCATCGCGTTCGCGATCTCGACCTCGGAGACGTGGCCGATCGGACGCCGGGCGTCCGGGTCGGGCCGGTAGCCCAGCCACGTGCGCGGATCGACGCCGACCGGCCAGAAGAACCCGCCCGAGTCCGCGCGCCCGGACACGACGGCGAGGATCGCCTCGGCCCTGAACGCGGCCACGCGCTGCAGACCGAAGGCGCCGGCCACCAGTTTCGCCAGACGTTCCTGGTGGACGGGCCCCTCGGCTTCGATCGCGTCGCGCAGCGCGGCTCCCACCCGGATCCGCGACGGGCCGTGGTGGGGCAATCCGTCCAGGACGTCCACGGCGCCCGCCGCGGGCGCGGGCCACGGCACGAACGGACGCCCGAGGGTCGCGACCGGCGGTGCGAAGTCGGGCGTGACCTGCGGCGCGGTGTCGGGCGTGACCGGCGGCGCGATGTCGGGCGTGACCGCAGATCGCAGGACGGGAGCGTCCTCCCATTCCGGCTCACTCGGCAACGCCCGCCGCGGAGCGGCACGAACCGGCGCCGGGCGAACCGGCTCCGGCTCCCCTTGCCCGCCTGGCACACCGGCAGGATCAGGGAGGTCGTCGTGATCGGACGCCTCGGCGTCGTCCTCGGAATCCAGCGGAGCCACGTCTTGCCCGGCGTCGATCCGGCGCACCTCGCGGATGGCGCGTTCGAGGCGATCCAGGACTCCGTCCGGGCCGGCGAGCCACTCCGGCAGCCAGACCCGCTCGACCACCGGCCACCGCATGGCGTCCTTCAGGATGTCTGCGGGCATCGCGTCGCGGTCGCTCACGGTGAGCCGGTTCGCCCAGAGCACGCCGTCCAGGAGGACGGCCGCCAGTGGCTGGCCGGGGTCGTCCGGCAGCGCCAGTTGCAGGTCGACCCGGAAGTCGGACAGCCCCACGTCCACCGTGACGACCAGGCCTCGCGCCCGCAGCGCTTCGGCCACGTCGTCGCGGTGGCGGTCGGTGTTGAGCGCGCGCGGAACCGTCCGCTCGAGCGCGCGCGTGCCGGACGCCGCCACGTCGAGGTAGGCCCGCAGGTGCTTGATGCCGACCGAGGACGTCTCTTCGGCACGCAGCTGCGCGGGATCGAATGAGGAGAACAAGATGACCTGGCGTCGGGCGCGGGTGATGGCCACGTTGAGCCGCCGCTCGCCCCCGGACCTGTTGAGGGGACCGAAGTTCAGCGGCAGGACGCCGCGTTCGTTGACCCCGAACGCCGTCGAGAACAGGATGACGTCGCGTTCGTCGCCCTGGACGTTCTCGAGGTTCTTGACGAACAGGCCGTTGGCACCGGGGGATTCGAGGGCCTGCACGATCCGGTCGTCGGACGAGTCACGCAGCAGCGCCTCGATGTAGGCACGCTGCGGCTGGTTGAACGTCACCACGCCGATGGACGGCACCGTGCCCGGCGGTGCGGCGGCGAAGCGCCGCTTGATCTCCTCGACGACCGCCCGGGCCTCGACGGGGTTGGTTCGCTTGAGCCTGCCGCCGCCGCTGCGCAGGAACTCGCCGCGGACCTGCACCAGGTTGATGCCGTGCCCTGCGATCGACCGATCGGCCGAGTGGACGACCGGGGACGGGAAGGAGGACAGCTTTCCCTCGTAGTAGTGGGCGTTGCTGAAGGCGATCAGCGATTCGTCCTGCGACCGGTAGTGCCAGGTGAGCCATTGGCGCCGCAGGCGTGCCTGGACGCACTCCGACAGGATCGACTCCTCGTCCTCGACGACCTCGTCGACGTCGTCGTCCTCATCCTGGTCGGAGCGCCAGTTCACTTCGGCGAACGACGTGGGTGGCATCTGTTTGCTGTCGCCGACGACCACGACCGATCGGCCGCGTCCGATGGCGCCCACCGCGTCCGCCACGCGTATCTGGGACGCCTCGTCGAACACGACCACGTCGAACACCTGCGAGCCGACGGGAAGGAAGCGGGCCACGGAGTCCGGGCTGACCAGGACGCAGGGCATGATCTCGGTGATCAGGTCGCCGTACTGGCGCATGAGTTCGCGGACGCTGAGACCGCCGCGTGTGCGGGTGAGTTCGCGCTTGAGCCGGCCGACCTGGCCGGAGGTGGCGTCGTGGGCGAAGGTCCGCCGGGCGACCGCGCCCATCGGCAGGACGGCGGGCAGCATCGATCGGACCCGGGCGCTGGCGTCGACGAATCTCGTCACGGTGCGCTGGTGGGCCGCCGGATCGAACGCGTCGAGCCCAACCGACCGGCGACGTTCCGTCAACGAGGCGGCGGCCAGGCCGCGTTCGAGGGCGAGCACGGCGTCGTCGCTCGCGAGCCGGCCGGTCAGGATCATCGCGTGCGCCTCGTGCAGGCCGTGCCTGGCCAGCGGCACCAGGTGCGCGCGCAGGGACAGCCAGCGGCTCAACGAGCGCAGTTCCGGGTCGTCGGTCTGCCGCCGCGCGGAGGTGGCTTCCCAGCGGGGAAGGAATCCGTGCTCCCCCGCCCATCGCGCCAGCGCGTCCGCCGTCGCGCCTGTCGACGGCGGTAGCGCCGCCATCGCCTGACGCAGGTCCTCCACGGCGGCCGACTCTTCCGGTTCCGCCGCGGATGAGGACTCGACGTAGGCGCGCAGGGCTGTCCCGAACGGGGTCGCGTTCGGTCCGGGTGCGACGGCCCTGGCCATGTGTTCCAGGGCGGGGATCAGGGTGTCGAGGGCTTGGCGTCCGTCCTCGGTGAGCGGGTTCCATCCCTCCGGCAGCCGCACACCGGGAATCCCGTTTGCCACGGCGAGCAGCCGGGCCGCTTCGGTCTTCATCGCGGCCCATCGCTCCAGGTGTGCGATCAGCTCTTTGCGGTGCGGCGCGCTCGGCCCGAGGCCGGGGGCGAGTTTCGCCAGGACCGCCTGCTGGCGCTTGCCGCGTCCGATGAAGAAGGACGCCGCGGCCGTCCGGGCTTCGTCGAGGAGTTCGGGCAGCGGGAGGTCGAGGATCGCGGGCGTGGCCGGCGCCAGGGCTGCGGCGGATGCGCGGAACTGCTCCACTTGCCGCCTGAGGTCGCTGGTCGCGGCACGCCAGCGGTCGTGGCGCACTTCGTCCAGCAGCCACAGCGGTGGTCGGGTCGTGGCGATGCGGGCGAGCGCGGCGGCCTCTTCGGGGTGTCCGACGCGCCGGGCGACGCGCCCCGTCGGCGTGTCGGGGCGGAGGAGGCGTCCGAGGGCGTCGATCCGCCGGGCGAGTGCGGCGACGGCGGTGACGTCCACCGCGTGGGCGGCGTCCGCCTGCACGAACAGCCAGGGGGCGTCCGGGGACGGTGCGGCCGGGTCGGCGACCTCCGGCAGCCGCCGCATGGTCGCGCGGAGTTCCTCGATCGCCGCGCTGTCGGCCGATTGCACCACGTGTTCGGGTACCGGCAGCATCCCGCCGGGCCCGTCGCCGTCGCCCAGGGCCAGGTGCTGCGTGCGGGCGCTGTACAGCGACAGGTGGGCGGCGTTGGGTTCGTGCAGCCGCGTGGCGTACCGGTCGAGGACGCCTCCGGCCGATTGGGCGATGTCCATCTGCGCGCGCACCCCTTGCTGGTCGCCGCGCTGGTCGTAGTCGAGGGCACGCGCGATCTGGCGTCGGACGGCGGCGGGCTTGCTGAGCTTGTCGTGCAGGTCGAGGGTGAAGTCCCCGAGGCCGACCGCGTTGATCCGTCTGCTGACCACGTCGAGCGCCGCGCGCTTCTCGGCGACGAACAGCACCTTCTTTCCTTCGGCGATGGCCCGCGAGAGCAGGTTGGCGATGGTCTGGGACTTGCCTGTTCCCGGTGGCCCTTCGAGCACGAAGCTGCGACCGGCCAGTGCCTCCGCGATGGCGGTGAGCTGCGAACCGTCGGCGGGGATCGGGCAGCGCGTGGCGAGATCCTCCAGGTCGGGCTGGGCGATCGCGCCGACGGGGTCGACGAATTCCTCGGTGGGTGTCAGCGCGAGGTGCCGCACCAGGGGCGCCTGGAGCAGCTGCTCCCAACTGTCGTCGATGTCTTTCCACAGACGGTATTTCGCGAACTGCAGCACCGAGATAGCGGCCGTCTCCTCGACGTGGAACGGCAGTCCGTTAAGGGCGAGCGCCTCGCGGAGGGCAGCGAAGGCGGCGGCGAGATCGATGCCGGAGCCGTCGGAGATGGGGTTCTCGAGCCCGGGCACGTCGAGGCCGAAACTTTGCCGCAGGCGCTCCAGCAGGCAGTAGTTGGGCGTGCTCTGGCCGGCTTCGTCGCCGGTGACCTGGTAGAGCGCGCCGCCCCGCCCCGCCTTCATGACGAGGGGTACGAGCACGAGCGGCGACCGGAGCGGGCGTCCGTCGAGTTCCCACACCAGGCTGCCGAGCGCCAGGTAGAGGTTGTTGGCGCCGGTCTCTTCTTGGATGGTCCGCGCCTTGTAGGCCAGCGAACGCAGCCGCGCCAGGTAGGCGTCCGAACCGATGTCGGTGAACACCGCGCGGTGCGAGGCGTACAGCTCCGCCCGGTACGGCTCGGGCAGGTCGGCGGCCGTTCGTCCGAACTGCGCCTTGACGGCGTCCGGGATGTCGTCGGCCGGTCGCAGGACGACGTGCCGGTGGTTGGCGAGGTCGTCCTCGAGCGCGTGCACCGTCACGGGCGCGGTGTGCAGGGCGACGGCATTGCGCGGGTTGAAGTTGATCAGCCGGTTCCGCAGGCTCAGGTCGAGCAGGGCGTTCTTCCATTGTTGGACGCGGGCGGGCATCGGGGACGAGGTGGCCTCGCCCGCGCTCGCGGCCGGTGTCGTCGGCGTCCGCTCGCCCGGCGCGACGCTGTGGACGGCAGGCCGGTATTCCACGACCTGCACCACGCCGCCGTCGCGGGTGACCGCGGGCAGCGGCAGGATGTGGTTGCGCCGCGCCGCGTAGACGTCCAGCACGCGCACGACGGCGGTCATGTCGGAGCGGACCGTCCGGGCGCCGGACGCCGCCGCTTCAGCGAAGTCGGTATCCGCGGCGGTGACGAGCGTCGTCTCGACGAGGGCGAGCACGCCGAGATCGACGTAGTTCATCAGCTCGCTCACGTCGTAGGTGACGGCCGGCGGGTTCATCTCGGCCCGCCAGTAGCCGAGCAGCGCATGGTTCGTGAGCAGCCAGATCTGCGGGCGGACGCCGGCCTGCTCCAGGGCGGCCGCGAGGACGACGGCCGTGTCGAGGCAGGTGCCCAGGCGTCCGTCGATCACCTCTGCGGGCGTCCGGATCTTCTGCCCGACGTCGGCCCAGCTCGCCGGAGGTTCCGCGTAGTGGACGCCCCGCTCCTGCAGCGCTTCGAAGACGGACGCCGCGAGCGCGTCGGTGCGCGAGGGATCCTCCGACTGGTAGCCGTCGAGCGTCGCCCGACCGGTCTTGCGGCCGACGAGTTCGGCGACGCGCGGCATGAGCGCGGTGATCTGCGGGGCGTTCGGCATCACGTGGGTGGCCAGGAGCTCCTCGGCGAGTCCGGGCGGCACGGCGAGCCACTGGTGGCCGGCCAGCACGTCGACCTGTTGTTCACAGGCACCCAGCATCTCGTCGCCGTGGGTCATCACGAAGGTGATCGACCCCGGGCGCGCCTCTTCGACCTGTTCCATCGCGTCGGGCGCGAGCGCGAGCGGAATGTCGGACAGGACGACCGCCGCGTCCGCCGCCAGGTCGAGCGCCCTCGTCCACGGCTTCGACAGGACGCCCTGCCCGTCGCGCACCTCGATCGTCAGCTGCGCGCCTTGACGCGCCGGGCCAGCGTTCGTGATCTCGACCGATCTGACCGGCGAGATCCTCGTGTGCGCCATGGCGTAGCTGATCACCGGGGTGACATCGACCGTGATGGTTACCTGCGACACATCTGTCCTCCTGCCGGGCTTGTCCTCCTGCCAGGCTTGGTCGTCCTGCCGTGCTTGGTCCTCCTGCCGGGGCCGATCGCCATTCTAGAGATGAGGACCGACACTCGATTCACCGGACCGGCATCGGCCGCGACAGCCTGGTGAACGGTGAACCGACGATCGGCGCACGCTTCGGCGCCGCCCGGGTTGAGCACCGGCGCCCAGGTAGCAACCCGGGCAGCGGTGCGTAAGCCGGGCGTCGCTGCGGGCGAGCGTGCGTACCCCGGGCGTCCGTGCGCAACCCGGGCGAGGCGGCGCGGCGGCGAGGCGGCGCGGCGGCGCGGCGGCGAGCTTGCGAACCAGTAGCTGCGTCCTGCCAGGCAACCGTCCAGGGCAACCAGCTTGAGGAGACTGGGGCTTCCAGCCCGAGTGGATCCCGGCCGAGGTCAGCTCGAATTCAAGACGGAGAAGTCAACCCTCAAGGCGACCGCCCAAGACCTCGCTGAGGCTGCCTCGTGCTTCGCGAATTCCTCGGGCGGAACGATCGTCGTCGGCATCCACGATCGACAGACCGGACGATCGGCAGAGTTCATGTGATCGGCGGCCTGACGATGGTCATAGCCAGCCTGATGGTCGTCGTGCGGAACACACAGCGGAGGGCGGTGACGATGCCGGCGTAGAGGGTGCGTCCGCCAACCGCGGTCGAGGACGGCGTCCACCATGCCGGACGCCGACACCGACCTTGTGGCGGGTGGCGACGATCCACAGGGCGGACGCGACGATCCCCAGGGCTGGCGCTAACCCGTCAGATTTGCCAAGCAGCACCCCAGGGCACCTACCCCCTCACCATCACCGCACACTGGAACATCCACTGGACCGCCCTCGGCTACACCGGCGACCTCCCCCTCACCACCACCGACACCCGCAACCTCCCCGTCACCGAACTCCACGCCCTCGCCCACGCACGCTGAACCCAGGCGGTGCCCGCAGGAAGCAAGCATCCGCGCGGACCACACAAGGATGCCTACCGTCCACATGGCCACCCTGCTCGGGCGTCGGCCCTACGCTCGGGATCAAGGACGTCCTCGGCCTCGGCGTGGCCAAAAACGCCGACCTACTCGAGCGCGTCGACAGCCTCGCGGTAGCGGCCTGAGGAGTCGAGTTCGACGACGATATCGGCGTCGCCGTCACACACGTGCGTTCCGGACGCCAGCAAGCCTGGCATGTGCGAGCACCATCAGACCGCCGACGAGCATCCACCGTTCGGACGCCAGCTGGACGGCGACCTCATCGACGAGCTCGAATCCGTCAGAGACTACGATCTGGGCTCACCAGGTAGTTGGTGGCACCGCAGTCAAGAAGCTCGAAGGCTGGCCGCCGCACCTCCGGCCAGGCTGATGCCATGGACGCCCGTCCGGACGCTCGTCGGCCCCACCCAGACTCGCCGCCAGATGCCCACCCGCGGAGAACCCGACCACCACGATCTTGCTCGCATCGAACCCGTACTCGTCGGCATGTTCGCGGATCCACGCGAGCGCGGCCAGTCCGTCCGCATAGGACGCCGACCACGGCACCTCGTCGCCGGTCGCGTACCTCAACACACACGCATGGACGCCCTCCGCGAGGTACGCCATCGCCACCGGCTCGGCCTCCCGATCCGACGTGAACCGATACCCGCCTCCCGGACACCGAAGGAGCAGGCGATCGGCCAGGTCACCGACGAGGCGCGGATGCAACGTGGCACGTAGATTCGTCGAGTCCAGGTGTGAAAATCTGCAAGTTGGGTTCGGAAATTCCGCAAGCCGTGGCAGCCCGTTAGCTCGCTGACTACGTCGGACGCCTCGCCGACCGCGATGCTCGCGAGTCGCAGCGCGGCGGATACGCCCGTCCTGGAGTTTGTCGGACGGCCATCTGCTGGCGATCGAGGTCGAGAGCGAGCGCACGATCACCGCCAAGTCGTGTGCAGCCGGCTCGACGTGGACGACGATGTCGCTGCAAAGAGAGTTCGATACCGCTACCCGCCCGTGGGACGCCGGCCGCGATACCGCTGCGGGAAGGCGAAGGCGGGCGGCTCCCAGCCCGGGCGGACGTGAGTACGAACCCCTCGGACCGCTCGACGCACGGTCTCGGCGCCAACGAGCGACCAGGCTTCGGGATGCGCTTCCAGGCCAAAGAGAAGCCTGTTGATGTTGGCTCGCATCGACTTCGAGGGCGGCTCGGCACCTCGCCCGTCGATGCACGACAGCAGCACAACCGCGTCCTGGAGATGACGAACGGGGTGAGGTGAGGGAACACCATAGGCAGCGCCCTTGAGCGAAAGCGCCCCGCACAGATCCGGGATACGGATAACAGAGCCAGCCGGCGTGAGGTAGTTTTCGGTCCGCTTCAGCGCGGAGCCAGCTCCGGGAACCTGCAGGACCGTCCGACCACGATGCCTCAGCGCAGCGGTCCGATCGGGCGCCATGAGGTCCACGTGCTGGTGCCCACGAGTGAAACGGTAGGTCGGCGCACGAGAGTCAAGCGACTCGTACAGTTGGAATCCCAGCCGAGCGAGAGCACCGGCAGCCTCGCGATAGCGGCTGGCAACATCGAGCTCGACGACGATGTCGGCGTCGTCGGTGACGCGTATGTTTGGGACACCCGCAAGCCTGGCGTGGGCGTGCACCATCAGACCGCCGACGAGCAACCACCGTTCGGGCGCCAGCTGGACGGCGATCTCATCGACGAGTTCGAATCCGTCAGAGTCCATGGGCCGCGCTTTCGATCAGCGCCGCAGCCGCGGCGGACTCCCGAGTGCTACCGAGAAGATAGACGTCGAGTAAGGCCCGCGTGCGACCGTCGTTCTCCCCCCGCTCGAGAACGACAAGTTCGCCGGACGCGTCGAGCACAACATCATTGTTCAGCTCGAAGTCGTCAAGACTGGCCGTGGCCAGCCAGGTCATCGCGGGCCTACCACCCAACAGGCCCATGGTGGCGTGGTCGACAACACCGATCGGTTCCGCGCCGCGAAGCCTGCTCTGCGACGGCCCTTGCCGATACCTTCCCCAGCCGCCGTCCAGCCCACCGGAGTTATGAGCGATCTGACGAGCATCCATGGCTCGCAGCCGGCGGCGCAAACGACTCCGATCCGCGCTCGCCAGGAAGCCGGTGGTCCCGCAGTCGAGAAGCTCGAAGGCTGCCCGGCGCACCTCCGGCGTCCACCGGCGCCCGCGCGCTCGCGACCGATGCCACACCTGGACGGCCAGATCATCCACGATCACGGTCTGACCCACTTGGCGCAGCGCTGCCAGATCTCTTGCAGCGATAGCCCGCCGCACATACTGCGGCGTCACCCCTGTCGCCGCAGCGACCTGCACCGCCGTCAACTCCATAGCAGATATGGTTCCATAAAGAACCATATCTGCCAACGTGGCGTGCGAGGAAGCGGGTATCCGCTGGCGCGAGGCGGCCGGCTCGACCTGGGTCTCTACGAGTGAAGCCGCCCCACGATGAGCGCGCTCAACGGCATCTACGGCCACACTCTATGCGCGCCAGCATTTCCGTACTACGATAAACCATGGAGTCACCCGAGACGATCGACGGCGTCCCCGTCACCGAGGAGCAGGTTGAGGCCTGGGCCGCGGAGGCCGAGGCCGGGTTCGACATTGAGGCACTGAAGAAACGGGGCCGCGGCCGACCAGGGCGCGGAGCCACACCGTCCTTGGTCGTCGGCGTGCGGCTGACGGTGGAAGAACTGGCCGCGATCGACAAGCTGGCCCAACGTGAGGGAAAGACCCGCTCCGAGGTTATGCGCGAGGCGCTCGCCGCGGCGGCCGTGGCGTGAAGGTCCACGCATCAGCGCGGAAGCACGGCATCACACCCGAAGACGCCATCCAAGCGGCGGGGTGGGCGATCTGGATCGAAGACCTCGACGACAACAGCCCTGCGCGGCAACTCCGCCTCGGCTTCGACACTCAAGCACGCCTGCTTGAAACCGTGGTGCTGGTCTTCGACAGTGGCAACGAACTCATCATTCACGCGATGAAGGCGCGCGGCCATCTGACCGACCTCCTGCCGTAGGCCGCCGACTCAGCACCTCCGCCACGACGGCGTCGTTGCGCGGGCCACCGGATTGAGCGACGTCAACCAGACTGGCCGCCAGGTCAGCCCGCGCAACCGGCTCGACGTGGACGATGATCTCGCCCGCCAGATCAGCGACGAGCAGGTGGTCCCACACGAGGTCATCAATGTCCGATGAGGCAACGTGAAGATCAGGCAGCCCCCCGAACAGCGGTAGCTCGGCGTGATGGACCCCACCCAGGACGACGCGCGCATCCCCCAGCAATTCGTCCGACTCCCCCCTAAAGCTGTATCGACGCCGATCGGCACGATGCGGAAGCCACGCCCGAAGAAGCGGCGCCGACTCGTCGACAGCCAGGAGCCTGCGAAGGTGATCGCCGAGCCGGGATCGTCCACGCTCGTCCACAGCTCGCCAGTCATCCCCGGGCGCAGCACCGAGATCCTGCCCGATCAGATCGATCATCGCTCGGGCCATCGCCGCAGACATCGGACGCCCGGCTGGGCGTCTCGCATCGCCGGCCGCTGCGACGGCATCGCGATCGACAACCCAGACCTTGCCCACTTTGCGGCCAGCCAGCTGCCCGGACGCCAGCATGCGCCGCACACGAGCCTCCTGCAGCCCCAACGAAGAGGCCACATCCGAGACCGACATCACCGACATTCCACAATGGTAGCGACTCCGACACTATTGTCGGCAGCTCCGGGGCGGGACTGGGTCATCGGGCTCGAGCAGGGCAATCCACGGCTGGAGTTCTCCAACGTCCTGGACGCCCTCGCCGCCCTACGCAACCTCGCCATCAGCTTGCTCCGCCTGGCCGGTCGGGACAACATTGCTCAAGCGACCAGGCACATCGCCCGCGACGTCACCAGAGCCGCCAAACTCATCCTGACAACGTGAGAAACGACTATGGGGGAGCCCTGGCGGCTACCCCGAGGTGCAGACATTCACGTCACGCCTGCGTTCCACGTGGCTCGACAGCTACGTACAGCGGGTCCTCATCCGTGAGATCGGCCGTCCCAAGTCGTTCGTCTCGGACTCCGCACTCGCCATGCGCCTGACGAGACAGACCGAGCAGCAGCTGGCCGGGCTCACCAACAGCGCGGTGGGCGGCCTGTTCGAGGCGTTCGTCGCAGGCGAACTCCTCAAACAGCAGGCGTGGAGCGATCACGACTACCACCTATTCCACTTCCGCGACCGCACCGGAGCCGAAGTCGACCTGGTGGTCGAACTCGACGACCGCCGGGTCATCGCGATCGAGGTCAAGGCGTCCTCGACCTACCGCGCCGAGCATTTCACGGGCCTTCGGTTCCTCCGCGACCGGCTTGGTGACCGCTTCGTCGCCGGGATCGTGCTCGGCACGTCGGACAGCGGCTACCAGTACGCCGACCGCCTCTACGGCCTACCTGCCGCCGCACTGTGGCTGTGGCGCTAGAGTCGGCATCGTCCACGAGATCAGGGGGCACGCCAGCACGTGCTCACCTACGGCGCAGGCGAACGCCCGCTTGGAAGAAGGTCACCATGGATAACAACAACGTCATCCGGTTCCCTGGGTCGGCCCCGCGCGGCTCGGGGAACGCCGACGCCCGACAGTGGCTGGCGGACTTCCACGCGTTGGTCGGTGCCACCGGGCCGCACACCGGGGCCTGGATGGATCGGTTCGCACCGGCACCACCGAAGCTGTTGCGCAAGCGCAGCACGAAGGTGGCCTACGTCGTCCGGGTCGATCTGGACGGCGCACGTCCGCCGATCTGGCGACGACTGCGATTGGCCAGTGACATCACGCTCAGCCGACTGCACGAGATCATCCAGATCGCCATGGGCTGGGCGGACTCACACCTGCACCACTTCGTGATGGGTCCCGACGATCGCGACCTCACCCGCCAGCACTTCCTGTCCGGCTACGACATCGAGGAAGGCGAGGAGGGCATCGCGGAGGGCGACGTGCGCCTCGACCAGGTGCTCGCCAAGCCGGGCCAACGGTTGTTCTACGAGTACGACTTCGGCGACGGCTGGCGGCACACCATCAAGCTGGAGAAGGTCGAACCATGGACGGACGGCGACCCGGACGCCGTGTGTCTGACCGGACGCCGCGCGTGCCCGCCGGAGGACGTCGGCGGTCTCCCCGGTTTGGAGGACGCCCTCGAGATGCTCGCCGGACGAACCGAACATCTCGATCCGGAGTGGGTCGAGCAGGTCTTGACGTGGCTACCCGAGGGCTACGATCCGGCGTCCTTCTCGGTTGACGAGGCCAACGGACGCCTCGCCGCCCCCGCCCTGCCGTACGAACGTCTCCACCCGTCCGTGCTCGCCCTGCTGCTCAAGACGGGCGGGACGTTGTCACCGCTGGCCGGACTGGTCGCACACGCAACCGAGGAACCGGCCCTGACCGAGCTGGAGATCCTGGATTCCGTACGCGGCTACCAGTTGCTGCTGGACTTGGTCGGCGACGGGCTGAACCTCACCCAGGCGGGGTACCTGCCACCACGGATCGTCGAGACGCTGTTCACCGAACTGAAGCTGGACGCCACGTGGGTCGGCAAGGGCAACCGTGAGGACATGACCCTGCCGGTCCTCGAGCTGCGGGAGTCGGCCACGGCGCTGGGGCTGATCCGCAAGGCCAAGGGGAAGCTCACCGTCACGGCGGCCGGCCGCAAGGTCAGCGGGAGTCCGTACGCCCTCTTCGCGCACATCGCGTCCCGGCTTCCGCTCGGACGTCAGCACGAACTGGACGCCGGCGCCCTCGCGCTGCTGTACGTCGCCGCCGGCAAGGACTGGTACGCCAGCGTGGGCGAGGCCGCCACGATCATGGAGGGCATCGGCTGGCGCGAAGCGAGTGGCCGACTCGACCGCGGACTGTATGAGTGGAGCCGCCCCACCACGAGCGTGCTCAACAGCCTCGCCGGCGGGCGTCCGCGGCGCGCCTCTCAGGCCGCCCTCGCCCGGACTCTCCTGCGCACGCCAGGCGTCCATAGGTAGCAGCGGCCGGCAACTAGAACTGCAACTGCTTGGACTACGACGCTGACTGTGAATCCGCACTTATAGTCACACTCTTCTTGAGTCTGTAGACCGTGTTCTGCCGTCCTTGGCTTCCGTCCATCTCCACGAGACCGTCCTCAAGTGGGCGTGCTAGCGCGTAACGGACTTGGCTCATCGTCAAGCCTGTGGCGGACTGCAATTCCCGGATGGAGGCCGCCCCTCGGTCAGCCAGCACATCGAGAACGGCCGGCTCGTTCTTGGTCGGCGCGTGGCGGGCCACCGCCTGCTCGGGCGTAGTCCGCTCCGGTGTCGTGGCCTGAACATCGGACCCCTCGCGGTCGGCGTCCCGGCGAGCGGGCGGCTGGGTCGACATCGAGTCGGGACGCCATAGAAGCGCCTTGAACTGCACCCCGGTGTTGATCAGCGTCGGCGGACGCAGGCCGTAGTCGCGCGCCGCACGGAACACCTCACGCAGGCCACCACCTTCGCCCTCGATCACGGCGGCACCATCGGCGGTCGTCAGCTTCTGAGCGATGCTGTAGAGCCGCTGATTCACCGCCGCTTGAGCGTGATCGTCGCTCTCCAACTGCTGGAGCGAGACGCCACGCAGACCACCCGGACTCAGGATGAACAGGTTCGTCGAGGTCAGGCGTATCTGGACGCCCTTGCCCGTCCCAAGAGTGTTGGGACTCAGATCGCGATGGACGAGCGCGTTCGCGAGCAACTCACGAACGGCGGCGAGCGGAATCTCCGGGCGCTCCACCATGTGGCCGTCAGTACGGTAGGCGCGAACCAGCGACAGGTTGCGGCGACACCAGTCCATGCACTCCTCGAGAAGCACGGGAACCGGGCCAGTGAAGTGACGCAGGTCGCGGTTGCGGACGCCGCCGGCGTCCCCATACACCTGCACGGCCGCAGTGACAGTTAAACTTGGAAACTGGCCCTGCGGGTAGTCCCCCATCGCGTAGAGGCCGGCGAGCGTCGGCTCTCCCGATCTGACGATGACGCCGGTGTAGCGGAGCACATCGTCGTCGCTACGGTCCCGGAGGCGGGCGTCACGAGAACGTGCGCTGGCCAGGTACTGCTCAACGATGGCCGGGACAAGGTCGTCCACCGACAGCCCGGGCACGACCTGCCGGTCGTAGTCCATCGGCGTAGCCATGAGGACCTTCTCGACCTCGATCATGCGCAACTCGTGCTCGTGCATGACGTAGTCACCATCCGACTGGCGCAGGTAGGCCCGGCCCTCGACCGTCGCCGGCCGATCAGCCAAACGCAACGGTGCCACCTCCACGATGACTACCTGTTTCCCGTCGACCTCGACGTTCGATGTTCGGAGATGAGGCACCGGAATCACCGTGTCGCGCGCCTGGCTCACCACCCCGGCTTCCAGGGCTGCAGGGTCGCTGACCCCAGTCACCACGAAGTCGTCGGCTTCGTCGACGCCAAGCAGGATGGTGCCGCCATCGGGCATATTTGCAAAGGCGCACACCGTCCGCGCGAGGTTCGCCGGCAGCCCACCCGCCGCGCGCTTCACCTCAACTGACGTCGAGTCTCCACGGCGGACGCGTAGCGCCGCCAGCGTCTCGTTCACCCTCGCGGCAGTCCATGACATAGACACAGACTACAACTATGACTGTTAATTGGCAGTATAAGTTACAGTATGAAAGTCGTACCGCGTTGATGGGCTACGACACGTCGAGTGCAAAGTCGCCGAGGACCGCCTTGACGAACCTGACCGAATCCGGCAGCCACCCTGCGATGTGATCGTCGACGTAGTCGGCGCTCCCCTTGGCCGTGTGCGCCTTGGCCAGGCTGATGCCGTGGACGCCCGTCCGGTAGATGTGCGACTCGAACCAGACCCCGTGCTCGGCCAGCGCCGTCAACAACGCAAACGAATGCACGATCGGGACCGTCTCGTCGTCGCTGGTGCTGAGCAGGAACGTCGGCGGATAGTCGACGCTCACCAGGGCGGTCGCGTCGGGAATCTCCTTGCCCGTCGGCTCGGCCCAATCATCCAGCGTCACCGGATACCCGAGCACCAGCACATCCGGACGCTCGTCGGCGCCGCCGAGACTCGCCGCCAGATGCCCACCCGCGGAGAACCCGACCACCGCGATCTTGTGCGCATAGAACCCATACTCGTCGGCGTGTTCGCGGATCCAGGCGAGTGCAGCCAGCCCGTCCGCATAGGACGCCGACCACGGCACCTCGTCGCCGGTCGCGTACCTCAACACACACGCGTGGACGCCCTCCGCGAGGTACGCCATCGCCACCGGCTCGGCCTCCCGATCGGAACGTGAACCGATACCCGCCACCCGGCAACACCAACACCACCGGCCGGACGCCCGCGTTCGCCATCTCGGGACTCGAGTCGAGCAGATAGCAAGTCAGCCGGGCCCCATCGCCCACGCTCTCGGTGAACACCTTCATGCCCCGATCCTTGCCTATGGCACCGTCAAACGGTCTGACCGGCACTCCGCCGTCGGAGGCCTGCCATCGTCCGCCGAGATCGATGGCGACAGTCAGTACCTGACCTCGGCGGCCCCGACTCGCTACCACTCTCCCCCTGCCCTGGCTCCATCCGCGCTGCCCGACTTCCTCGGAGGGCTACTGACGGCAACCAGGCTGGACGAGGCAGGAGTCTGTCTGTACGGCTCAAATGGGCCACCTTTGCCGGCCGAAGCGAGTCAGACAACCAATGAGGCTAGCCCGAAGGTGATCATTGCTAGCGTGCCCCCACGAACCCCTGCGATACCCAAGCTACGCGCAGCGCTACGGCGCGCAACGCGCTCCAGGTTCTCAGGGGTCCGCATCAGGCTCATCCAGGAGTCCATGTCCAACCGGTACCTCAGGAGCGCTCGATCGTGCTCCACGCGAGCATGCGCCCGAGCAGCGGCAAAGTCGGCTTGGGCCCGCGACACCTCAGCTCTCCACGCAGCGTGAGCAGGATTGGGAACATACTTGTACCGCGGACCGTGCGTTTTGATGCACTCCATGCCGACCCGTTTCAGTTGGCTGTCCGGGTTGGTCAGCAGTCGGCCGCATATCTCGCAGCGCTCCGAAGCCTCAAGCACCGACGTGTCCGGCTGCGACGAAGTGCCCCGCATCTGCGGCTCCCGCTGCTGCGGAGAGGTGGGCTGCGGAGGTAGCTGGTTTTGGAAGATCCTGCGTGCCGCGACGACCACCATGGGCGAAGCAGCAAGCAGGCCGATCAGGGGTGCGAACACCCACGGGGTCGGCAAGAGAACAGCCAATGCCACACCCAAGATCAGGAAGACCGCGTCCCGTCCCACCGATAGCGCCGAGAGTTCGTGCAAGGCGGATCTGGTCGACGAGATCCACTCAGATCCCCCCTCGTCACCTTGACACCTGTATTCCACGGTCGAGGCGGCGTTGGAACGCACCGACTCTCCGATTCGAGCACCATCCGAGTCCGCGCCGTGGCCCTCGCTGGGCTCGTCCCGGAAGATGGCAGGATTGGCAATTGCCGCACGGCAACGCCCACAGCGGATCTGCCCTGCACCGAGGACGTCAGGAACCCGGTTACGTTGCTGGCAAGCTGCACACCGCAGAATCACCGGGCTACATTAGCGTTCAGACTGCGTACTGTCAGCAGACTCGATCAACACTGACACCCTTCCGACCTCGATAGCTCTCAGCACAAAGATGACGCATCCGCGTGCGGGTGCTGTGCGACATCGCGGGCCGTCTCGACCGTGCGGACGCCGACCGCGCGTGGGCCATCAACCTGGTGTCGGCGTCCACCGGACACGAGAAGGGCGCGCTGCTGGTGAGTTTCGCGTTGGCCGACGGAGACACCGATCGCGCCTGGGCCGCCGCGGACGAGCGCGGCCCCGGCCGCGAGTGGCAGGCGCTCGCGACGGCGTCCGAATCGACCCATCCGCAGCGAGCCGCCGACCTGTACCGGCTGTCGCTTCAAGCAAACCTGCACACCACGAACACACCCGCGTCTACCCCGGCATCGCCCGAACCCTCGCCACCATGAGGCGCCTCTACGCGGCCGCCGGCCTCGGCGAGCAGATCGACGCCGAGATCCGAGCCCTCCGCGAGCAGTACCGGCGCCGCCCGGCTCTTGATGCGAGAGTTGGACGCCCACGACCTCTCCTGAGGTCCGCTTGAGAGCGCCGAGGCAGGATGGCCTAGCGCCGAGGGCGGGGGCGCGAGGGCAGGACGAACTCCGGGGCAACCCAGTCCGGACGCACGCCCCGGATCGCCCGGATAGCTCGCCGGCGTACGGCCGGTGGAGAATCCGCCCAAGCAGTGACGGCTCCGAGCGCGTTGATGAGGTAGTTCACGTTGCGGCGCATCGAGCCGGACAGTCGCAGGGTGCCCGTCGGACACCCGAAGAGGGTGATGCCATCTTGCAGATGGCGATCTCGATCGGCTCCGGGCAAACGATACGCAGCACCCTTGAGCGACAGCGCAGACTCGAGGTCTGGGATTCGGACGACGACGCCTCCTGGCGTCACGTGTGGAACGACCCGCTTGAGCGCTGATCGCGCGCCAGGCACCGCGACGACATCACGTCCGCCGGAGCGGACGGGACGATCGTCCGGCACCATCAGGTCCACGATCTCCTGCCCACGCAGAAAGCGATGGAACGGCGCCCACAGGTCGAGCGGTTCGTGCCGCCGGTAGCCGATGCTCTCCAGCGACGCTGCCGCTTCGAGATAGCTGCCGGCACGCAGTTCAACGACCATGTCCACGTCGTCGGTGGGCCGCGGGTGCGTGAACCCAGCCAACTCCGCATGGGCGTGAACCATCAGCCCACCGACCAGCATCCACCGGTTCGCGGGCAGGACGTCTGTGATTTCGCCGAGGCGCTCGAATGGGCTAGACACGACGGGCTCGCGCTTCCAGCCGAGACGCTGCGGCGGCAGACTGACGCTCGTCGCCGAACAGGTAGGTGTCCAGCAGCGCCCGGGCCGCACGCACGTCGTACCTTGCGCGCTCCAAGACGCCCAAGTTGCCGTCAGCGTCCAGCACGACATCGTGCTCAAGTTCCAACTCGTCCAGATCAGCAACCTGCGCGTAGGTCATCCAGGATTCGCCCTCGACCATCCCCAGATCCGCGTGATCGATCGCGGACGGACCGACGAGCGGCAGCGACACCGGCCCATCGACACGGTAGCGGCACCAGCCACCGGCCAACCCGCCAGCCGCGTGAGCCATCTCGGAGGCAGACATCCCCCGGAGACGACGTCGCAGTCTCGACCGCTCAGAGGTCTCGAGCCGGTCGGTCGCCCCGCCGGACAACAGATCCAGCGCAGCCTCGCACACCTCCGGGGCCCATCGTCGACCCTTGGCAAGCGAGCGTCGCCACGCACGTGCGGCGATGTCATCGAGCAGCACCATCCTGCCGATCACCCTCAAGGCGGGCAGATCGCCACGACGGACGGCCTGTTGGACGAACCGAACCGAACGCGATGCCTCCTCAGCAACGGTCGCCACTGCCAACTCCATGGCTAATATGTTCGCCACAACGAACAGTTGTGTCAACCGTCGCCATCGACCTGCCCCAACCCAGCAACTCCGCCACGACGGCGTCGTTGCGCGGGCCACCGGATTGAGCGAGGTCAACCAGACTGGCTGCCAGGTCAGCCCGCGCAACCGGCTCGACGTGGACGATGATCTCGCCCGCCAGATCAGCGACGAGCAGGTGGTCCCACACGAGGTCATCAATGTCCGATGAGGCAACGTGAAGATCAGGCAGCCCCCCGAACAGCGGTAGCTCGGCGTGATGGACCCCACCCAGGACGACGCGCGCATCCCCCAGCAATTCGTCCGACTCCCCCCTAAAGCTGTATCGACGCCGATCGGCACGATGCGGAAGCCACGCCCGAAGAAGCGGCGCCGACTCGTCGACAGCCAGGAGCCTGCGAAGGTGATCGCCGAGCCGGGATCGTCCACGCTCGTCCACAGCTCGCCAGTCATCCCCGGGCGCAGCACCGAGATCCTGCCCGATCAGATCGATCATCGCTCGGGCCATCGCCGCAGACATCGGACGCCCGGCTGGGCGTCTCGCATCGCCGGCCGCTGCGACGGCATCGCGATCGACAACCCAGACCTTGCCCACTTTGCGGCCAGCCAGCTGCCCGGACGCCAGCATGCGCCGCACACGAGCCTCCTGCAGCCCCAACGAAGAGGCCACATCCGAGACCGACATCACCGACATTCCACAATGATAGCGGATTCGATCCCATTGTGGCAGAGGCCGCTGCGGCCGGGCCGGTTCACGATCGACGCAGGTAGTCGGGCACCTGTCGGCCTCCGATGCGCTCCAGCACCTGTGGTCGCCGACCACCACCAGGCGATCGGTGGCTCGGGAGAGGCCGACGTAGAGGCGTTCGCGGCTGCGGTCGCGGGTGCCGTCCTCGTTGAGGCACAACACAACCGCTCGGCGTTCCACGCCCTTGAAGCCCAGGACGTGGCCGTAGAAGACGTCGTCGTTCGACCAGAAATCCTCCCAGTACGCGGCGAGGCCCAGCGTCTCCTGGCGTTCGCGTTGCACCGGATGTCGGGCGCCCATGGTGAGCAGGGCGACATCCTGAGGCTGCCAACCCTCGTCGAGCAGCCGCTCCACGGCGTCGCCCGCGGCGCTCATCACCTCGCCCTGCGGCGTCGGGATGAACTCGACCTCCGGGCCGTCCCCGCCGCGCAGCACGATGCACGCCGGCGCCAGCGGCACGAAGCTCTGGGCGATCTGCCGGGTGCTACGCAGATTGTGATCGAGCACGAGCGGAATCAAGGCCCCTCCAGGCAACGCCGCAGGTGGTGCGCGAACCCGTAGCTGTCGCACACCACTGCGCCCCGCTGACGTTCGTCGGTCACGCGACCGCCAGCCAGATCGGACGCCTGCCTGATCGTCAGTACCGTCTTGCCGCTGCCCGCTCACCCGCGGATCTCGTCGCAGTTGAGCAGTCTGGTGACGCGCAGCAGATTGGTCTGCTCCATGGTGAGCCGGTCGGCCAATGCGAGCCGATCCTCGGCGATGGCCGCCGGATCGCGCGTCGACAGTCCACGCCCGGCGAGGATCTCGCGGATCAGGTCGATGTCGTCGACACTCGGCGGACGCGCATCGGTGCGGTTGTTCTACGAGTACAACTTCGGCGACGGCTGGTGGCACACCATCGAGTTCGAGAAGGTCGAGCCGTGGACAGACGACGACCCGGACGCCGCGCGTCTGGCCAAGTAGTGTCAGGATGAGCGTATGGGTGGCGCAAAGCGACTAGCGATGGAACTTGAGGAGCGGGGTTTCGGTGAGGTCGATGGCGAGTTGTGCCTGGACCACCTGATCGTTCCATACCTCAGAAGCCACGTTCCAGTAGCCACTGTGGGGGATTCCTGCAGACTATGCGGACTCACCGACCGCCCTCGCGGGCTCATTGAGGATGTCGCGGCGATCGTCGTCGACGCCATCAGGTACTGGTACGCGGACCCCATCGAAGGCTTGTACTGGGATGGGAGAGAGGGCGGCTACCAGGGCATCCTTAAGGGCACACCAGACGTGGTCGATGAGTTGTGCGTAGGGGCCTTCGATCCGGCGGTCAACGACGTCTTATGCAGTCTGCTCATCAGTGCGATCGAAGTAGAGGCCTCGACACCTTGGGGCGCTGGGAGCGATCTGGATCCTCTTGAGTTCGCTTGGCAAGTTTATGCGGATGACGTCGCGCGGGAGTCGCGCTTCGTATTTCCGCCCTCCCCTCGGACAGGCTACGGCGCGCCAACCCGGGTAGCCCGCTTCCTTGAGCAGGTGCTGATCTACGTTTCGGCAGACATGGATCTGTTAAAACGAGTGGAAGGCCTGCAGGTCTTTCGGGGTCGACTCGTCGAAGATCCAACTCAGTTCATAGCCTCAGCGTCGGAGCTCGGTCCCGCGCCCGGCAACCTCGCGGCAGCCAATCGCATGTCCGCCCCGGGGATCTCGCTCCTTTATGCGTCAGAAGACGCTCAGACCGCCATTGCTGAGATCGCGGGCCACGGGGTAGCGCCCTACGCAGTGGTTGGGCGTTTTGACAGTCTTCGCCAGCTCTTCATCCTCGACTTCACCGCCGATCCAGCACCAGCAGGTTCGCCTTTGGACCCCGCCGCACGGACGGCTCTGCGCATGTCCGCGTTCCTTTCTAGCTTTGTAGAGCACGTCACTCGTTCAGTCATTCCAGACGGGCGTCAACACGTCGAGTATGCCCCTACACAAGTCCTCACCGAGTACCTTCGCTGGATGTCTCCCCACCCCATCGACGGGATCGCACTACCGAGCGCCCAGACGGGGGGCAAGACATACGTGATCTTCTGCGACCGAAATGGCGTCGCCGACTCCGCAACTGACCGCCCCGGGGTGATGTTCCGGCTGGCTCATGACGAGACCGTCGTGTATGAGGTCAGGCGACGATACGAGGGCAGCGCGACAAACCTGCGTCCGGCGCGGAGGGAAGGAGAAACGAAGGGGAAAAGAGCAGCAAATTGAGCCCGCTGCCGCGAAGCTGGCGACCGCTGATGTGAAAGTAAGGTGACCACCACCTGCGTGCGTGGGGGAGGCGACTTCGACCAAGAATCCCACGACGCGTACTGCCCACTGCTTCTTGGCTTAGCGCCCTGCTGCTTGTGTTCGCACTTCCAGCATCTCGCTCGCAAGAAGCCTCATCCTGCTACGCAGCGGGCCGTGCGGCCGATCAAAACCCCGTCAGCCAGGGATCCCTAACGGACCACGCATGCGATCACTGCACCCAAAGCGACAACCGGGAAGTAGAAGACCCCCACAGACCACGAAAGCCACACGTTCGGCCCGGGCAGCAGCCGGTTGATCCAGCGTGGCGTGCCTGCGGGCCAATCGCCCTTCTCTCTGGTTGGGAGCTCCGGAGGTAGATCGTCCGGCTGAAGGGAGAAGGTCTCGATGTCGTACCGCCCTGATGCAACTGCCTTGTAGAGGCTCCTGAAGCGCTTCTCCTGCCGAAGGTAGTTGGCGTCGAGGTACGCGAAAAGCAAGCCTGCGCCAAGGCCAAGCACAGCCACGGAGTCGGCCCGCTGAGTGAGTGCGTAGCCGTAGGCGGCAGTAACAACAGGGAGGAGCCATGCCTTGGCGTTGGAAGACGCCGCAGACATGCGGGTAACCACGGCCTGAATGAAGTCGAGGTGCTTCCGCGTGTCCTCAGGATCACGCGTAGGCGATGCCGAAGTATCAGTCATGAGCAATCGATTCCTCGGCACGCCTCTCGTAGGCGGTCCTGCATCTGGTCCTTGTCAGCTTCGGTGTAGTCGGTCTCCGCAGGCCAGATCGGCCCCATAGCGTCTCCCGTCCATCTGGGAACGAGATGCACATGCAGGTGGGGGACGGTCTGGGTAGCGGCTTCCCCGTTGGACTGGATGATATTTAGCCCCTCAGGTTGGATGACTTCACGCACAGCAGCAGCCAAGCGCACCGTGGCCCGTGCGAGGCGGTTCGCGATCTCCTCGGACAGCGACCACACATCCGGGATGTGATCACGAGGCACAACCATCGTGTGCCCCAGAACAGCGGGTTCGGTCGGGAAGAACGCAACGACGTGCTCGTCCCGGTAGATCTCCCGAGCGCCGTCATCTTCTCGTTGGACGATCTCGCAGAAGGGACAGTCGGAGGGAGCCACTATGCCCTGACCTTGCCCTGCGACGACCACCACTCCAGATTGTCAGCCAACTTCCCGTAGGTCGCCTTGGAGTCGATGTTGCCCCACATGTCCAGGACCGTAGGGTCGAAGACGGGGATGCCAGACCCGGCGCTGAACGGACTAGCGCCCCGTCCATCCACCGCACCCATGGAGGAGAGTCCGTGGATACGGACGCCCAGGAGGGGCCTCTTGTCCGACCATGCCTGGTTGATCTCGTACTCGACCCACTTACGACCAGCCGTCTGCTGGCCGATGAGCACAATGACTGCCTTCTTGTAGGCCATCTGGGCTCGGATCCAGTCCCCGATGGCCTTATCGCCCTTGCGCAAGACCTCCTCCCACTTCTGCGAGTTGAGCAGAGGCTGCCCCTCCAGTGCGTTGATGTTCCGTACGAGCTGGACGCGGTGCGCGTCGCGGTCGTAGTGAAACGAGTAGAAAACAGACTTGGCCATGACGGTTCCCTCCATGCGGTCCCCGGGGCCCCCGGGCTCACCTCTATTTCTAGCAGCCGGCTCCGACATCCCCCGCAAGCCCATGAGATCGGGTGCCCTGCGAGCGATATGACCGCCGCCGACACCCAACTCGGGGTCAACGCCCATGTCGCCCTTCTCGGCGCGCTCGTCGACGACCGCGACCGACCGCGCTCAGCTACCAACGCCGTGGCCGGGGCTGCGGCGGACGCCAGCGAGGTAGTGCGGTGGGCATCGTCGCAGCCGCGTCATGGTTGCTCGGCCTATCCGCGCCCGCGCGACTGTTGCCCACGAACCTGACCCTCTCTCAGCCATGAGGCGCCGCAGCTACAACAACCGCAACCAGGGCGTGGACGGCGGCAACTAGCGCGGTCGGCGCGAGGTTCGGGTCCAGGGTGTGAGTCACCATCGTCACGCCCGACCGCCGAACCGTGTGGCGCTGGCCGAATTCGTTGCCCTTGGCGTAGATGAGGTGACCCTCAGGGAGGCCCAGCGCCGTGCAGTAGGCGAGCATCTGGTAGAGGTCTGCCTGGGGGAAGCCGGCGGGCTTCTCGGCCTTGTACTTGGCGTCCGCCACGATCTGCGGCTGGCCATCCTTGAGCCAGACGAAGTCTGGGCGGATCTCGATCCGGTCGTCCTCGTCTAGGAACGTTCGGTACTGCAGCACACTTCTGCCGCCGTACGGCTTGAGGGCTTCACCTAGGGCGACCGTGACGAAGTCCTCGAAGATCGTGTACATGTTGAACAGGTAGCCGGTCATCACTACGTCGCCGACTCTGTGCTCGAACGAGCGGCCACGCAGGATCAGCTCAGCCAGTTCCAACCCCGGCTGGTAGCGGGTGTTGAGGCGGCTCGGTGCACACGACGGTGGCACCTTACCCACTGGCGGTATCACGTCTGCCAACTGAAGGCGAAGTCGCTGTAGCCGGGTTCGGTGCATGGGACCGACGCCCGGCAGCCGTAGCAGGCGGAGCGCAGCCGCCAGTAGGATCTGGTTCTCGGGGATGTCGACGCTGAAGTCGTCGTAGCGGACCTCGAGCGGCATCGACCGGCCCCACCGGCGACGCAGTTGGTCGGCTTCTCGCACACGGCCACGAAGGACAGGAAGGGTCTCCTCAACCGTCCGGTAGCCCTTCAGTAAGCCCTGGTCGAGCGCTCTCGATGCAACCCGCACGAAGGCGTCGGCGAGTGCCTCAGGCAGGTCGGCCTCGGGGTCGAGACGCACGCGGTCATCGTGCCAGAAGGACGGGTTGCGCGCGTAGCCCATCAAGAACACGAGCCGGCGGAATTCCAGCTTCGGCTGGATCACGATCTGCTGGCCGCCCACCTGGACGACGCCGACCTGCGTCCCTGCGGTGACCTCCCACCAACCAAGTCGATCCGTCATGAGGATCTGCACGACGCCGCTCGCAGCCAGCGCATCGGCGACCGCGCGAGGCAACTCGATCAGCTGAGACGGCCCGCCCTCACGCAGGATCAGCGTTCTCGGCATCATCCGCCTCGCTGTCCACTTCGGCTGGCTCAGCCAACTCAGCAGGCTCAGCCGCTGCCCGCCTCGCGAGACGCCTCTCGATCGCCTTCAGGCCGTAGCGCTGGGGGACGTCGATCCCCTCGCCGTAGTGATGCTCCTCCAGTAGAGGCAGAATTGCCGTCCGCCAAGCACGTTCGAGCCCTCCGTCAGCATGCACCGCGGGCCGCATCAGGTACGACGGGCCGATCTTGAAGTCGGGATCCTCGATCCGAGCGTTCAGTTCGTCCAGCAAGTCAGCCACCCCGACATCCAAGTTCGAGGAGGCCAGCCAGCGCCGGAGGACGTCGCGGGTTGGCACCTCAGATGGGTGCAGGGGCACAAACGCGAACCGACGCCGCATGGCGGAGTCCACCAGCGCGATCGACCGGTCTGCGGTGATCATCGTGCCGATGACGAAGACGTTCTTCGGGAGCGTGAAGCCGATGTCGTCGTCGGTCGCGTAGAGCAGATCGACATTTTGATCGCGGTACTCAAGGAGGAAGTACAGCTCACCGAAGATCTTCGCCAGGTTGCCACGGTTGATTTCGTCGATGATCAACACGTACGGTGCAGACGGATTCTCCCTTGCAGCATCGACCACCTTGCGCAACGGGCCGGGCTTGAGGGCGAAGCCGCCCGACTCGAGCGGACGGTAGCCCTCGAAGAAGTCCTCGTACGAGTACGCCGGGTGGAACTGCACCAGCCGGACGTTATCGCCGGCCAAATGCGCAGCGAGCGCTTGAGCGATGTATGTCTTTCCTGTCCCCGGTGGGCCGTAGAAGATGAGTTGCGGCCGGTCGCGCAGCAACTCGACACACTCGTTCAGCCACGACCGATCGACATGAAGCTGTTCAGCGAGGCCGTCGGTCGCATCCGGCAAGGCCAAGACCGGCCGAGGTGCTGACGGTGACACCGGGACCTGCGCCGCTGCATCCACGACAGGATCGTCAACCGCGAGCAGGTCCTCCAACAGCTCCAGTTGCTGGGTCATCTCGACAACGTCGTACTGGATCTGCAGCCGCGCCTTGATCTCGCCCGCCAGTTCACCGTAGTCGATGCCATCGCCGACCCAGAACACGGATCGGCGGAGGTTCGACAGACCGTCACCCGACTTCACGTACTCGGCGGGTCCGGTAACGACGCCGACGTAGAGCCGCCCCTGGCTGGTCGTCGCCACCACATCCTCGACCTGCATCCGCGACAGGAACGCATGGAACTCATCGAGCTTGGCCGCCTTGGCCGCGTAGGACGACTGCGAGTAGTCCTCGTCGACGATCACCTTCAGATCCGGCCTCACGATGCCCGGCTCGACCTCCCTGAGCTTCGCCGCACGCAGCGAAGCGAACCCCTCTCGACGCCAGGTGGGGACAAGGTCGTGACCATCCACGGACGATCCCCGCACCAACCATGCCCGCTTCGGCAAGGGAACCAGGACGCCCGCGTCCTCCAGGAACGCGCGGAAGTCTTCAGCACGAACATGCTGAGCTTCACTCGCTGCGCCCGAGACATCGAACTCGATGCCCTCAGCCTCAAGCACGTCACGTTGAGTCGCATCGCGGCCATCCCGCCACACGAAGCCGGCGGCCGGTCGCCCGTTCTTGCCGATCACGCGGTGCGCGCCTTCGACCGTAGTCGCATTCATCACCGACCCGACCGTCTGCGGATTGGTATTGGCCACGGCCGCGAGGTCGGAGTAGCTCGTCCACTGCCCTGGTTCGATGAAGTCCAGCGCCGCTTCGAGCGTCGCGAGGTAGTGCGGCTGGTCCGCATCCTCACGTTTCGCTCCCAGGACCGTCCTGTACCTCGACATACGCGGCGACCTGATGCGGGCCTCTCGCTGCATCTGAACGTCGATCTCCCGCCCGTCTGGGTAGGTCGCAAGAGCCTCTTGGCCAGCATCGGTCAGGACCCAGCCAACCGCCGTCTTGTCGATCCACCCCGCGGCACGCATGTCAGAGCTGCTCCACGCGAGGTGGTTCTCCCACCGGGGCTCGCGATCGCCGTCGCGGTATGGCGCCAACTCGTACGGCGTAAACTCAACCAACTCCGAGACACGGCTCATGACCTCGCCTCGCCTCAGCGGACCACCGACGTTATGAAGCACCTGCAACGCCGCGCGGATCAGCACCCCACGACGCACTGGTTCAGCGGCAGTCTCAGTCACCGTGGCCCTCCTTGATCAGTCATGCTCAGTACACCTTGCTAGAAGACACGGCCGACAGTTCAGCGTCGAACGGCGACAGGTATCGTTCCCCGTCGACCATCGCAGTCTGCATCGCGTCGTAGACCTCGAGGATCAGTTCCTTGGTTCGGAACAATCCGAACGCGGCCTCATCCTTACGCTTCACGATGTTGAAGCTCTCAAGGATGTAATCAACGTCCGATCGTTGCACCCCCATGAGGTGGAACATGGCTGCGTCCAGCTCGATCCGCAGCCGATAGCGACGGTCCTCACTCCAGAGAACCGGGAGAAGGCCGCCCCGCCCGAGCTCGTTGACAAAGTCATGCATCTCTTTTCCGGGACCCACCAGGATTGCGACCCGATCCTCGATCCAGCGCCGAGTATCGCCCACCAGCGGATCCAGAGCAGAGAGCTGGCTGGGATGAAGGATGGGGAGTTGCTCGTACGTGACCTGGGGGATCGACGGCTGAGAAAGGAACTGTCTCAAGACGTAGTCGAACACAAAGGAGTTGTACTGGGCGATGAGAAGCGCTAGGTCGTGCGCGTTCGGGCCGGATGTCAAGATCCAGCCGTAGGAAGCCGCCCCAAACGGAACCAGACTCGAGATCGCCGTGCGCTCATCCGTGTTCCGCGCGACCCGCCGATGCCCCAACAGCGCCGACCGGCAGCCCCAGTGCCGCCGGGCCAAACGATCGTCGACGACTTCTTCCCGAACCCAGTACCGGGGCAAGACGTGACGCTCATCCTGCCGCTCCTCGTTCGGCTCGATATCCGTGTCGCCGATCCCTTTGAACGAGGCGAACCGATGATCGTACTGGAGCCCCATCTTTCCTTCGTAGAGCGGCAGCATGCGCTCCACCTGTTGAGTCATGTGCGGTCCTCCCATGGGGCTCGATACGGCGTGCCTGACTCCTTGGCGTCTGCCATCGCGTCGTAGGCCGCCAGAACCAGGTCTCTTGTGCGGTAGCTGCCGTGTCCGGCGACGTCTTCGCGATGGAGGATTGGGAAGGAATCCATGACATGGGCGACCTCTGCACGACTCATCGAGTAGAGGTGCATCATCGCGGCGTCGATCTCTGCCCGAAGCTCGGCACGCTCCTGGCTGTCCGGCACCCAGCCGTTCAATCGATCCGCCCGGCGAACCATCCACGCCGTGACTGGACGATCGAACCAGGTGGTGACGCCTGCAGCCATCTCCAGGGTGAGTACCGGGACCTGCATCAATACGAAGTAGTTCATCGTGGTGCCGCCGAGCTTCTGCCTCGCGGCG
Source organism: Propionibacteriaceae bacterium (assembly GCA_032229785.1). Lineage (GTDB taxonomy): Bacteria > Actinomycetota > Actinomycetes > Propionibacteriales > Propionibacteriaceae > Propioniciclava. The sequence goes on from JAVTWJ010000011.1 coordinate 30,572, forward strand.
TAGTCGCAGATAAGCGATGACAGGCAGGCTTGCAGCACAGAGGCGGCGTCGCTCGTGACAGCGGGCATCATCACCGGCACCTTGTTCCCCACCGCGACGCGCGGCAACTTCGTCGAAATGACCGTACGAACATCGGTTGCTCGGCAGATGTCGCGCCAGCCTAGGAACCAGGGCTTGTCCCAGCGGCCTTCGAGCTTCTTGTCGACCTCTTCCTCGGACACCCAGTAGCGGGGCATGGGGTTGAGGCGCTCCGCCTTCTCGTTCTCGGTCATCAGGCGGGTCGAGCCGTCGGGCTCGTAGGTGGCCCAACGGGTGTCGTAGAGGTGCAGCATCTTGGCCTCATACAGCGGGAGCATTAGCGATACCCCCCCCCCCGTCGATGGGGCGTTCAAAGACGTTTCCGTTGAGCGTCCATCCATCCGCCTCCAGTTCGTCGCGGGTGTGGAAGAGGTGCGAATCATTCGACATGTGGAACATCGTCATGAACTTGATTCCCCACGGGTTGCCGTTGACCGGATCGTTCTCGTTGATCAGCACCGGGACGCGGCGGTAGATGCCGAGGGTGATCTCCGCGTCGCGGCGCGTGCGGAAGATCGGGCAGGTGCCCGTGTTGGGGTTGAGGAGCTGGATCTCCTCCGGGGTCAGCTCGAACCTCGCCTGTTCCTTCAGAAGGTCCGATGGCTCGTGGGCGAAGAACGCAAACTCTGCGCGCGATGACCGCGATGCGCCACCGGCTAGGGTCAGGAGGCAGAACTTGAACGAGCGATGCACACCATCGAACAGTGGCTTTGCGTTCTCGAAGTCATAGAGGCTAGCGATGTTGCCACGTTGGACGAGGTCCTTGAAGAAGTACTGCGTCGTGGCGTCGGTCGCGATGCCCGTCGGCAGGATCATCCCCATGCGCCCTGAGCCCGTCAGAAGGTTGCGCCCCGTCTCCGCGAACACCGCGTACGTGTTGATGTCGCCTCGTCCTGTCAGCGGGTAGCGCCCGGAGTCCCGGAGGATGTGCGACTCGCCTGCCGCTCGCCGCAGAGCAGCGAGGAACTCCTCATAGAGCGGAGGGTTATCCGTCGCCAGCTTGGCGATGAGCCGCTTGCGGGAGGTCGCGTTGGGAGCGGCTGCGATGTCAGGGTCACGCACCGCAAAGAACTCCTGCTCCTGCAGCTTCACACGCTCCCACGGTGGGTTGCCGAGGACGACATCGAAGCCGCCAGACCATCCAGCTCCATCCGCCACACCGGAAGGCCGGAACAGGTGGGGGAACTCAAGGTGCCAGTGGAAGAAGCGGTAGGAAGCCGCCAATGACTCGATCTCGGCCATCGTCCGAACAGATAGATTCTCGCCGCGCTCCAACGCTCGCAGTGCGGCTTCCGTCACGGGCTGAGGGCCGTCCGGGGTCTTCGGCCAGACGAAGGCCGCACACCAGGCATCGGCAACCAGCCGCTGCTGCTTCAGCACAGGCAGGGCTTCGAGGCTCTCAAGGCGAGTCCTCCGCGCCTGGATCTCGGCCAGCGATGCCGGTCGCCGATCCACCAGAAGCTCCGCAAGGCCCCTAGCCATCGACGGGTCGTACGTCGGCGTGCTGCCGAAGACGTCATCTTGGCCCGTGCGCTCCTTCTTGTTCTGTTTCTTGAGCGCGGTGATCGTGGGCTTGCTGTCACCTTCCAAGAACGCGAAGGCCTCGTCGGGCACGCCGTCAGCCACCAGCGCCGGCGTCGCTCCGATCAACGCGTTGCCAACCTTGAGCTGGGCGTCGAGGAAGGCGAGCGGCTGGCCGGGGTCAACCGTTTCGAGCCACAGCGAGACCTTGGCCAACTCCACGGCCAAGGGGTTGATGTCGACACCGTAGATGCAGCGGCCCACCACGTCGCCCAGCGCCTCGCGCACGCGCTCGGGCGGCGGTTCAGGATCACCAGTGCGGATGGCGGCGACGCGCTTGGCGATCCGGCGCGCGGCCGCAACCAGGAAGTGCCCCGAGCCGCAAGCCGGATCGCAGACCGTCAACGACAGGAGAGCCTGCTCGGGGTCATCCTCCCGTTCCGCTCGATCGAGCACGGGGTCAAGCGCCGAGTCCAGGAGACAGTCGATCAGAGACGTTGGCGTGTAGTACGAGCCTGTTGACTTTCGGTCGTTACCTGCCGCGGACAGCAGCGAGAACGTGCGAGTATCGGCGTCCCACGACGGCACGAACTCCAGGAGCGCCTCATAGATCGATCCGAGCTCCTCCGCTCCGAGGTTGCGGTAGTCAACGACCCGCCGCACGCCCGAGCCGGGTTCCGTCACGACACTCAGGTGCCGCACCGCCTTGAGCAGCGACTCGTTGGACAGCTCGCAATCGCCAAAGAGATCCCAGGCCGTCTGCTCGAAGAGGCCACCGATGCCGACCAGCCCCAGCTCGGGGCGTCCGTTGACGGAACCCAAGCCGTCCCACACGATGGTGAGCGCTCGCCACTGGTCGGTATGGCGAGTGCCTCGACGCCGTCGGGCCGTACGTCGCAGCCGTGCGGTCGAGAAGTAGTCGAGGTACCGCTGACGCGCAACTACCTCCGCTCGCGGATCGAGCAGCAGTTCCCGATCCTCAGCAACGAACGTGAACAGCAGTCGATAGACGATCCGGAGCAGGCCGTGGTTGATGTCGGCTTCGCTCAGCCGGCGATCCGCCACGGCATCGCGCAACTCGCCGTTGGTGGGATGCGCCAGGAAGCCCGTGCCCAAGGTGGTGATCGCGTCGATGACGCCATCTCGGAGCTGGTTGAGCGCACGAGTGCCGGACTCCAGTGCACCGGTGCGCCACGTCTCCAGCCAGCACGAGGCGACACCCTTCTCGGGATCTCGCGCCTCCAACCGAGACACGTGGCAGAGGCTGAACAACAACAGGAAGTCGACGAACAAGTCTGCGTCGAAGATCGCCTCGAGATCGAACTCGACATAGGCGGATCCGACCAGCGAGGTCGAGTCGCGCAGGAGCCGGAGGGTGAGGCCATTGGAGAGCAACGCCCACTGGTGCTCCAATGACTGGTTCAGGAGCTGTTGCATCATCGACTGCGGCGACGAGCCCGCAGCACCGGCGACGCCCGGCGTGCGGCGATCAAGCTCGGTCTTGTGGCCCAGCAGGTGAACCGGCACATGCTCCCACTGGTGCGAGACCGCAAACGACCGCCCGTTCACCGTGATGCCACCGGCCGGTGTCGTCTGGACGCGTCCGAACCCCAGCTCGCGAAGCAGCACCAGGAGCCAGCGCTCGCGGGTGAGCGTGGTACCGCGATCAGACTCAGGGAGGCGCGCGGCCGCCTGGCGGTAACCGCCCCACACGCCTGTCAGGTAGGCCCAGGCTCGGTTCGCCGCCTCGCGAACCGTCTCGCCGGTAGCGAGGTGGTAGTCGGCTGATCGCTGGCCGTTCGGCAGCGCGCTGGCGCCGATTCGCGACAGGACCTCGGTCGGGAACAATCCTCCCTGCACGCGCACCGCCACGTATGACTCTGCCATCTTCAGCCCTTCGGGATCGGCACGAACACGTACACGCCCAATACATCGGCCGGCGATTCCGGGCGCACACCCAGCCCGCGAACCACCGCACCCGAGGCCTGACGGACGCGCCTGTGTGAGTCACGCAGCCGCTCTGCGAGTTGCTCGCCATTTGCATCGAAATGCGGCTGCAGCCCGGGCAAGCGCGTGAGGGCCGACTGGATCTGCTGCTCGGGGTTGGGCACGTTTCCGGACGGCCGCGCCTGAAGCAGCTGGCTCACCTCGTCCCGGGCCAACCACGCGACCTCGCCATCGCGGGTGGTGAACGCGAGCGTCGCCGCATCCTCGGCCACCGCCGTCCGCTCGCCGCTTCGAGCCGGGAGCGTGAGGTGGAACCGGTACCTCACCAGCAAGAGCGTGGTTCTCGAGTCGACATCAGCCGTGCGGACGACCGCGCACCGCCGGGCTGGTCGCCACTTCTCCGAGAGAGCCGGATCCAGCGCCGCCTCAAGGACGTAGCTGGCCAACGCCTCGACGGCGGGATCCGTGCGGTGAAGCACGTTCTCGCCGCGCGCGACAGGGAAATCGTTCAGCATCACTAGGCGTGTTTCGCGGCCCGCAGGAAGGGCATCCTTGAGTCCGACAGGCAGAGCCCCGGTCGTCGCCTCAAACCCGCGGGGGTGCGGCTTGATCGCGGCGCCGAGCGACTGGAGAGCGGTCTGCGTGAAGGCCCGGACGTCAGCATGTGTGCCCAGGTTCGCGCGGATCTCCTTCACCTCGCGGTCGACCTCTTCAGGGTGAATCGACCTCTGAGCGAACTTCGTCCGCGACGCCTTCTCACGCTCAGCCGCCGAGTTCCACTCCTTGTCGAGGTTTGCCGCCTTCTGCTCGTAGTCAAAATCGAGCGTGTCCTGAAGGTGCTCACTCCCCCGCAGGATCAGCCCCTCCATGAGCGCCTCCAGCACGGCGTCACTGTTGTCTGGCACGGGCACTGAGACGCCAGTCGCCTTGCGAATCGCCTCGTGCTTGCGCAGCAGGACGTCGAGCACGATGCCGTCGATCTGGTTGTCCTTGCCGTAGAGCGTGATGGTGCGAACGACATCCCGCTGCTGACCGAAGCGGTCCACCCGTCCTTCGCGCTGCTCGTGGCGGGTGGGGTTCCACGCAAGGTCGTAGTGGATGACCGCCTGGAACTGCTCTTGCAGGTTGACGCCTTCGGAGAGACAGTCGGTGGCCACCAGCACCGTTGGACGACCCGTCGCAGTGAGAGCATCAATCCGCGCGACCCGCTCCGACGGCGGCAGCATGCCGGTGACGCAAGCAACGTCCGTGCCCTTGCCGAGCACCTTCGTGAGGTACTCGGCCACATACTCAGCCGTGTCGATGAAGCGGCAGAAGACGATCGGTGCGTAACCGTCGGCCATCAGTGCCTTGACCTGCGATGCGAGGGCGTCGAGCTTCCGGTCAAGCTTGCCTTCCAACTCGTGCGCCCGCTTGAGAAAACCAGGCAGCCGGCGCTGCTGCGCTGAACCCGGCTCGGATTCGCTGTCCGCGCCCGGAGTCGCGTCGGCCGACTCGACGGTCTCATCGTCGGCCAGATCGAGCACCGCCGAACGCCCCAACGCGTTCGCCTCCTCGGCATCCTCGCCGCCGAGCGCCGCCGAGCGGGTACTCAAGGTCTGTGCAGCGGCGCGCGGCGACGACGCGAGGGCACGCAGCAGTGCGAGGACTGACCACCAACTCACCCGCTGCTGCCGGGCGCCCTTGGCGGAGCCCACCGTCTCTCGGGCGTAGTCGAGCACATCGCGGAAGAGTTCGCGGTAGGGCTGCGACAGCTCGTACGCCACTTCCTTCGACAACCGGTCCTTGGGAAAGGGAGTCTCCTCGTCGAGGAACTGCCGAATGTCGGCACGACGACGCTGGACGAAGTGCTTCGCCAGGAGCTCGCGGCCCGCTGGCCTATCAAGATCTGCCGTGTGCAGAACCGGGTCGAGGAGTCCGATCAGGTTGCGGAACGTTTCGTCCTTGCCGCTATGCGGCGTCGCCGTCACCAGCACGAGATGCCGGGATTGGTTCTCCGCGAGCGCACGCACCAGGTCGTAGCGTTGGGTTCGAGCGCGACCGCCGAGGTTGCCGTCGGCCACACAGGTGTGCGCTTCATCGACGATCACCAAGTCTGGGCATGAGCGGAGGAACTCGTTGCGGCGCCGGTCGGACTTGATGAAGTCGGTCGACACCACTGTCACGTTGAACCGCTCGAAAATGGACTCCCCTGCCAGGCACTGCCGCTCAAGACGTCGCACGGTGCTGGGCAGCACCAGCTCCGGTTCCATGGCGAACTTAGATCGGAGTTCGGCGGCCCACTGCTCTGCGAGAGCCGGGCTGCACAGCACCGTGAGGCCCCTCGCCTCCCCAAGTGCGAGCAACTCGGTGGCGATCAGGCCGGCTTCGATGGTCTTGCCGATGCCGACATCGTCGGCGATCAGCAGCCGGACGACGTCCTGCCTCAGCGCCATGAGCAACGGAACCAGCTGGTAGGAGCGCGGCTCTACCGCGATGCCGGCAAGCGAGCGGAAGGGACCGGCGCTGGAGCGGAACCCAATCTGCAATGCGCTTCGCAAGAGTCGAGCGCTGGCATCGTCGCCCAGATCGCTCGGAGTCGGTGGTGAAAACGAGGCTGGCGCAACGGGCTCGATCGCAGGGATCACCCCGGCGATGTCATCGTCCCGGCCGCCGAGTGGTCGGAGTACCAGGAAGTCATCGCTGCTGTCCGGCAAGACCACCCACTCGCGTCCGCGCGCCGCGACCAGGCTGCCGACCGCGTACCCACTCACCACTCTCGTCCCCTTCCGAACACGTTGGCGTACTGCCGGACAGTCTCGCCCCAATCGTCGCCCGCACCGAATCGCACGTAGCCGTAGCCGGCGTCCAGCAGACGCTCCTGAACCAGCAGGTCTTCGGCACGCTTGTCTTCGCGCTCATGGACCGGGCCGTCGACGAAGATCACCGTGTTTGCGTCCAGGTAGGCGAAGTCGGGCCGGCATCGGGCATCGCTCAGCGTGGGCTGAACAGCGTCAGGGAGACGGAAGTCGCCCTTGACCAGGTACTTGATGAAGTCGCGCTCAAGCTCGGTGTCGCATCGTCGCAACAGTTCCTCGATGTGTTCGGCCCGCGGTACGGCAGAGGCCGACGATGACGTCCTTGCGCTGCTGAGGCGCAGCAACAGGTCTTTGACGACATGCCGATTGATCTTCGGGTGATCGAACTGGTTGCCATACGACAAGAGGCAGTCGTAGCAGGCACGCTCGCACCGTTCGTCGCGGCCACCGGCGACGCTGAGGTCTTCACCCGTCGTGGGATGGAAATGCGCAATCGACAACGCCCGACGTGCCGCGCGGGCAAGGGCGTCCGGCTCGGCCTGCATCCGGCGCAGAATGCCCGCACCACCCTCGGCCGACTCTGTGAAGAGCATTCTTCCGCGATGGGCATCATCCGGGAGCGCCTCGCTGACCAACTCGGAATCTTCGAGTTGAAACTCTGCCTCGATGCCGCGTTCGAGCGCGTACCGAAGGGTGGTAGCCAGGTCATCATCGACCGGATCGTTCAGGCGGACGACCAGGATGTTGCGGTGGTCCTCGACGTACGGCGTCACCCGAATGGCACCCGGCACCTCGTCCGCAGCGATTTCGCCGTCACCGGCTTCCAACTCATGACCCTTGGTTTCAGACAGCCACTGGCCTCTCACCGGGTCAAGGTAAAAGCCCACCTCGTCGAGGTTGCGACGCCGACGCCGGCCTCGGTTGGTAACGCGCACCAGGGCCGTGTCACCGTAATTGAGTTCCGCCAGCACGTCGTCGCCTATCCGGGACTGGGCGGTGAGCTTGCCGAGCCGCGCACCGTGCTGGCTATAGCGATACGACGTCTGGAGCTCGAAGCCAGCCCGGCGTCGCTCTTCCTCGTCGCTTGAGATTCGCTCGCGTCGGCGCGTGTACACGGTCGAGAGCTGCATCAGGCCGTAGCTCGTGGCGCCAAGCTCTTCGCCACAGTTCTCGCATACATCGAGCCCAGGCTGGCGGGCATGGTGGTAACCGCAGCTCTCACACCGACGCGCCTCGGAGGTGTCCACGCTCGCCTGACCACCTTCGGCGAGCGGTACCTGCACCCGGTTCACCTCGTAGCGCGCGCCTTCGTGGTAGATGAGCGACCCCGGGCCGAACTCGCTGATAGCGAGGAAGCGCGGGCGCTGGAGATAGTCGCCGTTGTCGTACTGTCCCGTTGTCGCCCCACGAACCGCCGGCACGTACGCGGCCAACGGGAGCCGCGGGAAGCTGTACCCAGGCAGGAAGCCCTCGGACGCGAAGTAGCGGTAGGTGTAGAAGTCAGAGTGGCCGCCCTGGTCGTGCTCGTTGCGCAGGAGCCGGAGCTGGTTCTCAGCCTCACGCCGACGGGCAGTGGCCGCAAACCTCGCCGTAGGCGCGGCATTGCTCTCCAGCACGATTCTGTTCTGGGCGTCCTGGTCGGCCAGCGCGGCCAGGTATAGCTTGCGCCAACGGTTGCATGCCTCGTCGATCATCCTGGGCGCCGCTCGGACGACGTCGGTGATCCAGTCCTCGTGCCACCATGCCGTCTGGCCGAGGTCATCAAGCATGGGGGCAACGATGGCCTTCGCATGCCGAGTGGCACGACGGATCGCGTCGGGGTCTGCGAACGCCAGTACTTTGTCGGCCCGCAGTGCCAGTGACGGCGGTGTCCCCTCGACGTCCAGAAGCTGTGTCATGCGCGATTCAAGGCTCTCACCCGTCTCGGCGAGCCAGACGGCCTGGACGTGCGAACGTAGGAGAGCCTCATTGGCGAGGTCGAGCCTGGGCGGCGCAACGGACCCGGCGACCATCGCGTTCGAGCGCCGGAAGTAGTACTGGTCGTGCGAGTTACCGGTCGCGCAGTAGGTCAGAACGAGTGCCGGTTGCCCGGATCGCCCGGCCCGGCCGCTGCGCTGCGCATAGTTGGCCGGCGTGGGTGGGACGTTCCGCAACCCGACCGCATTGAGGCTCGCGATATCGACGCCGAGCTCCATGGTGGGTGAGCAGTAGAGCAACGGCAAGTCACCCTTTCGGAAGTCGGCTTCTCGGCGTTGACGCTCGGTCGGATCTACCTGCGCTGTGTGCTCACGCGCCGCCAGCCCACGCAATTCGAGCGCCACCTCTCGGTAGAGCGTCTGGAAGAAGGCGTTGACTCGAGCGCCCGTGTCGGCATCAACCGTCTTGCGAATCGGGTCGGACGCCGCACTCGTTCCGTCACCGGCCATCCAACGCAGGCCGGACGCCTTGAGCCGGTAGCCCTTGGCGCCGTAGTTACCCGGGACCTCGGTCAAGAGACCTGCCCTGGTCAGAACAGTGAGGATGTCCTGGATGATCCGCTGTGCATCATCGGTCACTATCTTGCCTGCGTACTCGGGGAACTGATTCGGCCGAGCGAGATAGCGACCCATCGACGAACGACCAGTGAGGTGGAGATCGTTGCGTCCCTTGCCGGGCTTGGCCGCAAAGGCGTAGACAGTGCCGACGGGGGCTACCATCTCGTTGTTGGCGACGGCCCAGACGCCGATGAGCTCCTGATCGGACTGGCGCTTGATGCGCTCAAACCCGACTTCGGTGAGGCAGTCGACTTCGATAGCGAGCACCTTGCGGAACTCGTCCAGGACGATGCGGCACAGCTCCTCGCGATGGTCGTCGCGGGCGTCCCGCAGAGGCTCAAGACTGGTCTGCCACAGCGCCTGGTCAGCAGCAATCTCGGCCAGGGACTCGTAGTCCAACTGGAGCAGACCCGTCTGTTCCAGGTTCGGCATGGTGATACGCCAGCCGCGCTGCAGATCGAGGTACAGCCTGTACTCGATCAGCTGACGCAGCGCACTTTCCGTTCGCTCGCGAGCCCGATAGACCGCGTCGGGTGACGAGGCATACTCGGCGAAATCGAGGCTCAGGGCCTTGACCACTTCGGCAGCAACGCTGTCGTGGGACAGGCCTTCTGGCGCATGCTCCATAGCGCGCCACAGCGCGCCCCTCAGCTGCGCAACCTGGACGAAGTCGTTGAGGTGGCCGGCCTGCAGGCTGGCGTCCTGGCGGTTGTCCACGAAGGTGAGGAGCTTGCGTGCATCGGGCAGAAGCTCTGTTTCGGGTACCTCACGCAGCGCCCGGATCAGGCTGCTGCTGAGCACGGAGATAGCTGAACTGCGGCCCTCGGCGTCCAGCGTGACCAGCTTCGAGAAGTCACGGCCACGCACCTGCTCGTAGCTGACCAGACACGACAAGCAGAACGTGAACGGGGACGGGACGAAGGCGGCTGTGGTGCCGCCGACGTCGATCTTGTACCCGCCGATGTCCACACGCACGCGTTCGGGAAGATACTTGAGGCGTCGCGGGATCGGGAGGTTGTCCGGGCCGACCCACGAGTCCGGGAGGCGTCCCTCGGCGATCGGGTCTTTCGGCCATTCGAACGCAGCTGAGATGTACAAGTAGCCGTCGGTCTCATTGTCCTGCGCCACGTCTCGGGAGGCACGCGGGGCATAAGCTGTGTCGCCGCGCTTGTCGATCTTCTTGACGACCGCATACTCCTGTCCGCACTCGCGGCAGAACGCGAGCGGGAACAGCAGCTTCTCGGGTGAATGTGGCACGGACACCTGGTACTTCGAGGTGATGTACCGCTCACCCTCAGGCTCGAGCGACACGTACAATGTGTCGCCCTTCGAGAGGAACTGGTGAAGACGGAACGCGAACAGCGGGCGTCCAGTTCGGGGGTGGCGCGCATTGGAACCTGCGAGCAGCGCCCGACGGATCGCCGCCTCGCAGTCTTGAACTGGGATGTTGACCAGTTCGGACAGCGCCGGCGACGCATCTTCGCGCAGACGTTTGGGCGTCTGGCGGATCAGCGCGTCAGTGTTTGGATCGGTGGTGAGGCCGAATGCGGTCTCGATCCACGACGCGAGCGCGGAGTTCGCGAGGTCGTCATAGCCGGCGGGCACGGTGCTCGCCTCGACCTCTGCGGCAAGCCTTGTGAGGTTGCTGGCAGCGGTGTCCGATGTTGCCCGCGTTAGCGTCTCCCCGATCACTCGCTCGGGTGTGACCTCAGAGCCAAACAGGCGAGTCGCGACGTCCGCCACGGCCCGCACCTGGTCAGCCGCTGATCCTCCGCTCGCCATCGTGGCGGAGGTGCCGATGCACTGGAGGTCGGGAGCCGCGCAGGCTTCCCGCACGCGCCGGACCAGCATCGCCACGTCGGCACCCTGACGACCGCGATAGGTGTGAAGCTCGTCAAGGACGAGAAACGAGAGTCCCTGAGCAGCCTTTACAAGCTTGCGTCGCTCCTCGGGCCTCGTGAGGACCAAGTCGAGCATGACGTAGTTCGTCAGCAAGATGTCGGGTGGGTTGGCGAGGATGCGGTCACGTTCCTCACCCTGTTCCTGACCCGTGTACCGCGCATACGTCACCAACTCGCGCCCGGCGCCGTAGCCGTTGGTGAGGAACTTCTCCAACTCGCCCAGCTGCGAGTTCGCCAGAGCGTTCATCGGGTAGACGATGATTGCCTTGACCCCCGGCAGCCGGGGCTGCTTCAGCACATGGTCGACGATCGGCACGATGTACGCGAGCGACTTTCCGGATCCGGTGCCGGTCGTGAGCACATAGCTCTTGCCTGACTGCGCCACCTCAACCGCGTCGCGCTGGTGGCGGTGCAAGGTGATCGGCGCACCACCGGCGTCCTCGCTGTGCTGCTTGACCCTGAAGATGCGCTCACACTCAGGATGGAGCAGCCCCTCGCGCACCAGGTCGTCGACCCGGCCGCCCGTCTCGAACGCCGGGTTGAGCGACAGCCACGGCTCCGGCCACTGCCTGTTGCCGTCAAGCTCCTGCTGGTAGTGCTCCTTGAGCCGGGCGTCCTTGATGTCGATGGACGCTGTCGTGAACGACCGGTAGTCATCGATGACCTTGTCCCGGACCTCAAATACGTCCACGAGCACCTCTTCTATGGGGTTGAGGGCACTCTATCGGGCAATCTGACTGAAGGGGTCACAGGATCAGGACCGGCGACGTCTGCCTGCTGGACTCCCTCAATGTGGACCGCATACGCGTCCCGGTCGGGGCCATGCGCGTCAGCCCAGCCCCGGGAATACCTCGCGGATCACCTGAAGCAGCTGCTTGGCGCCGTCCTCGTCGAGTTGCAGCGATTGGCTGACCTTCGGTGCCGCCTTGCGATCGGTGGAACCGTAGGTGTCGAGTTGGAGCACAACCGCATCATCACGGTGAGTAACGCTCCAGCCACACTCACATTCGGAGTGTCGGCGGCCGTTGGGGGCAGAAGTCTTGAAGAAACGAGTCACAAGTGCCATGAGCCCATCCTGGCACCTAGCGCGCTCATGGGCGGCGCACCGGCGGCTGCCATGGCGGCGGACCATTGTGTGTCGATGGCAGACTGCGAGGAGCCCAACCGGCGAGAGGCCGGGCCCCTCGACTTGCCTAGCCTCGCGGCGGGTAAGGATCGTTGCCGTACGAGTTCCGTTCGCCGACCGTGCCATCCATCTTCTTGATGAGGTGCTCCACACCGCGCTCGCGGGCCATCTCCCGTCCCTTGGCCTGCGCCTCCGCCCTGGTATTGAACGTATTGCTCGCCCGCTGGTTGCCCTGGGCCCGGTTCTTCCAAGTCCCATCCTGGTAGTACGTCTCGATGTTTCCTGCCATCTCTTCACCTCCCTTCTTGTTGTCCAATAGGTCCAGCATGACTCCCACCCTGACATTCCTTGCTCGGAACCCGGTCAGCGTAGGCCCGGGCGGGCATAGGCGATTCGACTTCCAGTACCGTCTGTCCATGAGCAACGCCAGGAACGTCGAGTACGGCGACCCGGAGGTCGCGCTGCCGAACGAGGTGCTGCGGTCGGTCGTGGGCAGCGGCGTCCATGGGATCGCGATCGCCGGCACCGACGACCACGACGAGATGGGCGTCTACGTGGAGCCGCCGGAGTACGTGCTTGGCGTCCGCAAGCACCGCGACGACTACATCTGGCGCACCCAGCCTGAGGGCGTCCGCAGCGGACATGGCGACACCGATCTGGTGATGTACTCGCTCAGCAAGTACCTGCGGCTGGCGATCAAGGGCAACCCGACGGTCATGCTGCCGCTGTTCGCGCCAGCCGAGTCGCTGATCGTCCTCACCCCGCTCGGCGAGGAACTCCGCGCCATGCGCGAGCAGTTCCTGTCGCAGCAGGCCGTCGAGAGGTTCCTCGGCTACATGCACTCCCAGCACGAGCGGATGCTCGGCCAGTCGCGGCGCAACGTGCCCAACCGTCCCGAACTCATCGAGAAATACGGCTGGGACACCAAGTACGGCAGCCACGCCCTCCGGCTCGCCCACCAGGGCCACGAGATCGCGAGCACCGGACACCTCACCCTCCCCATGCCGGACGCCGCCCGCGAACGCGTGCTCTCGGTCAAACGCGGCGAAGTGCCACGCGACGAGGTGTCCGCCGAGATCGCCCACCTCGAAGCCGAAGTGCGCCACCTCCTCGACACCGGCCGCACTCCCCTGCCGCCCATCGCCGATGACACCGCCATCACCGCCTGGTCCATCGACGCCCACCGGCGCCACTGGGGATGGTGAGGTGGAGTCAGCAAGACCGGACGAACAAGACCATGGCTGCGCAGCTTCGCTGCATTGCCGCAATTCAGTATCGGCCGTATCCATGACCCATGAGTCGAAGCAACGCGGCAGAGCAGCTGTGGCACGGGTCTGTAGGAGTGCAGCGGCGCGGCCTGGTTGCCCTGCCCAGCCAACTGCGCGAACGGATGCACCTCGACGAGCCAGGCGTGCAGCTCGAGATCACCGAACGCGACGACGGCGTTTTTGAGCTGCGCCCCGTCTTGCCTGTCCCCGCAGACCAGGCATGGTTCTGGGAGTCGCGATGGCAGCAGCGCGAACACGAAGTGGAGGAGCACCTCGTCGCCGGTGAAGTGACCACGTTCGACGACGCCGACAGCTTCATCGCCTACCTCGATGAGGTCGCCCGACAGTCCGCGCCCGAGCCCAACCAGCCGTGAAGTTCACCGTCACGCCCGCCTTCGATGCCGACCTTCGACGACTCAAACCCGAACATCTGGCCACCTTCCGAGCAGCCGTCCGCGACAAGTTCGCCCCAGCCTGTGCCGCCTATGCTCGCGACCCGGCCGCCCCCTGGCCCGCTTCGCTTCGAATCAAGTCGGTGGGCGGCGCGAAAGGCGTTCTGGAGATGACCTGGTCATTCGCCAGCCCAGACGATCGTGTCACCTTCGAGCTCCGCACCGTCGACGGTGAACTGCACTGCATATGGCGTCGTGTGTAGACGCACCGCGCGAAACCGGCCCAAATACGCGAAGTCGCCTGTGGCTACCGGCTCACAAGCAGCCTTACCTACGGCGCGCTTCTCTCACGGCGTCCGACACGCACCTAACAAGCTTCCGGGCGAATCGGGATCGAGTAGACGTCGCGACGGCGCACTTCGCCGAACACCGCCGACTTGTAGGCGTGTTTCAGCAGGAAGGCCATCACCTGATCGACTGCACGTGGCATCGGCCCATGGATCTCGATCTGATCGAAGATGTCCGTGCCCGTCGCACCTCGGAGCCGTCCGCACTGCACCCAGGCCGACGGCAGGAACCGCGTCGGATCGGGACAGGCCTCCAGGATGCCGGCGTAGATCGGCACCACCTCAGCACCGCGGGTGATCGCCAACCCGAGCGCGACCAGATCGTCGACCTCCGTCGGACGCCCTCGCAACTCCGACAGCCCGGCCAGATCGATGGCGCCGTGAGTCAGGGACCAAGGAGCGCCGCCGGGATGACGGCGATACCGTCCGGACGGCGATACGCCGTGGGCCCGGTCGTGATCACCGCGGCATCCGCCAACTGATCGCCTAGGCGCTCTCGCAGCCACACCAGATGCCGGACATCCCGGTCGTCCGGCACGGGACCGAGTTTCACCTCCAGGGCAACGACCGAACCGTCGTCACCAGTCACGATCAAGTCGACCTCGTGATCGCCGCGCTGAGTTCGGAGGTGGCTCACGGCGGCATGCACGGCGTCCGCGTACACCCGCACCGACAACGTCATCAGGCTCTCGAACAGTGCGCCCAGCAGCGTTCCGTCCCGCGGGACCGACACCGATCCAGGATCGGGCTTGGCCAACAACGACCGCGAGGTGACCCCCAGCAACCGTGCGGCCAGCGCAGGGTCCGCCAGATGATGCTTGGGTGATTGCCCTAACGCGGTCAGCATGTTGCGCGATCCGATCCATGCTGGCAGTTCCTCCAACAACCACATCCGCTGCAGAACCTCGCGGTAGGCCACAACTGTCGTCCTCGCCGGCTTGTCCGCGAGTCCAGGGGTTGCGGCGTCCAAGATGACGCTATAGGCGGCCGTCGTCGAGGTCGCGGCAGCATACGCAGCGAGCCAGGCGCGCAGCGTGTCCGGACGCCGAACAGGGCGACCAGCATCAGCAAAGTCGCGATCAACGACGGTCGCGAGATAGCCGTCGAGCACGTCCTGACGCAGATCCGGTGTGAGGGAGCGGATGGCAGGAAAGCCCGAGGCCACCACCTCATCGGTGTACGCGTCGAGCCCCAGCGGACTCTCACCACCAATCTCGGCCCCGCCCTCAAGCAGGGCTCGAAGCGACACCGTCGGTCGCACCAGTTGCCGCTCACCAAGGCTCAACGGACGCATCCGGACTGTCACGATCCGACCGGCACCGGAGTGCCTCGGCGCCTCCGCAGGGAAGCTCGACCCAGCCAGTAGATAACTTCCAGGAACCGCTCCCGCGTCGACGGCGTGCCGCACCCGATCCCAGACCGGCGGGTAGTGCTGCCACTCGTCGATCAGCAGCGGCTTCGCAAGCCGATCGAGTCGCGATCGGTCGCCATGCATCAATGCAACCTCATCAGGATCATCGAGCGACACCGCCGTGCTGACCCGTCTACTTGCGGTGGCCGTCTTGCCCACGGCCTTAGGCCCCTCGATGACGACGGCTGGCAGGCCAGCCAGGAGCCGGTCGAGCTGGGCATCCACCAGCCGCGCAAGGTAAGGCATGGCGCTACGCTACTGATCCTTCACGATCTACGCTACATATCTGACGCTGCCTACGCTACTTATCTGCACATGGGCAGCAGCCCCGAACTCGTCGTAGAGTTGCGCGGGACCCCGCTGTCTTGAACACCCGATCCGGAGCAGCCACCGCCCAGCGAGGACGCCGCGCGTGTACGTGCTTCACGCCATCTGGTCACCGGGGTTCGGCACGATGATCTGGGCGGAGGATTCGGAGCCGGCGGTCACCAGCCCGAGTCAGGCGCTGCGGCAGGCTCGTCCGCATCCGTTCGCGGCGTCGACCGAGGTGCTCCAAGGCTTGGTCGGCGGCGCTCCGACCGAGATCGATCTGCTCCTGCCGTCGGCCAGGCGTTCACCCCTCGACTCCGCCGAACTGGTCCGGTTCCCGCCGCGCACGCTGGGTCGGACGCCTGCCTCGCTGCTGGCCTGTCGCGTGCCGGCCGTTCGTCTCGACCCCCTCACGCTGGGTACCACACTGAGCCGTGTGCTGGACCCCACCACGACAAACGACGATGAGGATGGCCGCAATGTGTCATGACCACATCCGCTAGACATGTTCAAAATCAACGATGATTTGCACATGTTGCGCACTCATGTCTACGCTCTGCACATGTCGTTCGACCCCGAGCAGCCGTGCCAAGACCTACCGCCGCTCCCGCCGCGCCACGAGGTCGAAACGCCGCGAGTCTTGAAGGCAGTCGTAGCCGCGAGCCGCCATCTCGCCTCACTGGACATGGCCTGCAAGCGCCTCCCCGATCCCAGCCTCCTGATCAACATCGCCCCGCTCCTTGAGGCGCAGGCGTCCAGCGAGATCGAGAACATCGTCACCACCAGCGACGAGCTGTTTCGCGCAGCGCACGACGCCCTCAACGAGCCGGAGTCACCCGCGGTCAGAGAAGCCCTGCGCTACCGCAGCGCGCTCAGGGCGGGATTCGAGCACCTCCAGGAACGCCCACTCAGCTTTCAGACCGCACTCGCTGTCGCCTCGGGCTTGACCGGGACCGAAGCTCAGGTGCGCAGCATGCCAGGCACCTTCATCGGCAATCCCGTGACGAAGGAGCGCACCTACACCCCACCCGAGGGGAAGCAACTGATCCTTGAGAAGCTTGCCTCATGGGAGCGGTTCATCCATCAGCACGACCCGCTTGACCCCATCGTCGCGATGGCACTGCAGCACTACCAGTTCGAGGCCATCCACCCGTTCCACGACGGCAACGGACGCACCGGGCGCATCCTCAACCTTCTCTGTCTCAAGCAGTACGGACTGTTGGAGCTTCCGGTGCTCTATCTCTCCGGCTACTTCGTCCGGCACAAGAGCGAGTACTACCGGCTCCTGCGTGCCGTCACTGAAGGCGATGCCTGGGAGGATTGGGTGATCTATGTAGCGACCGGCGTGGGCGAATCCGCCCGATCGGCCCTTCACCTGGCCGAACAAGTGCTGGAGGCCCGCGATCACCTCGAGACAGCCATCCGCACCAACCACACCAGGATGCCCGCCGCAGACATGGCCACTCTGCTCAACCGTCAGCCCTACGCACGGATCAAGGACATCGTCGAGATCGGCCTCGCACAGCGGGCCACCGCTTCGAGTTGGCTGAACGAACTGACGGAAGCCGGCCTCGTCGTCCAGCAGCAGATCGGACGAGGGCTCGTCTTCATCAACGTCGACCTACTCAACCGCATCTTCGCGGTCTCCGACGCCGCGACCACGGATGGCTGACCTGAAGGCCAGCCATCGCGGACTCCGATGGTTGCAGCCGGGCAACCTCGCGGCTGCGCTACGACTCCGTCGTCTCCAGCGCTTCACGGCCAAGATCAGCACTCAAGGCGAGGAGAAGCCAAGCTGACGGTAGGCGATGCGACGACGGCCGTACTGGGCGTTGAGCACCGGGACTGCGGCGTCCACGTAGTCGTGAACCACCACCTCGGTCTTGCCTGGGTAGCGGCGTAGGGCGCGGCCGACGGCTTGAATCACAAGCCCCGGGTACGAGATCGGCCCCACGAGGAAAACGGTGTCGATCACCGGAGCGTCGAAGCCTTCGCCGCCATAGGGCACCGTCGTCATGACCAGCAAGGGATCTGACGGTTCCGCCTCGGCGATCTTCTCGCGGATCTTCGCCAGCTCGCGGGCGCCGATGCCACCGCGCATCACCATCGGGTCGCCGTCCGGCAGGAGTTCGGCGAGCGTGGTCAGGTGATCGCGCCGCCTCGACAGCACCAGGCACTTGCGACCATCATTCAACCCTGCGCGGATGTCGTCCACGATCTGCGAGTTGCGTGCCCGATCGTCGGCCAGCCGTCCGCCGAGATGGCTGATCGCCCCGGGTGCCGAGAGGTCGAAGCCTTCGGTCAACCGGAAGTCCGTCTCGTGCACGCGAAGCGTCCGCAGCGGACCGTCGTAGGGCGTCACGAGGGACGCCTCATCCGGAAGCGTGTCGCGCATGACATGCCGGATCGGGCCGAGATGCCAGCTGGTGACCTGCTCGAGCCCGTCCTTGCGTTCGGGCGTCGCCGTCAGCCCGAGCCACCATACGGCCGAAATCTGCGAGATGACGCTCTCATACGATCCCGCGGCGACGTGATGACACTCGTCGACCACCACGTGCCCGTACCCTGCCGTCAACTCACGGACTTGCTCCGGCGTCTGCCGGGCCAGCGTCTGGAGCAGCATGATGTCGACCTGGCCACGGGTCTTGGTGCGACCGCCACCCAGCTGACCCGCCTTGATCCCCAGCAACGTCAAGATCTGCTGACGCCACTGGGCCGCGAGCGCCCGCTTGTTGATCAGCACCAGCGTGCTCACCGCCCGCTCGGCGATGATCGCGCACGCCATGACGGTTTTGCCCGACCCCGTCGGGGCATGCAGGATGCCGTCCTCGTGGGCGAGCATCTCGTCGACCGCCGCGATCTGTCTGTCGTCCAGCATGCCTCCGAACACCACCGCCAGCTCCGCGCCCTGCCGACGGTCGTCGGCGCAGACCAGCTCGCTCCCGGCCTGAGCGATGAGGTCGTCCACCTGGTCCTTCATTCCCCGTGGCAGGATCAGATCGCCATTCATCGCGATGTCGAAGCCCTGAATAAACCGCGGGATTCTCCACGTCGAGCGTCGTGCTCGCTGAGCTTCGTAGAACAGAGGATTGTGGATCGTCGCCGCGTGCCTGAGCGCAGCCGCGAGATCGGGCGTCAGGTCCTCCTCGCTGATCGTCAGTCTCGCCGCAAGCGTGGCACCGATCCGGGCCGGGGGTCGTGGCCGGATGATCGTCGCCGCAGACGGCTCCAGCCGGGTGAGCTCGGGGCCGACGACGACCCTGGCCGCGCGGCCGGCCGATGCCACCTGACGCGGTGTCATCCGATCCAGCTGCGCCAGGAACTCCCACTGGTCGGGCCACGGCTCCCACGAGGCCAGGTCGATGAAGAGTGTGGTGCGGCGTTCGTTCCGCCGCTTGCCGTTCAGCGGTGCCGCGATGAGGTTGCCGACGCCGGACGCCCCCAGCGGAACCGTGTCCTGGTTGGGAAACAGACGGTCGTAGCTCGCGAGCGGCATCGATCCGCGCAGCGCCATGGCCCGGTGGACACACGCCGTCCCCATGGCACGGGCATCGGCAGCGGAAACGGGTTCGGTGAAGAACGTCCACACGTGCGCGCCGCGGCCCGACTGCGAGATCTCCAACCCACACGGGACGCCGAGGGACGCCGCCGCCTTGACGTAGGCGTGGGCATCCAACATCGCGTTGGCACCATCGAAGTCGGCCGCCAACCACCAGCACGTGGCGTCCGATAGCAGCGGGTAAAGGCCGAGAAAGAAGTCGTTGTCGCTCCTCAGGTGGTCGGCGATGACCTCACGGGTCAAGGGCAGTGGACGCCGATCCCACACGGACGCCTTCAAGTACTTGTCCCGCACTGCCGGAGACCAGCCTTTGGTTCGCTTGCGTGGGTTCTCCCAGTAGTAGGCGTAGACATCACAACGAGCGCCGAACAGACGAGCGAAGAAGTCGAGCTTCGCTGCTGGCACGGAGCGGTTGGTGATGAGCCCGGTCTCGGCGTGCGTCAACGCTGGCTGCTCCGTCGGCGGCTCGACCCCATCGGTCACCTTGAGCAGGTTCCGTAGGCGCCGGTTCTCGAGCCCAAGCAAGGCGAGACGGCGCTCGAGAGCCGCCACACGGTCGGGCAACTCCACCATGCGAAGAATCTAGTCAAGAGTCGGCGCGAGAGACAGACGCGACTAGCCGTGACCCACCGGCAGCAGTCAACGGTGTCACCGCCATGACGCCTCCCCGACGACAGGAACGATCGGGTTGTCCCTCACATGGGAGAGGAAGCCACTCGGCTGTT
Organism: Propionibacteriaceae bacterium; assembly: GCA_032229785.1. Classification (GTDB taxonomy): domain Bacteria; phylum Actinomycetota; class Actinomycetes; order Propionibacteriales; family Propionibacteriaceae; genus Propioniciclava. The sequence goes on from JAVTWJ010000011.1 coordinate 50,488, forward strand.
GAAACTCCTGCGTCGACACGACCGTCGGATTAACCGGGCGCTTCACGACAGAGTTCGCCCCACCTGGCGCTCCACCAGGATGCCGGCATCAATCAGCCGAGCAACCTCACGGTGCACCGTGGGATAGGCGAGACCGGCACGCTCAGCCAACTCCGTGAGGCTCAGTTCGTCACGCGTTGCGAGCAGCGCCGCAAGCAGTCGCGCCACCAAGCACGGCAGCCACGCTTGACTGCCGTCATCATACCAAGTTACCTTGGAGTGGTGACGGATGAGTCGATCATCGCCCAGTCCGCCCTCAAACATGGGCTCGACGAACGCGACATCCTTCACGGCTACCGCAATCCCGTCCGAATCTGGGACCTCGGTGAAGGGTTCACGATGATCGTGGGCCCAAACGAGTCTGCGACTCTTCCTGGAGGTCGGCTATGTCGATGGCGACCATGTTCACGTCATCGTCCACGCAATGAAGGCACGAGAGAAGTTCCTGAGGTGATGACCATGCCGCGCACTGTTGACGAGATCCTGCAGCATGCCGATGAGCTTGCTGCCCGTTTCGAGAACTACGAGCCGAACCCAGCCGACGAACTGGACCGCGGTGCCGTCACGCTGCTGCGCGCCGCCGTCGCAGAGCGTTCCGAGGCTGAACGGCACCTGATCGACGCCATCCGCAAAGCACGCGAGGCCGGCCTGCCATGGTCGGCCATCGGGTCGTTCGTCGGCACCAGCGGCGAGGCCGCCCGCCAACGCTACGCGAGGCGGGTCGCCTGATCCCCTTGGGCCATACACGGCGTCCGAGAGTGGCAGCTGGGCGCCGGGTCGGTGGGGCGTGCAGTCGGCCAAGCGACACGGCTGCGCCGGAGCGAACCTCGCGCGACCCGAGCAGACCGATGCGCAGGATCTTGCGCATTCAGGAATGTGCAGGTATGTTCACATCATGGCGAGTCGAGTGACCACGAGTGTGGCGGAACTGGGTGCGACGCTGCGTCAGCATCGGCTCGACGCCGGGCTGACGCAGGCCCAGCTCGCGGAGCGCGCGGGGGTGTCATTGCGGTGGGTGGTGCAGTTCGAGTCGGGCAAGACCGCCGGCGCGGAGCTGTCGAAGGTATTCGGTGTCTTCGCTGCGCTCGGTCAGGGACTGGCCACCTCACCGCTGCCCCAGCCCGATCGTGCCGAAGCCGAACTCATGCAACTCCTGGCGGATCGGCGAGCATGAACCTCAAGGAACTCGCGGTCCTTCTCTACGGTCGGCAGGTTGGCATGGTCGAGGAAACCCGAGGCGGCCAGCACGTACTCACCTACGCCGACGACCCGGGCAACACACCGGTGTCGCTCTCCATGCCCCTGGGCCTTCGCCAGCACAAGAACCGCGTCGTGCAGCCGTATCTCGACGGGCTACTACCCGACCGTGACGAGACCCGGCAGGCGATCGGGCGCGAGTTCGGCGTCACGGGCCGCAACCCGTTCGCCCTTCTCAGCCATATCGGTCTCGACTGCGCTGGCGCGGTCCAGTTCGTCGACCCAGGCCTGGTGGCCGAGACGTTGGTCCGGCCTGGGGAACTGATCGATGTCAGTCCGGAGCAGATCGGCGCCCGGCTGGGCTCCCTCACCTCCGGCGCTCAGGAAAGCTGGGTTTCGCCGGCCGAGCGCTGGTCGCTCGCCGGCGGACAGGCGAAGTTCGCGCTCCATCGCCGACAGGACGGCTCGTGGGCTCAAGCGTTGGGCTCGACGCCCACGACGCACATCATCAAGCCGGGCATCGACGGCTTGCGCGACCAAGCCCTCAACGAGCACGTGTGCCTCGCGTCCGCCAAGCTCGTAGGGCTGGCAGCGGCGGCCACCGAGTTCACGGAGTTCGACGGCCACCCTGCCATCGTCGTCGAGCGCTACGACCGGCTCCGTCGCCCGGACGGCGAACTTCTGCGCGTCCACCAGGAAGATCTCTGTCAGGCGTTGTCGATCGCACCCGAGAACAAGTACGAGGCCGACGGCGGACCGCGTAGCGCAACCGTGCTCCACCTCCTCGCCGCCCACGCAACGGCCGACGACCGGTGGGGTTTCGTCCAGTCTCAGGTATTCAACTACCTCATCGGCGGCACCGACGCCCACGGCAAAAACTTGTCGCTCCTGCTCATCGGACGCACCGTTCAGGTCGCGCCGCTCTACGACGTTGCCTCAGGATTCCCGTACGAGGGTCTCGCAATGGAACTCCCCATGGCCGTCGCCGGCGAACGCCGGTTCGGTTTCGTCCGAGACCGGCATTGGGCCGCGTTCGCCACCCAGGCCGACATCCCAGCCGACCGAGTGATCGCATCGGTACGTGCCATGGCCGACGCCCTTCCGGACGCCGTCGCCGACGTCCTCAACGCCGTCGAAGCGCACGGCGCCTCCGCCGCCCGCCTACGCGAGCGCCTTCTTCCGGGCGTCGCCGAGCAGTGCCGGCGATCGGCATCCGGCGCGAGTTGACCCACAGCCTGTGGCACGTCCCGCCGTGGGACACTCGGAGGCATGGCGCACAACCTGGCTCGGGTCTTCAAGATGCCGTTGGCGAGCATCGATCCGCTCTACGTCGAGAAGGCGGAGAAGAAGGGGGCGGACGGTCGATGACCTCGACGTTGCACTCACCTGGCTCCACCGGCTACGACGAGGCCGGCCTGCAGAAGGCCATCGCCGACGAGGTCACCCTCGAGGAGTTCTTCGCCTGCGCGCCCGGGATCAACCCCCACGCGAACGCGCGCTCTCGGCCAAGCGAGTCGAGGCGTCCGCCGAGATCGCCCACCTCGAAGCCGAAGTCCGGATGCTCCTCGACGCCGGCCTTGTCCCAGAGAACCGCCGTGCAGCCTCCTTGATGGCACTGCGCATGGGCAGCAGTCCCGAACTCGGCGTAGAGTTGCGCGGGACCCCGCTGTCTTGAACACCCGATCCGGAGCAGCCACCGCCCAGGGAGGACGCAACGCGTGTACGTGCTTCACGCCATCTGGTCACCGGGGTTCGGAGCGATGCTCTGGGCGGAGGATTCGGAGCCGGCGGTCACCAGCCCCAGCCAGGCGCTGCGCCAGGCCCGCCCTCACCCCTTCGCCGCATCGACCGACGTGCTGCAAGACCTGGTCGGCGGCACGCCCACCACGATCGAGCTGCTCCTGCCCTCGGCCCGGCGCTCGCCTCTCGACTCGGCCGAACTGGTGCGGTTTCCTCCGCGATCACCCAGCCGGACGCCCGCGTCGCTGCTGGCGTGGCGCGTGCCGGCCGTCCATCTGGAGCCCCTCACGCTGCGCACCGCACTCGCCCGCGCCCTCGACGCCGACGATGAGGACGACCTCAGCAGCGGCACCGGCAGCGGCGTCCGAACATTCCACGCGGACGCCCGTCCCGCCGCCTCCCTGCGCTACCTCGCCGATCTGGCCGACTACAGCGCCGACCTGGTCGACCGAGGCCGGGTGATACCACTGCTCGACACCGACACCGACGGAGCGCGCGCACGGTGGCATCCGGTGCTCACCGGCCCCGACGCCGTCGCCGCGCACGCGCTGATCACCACGATGCCGCCCGCCTTCCGTGCGACCGAGCTGGCGATCCGCCCCGACACCCTGGCGTCCGAGGCGCTGGTCACCCTCACCGACGCGCTCGTCCGGGAGCGACTCCCCGAAAGCCTGCTGCCGCCTCGTCGCGGACGGCGTCCGGCGCGTCCACCCGTCACCGAGGCCTGGCTCGCCGCGCTCACCGGACCAGACCCGACCGTCGCCGCCGATCCCAGCGACCTGGCCGGCCTCGCCCGCGGCCTGCACCCGTGGGTCACGGCCGGACGCGAGTCGCCGGGCCCCGCCCAACTCGTCCTCCGGCTCACCGACCCACGCTCGACCGACCCAGACCCAGACCCGACCGGGCCAGACTCGACCGACCCAGGCTCGACCGGGCCAGACTCCGACCCCGACACGAGCGCATCCCCCGCGCCTGCATCATGGCGCCTGGAGTTCCTGTTGCGCTCCCGGCTCGATCCCAGCCTGGTGATCGACGCCCCGCGCGTCTGGGCCGACGACGGCACGCTCGGACGCTGGCTGGAGCGCCCCCGCGAGGCCCTGCTGGCCGAACTCGCCCGCGCTCAGCGCCTCTACCCTGAGCTCGAGGCCGGGCTGCGGCAGGCGCGGCCGGCCGGCCTGAGCCTGGACGCGGACGCCGCCTACGCGTTCCTGACCGTCGCCGCCACGGCGCTGGATGCCGCCGGGTTCGAGGTGCAGTTGCCCGGATGGTGGGGACGCCGCGACCGGCTCGGCCTGAAGCTGTCCACCACCCCGAGCGACACGGACGACAACGGCTCCCACTTCGGCCGCGACCAGCTCAGCAGCTTCAACTGGGAGCTGGCCGTCGGCGAGCACGGGCTGACCGACGACGAGATCGCCGCCCTCGCCGAGGCCAAGGCCCCGTTGGTGCGGCTGCGCGGCGAGTGGGTGGCGATCGATCCCGTTCAACTGAAACACGGGCTGAAATTCCTGAACAGCGAAAGCAGCGGCGAACTGACGGCCGCGCAGATTCTGGCCCTCGCGCTCAGCCATCCCGACGACCTCGACCTGCCGCTGCCGCTGGTGGACGTCGCCGCGGGCGGCTGGCTGGGCGACATGCTGGCCGGCACGGCGTCCGAGACCATCGCCGAGATCGCCCCTCCCGACGATTTCACCGCCACCCTGCGCCCCTACCAGTCCCGCGGGCTCGGCTGGCTGGACTTCCTCGGACGCCTCGGGCTCGGCGCCTGCCTGGCCGACGATATGGGCCTGGGCAAGACCGTCCAGCTGCTCGCCCTCGAGGCCACCGCCCGCGCAGCAGCCGGCGATCCCGACCATCCCGGCGACGGGCAACACGCGGCGACCCTGCTGCTGTGCCCGGTGTCACTGGTCAGCAACTGGCAGGCCGAAGCCAAGCGCTTCGCACCGAGCCTCCAGGTCGTCGCGCACCACGGGACCGACCGCGCGCACGGAGACGCACTGACGGCGCTCGCGGCGGCGTCCGACCTTGTCATCACCACCTATACGACCGCCATGAACGACATCGAGGAACTCGCCGAGATCGAGTGGGAGCGGATCGTGCTGGACGAGGCCCAGGCGATCAAGAACCGCCTGTCGCGCACGGCCAAGGCCGTCCGGCAGTTGCGCGGCGGCCAACGGATCGCCCTCACCGGAACCCCCGTCGAGAACCGGCTGACCGAGCTCTGGTCAATCATGGACTTCCTGAATCCAGGCGTCCTCAACTCGCCCGAGCTGTTCAAGGCGCGCTTCGCCACGCCGATCGAACGGCGCCGCGACCAAGATGCCGCCGGGTTGCTGCGGCGGGTCACCCGTCCGTACATCCTGCGCCGGGTGAAGACCGACCCCACGATCATCGACGACCTGCCGGAGAAGATCGAGATCAAGCAGTACTACCGCCTGACGGTCGAGCAGGCGTCCCTGTACCAGTCCGTCGTCGACGACATGATGCGGAAGATCGAGAACACCCGAGGCATCGAGCGCCGCGGGAACGTGCTCGCCGCGATGACCAAGCTCAAACAGATCTGCAACCATCCCGCGCAACTGCTGCACGACCGCTCCAGCATCGGACGCCGCTCCGGCAAGATCCTGCGGCTCGAGGAGATCCTGGAAGAGATCCTCGCCGAGGGCGACCGCGTGCTCTGCTTCACCCAGTTCACCGAGTTCGCCGAACTGCTCATACCGCACCTGGCCGCGCGGTTCGACACCGACATCGCCTACCTGTCCGGCAGCACCCCGCGCCCGCGCCGGGCCGCACTCGTCGAACGGTTCCAATCCGGCGACGGGCCACCGATCTTCCTGCTCTCGCTGAAAGCGGGCGGAACGGGCCTGAACCTCACCGCCGCCAACCACGTCCTGCACCTCGACCGCTGGTGGAACCCGGCCGTGGAGAACCAGGCCACCGACCGCGCGTTCCGGATCGGCCAGAAGCGCAGCGTGCAGGTGCGCAAGTTCATCGGCACCGGCACCCTCGAGGAGCGGATCGACGCCATGATCGAAGGCAAGATGGAGCTGGCGAACCTGGTGGTCGGCGAGGGCGAGTCGTGGCTGACCGAGCTGTCCAGCGGCCAGTTGCGCGACCTGTTCGCGCTGTCGGAGGAGGCGATCGGTGAGTAAGGGCTGGGGATCGGCGTACTATCCCGTCTCCACGCCCCGCAGCGTGGAAGGCGGCATCCGCGCCCGCAGCACGCGCGGCACGATCGCCGGCACCTGGTGGTCGACCCGATTCATCGAGGTGCTCGAATCCTTCGGCATGGGCAGCCGGCTGACCCGCGGCAAGAACTATGCCCGGCGCGGCCAGGTGATCTCGCTCGATCTGGACGCGGGCCTGGTCACGGCCAGCGTCCAGGGTTCCCGGGTGCGCCCCTATCGGGTCCGGATCGGGATCATGGCCTACGGCAAGGACCAGTGGTCCCGCCTCGAAGACCGGCTCGCCTCGGACGCCTGGTTCGTGGCCCAGCTGCTGGCCGGCGAAATGCCGCCCGACATCGAGCAGGTCTTCGCCGACGTGGGCTTGGCCCTGTTCCCGACCGGGCCTGCCGATCTCTCCCTCGACTGTTCCTGCCCCGACTGGGGCGTGCCCTGCAAGCACCTCGCGGCGGCCTGCTATCTGCTCGCCGAGCGATTCGACACCGACCCGTTCGAGCTCCTCGCCTGGCGCGGGCGTGACCGCGAAGATCTGCTCGCCCGGCTGAACGCCGCCCACGGTCAGGACGCCGCCGACAGCGAGACCGCGGTTCCGCTCACCGAACTGCTGGACGTGTTCTGGTCCGCGCCGCACGCCGCCAACCCGCAGCGCCCCACGAACACGAGCGTGCCGCTCGACGAACTGCCGCAGATCGAGCTGCGCGTCGGCACCCGTCCGCTGATCGAGGTGCTGCGTCCGGTCTACGACTCGTGGAGGACCCAGGCCTGACGGCCGAACTCACCCAGCAACGACCCCGAACGCATGCCGATCGATCGGCGATTCCCTACCCTGGACGCATGAGTTCGAGCATCGTCGCCTGTCCCGCCTGCGGCGCCAAGAACAGGGTGCCGGACGCGGCGTCCGGACGCCCCCAGTGCGCGAAGTGCCACGCCCCGCTGCCGTGGCTGGTGAACGCGACCGACGACACCTTCGCGTCCGTGACCACCACCGACCACCTGGTCATCGTCGACCTGTGGGCGCCGTGGTGCGGCCCGTGCCGGACGGTCGCGCCCATCCTCGAGCGGCTGTCCACCCGGTACGCCGGACGCCTCAAAGTCGTGAAGGTCAACGTCGACGACAACCGCAGGACGGCGTCCCGCTTCGACGCCCAGTCCATCCCGACGCTGGTGCTGCTGCGCCACGGAAAGGTGGTCGACCGCATCGTCGGCGCCCAGCCCGAGCAGGTCATGCGCCAGCACGTGGACGCCCACCTCGACGCCTAACCTCGCCGAAGTGGCGCGCTGCTGACGCCCTCGCCTACGAAAGGAACGGTTGCCTACGGAATTTCGTAGGCAACCGTTCTTTTCGTGCGCGTGGGTCGCGGCCTGACGACTTGCCAGGCTCAGACTGACGATTCGCCACCCTTCGCCTGAAGAGTCGCCAGCAGCGTCGCGACGACGAAGTCGGACGCCAGACGCTCCTGCTCGAGGCGTCCGTCGCCCTCACGCACCCCGGCCAACGCCTGCTGTTCGGACGCCGTCAGGTACCCGATCCGGCCGCGGTAGGGCTGCGGCTCGGGACCGGCCAGGTGCGCGAACCGGCGCCAGGTGGCGGCGTCCATCAGGACGCTCTCCGTGTGGGGCAGGCGGCCGCGCACCGAGCCCAGGATCCGGAACCCGTGCGTGTCGAGGTCCCCCCAGTAGAGGACGCGGGCGGCCGCGATCCAGGCCACGTCGGCCAGCTCGGGCGCGTGGATGCCCTGTCCGTGCACCCCCACCACCCCCGGCAGGCCGGGCAGCGCGGCCAACGACTCGACGTTCTCGACCACCAGCACGCACGCCGGCTCCAGCGGCAGCTTCGCGAGTTCCTCGACGGACGCCGTGAAGTCGCCAGGCCCGGATCCGACCAGCCGCGGGTCGAGCACCCGAGCCCGGAACCGCTGGGCCTCTTCACGCAGCCCGAGATCGCGTGAGGACGTCAGCCCCTCGACGCACCGACCGACCAGGTCGCGGTTCCGTTCGAGCCACTTGGTGTCCACGCCCGCCACGGGAACCTGCCGCGGCAGCAGACCGGACGCCGGATGCTCGGCCAGCCAGGTCGCGACGGCCACCAACCGGCCCACCTCCGCCGGCGTGAGCGCCGCCAGCTTGGACGCCATCGGCGGCAGCACCCCGGCCAGGTCGGCCCGCGGCCACGCCTCGCGCAGGCGCCGGACGTGAGCCGCCAGCGTCCCCCACTCCGGCTCCCGGGCCAGCCGCGCGAGGGCGTCCGACCCCGTCACCTCCACCCGGGCGGGCAGCCGCTGGGCACCCAGGCTGCGCCAGCGGCGGCCGACCCACTGCACCAGCACCCCGTCCGACGCCGAAGCGTCGAACTCGCGCCACGCCCGCACCCACGCCACCAGCCCATCGCGGTCGGCGCCGGCCGCCGCCTCGCCCGGGGGATGCAGCGGAAAGGCGTGCACCTCGCCGCCGCCCAAGTCGGGCAGCGCCAGCCAGCCCGCGCGCCGATACCGGTACCGCCGCCTGGCCCACACCCTCAGGTCGTCGGGAGACCTCACAGCAGCGTGTCCTGCTCGACGCCCTCGCCGGCAGCCCTCGGCGCCCGGCCCGACTCGTCGCGGTCGAACGCCATCACCTCCAGGCGTGACCCGCGTCCGGACTCGTTCAGCACCACCGCGGCCCCGCCCACGTAGTCCTCCAGGGTCTGCAGCATCTTCAGCGGCGTCGCCAGCAGCAACTGGAACCCGAACTGCTGGAACACCTCCAGACCGGCCCGCGTGAACGCCGGATCGGTCTTGTCGAAGGCCTCATCCAGGACCACCAGCCCGTACGTGGGAACCTCGGCGCCCTCGCGGGCCAGCTGGTACCGCAACGCCGCGGCCAGGCAGAAGATCACCAGCTTCTGCCGCTCGCCGCCCGACAGCCCGCCGGCGCCGGTGAAGAAGTCGACCGCGCGGCCGTCCACGTCGCGCACCTCGGCGACGAACTGCACGTGCAGCCGCGTGTCCAGGCACTGCTGGCGCCAGCGCACGTCGACCGACTCGGTGGACGCCAGCCGGCGCAGCAGCGCCTGCATCCGCAGGAACCGCTCCTCGGCCTGGTTTCGCCCCGCGGCATCGAGGCCGGAGCCCAGCGCGTCCTCGACCGAGCCCGCCGTGATCTCGGCGAGCGCGGCCAGGAACTCGGTGACCTCGGGCAGCCGCCGGTCGCTCACCCGCACGTGCAGGTAGCGGCCGGGCGCGAACTCGGTGCGCCGCAGCGAGTCGTTGATCGGGTCGATCCGGCCGCGGATCTCGCGGCGGGAGTTGTTGATCCGCAGCGCCAGCGAGCCGATGTTGTTGCGCGCCTGGCTCTGCAGCAGCCCGAAGAACCGGTCCTCGAAGTCGGGCAGCCGGTCGTCCTCCAGCCCGTCCAGCACCTGCACGTAGTCGGGAAGGTAGTCGACCTGAATGGCCAAGTCGGCGCCCTGGGCGGGCCAGTCGGTCTTGTAGCCCTGCATCAGCCGCTCCGCCCGGCGCGCGGCGTTGTTGAGCCGGTGCTCCACCTCGGACGCCTCGTCTTCGAGGGTCCGGGCCAACCGGGTCGCCGCGACATCGGTGTGGGCGTCGAGCGCGTCCAGCCGGACGCCGAGCGCCTCGGCGACCGGCGCCGGCACCGCGGGTCGGCCCGCCCGCTCCGACGCCCACCGATCGCGGCGTCCGGCCCAGCCTGCGCGCGCCTCCTCGGCCCTGCCCCGCGCCCCATCCAACGACCGGCGCTGGTCGGACGCCTCTTGGCGGGCCGCGTCGGCGCGGTCGAAGGCCGCCTGGGCGCGGGCGAGATCGGGATCGCCGACGAGCGCGGCGTGCCGCGAGGCCAAGGCGTCCGCCCGGCGGCGCGCGGACTCGGCGTCCACCTGCTCCCACGCCAAAGCGGCGAGTTCCGCCAGCAGCCGGGCGCGCGCGGCTCGCGCGTCGCGTTCGCCGTCGGCGGCGTCGCGCCGCGTCCGTTCGGCCTTCTCGTGCAGTTCGGCGGCGGCGAGGTCGGCCTCGAGCGCCCGCCGCTTGCCCTCGGTGCTCGACCCGAGCACCCATGCCCGACGGTCCTCGACACCGCGCCGGTCGTCCTTCTCGTGGCGGGTCTCGGAATGGCGCACCTGACCCGCCCGGGTCACGCCGCGTCGCGTCCGGCGCAACTCGGCCACCGACTCCACGCAGGCGTAGTCGTAACGCCGCGCCAGCATGGCCCGCACCCAGGGCGCGCACTCGGCGTCGGCGATCGCCAGCTTCCGCACCAGCGAGCGGCGACCGGGATCCTCCCCAGCGAGGTGGGCCTCACCGGGCGGCACCCTCTCGTACACCAGCCGGACGCCGAGGTGCTGCGCGTCCACCTGTTCGCTGACCAGGGGGTACAGGTCGTCGGGGACCAGCAGCGTCTGGGCGAACGGACGCAGCACCCGCTCGATCGCGCCCGTCCACGCCGACTCGTCGGGGCGCACGTCGATCAGCTCGCCGGCGAACGGCAACCGCCCGGCGTCCACGCCCGCGACCGAGATCAGCGAATCCCGCACACGCAACAGGCGCTCGTCGATGTTGGACCGCCGCCCCGCCAAGGCCCGCAGATCGTCGGTGATCCGTTCGACCTCGCGGCGGGCGTCCGCGTGCGCCGAGGCCAGTGCGAAACGCGCCTCGCGGTCGGCGTCCGTCTCGGTGAGACCGCACGCCAGCGCCCCGGCCTCCGCGGTGAACCGCCCGAAGTCGTGCTCCGTGCTCGGCAGCGTCAGGCCGGCGCCCGCCGCATCGGCGGCACGCCGCTCGCGCTCAGCGCTCACCGCCACGAGGTGCCGCTCGGCGACCGCGAGCGAGTCGGCCACCGCCGCCACCTCTTGCCCACCCGTGCGGTCGACCGCGAGGCGCGCGGCATCGCGGACGCCCTGCCGATCGGCGAGCACCTGATCCGCGGCCTCGATCTCGCCCGCCAGCGCCGCCAACCGGCGTTCCAGCGCGTCCAGTTCGGCGTCCGCCACCGTCAGGTTGCGGTCGAGCCGGACCGTCTCGAGGTGCTCGCGCTGCTCGGCGATCTCGGCGCGACGCGCCAGGAGCCCCGTGCGCTCGGTGGAGATCCCGCGCAGCGGCGTCAGCACCTCGACCTGGCGGCGTGCGTCCACCACGCTGGCGTGGGCCGCCGAGAGCTCGCCGAACTGGTCGACGGCCCGCTCGACCTCGTCGAAGGTGTCGGGCTCATCGAGCATGAAGTCGCGCAGCAGGCTGTCGAGGCTGGTCAGATTCTTCGCCGACTGCGTCTTGTGCAACAACCGCTGCGCCTGGTCGGACGCCAGCCCGAGCCGCTTCTGCAGGCGCACGGCGAACGCCGGATAGGTCGGGCTCACCAGCCAGCCGGGATGCGCGGCCTTGAGCTGACGGATCGCCATGCCGTTCTCGGCGAACCGCTGCAGCGTCATCAGGTCGACCGGTCCGTCCGCGACGACGAAGACGCTCGAGACCGCATCGGACGCGTTGGTGCCCCGGGGCAGGTGCAGCAGCCGGGCGAGCGTGGTCGCCTGGCCGGCGCCGTCGTCGAACGTGACCGCGATACCGCTCCAGGTCGCCCCGGGACGCAGGTACGCCGTGGTCACCTCACCCGCGTCGTCGGCCTCGCGCTTGTAGGCGCCGCGCACGTAGGACACGATCGAACGCGTCCGATCGCCGCCCGCGCCCTCTTGCGCGGCCGCGTTGAACGACAACCAGCGCGGCTGGACGAGCACCGACGCCAGCGCGTCGAGGAGGGACGACTTGCCTGAGCCGGACGGCCCCGTGAGCAACAGGCCCGCGCGCGGCACGGCAAGGTCGAACGCGCCGTGGAACGTACCCCAGTTGACCAGTTGCACGCGGGTCAGGCGATGCTGCGCACTCATTGGTCGTCCTCGCTCTCGCGCTCGTCGTCGGCGGCCTCGCCACCGGGCACGCCCGTGACCAGGCGGCGCAACTCGGCCGTCACCGCGATCACCTCGTCGGCGTCGAACACGAGCCCCAGGATGGGCGAGATCTCGAAGCGCTCCTCTTCGCCGGTACCGAGCAGCACCGAGTTGTTCTTCATCTTCATCACCGAGGCGTTGACACGCTTGGCGAAGGTGACCGGGTCGGTGCCCGTCGCGGACCGGTACACGCCCAGATGATCGTCGATCTCGTCGCGGCCCACGAACACCCTGGTCGCGGACGCCTCCGCGCGCAGCAGCAACCCGCGCAGGTGCAGCACCAGCGCGGTGTCGATGAGCGTCAGCGGCGTGCTGCGGAGGGTGCGGGGCAGCGCCTGGGTCGGCGACGTCAACGCCTTCACGTACGCCAGCCCGGCCTCGCGATCGAGCACCAGCACCAGGAACAGATCGCCCAGCCGCTCGCGCACGGCGTCCTCATCGCGCAGCAGCGCCGGCCACAGCAACGGGTGCCGCTCGCGCATCACGTAGGGGCCCGACAGCAGTTGCACGAGCACCCGCCGGGTCGCTTCGGGGAGGCGTCCGTGGTCGTTCTCGGCGAGCCGGTGACGCCCACCTGCGTCGGCGTCCGGCACCACCACCGCGACCGGCGGCAGCACGTCCGGATGCGCGCGCCGCGGCTGTTGCCGGATCATCGACGACTCCCCTCGTTCACCCGCGCCCGCCAGTCCTGGGGCACCTCGGTGAAAACGTAACGCGGCGCGCTGACAGTTCTTGTCTGCCCGCTCCCGCTGGCCCAGGAGAGGGCCTCCGACGCCGCCGTCCGGGTTCCCGCGGAGTCGGCGAGCACCAGCAAACCCACCACGGACGCCAACCCCTGGGACGCAGGATGGTCGGCCAGCACGTCGCCGATGGAGGCGACGCTGAGGCGTCCGAGCGTGTCGATGACCGCGGCCCGCAGTTCGGCGAAATCGATCTCGCTCGCCCGCACCTGCTCGCGGAGGGCCGCGAGGTCGAGCGGCGCCGCGTCCACGGTCGCGACGGGCTCGGCGGTGCGCACGTCCGCCGGATTGTGCAGACTCCACGAGCCGATCGAGGCCAGCGGAACCGAACTGGCGTCCAACTGGTAGCCGGTCTGGGCGTAGAGCTTCATCACCCCGGACGCCTCGAGCACGGCGCGCTCCGCGGCGGCCAACGCATCCGCGAGGCGGCGATGCTCCCGATAGGCGTGGGTCTCGACGAAACGGCGCAGGCTGCGCGAGAAGCCGGTCATCACCGCGCGCACCTGCGTGCTCTCGTTCTGCAGGGTGGTGAGCAGGCGGCGCAGGAAGGCCACCTCCTCCGCGGTGAGAGCCGTGCTGAACGGGCGCTCCAGCAAGTCGGCGACGGAGGCGTCGAACCGGGCCGCCTGGTCGGCGTCCAAGACAAGGGAATAGAAGGCGGCGAACGTGCGTCCGGCGTCCGATTCCTCAATGAGGTCGACGCCGCCGAAGATGTGATCGAGCACGTCCCCGCGCGAACCCGAGTGCTGCACGATCTGCTCGCGCAGGTCGTGGTTGAGGCTCTCGAACTGCGAGCTGACTTGGGCGAAGTCGGCCGGGATCGCGTCCGCCTGACTGAGGATGTCGGCGAGCCTCTCGACGGCGAGACCGTCGGCGAGCGGCTGGTAGCGTCCGGCGGCGACCTCGGCCATCTCGGCGTCGATGCGGTCCCGCTCGGCGCGCAGCGCCTCCAGGCGCGATTCGGCCTCCGGGTCGGTGTCCCGGGCCAGCTTGGCGAGCGCGTCGGTCAGCATCGCCAGGCGCGACGAGGTGACGGACGAGTGCGGCGCCTCAAGGGACGCGGCGAACCGCACCGCCAACGACGCGGCGGGCGACAGCTCGACGGTCTCCTCCCGCCCGGCGCCCGCACGCCTGATCAGGAAGCCCGTTCGCACCCAGTCGTTGAGGTAGTCGCGGGCGGGACGCGGCAGGTCGAACCCGGCGTCGCGCAGCTCGTCCAGGTCGTCGGAGAGAAGATCCAGGAACTCGACGGCGGACAGCTGGCGCGGCGTCCCGCCCAGCTGAGAATGCAGGATCGCCACGACCACCGGCATGAGGTCGGCGCGCAGCAACTGGACGCCCGGATCGTCGCGCAGCCGCCGCAGTGTGGACGCCAAGCCCACCACGCTGGTCGCCATCCGCCGCCCTCCGCTCCACCGTCTGCGCCGGCCGTGTCCCACCCTAATAGCGGAGGACCCGCCGGGCATCCGAGGCGACCAAAGGACGCTGCCGACGACGGCGATACCAGGGGCGTCCCCCGCGCATGTCATACTTGACCCAGGGCGCGACCATCGCAGCCCTGGCATCGCACCTGCTTCCGCACCGCGCCGGCACACCACGCTGATGAACGCGAGCGGACCTTGGACCGTGGTGCATCCTTCTTCGAAAGCAGTCTGTCTTCGTGTCACACACCGTTACCGCCCGCGCGTCCTTCGACTCGCTGGGCGTCCCGTCCGCGCTCTCCGCTCCGCTGGCGCAGCGCGACATCACCGCCCCGTTCCCCATCCAGATCGCGACCCTGCCCGACACGCTGGCCGGTCACGACGTGCTCGGACGCGGCCGCACCGGCTCGGGCAAGACGCTCGCGTTCGCCCTTCCCCTGGTCGCGCGCCTGGCGAACCTCGTGCCGTCGGCGTCCGGGCTGGCGCGCCGCAGCAAGCCCGGCGCCCCGCGCGGACTCGTGCTCGCGCCCACCCGCGAACTGGCCAACCAGATCATGGCCACCATCGAACCGCTCGCAAAGGCGTCCGGACTACGCGCGATGACCATCTTCGGCGGCGTCAACCAGAACCGTCAGGTGCAGGGCCTCCGGGCCGGCGCGGACATCGTCGTGGCCACGCCCGGACGCCTCGAGGACCTCATGGCCCAGGGGCACATCCGGCTCGGCGACGTCGCGATCACCGTGCTCGACGAGGCCGACCACATGGCCGACCTGGGCTTCCTGCCCGGGGTGACCCGCATCCTCAAGTCGACCCCCCGCGGCGGCCAGCGGCTCCTGTTCTCGGCGACGCTCGATCACGGCGTCGACAAGCTGGTCAACCAGTTCCTGGCCAGCCCGCTCGTGCACAGCGTGGACGGCGCCGAGTCGCCGGTCACCGCGATGAGCCACCACGTCTTCCTGGTGCCGGACGCCTCACAGAAGCGCGCGGTCGTGCGCGAACTGGCCGCCGGCACCTCCCGGCGACTGCTGTTCACGCGCACCAAGCACCAGGCGCGCAAGCTCGCCCGCGAGCTGACGGCGAACGGCATCCCGGCCGTCGAACTGCACGGCAACCTGTCGCAGAACGCGCGCGAGCGCGGGCTGAAGGCCTTCGCGGACGGCCGCGTCCGCGTGATGGTCGCCACCGACATCGCCGCCCGCGGCATCCACGTCGACGACGTCGAACTGGTCGTGCACGTCGATCCGCCCGCCGAGCACAAGGCGTACCTGCACCGCTCCGGACGCACCGCCCGCGCCGGGCATGACGGCGATGTCGTCACCCTGGTCCTGCCCGAACAGCGCAAGGACTTCGCCGGTCTGGCCCGCGCCGCCAAGATCACCGCCCACCCGATGCCGGTGGTGGCCGGGGACGCACGGGTGCTGGACGTCGCCGGCGAGGCGGCGTCCATCGTGGCCGTCGCGGACGTTCCCGCCGAAGCCGCGCGGGTCGCACCGAAGCAGGCTCAGGGCGGCGGACGCCAGTCCGGCGGCGGACGCCCCACCGCGGGCTCCGGTGGCGGACGCCAGAGCGCCCGCTCGGGTGGTGGTCGTCAGGCCTCCGGCCGTGGCCAGGCGTCCTCGGCGGGCTCGTCGGCACGCACGTCCGGCCCCCGCAACACGGGTTCGGCTGCGCAGGGCGGGTCCGCGTCCTCGGGGCACGGTGCTGCCGCGTTCTCGCGGAGCGCCGGCGCGTCCGGACGCTCCCGCGGCCGCCGCGGATAGTCCCGTCCTCACGATCGAAGGACCGCCAGCGGATCCGCCATCGCCCGGGTTGCGTCCTGGGCGATGGCTCGGCTGGGGGCGTCCACTCAGGCGTACGCGTCCCGGCGGTGCCGGATGGTGGCCACGTAGACGACCACCTGATCTTCTTGGATGCGGTAGATCACCCGGAACTCCCCGCGTCGTGCAGCATGGAGGCCCTCCAACACGCCTTGCAGTGGTTTGCCCACGCGCCAAGGATTGTCGGCGAGCGGCCCCAGGATGAACTCGAGGCAGGCAACGGCGGCGTACTCGGGCAGATCCTGCTGAATGGCCCGCTTGGCGGCGCGCGACCAGGTGATCGTGTAGGTAGGCACCGTCTGTCTTTTCACACCTGAGAACGTGCGCCAACGCGCGGAATCACCGGACGCCCCGACGCGAGGGAGGCAGCTCGGCAAGAACGTCCTCGGTGCCGAGAGCCTCGCCGGCGTCAAGTTGATCGATGGCCTCTCGTAGCTCACGGACGAGGGCGGCATCGGCCAGGATGTCGAGCGTTTCCATCAACGAGTCGTAGTCATCTGCGCTCAGCATCACTACTGCGGGGACACCGTTGCGCGAGATCTCGACGCGCTCATGCGTGCGCACGGCCTCGTCGACAAGTCGGGAGAGGTTAGCTCGCGCCTCTGCCAGGGGAACCATCGTCATGTACAGAATTATAGCGTGAGCGGCGCTCGTCAGTGCTGGCCACCGCGCTCGGCCAAGGCATTCGCCAAGACGACCGATGGAGACCTGTGGCCCTCTGTCGGGCCACAGGCCGCCATCAGTTTGAGGCGCCGGTCAGGCCAGCGAGTCGAGCGCGACGCAGAGGTCGGCCCACAGATCCTCGACATCCTCCAGACCGACCGACAAGCGCACCAACGCCTCGGGGACCGTCTCCGGCTCCGACGGGATGCGGCGACGCCGCTCGAGCAGCGACTCCACACCACCCAGGCTTGTCGCCGGCACCCACAACCCGACCCGCTCGCTGAGCGTGCGAGCGGCATCAGCGTCTGCGAGGTCGATCGCGAGCATCGCGCCGAACCCGCGCATCGTGCGGGCGGCCACCTCATGGCCGGGATCGGCCGGCAGCCCCGGATAGCGCACACGGACCACCGCGGGGTGCTCGGCAAGACGCCGGGCCAGCACGCCCGCCGTGTCCTGCTGACGCGCGAACCGCACCGGCAGCGTCCGGACGCCGCGCAGCGCCAGCCACGCCTCGAACGGGCCCGCGATCGAACCTGTCGTCACGCGATGCTGGACGAGCCGCTCGTGCAGGGCGGCGTCCGCGGTGACGAGGGCGCCGAGGACGACATCGGAATGTCCCGAGATGTACTTGGTCGCCGAGTGCATCACCACGTCGGCACCGAGCGCGAGCGGGTTCTGCAGCAGCGGCGTCGCGAACGTGTTGTCGACGCTGACCCGGACGCCGGCGCCGCGGGCGATCCGGCACGCCTCGGGCAGGTCGGCGACCTCGATCAGCGGGTTGGTGGGCGACTCGAGGTGCAGCCAATCCGCGTCCGCACAGGCGGCGCGCACGGCGTCCGTGTCGGCCACGTCGACCAGGGACAGCCGCACGTCGCCGGCGTCCGCCAACCCGCGGACTGCCGCCAGCACCGTGTTGTACGACGTCGCCCCGATGACCAGCCGCGCACCGCGCGGGACGAGCGCGAACAGCGCCGTGGCCGCGGCCATGCCCGACGAGAACACCAGCGCGCCACCCGCAGCCTCCGGGCCGTCGACGCCTTCGAGCGCGGCCAGCACGGACTCGAACGCCGTCCAAGTGGCGTTGTCGTACCGCCCGTAGATCGGGACGCCAGGGGCGAAGTCCCCGGGCGTCACGTAGGTGCTGGTGAGTTCGAGGCCGGGACCGACGGGCGCACCGGGCGTCCGGGGCGGCCGCCCGCCGACGACGGCGACGGTGTCGGGTGAGTACGTACGGGTTGGATCAGCCATGCTCGCATGCCACCACACTCGACGGGCACCGGTGCGCCGTCTCAGGTCGGGCGGCTCAGGTCGGGCCGGCGCCTGGGCGTCTCACGGGCAGTCGCTGCACTCGCGCGAGGGTCGGCGGCCTCGTCTGGTGCACGCCGACGCGTCGCAACGCGAGGACCGCGTCCTCGCGCGAGGAGACCTGGAGCTTTCGGTACAACGAGTGGACCTGGGACTTCACGGTGTTGATGGAGACGTGCAGTTCGTCGGCGATCTCACGGAGGGACAGGTCACTGGGTCAAGTCCCGTGGAGTGGTGTAGCAGGGCAGTGATCGGGTGGCGATCGCCCCGGGGGCTTCAGCCCCGCGCGCCCGGCGGAATGCTGCTCAGGTGGCGAGCGGCATGGCGTGGTCGCGTGCGACACTTTCGGGCATGGCGCACCAGCTGAACCGGGTCTTCGCGATGCCGTTCGCGAGCATCTACCCGCTCTACGTCGAGAAGGTCCAGAAGAAGAACCGTACGACGGACGACCTCGACCTGGTCCTCACCTGGCTGACCGGGTACGACCAGGCGGGCTTGCAGAAGGCCATCGACGACCAGGTCACGCTCGAGACGTTCTTCGCCGACGCGCCAGGGCTCAACCCGAACGCCTCGCTGATCACGGGCGTGATCTGCGGCTACCGCGTGGAAGACATCGAGGATCCGCTGATGCAGAAGATCCGGTTCATGGACAAGCTGGTCGACGAGGTCGCGCGCGGCAAGAAGATGGCCTCGATCCTCCGCGGCAGCTGAGCCCAGGTCACGGCCAAGAAATCGTCGTTCCCAGCGGCCTTGCCGGAGCGAATGAGAGCTCGGGCCAAGAAGTTGTCTTTACGGCGGGCGCACCGGCACGGCATGAGGACAACTTCTGGGCCCAGACCGCGAGAGACAAGGTCGACCGCCCTGATAACGACCATCGGTGAGCCCGACCCTCCGAGAGCCCGCCGAGTTCGGTCTCGCGGCTTCTTCACCGGGGTGTTCCTCGGCAACCCAGGGCACAGACGTCGTCCTCAGCCGAGCCGAGTGGTACGAGCTCTACCGCGCGGGCGGTCACATCGTGCCGTGACTCGGCCGTGGGGCGGCGTCCAGGTGTGGATGCCACCCCACGAGCTTCGCGAGTTATCCACAGATGCGCGACAGAAAGCTGTCCGTCCGGGGCTCGCTGGACCACAGTGGCTGTGTGCGCATACCCCGGCCTGTCTCCCTCCCGTCCCGACCGCTGGGTCGGCAGGCATTGCTCGATTCGGGCGTCACCCCGCGGATGCTGCGCACCCAGCTCGCAGCCGGCCGCCTGATCACCGTGCGTCACGGGGTCTATCTCTCGGCCGACCATTGGCCCGAGGACGTCGCGCGTCAGCACATCCTCCGCGCCCGCGCCGAGACGGTGATTCATCCCGACGCCGTGATCAGCCATCAGTCGGCGGCACTCATCTGGAATCTTCCCACCCCCGGGTTCGGCGCCTGGCATGACCTGCCACCGGCCATCACGCTGCCACCCGCAGGGCACAGGTCTCGCGCTGGAGCAGCAGTCCACCGGCGAAGCAGCTTCGCTTCAGGCGAAATGCAAGAAGACGACGAGGGATACCCCGTGACCAGCCCGGCGCGCACGGCCGTCGACCTCGCCCTCGACCAGGAGCTGCCCGGAGCCCTGGTTCTCCTCGATGCGGCGGCGCGGGTCATCATCGGCACGATGGTCGCCGACCCGCGCCGCCAGCAGTACGGAGCGGAATCCCTCGTCGGCGCCGCGCGCGGCCTCTTCACCCAGTCCGCCGAATCCCGGCGGCGCGGCCGGCAGTTGGCCGACGCGATCACAGCGCTCGACGCCCTCCGGGAATCACCGGCCGAGTCCCTCTCCGCCGGTCACATGATCCTGGCCGCGCTGCCGCTTCCTGTCTGCCAGGCCGAGATCCGAACCGCAGCCGGGCGGTTCTACCCTGACTTCTACTGGGACCGGGTGCGGCTGATCGGCGAATGCGACGGAGCGGTCAAGTATCGCGAAGCATCCGGGTACGTCGCCGAGAAGGACCGCGAGCAGGTACTGCGCGACCTGGGCTACCGGTTCGTGCGCTGGCAGGCCAAGGAGATCATGCTCGAACCACAGCGGGTGATCGAACGGATCGCCCGGGCGCTCGGGGTCTGAAGCCGCCGTTCCACCGACCTGACGCCCGTCACGCGGACAGTCGGCGACGGTCGGGCTCAAGAATTGTCATTCCCAGCGCACTGGTGAGGCGCCTCACTGGTCCGGGCCAACAACTGGTCCTTATGGGACTCCCGCGCGACCTCCATAGCGACCATCTCTGAGCCCGGACCGCCCGCGCCTCCATTGACCGCCCTGGAAACGACCATATGCGAGCCCTACCAGCCCGGGCGCCGCCTCCCCTTGGCCCGGCGGCGCCGTCACGTACGCTCGCCCGCATGGATTCACTGGGGTACCGCGAAGAACAGCCCGATCGAGCCGAGATCGACGCCCTCCCGGGTCCGACCCTGCTGATGTTCGGCACCAACTGGTGCGGCTACTGCCGCGCCGCGCACCGGCCCCTCGAAGCCGCACTCGCCGACTACCCGGACCTGCGGGTGATCAAGGTCGAGGATGGCCCGGGTCGCCGGCTGGGCCGATCCTTCCGGGTCAAGCTGTGGCCATCGCTGATCTTCCTGCGCGACGGGCAGGAAATCAGTCGTCTCATCCGACCGCACAAGGCCGAACCGATCGCCGACGCGCTGGGCGCGATCGCCGCGGGCCCGGGCGCCTGACCCCATCAAGGCACCCGGGCGCGGCCGATCAGATGCTGGTGACCGCTGCCCGCTCGACGGCCAGACCGGCGCGGTAGCGGCGCAGGTAGGACTCGAACCCGGCCACCTCGACCGGCTCGGGCAGGAGCGTCTCCAGGGCTGCGCCGGCAAAGACCACCTCGTCCAGGTAGCGCGCCAACGACCCCACGCCGCGGCCCGCGGCCGTGTCGGCCATGTACGCCGCCAGCACCGCCATGCCCCACGGGCCGCCTTCACCGGCGATGTCCCCCACCGACACCGGCACCTCAAGCGCGGCAGCCAGGTAGCGCTGCGCGACGCCCTTCGTACGGAACAGGCCACCGTGGGCGAACAGGCTGTCGAGGTGGACGCCCTCGTCGCGCAGCACATCCATGCCGATCCGCAGCGTGGCCAGCGACGAGAACAGGTGCGCCCGCATGAAGTTGGCCAGCGTGAACCGGCTGTCCGGCGTCCGTACGAACAAGGGCCGCCCCTCGTCGAGATGGGTGATGCTCTCCCCCGACAGGTAGTTGTACGCCACCAGCCCACCGGCGTCCGCCTCGCCGTCGAGCGAGGCCCGGAACAACGTCTCGAACACCGTCGACACGTCCACGGGAACCCCTGCGGCGTCCGCGAACTCCGCGAACAGGCCGGCCCAACCGTTGAGCTCGCTGGCCCCGTTGTTGCAGTGCACCATGGCGACCAGATCGCCGGCGGGCGTCGTCACGAGATCCAGTTCGGCATGCTGGCGGTCCAGCGCGTGTTCGAGCACCACCATCGCGAAGATCGAGGTGCCCGCGCTGACGTTCGCCGTGCGCGGCGCCACCGAGTTGGTGGCGACCATGCCGGTCCCGGCGTCCCCCTCGGGCGGGCACAGCGGAATCCCCGCCCGCAGCACGCCGGACGGGTCGAGCAGCAGCGCCCCCGCCTCGGTGAGGCGACCGGCCGGCTGCCCGGCCGCGCGCACCTCGGGCAGCAGGTCGCCCACCTGCCAGCCGAACCCCTCCTGCGCCACCAGACCGTCGAACCGCCCAAGCATCGCGGCGTCATACCCGCCGGTCGCCACGTCGATCGGGAACAGGCCCGACGCGTCGCCGACACCCAGCACCTTCTCGCCGGTGAGCCGCCCATGCACGTAGCCGGCCAGGGTCGTCAGGTGGGCGATCGCCGGCACGTGTGCTTCGCCGTCCAGGATCGCCTGGCGCAGGTGGGCGATGCTCCACCGCTGCGGAATGTTGAAGCCGAACAGCGTCGACAGCTCCTCGGCGGCCTGGCCGGTCGTCGTGTTGCGCCAGGTCCGGAAGGGCACCAGCAGTTCGCCCTCGGCGTCGAAGGCCAGGTAGCCGTGCATCATCGCCGAGACGCCCAACGCGCCGACCGTCGTCAGCTCGACGCCGTGACGCGCGCGCACCTCGGCCGCCAACGCCGCGACGCAGGCCTGCGCGCCCGACCACACGGCGTCCAGCGAGTAGGTCCAGACGCGGTCGACGAACTGGTTCTCCCATTCGTGGCTGCCGCTCGCGAGCGGCTGATGATCGGGGCCGATCAGCACTGCCTTGATGCGCGTCGACCCGAACTCGATCGCCAGCGCCGTCCGCCCCAGGGCGATGGCCACGCTCGCCGGACTCATGGTCAGATCCCCTGCGCGAGGCGGTAGTAGGCCTGGTTCCACTTCAACTCGCGCTGGAAGCCATGGACCGTCGTGCCCTCGCCGATCTCCAGCAGCTCGATGCCCGAGATCTGCGAGAAGTCGCGGAACACGTCCAGCCCGACGGCGCTCGTCATCACGGTGTGATGGGACGCCCCGGCCGACAGCCAGCAGGCGGCGCTGGTCGCGAAGTCGGGGGCGGGCTTCCACACGGCGCGCCCGACGGGCAGCTTCGGCAGGTTCGGCGGGACGACGTTGCGGACCACATTGGCCACCATGCGGAACCGGTCGCGGATGTCGGACAGGGCCACGACCAGCGCCGGCCCGGGATCGGCCGTGAACACCAGCCGCACCGGATCCTCCCGGTCGCCGATGCCCAACGGATGCACCTCCAGCCGCGGCTTGGCGGTCGTGAGGGAGGGCGACACCTCGAGCATGTGCGCGCCCAGGATCATCTCGTCGCCCGGGGTGAGGTCGTAGGTGTAGTCCTCCATGAGGGACTGCCCACCCGGCAGCCCCGCACCCATCACGGCGGCGACGCGCACCAGGATCGCAGTCTTCCAGTCGCCCTCGGCGCCGAAGCCGTACCCCTCGGCCATCAGCCGCTGCACGGCCAGCCCGGGGAGCTGCTTGAGAGCGCCGAGGTCCTCGAAGGTGGTGGTGAACGCACCGAATCCGCCCTCCTCGAGGAACGACCGCAGGCCCACCTCGATCGCCGCGCCGTCGCGCAACGAGGAATGCCGCGCTGCGCCGGGCAGCAGGTCGGACGCCACGTCGTACCGTTCCAGGTACTCGTCCACCACTGCGGACACCTCGGCGTCCGACGCCGCGGCCACCGCCTCGGCCAGGTCGTTCACGCCCCACGTGTTCACCTGGACGCCGAGCTTCAACTCGGCCTCGGTCTTGTCGCCCTCGGTGACCGCCACGTAGCGCATGTTGTCGCCGAAGCGGGCCAGCTTCAGCGTGCGGGCCGCCTGCCAGCCGGACGCCGCGCGCTGCCAGTCCTCGATCTGCCGCCGCACGACGGGGTTCGACACGTGGCCGACCACCGTCTTGCGGGCGAGTTGCAGCCGGGTCTGGATGTAGCCGAACTCGCGGTCGCCGTGGGCGGCCTGGTTGAGGTTCATGAAGTCGAAGTCGATGTCGTCCCAGGGCAGCTCGACGTTGGCCTGGGTGTGCAGGTGCAGCAGCGGCTTGCGGAGGGCGTCCAGGCCGGTGATCCACATCTTGGCCGGCGAGAAGGTGTGCATCCAGGCGACGACGCCGACCACGCGGTCGTTGGCGTTGACGTCGAGCGCGAGGCGCCGGATCGACTCGGTGCCGGTCAGGACCGGCTTCCACACGACCTTCACGGGCAGCCCGGCCAGCCCTGCGGCGACCTGCTGGGATTGCTCGGCAACTTGGCGCAGCGTCTCGTCGCCGTAGAGCGACTGGCTGCCGGTCACGAACCAGACCTCGAAGTCGTCCAGCGAGGTCCACAGCGGGGTACGGGTCATCGTTCTTCCTTGTCGGTGTCGGTGGTGGTGGCGACCGGGCGTCGGTCATCGGTGGCCTGCCCGTAGACGTTCTGGTAGCGGTCGTACAGCCGGTCGATGTCGGACTGTTCGAGGTGGACGGCTTCGCCCAGCCCGCAGGCGATGTGGACGGTGCGGGCGACGTCCTCGACCATGACGGCCGCCTTCACGGCGTCCAGTGCGGTGACGCCGACCGTGAAGGGACCGTGGTTGGCCATGAGCACCGCCCTCGAGCGGGAGGTACGCAGGGTCTCGACGATGCCGCGTCCGATCGAGTCGTCGCCGATGAGCGCGAAGGGACCGACGGGGATGTCGCCGCCGAACTCGTCGGCGATCATCGTCAGGACGCACGGGATCGGCTCGCGGCGAGCCGCCCAGGCCGTGGCGTAGTCGGAGTGGGTGTGCACCACCCCACCGACCTCGGGCATGTGTCGGTAGACGTACGCGTGCGCGGCCGTGTCGGACGACGGGCTTCGCGCACCCTCGACGAGGTTCGCGTCGAAATCGCAGACGACCATCGCCTCGGGTGTGAGGTCGTCGTAGGACACCCCCGACGGCTTGATCACCAGCAGGTCCGCGCCGGGGACGCGCGCCGACACGTTGCCGGCCGTCCACACGACGAGCCCGTTGCGCGGCAGCGCGGCGTGCAGCGCGGCGACCTCATCCTTCAAGCGATCGACGACGTCGCGGTGCTGTTGCGGTACCCCAGTAGTACTGGCCGATGTCACGGGTGCCCCCTGGTTGGTCGGACGCCGCCGCAGCAACTCTGCGCGGCAGTGTGTTAGCGTTCACACCTGGTAGGTGAACGCTAACAGTTGCCCGGGAGGTTTGGGAAGTGCTTCTGAACAATCACCCCGCCTGGGACGAGGACAAGGCAAGCTGGGCGCCATGAGCCGACCACCCTCCCTCTACGACGTCGCTGCACACGCGGGTGTCTCGCATCAGACCGTGAGCCGCGTGATCAACGGATCGACCCTGGTGAAGGAAACCACCCGCGGTCGCGTCCAACTCGCCATCGACGAGTTGGGGTACCGGCCCAACCTGTCGGCGCGGGCGCTGGCGACCAGCACGTCGCAGCTCATCGCCATCGTCGCCAGCGGCTTCTCGCTCACCGGACCGGCCGCGATCCTCGCGTCCATCGAGGCGGACGCCCGCGCCCTCGGCCTGACCGCAGCCGTCGGCGTCCTCACCACCGAGTCGCGCGCCGAGGCACGCGAGGTGTTCGACACGTTCGCCGCCCACGGCGTCCGGGGCACGATCGTCATCGCGCCGACCCGCGCGAGCGCCGCCCTGCTCCCCCACGGTTCGAACACGCCGACCGTCCTGGTCACCCAACCCGGCCCGCACACCGCGGGGCACCCGTTCGTCGCGGTCGACCAACGCCTGGGCTCCCGCCTGGCGACGGAGCGGCTGATCGCTCGGGGCGCGCGGTCGATCGTCCATGTCAGCGGCCCGCTCCACTGGTTCGACGCCGCGTCCCGGCTCGACGGCTGGCGGGGCGCCATGGCCGCCGCCGGTCTGCCTGCGCCGGAGCCACTGGAGGGCGATTGGTCGGCGGAGACCGGCAACGTGCTCGGACAGCGCATCGCCGCCGGCCCGCTGCCCGACGCCATTCTGTGCGCCAACGACCTGATGGCCATCGGCATCCTGGCGGCGCTGCGGGACGCCGGGATCCGGGTGCCCGACGACGTCGCGTTGATCGGCTACGACGATCTCGCCGGCACCGCCTACCTCGACCCGCCGCTGACCACCGTCCGTCAGCCCTTCGAGAAGGTCGGACGCGCCGCGCTCGAGTCGCTCGTCGCAGCCGTCGCCGGCGAGCGCCCGGCCGACGTGCTGGTGGCCCCCGAATTGATCGCCCGCGTCAGCGGATAACTGGATCAGATCGAGCCCGGACGCGCACCAGAAGCAGTCAGGCGACGGCCGCCAGCGTCGAGGCGAACGCCTCCAGAGCCTCGAAGGGCAGGTCGCCGCTGACGATGGTGGTCACGCCACCCTCGGCGTTCACCAGCGAGCGGGTGCGGCCGTCTTCGGAGACGTGGCGCACCCACGCCCGCCCCGCCGCGTCGGAGGAACCGTCGGGCTTTCCCCGCCGGGTGACCTCCTCCACGAACGCGGTCGCCGCGGGTGCCCGCTGGTCGAGCGCCAGGTAGGTCTGCTGCGGGCTCAGGAACCCGAGCTGCCAGGTGTCGGCCGGCACCGGATCGCCCCCCACGCCCCGCTGGCCCGCCGGGATCCATCGCGCGCGGGTCGCCACCCAACCCTCGGGCAGATTCTCCGGCGCCAGCACCGGGAAGGACGCCTCGGCCGCGGCCACCTCGGCCAGCGGCCGGTAGTCGACGACGTTCACGGCCGGCTCGGGGTCGACCGTGAACAGCCTGGTGATGACGATGACGGGGATGAAGATCACCACCATCGCCACGATCACCTGGATCACGGTGGCGTTCCTACGGGGTCGAGCCATGAGGGATATCTTCCCACGACCTCACCGCCGGACGCCCTCCTCCCCGTCCGCGGCCAGGGAGGCGATCGCGGAAGCCTCCGAACCGCGCGGTGGACGACCTACCCGAGCGAGACCGCACGGTGGAGGGCGATCGCCCGGAGGTTCAGGCCCGCGCCCCCAGCAGCACTCTGTTCAGGTGACGGGCCGCCTCGGGCACGTCGTCGGGCAGCGGGGTGGCGCCGCGCACTCTGGTGCGCCACGAGCCGCCCGCCCATACGGACACAGTGGGGGTGAGGCCGTTCAGCGCCTGGGCCACGTCGGAGGCGGACTCGGCGTCCGCGGGGGACGACGCGGCGAGCACCGCCGCGCGAGGGTGTTGTTCGCGCGCCGCGGACTGCCATTCGACCGTCGGCAGGTCTGCGCCCAGGTAGAGCACGTTGCATCCGAGTCGCCTCAGACAGGTGGCGAAGGCGAACACGCCGAGTTCGTGCCGGGCGCCGGCGGGGAGCCCGATCAGCACGGTCGGCCCCGTGGGGTCGTGCACCGCATCGTGGAACACGGAGGCCAGCTTTCCCATGAGGCCTGCGCTGGCGAAGTGTTCGTGCGCCACGGAGAGCCGGCCGGACGCCCAGGCCTCGCCGAGCCGATCGAGCTGGGGCAGGAACCAGGACGTGATCACCTCCTCGAAGTCGGAGCCGGCGAACGCCGCGTCGATCGTCTCGCGCAGCCAGATCGGGTCGAATGCTTCGGCCGCGGCGACCAGATCACCGTGATCGCGCCCGGCACCGGGAGCGGGCGAACGGTAGTCGGCCAGGCTGGCGGCCGCCTGCGCCGCGCGCATCCCGCCGGAAACCCGGGCGGCCATCTCGCGGAGCTTCTCGATCTGTGCGGCGTCGTAGAGCCGGTAGCCGCCTTCGGTGCGGGACGGGGCGATGACGCCGTAGCGGCGCTCCCAGGCCCGCAGCGTCGCGCTCGGGATACCGGTGATGTCGGAGGCCTGGCTGACCGTGTACACCGCGCCTCCTCCTTTGGACGATGCCAACTCGCCGTGAGTTTATACAAACCTTGAACGAAAGTCTTGCCTCCCGTCCGCCTGCCGACTACCGTGTCGGCACACCTTAGACAAACATTGGACATGATCATGCCGAGCAATCCCCGTGTCACCACCGTGAGGCCCACGCCCTCGCCGACCGGTGACGACGTCGTCCTGCTGGACGAGACGGGACGCCCGATCGGCCGTGCCGATCGGCTCCGGGTCCACTCCGAGGCCACCCCCCTTCACCTCGCGTTCTCCACCTACCTCTTCAACGGCCGCGGCGAGGTGCTGCTCACCCGCCGGGCCCTGGACAAGGCGACCTGGCCCGGCGTGTGGACGAACTCGGCCTGCGGCCACCCGCGGCCCGGCGAGGACGTCGAAGTCGCGGCACGACGCAGAATCAAAGAGGAGCTCGGCCTGACGGTGGGCCCCTTGATGGCACTCCTGCCCCACTTCCGCTACCGCGCCACGGACGCCTCGGGCATCGTCGAGAACGAGATCTGCCCGGTCTACGCCGGGTTCGTCGCCGACGAGGATCCCCATCCAGACCCGGCCGAGGTCGCGGAATGGACCTGGGTGCCCTGGGCGAGCCTGAGCGCCGCGATCGCAGCGACCCCGCACGTCTACAGCCCCTGGGCGTCCCTGCAGGTACCTCAGCTCGTCGACGCCATGGCGTCCGGCGCAGCCCACCCACGTCAGGCCGCACCCGACCCGGACGCCGTCCGGCGAGACGTCGACGAGCTGATAGACGAGGAACTCGCCGCACTGGCGGACGCCTGGCGGGAGTTCACCGACGACCTCGGCGTGGACGTGCTGCCCCAGGACCTGCCCGGGTGGTTGAGGAGCCTGCTGGTCGGCCGCGGCAAACGGGTACGGACGACGATGGCGTACTGGGGTTTCATCGCCGCCGGCGGAGTCCACGGCGAGGCAGGGTACTGGCACCTGGTCCGCGCGGCGGCGGCGCTGGAGTTGCTTCATCTCTTCGCGTTGATCCACGACGACGTGATGGACGAGTCGGACCAGCGGCGCGGCCACCCCTCGGCGCACGTCGAGGCGTCCGGGTGGCATGAGGTGGCCTCCGCACGGGGCGACGGCATCGTGTTCGGGCGCAACCTGGCGATCCTGCTGGGTGACCTGGCCCACACCCTGGCCGATGGGCTGGTGGACGGCCTGCCCACCGCGATGCGTGCGGTCTGGTACGACCTGACGGTGGAGCTCATCGCCGGCCAGCGCGCCGACCTGACCGGCGCGGCCGCCGGGCGACGGGACCGTCGCCACGCCGAGCATGTCGCGCAGACCAAATCGGGGCGGTACACCGTCACCCGGCCACTGCAGTGGGGGGCGGTCGCCGCCCGGGCGCCGCAGCACATCGTCGATGTGCTCGTCGCCTGCGGCGACCACCTCGGTATCGCCTTCGCGCTCCGCGATGAGTATCTCGGCGTCTGGGGCGACCCGTCGCTGACCGGAAAGCCGGTCAGCGACGACCTGTTCGAGGCCAAGGCGACCGTGCTCCTCTCGCTGGCCCGCGAGACGCTCACCGCTGATGCGGCGGACCTGTTGGCGCGGGTCGGGACTCCCGACTTCGGACGAGACGAGGTTCCCTCCCTGGCCGACGCGCTACGCGTGGCGGGCATCGACGGGATGCTCGAGCGGCTGATCGCGTCCGAGGTCAGCGAGGCGCTGGTCTGCCTTGAGCGCGCGCCACTCACGCCGACGGGCGTCGGGGGTATCACGGACGCCGCCCGCGCGCTCGCCTGGCGGTCGGCATGACGGCCCCCCGCACCGGCGGCGTCCGCAGTAGGCGCAGCCCGAGCAGGACGCACGGAAAGGGCCGCGGCCACACCATCGTCGTCGGTGCCGGGCTGTCCGGCCTGGCGACGGCCCTGCACCTGGCCGGTCGGGGACAACGGGTGACCGTGGTGGAACGCGAGTCGGTGCCCGGTGGCCGCAACGGCCTCCTCGAACGCGACGGGTTCCGTTTCGACACCGGCCCGACCGTGTTCACGATGGTGCCCCTCCTGGAGGAGGCGTTCCATGCCGTGGGGCGGACGGTCGAGGACTACCTGAGCATGCGGCTGCTCGACCCGGCCTACCACGCCTTCTTCGCCGACGGTTCCCGCCTGCTGGTCCGGCCGGGGCACGAGAAGATGCGCGAGGTCATCGCCGCCGAATGCGGTGAGCAGGACGCCCGCGCCTTCGACGACTTCGTGGTCTGGCTGCGGCGCCTCAACGACGTGGAACTGCCCCACTTCATCGACACGAACTTCGACTCCCCGCTCGGTCTGGTCCGCTCGCCCCGCGCGGCCGCTGAGCTCCTCCGCCTGGGCGCGTTCCGCCGCCTGGGCCCCGAGGTCGCGCGCCGGTTCCGGGACGAACGCCTGCACCGCGTGTTCAGCTTCCAGGCGATGTATGCGGGCCTGGCGCCGGAGCAGGCGCTCGCGTTGTACGCGGTCATCACCTACATGGACTCCATCGAGGGGGTCTGGTTCCCCGACGGCGGCATGCACGCCGTCCCCGTGGCGATGGCCCGGGCGGCCGAGGACGCCGGCGTCGAGATCCGCTATGACGCCCCGATCGAGCGCGTGTCGCGAGCCCCGGGAGGTCGGGCGTCCGGCGTGGTGCTGGAGTCGGGGGAGCACCTCGCGGCCGACAGCGTCGTGATGACACCGGACCTGCCGATCGCCTACGAGCGATTCCTTCCCGGCGTGCGGGCACCCCGCGTCGCCCGGCGCGGCCGCTACTCGCCCAGCGCGCTGGTGTGGCACGTGGGCGTCCGGGGCGAACTCCCGGCAGGGGTCGGCCACCACAACATCCACTTCGGACATGCGTGGTCGGAGGCCTTCACCGACCTGTTGGACCACGGCCGCGCGATGCGCGATCCGTCCCGGTTCGTGGCCGTGCCCTCGCTCGACGAACCCGGGGCGGCTCCCGCCGGCGCCCACGCGCTGTACGTCCTGGAGCCCGTGCCGAACCTGCGGACCGGACGCCTCGACTGGAACAGGGAGGGTCCCCGACTGCGGGACCGGATGCACACCTTCCTGGCCGATGTCGGCTACCCGGGCGACATCCTCACCGAGCAGTTGGTCACCCCGGCCGACTGGCAGGCGCAAGGCATGGCCGCGGGGACGCCGTTCGCGCTGGCCCACACGCTGCCGCAGACCGGACCCTTCCGTCCGCGCAACGTCGACCGGCGCGTGCCCGGATTGGTGTTCGCCGGCTCGGGAACCACGCCGGGAGTGGGCATCCCGATGGTGCTGATCTCGGGCAAGCTCGCCGCCCGACGAGTCCTGGACATGGCCCGATGACCGACCTCGCCGCGGGCTACCGGCGCTGCGCCGAGCTCACCATGCAGTACGGCACCACCTACTACTGGGGGGCCCGCCTCCTGCCTCGCCGTCAGCGCCGGGACGTCTTCACCGTCTACGCGCTGTGCCGGCTCGCCGACGACATCGTCGACGAGCCGGACAAGGTCGACCTGGCCGTCCCCCAGGGGGACGACCCCGCAGAACGACTGAGCGCCTTCCGCGCGACGTTCTTCCGGGCGTTGGACGCGGGCTCATCGGACGAACCGGTGATGGCCGCCATCGTCGACAGCATCGGGCACCGCGGGACCGACCCGGAGTGCTTCGAGCGGTTCTTCGACGCGATGGCGAGCGACCTGGACCGCAGCACGTGGGACACGTGGGAGCAGCTTCGCGACGGCTACATGGAGGGTTCGGCGGCCGTCATCGGGGAGATGATGCTGCCGGTCCTGGAGCCGTACTCCCCCGACGCGAAGGGGCCCGCCCGCGACCTGGGCAACGCCTTCCAGCTCACCAATTTCCTCCGCGACGTCGGCGAGGACCTGGATCGGGGCCGGGTCTATCTTCCGCAGGCCGACCTGGCGCGCCACGGCGCCGACCCGTGGCTGCGCGAGGTCACCCCGCAGTGGCGCGCCATGATGGGCGAGCAGGTCGCGCGGGCACGATCGCTGTACGCGGCGGCGGAGGTCGGCTTGGGTCTGCTGCCTCCCGCCTCGCGGCGCTGCGTCGCCACGGCGCTGGTGCTCTACCGCCGCATCCTCGATCGGATCGAGGCGGCCGACTACGACGTCTTCTCGGGCCGGATCCGGGTGCCGGACGCCGAAAAGCTGGCGGTCACCGCGCGGACGATCGCCGCCGGCGTCCTACGACGACGCTGATGCGCCGCGGCGGATCAGCACCGGGCCAGGAGTCCCCGCAGCGGATCAGCGCCGGGCCAACAGGCCCCGCAGCGGGACCGTCCAGAGATCCTCACCTTGCACGCCCCAGCCATGGAGCAGTTGGTTGGCGGACATGATCCCCGTGGTCGCGGCGCGCTCCATCAGGGCGACCGGGTGCTGGCAGCGGATCCAGTCGCCGGCCAGCACCAGCCGGGGCGACGGGGTTCGGACGCCGGGGCGCGCCTCCCACGGCTCGGGGGTGATCAGGGCGCAGTCGTCCCGGACCAGCACTTCACGGTGCAGTGCGACGACTCCCCTCGTCTCGGGGAAGACCCGGCCCAGCTCGGCCACCAACGACGCGGCCAGGGCGTCCGCCGCGACGGGATCGGAGGCGACGTCCGGATCGCAGGAATAGGCGTGCAGTTCGACGACCGAACCGCCGGACGCCGCCGCCCACGCCGCGGCCCCGGCCTCGAAGCGCTCCAGGACCGACACGTTGTCGAGCGGCCCGTAGTCGGCCGTGCCCAGGAACGCGGGACGGCCGGACTCCACCGGGCGCTCCAGCCACAGCCGGACCACCATGAACGGGGGCGCGTTGCGGGTGTTCGCGACGGCGTCCCGCCAGGCTGCGTCGGCGTCCGGCAGCGCCGCGACCAGCCGACGCGCGGCCCGCGGGTCGGTGGCCAGCACGCAGGCGTCCGCCTCGACGTCCTCGCCGCCGACCTCCGCCCTCACCCGGTCGGCGCCGACGACGAGGGCACCGACGGGGGCGTCCGTCCGCACCTCAACACCCCGGGCATGCAGGTATTCGCCGAGCGGACGCCACAGTGCCGTGTCGTAGTCGTCGTCGGGGACGTCGAACAGGAGCCCCTCCGCCGACCCCACGAAGTAGGTGTGGAACATCGCCACCAGTTCGCCAGCACCGAACTCGCGCGGATCGGCGAAGAACGAGCGGGCGAACACTTCCAGCGCGAGCGCACGAGCCTGCGGCGGGAAGCGCAACCGGTCGAGGAAGTCGGCCGCCGACTCCCCGTCGTAGGCCGCATGGGTGCCCGGGAATCGCGCCTTGAGGAGTTCGAGCGCCGCGGGCACGTTGACCCGGGCCAGTGAGGCGAGGGTGAACGACGGGCTTCGGAGCACGAACCGCAGCACCGACCAGGGCGGGGTGGTGGGCAGGCCGGCGAACGAGTCGCGCAACCCGTCGGGGCGCTGCAGCGGATAGTCCGCGACGGGGGTGAGGAACCCAAGACGGGGATCCACCCGGGCGAGCAACGCCCGCAGGTTGTAGTACTGCCGGAAGAAGGCGTGGAACCCCCGGCTCATCGTCCTGCCGTCGCCCAGCGGCCAGGCGGCGACCCGGCCACCGAGCCGGTCGGACGCCTCAGCCAGGGTGACCCGGACGCCGCGCTCGGCCAGGATGGTCGCGGCGGCCAGGCCCGCGATGCCACCGCCGACGACGAGCACGTGCCGCCCGTCACCGACCCGCTCGGCGCCGCCGACGCCTGGGTGCCGGACGGCATGACGGTCACGCCCGGGCAAGGGAATCGGGCGGGTGGTCATGAGGCCTCCGTGGGGGGATCGTGTTCGGTCGGCGCTCCGGCCGAACGGGTGGATCGTGTTCGCTCGGCCCCCCGGTCCGCCGACCGCCGGCGGCGTCCGGCATGCACCCACACCAACAGGGTGAGAGTGACCATGGCCCAGCCGAAGCCGAAGTCCTCGATCGGGATGTCCCACGGGAAGCGGACGCCGACGTGGTGCTCCGGGCCGTAGAGGACGATCGGGTCGCTCAGCTTGGTGAGCCATCCGTCGACCCACACCTGGAAGAAGACCACGATCGCGATGGCCAGCCAGTACTGGGCGCTGCGGAAGAGACCGGTGCGCAACCAGAACAGTTCCACCGCGACGACCGCCGACACGGCGAGCAGCGTGAGGATGCTGTACTCAGGCATGCTCGTCGTCTCGTCCCCGGCGAGCCAGCGTGAGGACGGTGCCGACCGCCTCGTAGGTGAGCAGACCGCAGACGGGGATGACGAGGAAGAACACCAGCTCCTCCAGCGGCATCGGGCCGAGCATGACGCCCGAGGTGAACCGCGGGCTGTAGGACCAGTGGTCGCGGAGGATGCCCAGGACGTCCCAGACGACGAAGACGACCACGGTCGGCAGCAGGGCCACCGCCAGCCTGACCGGCTGCCGGTAGACGCGGGCGCGTAGCAGGAACTCCAACGGCAGGGTGATCACCACGCAGGCGAGCATCAGCGCCAGGTATTGGTAGCGGTCATCCATCAGGAGTTCCCCTTCTGGGCCGACGACGAGCTGAGCTGCAGGCGGAGGCCTCGCAGTGTGTATCCCGAGATGAGGTCGTCCCAGCCCAGCGTGGGCTCGCCGACGATGACGGGATCCCGCGCCAGCAGGCGGGTGAGCAACACGTCGGCCTCAAGCGTGGCGAGCGGCTGCCCGGGACAGCGGTGCGCCCCGTCGCCGAAGGCAAGCCCTGCCTCGTTGACCCCCGGCGGCAGCGCGCGGCCGGGGCACAGCGACAGCGCGTCGGGCCCCACGGCGTCCGGGTCGGCGTTGGCCTGCCTGACGCCGACGTCGAGCAGGTCGCCGGCCGCGACCGTCCAGGACTGGTGGCCCTCGGTCAGGGTGAACGACGCCGCAGCGCGCCGGTACAGGTGGCCGACCACGGGTTCCAGGCGCAGGATCTCGTTGAGGATCGAGAGCCGCTCGGCCTGCGCGGCCGCCCGGTAGCGCGTGCCCAGCGCGTGATCGTCGAGGAGGTGCCACGCGGCCATGGAGATGAACTCGCGGGTGGTGACCATGCCTGCGGTGCCGTAGGTGAGGCACTCGACGAGGATGTCCGCGTCCGTATAGCCCTCGGCGATCAAGTGGCTGATGATGTCATCGGCCGGATACCGACGGCGCTGCCTGATCGCCGGGCGCACGTCCGCCAGGTGGAACCGGATGAGCGGCAGCAACCCATTGGCCGCAGCCGCCGCCCACTGCCGAGGCGTTCGCCCCAGGCGTGGCCGTGTCAGGTCGAACGGCGGTTGGCGGAAGAACGACACCAGGCGTCGCGCCATCGCCGGCACCGGGGAATTGGTGAGCCCCACGACCTGGCCGGTCACATCGACGGCGTAGAGGAGGGCGAGATCGTCCAGGACGATGTCGGAGCCGGCGTCGGCGAGGAGGGCGTCCGCGCGCTGCTCCATGAGCGCGCCGTAGCGGTCGGCGATCACCATGGGGGCGAGGAACCGAGCCACCTTGGTGCGCTGCGCGTCGTGCGGGGGGCCGTCGGAGATGAGGATCGGGCGGTGCTTCAGCCAGCCCTGGGGGATCCATTCAGCGGTGAATCCGGCCTGCGTGGTCTCCCGGCGGGCGCGTAACACCTGCCGAGCCACGGGCAGGGACCGGATCCGCCACAGGTCGCCGTCGTGCTCCACACGCGGGGCGTCCCGCTCGCCGGGACGCGACGAGCGGCGGTTCGGTCCAGGCGTGGGCACGGGGACTCCTTCGCGTTCGATCCCGCACCACGGTAGCGAAACCATCCGCCATTTGTACAATGTTTGTCCAATGTATGGCGACGGCAGCTGGGTCCGCCCGACTGCGAGCGGTCACCTCGTCATGGGCGAGGCGCCCGGCGTTCCATCTCCTGGACGATCCAGCGCGCCGTCTCGCGCGGACACGCGCCGGGATCGCTGAAGCTGACGGCGAAGACACCGGTGATCTCGGTCAGCGTCGGGACACCCCGAAGCCCCAGGATCGCCTCGGCTTCCGCCGCATACTCGTCCGCCGGAGCGCCGTCCGCGACCAGCCCCACCGGGTCCGCCTCGGCCAGGATCCTGATCAACTCGTCGGGTGTGATCGTCATAGGTCGAGCCTAGGCCACCCGCCCTCCACGAGACCGATGACGGGTGACGCGCGGCGAGCGGCGAGCGGCGCGCGTCGAGAGGGTGGCGCGCGGCGAGTGGCGGGCGACGCGCGACGAGCGCCGGGAGGGTGG
Source organism: Propionibacteriaceae bacterium (assembly GCA_032229785.1). Classification (GTDB taxonomy): domain Bacteria; phylum Actinomycetota; class Actinomycetes; order Propionibacteriales; family Propionibacteriaceae; genus Propioniciclava. Next base: position 86,054 of record JAVTWJ010000011.1, read on the forward strand.
CGCGCGACGCGTGGGTGACGGTCGGGCGCACGAATGGTCGTTTCCACGTCACTCGTCAGAGCCAGGACCACTCCGGGCCAACGAGTGGTCGTTATGAGGCACCCCATACCCACCCATAACGACCACTCGTTGGCCCGGAGCGCCTTTCCCCTCATCGGCCGTGCTGGTAACGACAATTCGCGCGCCCTAGCTAGCGCCACACGACATCGCAGCCGCGCCCGGCATTCTTCATGGACGTTGATCGGCGTCAGCGCGGCTACGGGCCACCCTCGCGGTTCGGCGGGTGGCCGACCACGTCGCGGGTGCAGTCCGGATGACCCTCGGGTCGCCGCACTCAGGAGCGGCCCGTCCGCCGGGGTGGCGCAGGGCTGAGCGTTCCCACGCGCGAGCGAGATCGTTCTTGCCTGCACGGCACTCAGACGGTGACGACGACCTTCCCGCGGGTGTGGCCGGCTCCGACGTAGCGGAGGGCCTCGGCTGCTTCCTCGAGGGGGTAGGTGCGGTCGATGACAGGCGCGACCCGTCCGGTCGTGAGCAGGTCGGCCAGGGTCAGCAAATCCTGGCGCTTCTCGATCGACGTGAAGGGCCTCAACTGCTGACGGGTGAACCCGGACAGCAGGCGCGCTTTGACGATCCGAGGGAGGGGGCCGAGCCAGCGTCCGCCGTGTCCGCTATTGGGAATCAGGGTGCCGGTCGGCGTCAGCGCGCGACGGACAGCCGCCAGCGGCTGGGCCTCCACATTGTCGAGGATGACGTCGTAGCGCCGTTCGGTGCGGGTGAAGTCGGTCCTCGTGTAGTCGACGATGTGGTCGGCACCGAGCGAGCGGACCAGATCGAGGTTGCGGGTGCTGCACACGCCCGTCACCTCGGCACCGAAGACCTTGGCGATCTGCACCGCGAAGGAACCCACCCCTCCCGACGCTCCCGTGACCAGCACCGTCTGGCCCGGTTGAACGTTCGCGATTTTCCGCAACGCCTGCAACGCCGTCATGGCCGACGTGGGCACCGCTGCCGCATCCACGACCGATAGGTTGGTCGGCACGGGCGCCAGGTTGTTCGCCGGGACACAGGCGTACTCGGCGAGTGTGCCCTCGGTGCTCCAGCCGAACACCTCATCGCCGGGTCGGAGCATCGTGACGCCCTTCCCGACCGCGGCCACCACGCCTGCGAGGTCTCTGCCCGGGATTCCGTGGCGCGGACGGCGGAGCCCGAACACCAGGCGCACCACGCGGGGTTCCCCGGTCATGATGAAGTAGTCGCCGAGGTGGACCGCGGTCGCACCCACCCGGACCAGCACGTCACCGGGGCCGGCCTGCGGTATGCCGACCCGGGATGACTCGAGCACGGAGGGCGGGCCGTAGCGTTGCTGGACGGCAGCCAGCATCGTCGCGGCACCGGCGGAACCCACCCCGGGCACTGGGCCTGCTTCCCCATTCGATCGCGGTTCGATTCCCACGAAGCCTCCTCACATCAGAGTGGCGAGTCTCGCCAGACCCGTACACCGTACGGCGTACGCCGTACGACATGTCAAGCCGTTCGCGCGCTGGAGGCCATCAGCGAGAGCGACCGGGACATCCGCGGCCTGCGGCTGGCGGTGACGATGGCGGGGATCGCATGAGGTTCTCGCTCCAGGTGCCGACGGAGATCCGAACACGATCGAGCCGGCCAACGCCCCGCATCCGCACGCCGCTCAAGGCCCGCGGACACTTCCCGAACGAACAAGCCGCACTCAGGTGCGCAGGGGCTCAAGGGCCGATAGGACGAGGTCGAGGCCGAAGATGAACTCCCCTGCCGGGTCGTAGCCGGCAGCGACAAGCCCCGCAGCCGACTCGTTGAGGTAGGGGAACTCCTCAGGAAGGAGCTGGGGCAAGAAGACGCCCGCGGTCACCGCCGTGAACTCTTCGGCAGTGTCGAACGGCAGGTTGGCCTCCTGTAGGGCGAAGCCGTAGACGTAGGAGTCGAGCAGCCAGCCCGCGTGCGTCGCCATCATCACCGAGAAGCCGGCCCTCCGCAGGCAGGCGGTGAACGCCTCGCGGTGGCGGAGGTGCGCGGGCCCGGGTGACGTCCGCGACTCCGTGAGGCCGATCGCCCACCGATGGCGTGCGAGCACCTGGCGGGCTGATACCGCCCGCCGCCGCATCGCCGACTGCCAGTCGGACTGTTCCAGCGGCAGCTCGATCTCTCCGAACACCACGTCGATCATGGCGTCGAGCAGTTCCTCCTTGTTCGCCACGTAGTGGTAGAGCGACATCGTGCCCGCGTCGAGCGCGCCGGCCAGCCGGCGCATACTCAGCCCGTCGACACCATCGCGGTCGGCGAGCCGGATCGCCTCGGCCACCACCCGCTGCTTGCTCAACCCTGCGGTCGACGGAGCCTGGCGTGGTTCCTTCGCAGACATGGGCCTCCTCGCTGTTCTCCTCGAAGCGACTTGAAGAATCGCACATCGTACGTGGATCGTACGGCGCGCGGCTATGCGGCAGACGCAGCTCGGAGAGGAGGAGGCTTCGAGGGGAATCGATCAACGGACGAGTGCCGATGCGGCAGCGGGGGCGGTGCGGCGACGATGCACCCGCCACATGGGGGCGCTATTCGGGCCCTCGCCACAGGCGCCGGACAGACCACCCTTGCAAGGGTCCGGAACGGCGATCTCCCTGGCGCCTCGCCGCCGCCCACCCGACCTATGCGGCTCATTCAGGACAGTCCTCGCCTCCAGCAAAATACCTAGTCAGCTGCCAGCCGGGAGGAGCGGGCCGGGATCTCTGAGCAAGCCTCTATGGCTGCCGTTCTTCGAGAGCCCTCCCGACGGCAGCCCCATTTCACCCGGGATTCGTCGTTTGCGAGGCTGGCCACTGCCTGGCACGCTCCTCCGATCTGCCCGATTCGGCCGCCGTCGAAATGGACCAATCCCTACTCGATGACCGGATCGAGTAGTTCGCGCAGCGCAGCGCAAGTCTCGCCGGAATCAAGTCCACCGTCGTAGCGGAGGATCCGCCATGTGGTCGCATCACATACGGCGACGGACGCCGCGAGGCGACGGGAACGAGTTGCGGCGTCCCCATGCACTCGCTCGGCGAATGTCTGGCGACACCAGTCGATGTGGTACTCGCGCCCCTGCGCGGCCACCTCGGCGAGTCCCTCGACAAGAGGGGATTCGGAGTAGACCTTCAGAATGAGCAATCCGTAGCGTTCGTAGTGCTCGACCAAGTCGGCGACGATCGCCTCGATGGGGTCCTCAGCGTGCGCCGCGCGGCGGTCGGCGAGTTGCGCGAGTTCTCTGGTGACGAGCGCGACGATGACGCCGGCCTTCCCTCCATAACGGCGCACGATCGTCGGCACCGAGACGTCCGCGCCGGCCGCGATCGATTCAAGTCGGATCTGGTCGACTGGGTGGGCGGCGTAGAGCCGGAGCGCGGCGTCGAGGATCCGGGTCCCCGTCGCATGCACCGAGTCCGATCTTGCGCTCATGCGGTACCGTCTAGTATTCACGTTATCGCAACTTACATGAAATGAGCAGGATGATGACAGAGCTTCCCACCACAACCGACCAGACGAGCCGCAAGCATCGGCACGGCCGCCAGATGAGAGTGCCGACGCGGCTCGGCGCCCTTGGCGTCGAGGTTACGGGCGCGGGCCCGGACACGATCCTGTGGTCGTCGATGTTCGTCGACAGCACGAGTTGGGATCGACTCGTCCCGCTGCTGCCCGGTCGACGGCTGATACTCGTGGACGGTCCGGGCCTCGGCCACAGCGACGCCCTGCGGGCGCGCACGTCGATCGCCGTGGCGGCCGACGCCGCCCGGGACCTGCTGGCCGCACTCCGCGTCCACGGCGTGATGGGTCCGGAAGCGCCGGCATGGGTGGGCAACGCGTTCGGCGGCCACGTGGGGTTCGAGCTGGCCGTCGGGGCCGGCGTTCTGAGCAGCCTGGTCGCCATCAGCGCGCCGCCCGAGCCGATCCCGGCAGCAATGCGTTGGCAGATCCGGATGCTACGCCCGCTGCTCCGACTCGCAGGTCCGGTAGGACCCGTGCGGAGTGCGATCCTGTCGGCGATGGTGACCGACGCAGCCGGGAACGATCCTGACCTGCGAGCGCTGGTCGAGGCCTCCCTGGCGCGCCCCACTCGCCGCAGCCTGGCGCTGGCTGTGGATTCCTTCATTCTCGACCGCGGCGATGTCACCGGTCACCTTCCGCAGATCACCGTACCCGCCCTCTATCTTGCCGGTGACGATCGTGGCGACTGGAACCCTGAGGATGCTGCACGCGCCGCCGCCTCCACCCCGAAGGCGGACGTCGTCACGATCAACGACGCCCGCACCCTTCTGCCGCTCGAACAGCCTCGGGCCGTCGCGGCGGCACTCCAAGCGTTCTGGGACGATGTCGAATCGTGACGGCGCGGTGCATCTGAGTTCGACCGCCAGCACCGGCCCGCCCCGCCCGGCGCGCAGACTCACCCCACACCAGCGCGCTGACTCACCCCACGCCACGGCGATGGCTCACCACCAACCGGAACCGTGGCCCTCACCGACCGCAATAAGCACACAGCCCACCCGAACGGTTCCACCGACGCCCCCAAGCGCCGAAACTGCCCGTCCGGGTCGCGATCGACGACCCCACGAAACGACAGGAGCCGAACCCGATGAGGACGGCGAACTGCGCGTCGAGCACAACCGGCCGTTTGAGATGCTGCTCGACCCGCAAGTCAACGCCAACGCACTGACCTGGGTCGCAGATACCGACAAGGCCCGAACCTCCACCAACGTTGACGATGACTTGGGTTCGAGCCTTGTGCGTGGGGTGGACCTCCGTAGAGAGTTTGAGAACCCC
>JAVTWJ010000012.1:0-15784 GCA_032229785.1 Propionibacteriaceae bacterium
CCGCCCGGTTTGCGCACCACCGCCCGGTTCGCCGCCCGGGTTAACCACGCTTGCTCGCGTAGGAACCCGGGCAAGCGTGGCCAACCCGGGCGGCCTGACGATGGAGGCATCGGACGGGCGGAGGCGCCCATAGGCGTCATCGACCGAATCCTTCCACCCAATCGGCCCCTGTGGAGAAGTCCGCGGATTTATCCACATTGTCCCGCGGGGCTAGCGCCGAGACGGCTTGGGATGGCCTCCTCGGAGTCATGACCGTTCACGACCTTCGCCCCACCAAGTCCTTCACCGCCGAGGGATGGACGCCTCGACGGATCGCCCAAGCACACGCCTCCGGAGAGCTGGACCGGCTGCGTCGCGGTGTCTATTCCGTCCCGTTCATCGGAGATGCCGAGTCACGACACCGCATCGAAGCCGCCGCCGCGGCGTCCCAACGCCTGGTCGGAACCGTGGTCAGCCACACGTCCGCGGCCGTCTTCCACGGGCTACCGGTGCGTCGCGCCGCGCTCGATGACGTCCACCTCACGCGCGCCGCCGGTAGTCATGGACGCCGCGAGGCAGGCGTCCATCTGCATCACAGCCCCCTCACGGCGGCCGAGATCACCGTGATCGACGGCGTGCCGGTCACCACACTCGAGCGCACCATCGCCGACATCGGTCGAGCGGAGGGCTTCGCTTGGGCGGTCGTGCTGGCGGACGCCGCCCTCGCGCGCGACCCCGATCGGACGATCTTGGCCGAGCACGTCGACGCGGGACGACGCCGTCCGGGAAATCGCACGCTGGCCAGCGTGCTCGAATTCGCCGATCGCCGCGCGGAATCACCCGCTGAATCACTCAGCCGGGTTTCGATGCTGCGGGCCGGAATCCCCCGTCCGGAGCTTCAGTTCGACATCGTCAACGCCGACGGCGAGTGGATGGCGCGTTCCGACTTCGGGTGGCCCGAACTTGGCGTGGTCGGTGAGATCGACGGACGCGTCAAGTACGACTCCCCCGACCGCGGCCGCTCACCGTCCGACATGATCGCACGCCAGGTGCAACGCGAAGAACTGATCAAGCGTTGCGGATGGTGGGTGACGCGATGGGATTGGGAGACTGCCGTCGATCACCGGCGCCTCGGCGAACACCTTCGCCAGGCGTTCAGGGCAGCGCGCGACTATCGCGCCGGTTGACGCCCGGGCCTCGCACCGCCGCCCGATCCCCCGCCCGGGTTCCGCACGCCCGCCCGGGCTTCGCACCGCCGCCCGATCCCCCGCCCGGGTTCCGCACCGCCGCCCGGATTCCGCACCGCCGCCCGATCCCCCGCCCGGGTTCCGCACGCCTGCCCGGGTTGCTACCTGGGCGCGGGTGCGCAACCCGGGCGGCGAGATCGATCACTCAGCGCAAGTCGAGATCGATCACTCGACGCGAATCGCGATCGAACACTCAGCGGAAAATGCATGCCCGCTGCACGATGAAGTTGACGGTGGTCGCCAGCCCCTGGGCGATCACGAACCCGACGATCTGCGCGGCCGCGGTGCCCCACCAGCCCTCAAGCACCGGGAAGACCAGCGCGAACGTGCCGACCTGCAGCACGAACGTCGTCAGATACAGCGCGATGACGGCCGCCAGCGTGGCTTTGCTGCCCTTGGCGTCGAAGGTCCAGCGCGAGTTGATCGCGTACGCGGTCAGGGTGCCGAACACCCATGAGATCGCCTTGGCGGGCGCGTGCGCCAACCCGAGCGCCATCCCCGCGACGAGCAGCCCGTAGTCGACGACCGCGGACACACCGCCGGTCAGCACGAAGCGGGTGAGCTGGGTCGCGAGCGGCATCCGCTCGGCCGGCCGCTCAGAGGCAAGGGGGGCGTCGGCGCTCGCGGCGGATTCGGGGACGTCAGTCACGCGCGCCATCGTCCCACACCACCGCGGACGCCTCCCGTCGGATTCGGGGACGTCAGTCACGCGCGCCATCGTCCCACACCACCGCGGACGCCCCCATCGCGTTCCGACGGGGCGACGGCCCCCTCGTCGCGGCACCGTCAACGATGGAACAAGCGCCTCGCCCGCACCTTCACGTCGCCAGGAAGTCGTAGACGAGTTCGTTGAACCGATCGGGGGCGTCGGTGTTGAGCTGGTGTCCGGCGCCCGCCACGATCTCCAGACGCGCGCCGGAGATGCCTGCGGCGAGCGCCTGCGCGGCGGGAAGGTTCGCCTTGTCGTCCGCGCCCACCAGAACGAGGGTCTTCGCCTGTACGCGGCCGAGCTGGGAGCGGTAGTCGACGCGCGCCGCCTCGTCGAGTGCCTGGAGGAACCGCTTCTTCTCCACCCCCAGCGCCGCCAGCCGCCGCGCGGGCATGAGCGAGAACACCAGCTTCTGGGCGCGCATCACCGCCTTCGGAGGGTTCACCTGCCCCGCCGCCAGCACGAGATGGGAGATGTGATCGGGCGCGCGGATCGCCGCGTCCAGCGCCACCACGGCGCCGAGACTGACGCCCACCAGCGACATCTGCTCCACCCCGTGGGTGTTCAGCAGACTCAGCACGTCGTCGGCCGCGCCGGTGACCGTGAACTGCTCGGCGCGTCCGGGCCGGGTGCCCTTGAGCCACGGCGCGACGGCCTTGAAACCGGCGGGCAGGACGGTGACCTGGTCCTGCCAGGACTGCGGGGTCTGGCCGAGGCCGTGGAGCAGGACGAGCAAGCGCATGACCGTCAATCTAGCGGGCCATGGCGCCGTGATCAGGCGCGGCGCAGGTGTTCGACGTCGCCCGCTACGAACGTGCGCCGGCCGCCGGGCGTGGCCACGACGATGCCGCCGTCGGCGTCGACGTCGACCGCGCGGCCGGTGACGTCCTGGGCCCCCACGCGGTGCACCGTGACGTCCCGCCCCAACGTGCCGCAACGCTCGCGGTAGTCCGCGATCAGGTCGGCGCCGTCGTCCCAGCGCGTGAACCAGCGCTCCAGGGCTCGCAGGTTCGCGACGGTGACCGCGGTCGCCGACGCATCCGAACCCTCCCCGTGGACCGAGGTCGCCGTCGGCACCGGCAACTGGTCGGGCGTGAGCCCCACGTTGAGCCCGAACCCCAGGACGGCGAGCGGCGTCCCGGCGTCCCCCACCGCCTCGCAGAGGATCCCGCAGAGCTTGCGCTCGCCCACCATCACGTCGTTGGGCCACTTCACCCGTGCGTCGAGCCCGGTCGCCTCGTGGACGCCGTCGCTGACCGCCATGCCCACCAGCAGCGGCAACCATCCCCATTCCTGCACCGGACGCCGCGGCGCCACCAGGACCGAGCAGGCCACGGCGGTGTCGGGCGGCGTGACCCAGCTCCGGGTGAGGCGGCCGCGTCCGGCCTGCTGGTCGGCCGTGACCAGGACCTTCCCGGGCCGGCCGCCCCGGCGCGCCCAGGCGGCGAGGTCGGCGTTGGTCGAGCCGGTGGACGCCACGATCTCGACCTCGGCCCACAGCCCGCCGAGCACCGAGGAGCGCAGCGCGGGGGCTTGAAGGAAGTCGGTCACGGGCGTCTCTTTCGGGCGAGGGTCAGGGCAGCTTGGGCAACGGTGGCCCGTTGGCATTATGGTCGCCCCATGGAGATCGACATCCACACGACACAGGGCAAGATCGCCGATCTCGGAGAACGCATTGACGCTGCCGTCAACGCCGCCTCCCCGGCCGCCGTCGAGAAACAGCACGCCAAGGGCAAGCTCACCGCCCGCGAGCGCATCGCCGCGCTCCTGGACGAGGGCACCTTCGCGGAGTTCGACGAATTTGCCCGTCACCGTTCCACGGCGTTCGGCATGCAAGCCAAGCGTCCCTACACCGACGGCGTCATCACCGGCGTCGGCGCGATCCACGGACGCCCCGTCTGCGTGTTCAGCCAGGACGTCGCCCTGTTCGGCGGCGCGCTGGGGCAGGTCTACGGCGAGAAGATCGTCAAGATCATCGACTTCGCCATCAAGACCGGCTGTCCGCTGATCGGCATCAACGAGGGCGGCGGCGCGCGCATCCAGGAGGGCGTGGTCAGCCTCGGGCTGTACGGCGAGATCTTCCGTCGCAACACGCTCGCCTCCGGCGTCATCCCGCAGATCTCGCTGATCATGGGCGCCGCCGCGGGCGGCCACGTCTACTCTCCGGCGCTCACCGACTTCACGATCATGGTCGACAAGACCAGCCAGATGTTCATCACCGGCCCTGCGGTCATCAAGACGGTGACCGGCGAGGACGTCACGCTTGAGGAGCTCGGCGGCGGACGCACCCACAACTCGAAGTCGGGCAACGCGCACTATCTCGCCGCCGACGACAACGACGCGATCGAGTACGTTCGCGAGTTGCTGAGCCACTTGCCGCAGAACAACCTGGAGGATCCGCCGGTCTACGACGAGACCGAGGTCGACCTGACGATCACCGATCACGACCGCGAGCTCGACACGCTGATCCCCGACAGCCCGAACCAGCCCTACGACATCCGTACGGTCATCAAGACGGTCTTGGACGACGACGAGTTCCTCGAGGTGCAGGAACTGTTCGCCGGCAACATCGTGGTGGGCTTCGGCCGCATCGAGGGCCGCGTGGTCGGCGTCGTCGCGAACCAGCCGATGGTGTTCGCCGGCTGCCTCGACATCGACGCGTCCGAGAAGGCCGCCCGCTTCGTCCGGACGTGCGACTGCTTCAACATCCCCGTACTCACGTTCGTCGACGTGCCCGGCTTCCTGCCCGGCGTCGAGCAGGAGCACAACGGCATCATCCGCCGCGGCGCGAAGCTGATCTACGCCTACGCCGAGGCGACCGTGCCGTTGGTCACGATCATCACCCGCAAGGCCTACGGCGGCGCCTACGACGTCATGGGCTCCAAGCACCTGGGTGCCGACGTGAATCTTGCATGGCCGACCGCGCAGATCGCCGTCATGGGCGCCGAGGGCGCCGTGGAGATCCTGTACCGCAAGGAGCTCGCCGAGACCGAGGATCCTGCGCAGCGCCGCAAGGACCTCATCGCCGAGTACAACGACGAGCTCGCCAACCCTTATGTCGCGGCCGAGCGCGGCTACATCGACCAGGTGATCTACCCGCACGCGACGCGCGAGACGATCATCCGGGTCATGCGCCTGCTGCGCACCAAGCGCGAGTCGCTGCCGCCCAAGAAGCACGGGAACATCCCGCTGTGACCGGGGTCGAGAGCGAGAACGTCGACGGGCTGTCGGCGACCGCCTTCCAGGTGGTCGCCGGCACCCCGACCGACGAGGAGCTGGCGGCGTTGACGGCCCTGTTCGCGGTGATGTGGCGCGGGCGGGGGCGTCCGCACGCCCCGGCGTCGTCGGCGATCGCCGGCGGCTGGCGTTCCCACTGGCATCTGGTGCGGCAGCCGATGCTGCAGGGTCACGCGGCCTGGCGCAGCACCGCGCGCCGCTGAACGTGCGTATCGTCCTGGCGTCGGCGTCTCCTGCCCGAGCCCGCCTGCTGCGGGACGCCGGCGTCGACCCCGAGGTGATCGTCTCGGGGGTGGACGAGTCCGGAGTGCCCACCGACGATGCGGAGTTTCTCGTCGGCGAACTCGCGCGGCTCAAGGCCGAGGCGGTGTTCCGGGGCCTGGACGCCGCGGGCGACCTGCTCGTGATCGGGTGCGATTCGGTGCTCACCCAAGACGGCGTCGTGCACGGCAAGCCGCACACCGACGAGGCGGTCCGGACGCGGTGGCGCCAGATGCGGGGACGCCGCGGCGTCCTGCTCACCGGGCACCACCTCATCGTGGCGCGGGGCGGCACGGTCGTGCGCGCCACCGAGGTGGTCGGCACCGGCGTGGCCTTCGCCGACGTGACGGACGCCGAGGTGGAGGCTTACCTCGCCACCGGCGAGCCGCAGCACTGCGCGGGGGCGTTCACCATCGACGGCTTCGGTGGCGCTTTCATCGAACGGCTGGAGGGCGACCATCACAACGTGATCGGCCTCAGCCTGCCTGCACTGCGACGTATGCTCGCGGCGTCCGGGCTCTCGTGGACGGATCTCTGGCGGACAGGCACCTGAGGGGCGCTCCATCGGCGTGCGCTAGCATGATCCGGCCATGACTGAGCCTGTTGCTGCGATCACCCGTTCTCGACTGCCCGCTTCCGTGCGTGCCATGCGCCCCAAGCAGTGGGTGAAGAACGTCCTCGTCGCCGCCGCGCCGGTCGCGGCCGGAACGCTGCTGGAGCCGCGGGTCGCCCTCCTGACGCTGGGCGCGTTCGTGACGTTTTGCCTCGCCAGCGCGTCCATCTACCTGATCAACGACGTCCGGGACGTCGAGTCGGACCGCCTCCACCCCAAGAAGCGGCTGCGGCCGATCGCCGCAGGCGAACTGGCGCCCTCCACGGCCATCGGCCTCGCGGCCGTCACCGGGGCGGCCAGTCTGGCGCTCGGGTTCTGGATGGAGCCACTGCTCGGCGTGACCCTCGCGGTGTACTGGCTGTTCCAGGTCTGCTACTCCCTCTTCCTGAAGAATCAGCCCATCATCGATCTCGCGATGGTGGCCGCGGGGTTCCTGCTGCGCGCCATCGCGGGCGGTGTCGCTTCGGGCATCCAGCTGTCGCAGTGGTTCCTGCTGGTGGCGGCCTTCGGCTCCTTGTTCATGGTGGCCGGCAAGCGGTATTCGGAGATGCTCGAACTCGGCCCCGAGGCGGGCACCCGGGCCTCGCTGGAGCGCTACACCCACACGTATCTGCGGTTCGCATGGACGATGGCCTGCACCGCGGTCATCATGTCCTACGCGCTGTGGGCGTTCGAGCAGAGCGGCGAGAGCACGCTGTGGCAGCTGCCGTGGCATGCCATCTCGATCGCACCGTTCACGCTGGCGCTGATGCGCTACGCCTACGTGATCGACACCGGCCAGGCGGGCGAGCCCGAGGCCATCGTGATGGCGGATCGCCTGCTCCAAGGGCTGGCGATCGCGTGGGCGATCCCGCTTGCCATCGGCGTGTTCGGCTGAATCCTCCCTCCCTCGCACACCCCCAGCGGCCTCCGTAATTCGGAGGGCGCGCGTTCTTGGTCCTAGACTCCGAACGGACACGGCTGTTAGCCAGGAACGGGTCATTCAAGGAGGAATTGTGCCTATCACCAAGGTGCTCGTCGCCAATCGCGGCGAGATCGCCGTCCGCGTCATTCGTGCCGCGCGGGACGCCGGCCTGTCGAGCGTGGCCGTCTACGCCGATCCGGATGCGGACTCCTTGTTCGTGAAGCTCGCGGACGAGGCTTTCGCCCTCAACGGCCTGACACCCGCCGAGACCTATCTCGACGTGGCGAAGATCTTGGACGTCGCCCACCGCTCGGGGGCCGACGCCATCCATCCGGGTTACGGTTTCCTCGCCGAGAACGCCCCGTTCGCGCAGGCCGTTCTGGACGCCGGGCTGATCTGGATCGGCCCGCCGCCGTCGGCCATCGACGCGCTGGGCGACAAGGTCAAAGCTCGCCACATCGCGCAGAAGGTGGGGGCCCCGCTCGTCCACGGCACGCCGAACCCGGTCGAGAACGCCGAAGAGGTCGTCGCGTTCGCCCAGGAGTACGGCCTCCCGATCGCGATCAAGGCCGCCTACGGCGGCGGTGGCCGCGGCCTGAAGGTCGCCCGCGAACTCGCCGAGGTCGCAGAGATGTTCGAGTCGGCCACCCGCGAGGCCGTCACGGCGTTCGGCCGCGGCGAGTGCTTCGTCGAGCAATACCTCGACAAGCCGCGCCACGTCGAGACGCAGTGCCTGGCCGACGCCCACGGCAACGTGGTCGTCGTCTCCACGCGCGACTGCTCGCTGCAGCGCCGCCATCAGAAACTGGTCGAGGAAGCTCCGGCGCCGTTCCTCAGCGAGGCCCAGATCGAGACGCTGTACACGTCGTCCAAGGCCATCCTGACGGAGGCCGGCTATGTCGGCGCCGGCACCTGCGAGTTCCTGGTCGCCACCGACGGCCGGATCTCGTTCCTCGAGGTCAACACGCGCCTCCAGGTCGAGCACCCGGTCTCCGAAGAGGTCACCGGCATCGACCTGGTCCGCGAGATGTTCCGCATCGCCGACGGCGAGGCGCTGGGCTTCGACGACCCCGTCACGCGCGGCCACTCGATCGAGTTCCGCATCAACGCCGAGGACGCCGGCCGCAACTTCATGCCGGCCCCCGGCACGCTCGTGCAGTGGCATGCGCCCGCCGGTCCCGGCGTCCGCGTCGACGAGGGCTACCTCGCCGGCATGGCCGTCCCCGGCTCGTTCGACTCGCTGGTCGCCAAGATCATCGTCACCGGCGCCGACCGCGCGCAGGCGATCGCCCGCTCCAAGCGCGCACTGTCCGAGACGGTGCTCACCGGCATGCCGACGGTCATTCCGTTCCACCAGGTGGTCCTGGACGATCCTGCGTACGCGGCGCCCGACGGCGAGTTCAGGGTGCACACCCGCTGGATCGAGACCGAGTTCGACAATCGGGTCGAGGCCTACACCGGCGAGTTGGGCGAGACGGAGGAGGCGGAGAAGACGACGGTCGTCGTCGAGGTGAACGGACGCCGCGTCGAGGTCAAGCTCCCCGCGTCGCTGGGTTCCGCCGCGCCTGCGGCGTCCGCGAAGGGCAAGAAGCCGACCAGGCGCGACCGCGGCGGCGCGAAGGCGGCCGCACCGTCGAGCAACGCGCTCACCTCGCCCATGCAGGGCACCATCGTGAAGGTGGCCGTGGCCGAGGGCGACGAGGTGGCCGAGGGTGACCTGATCGTCGTGCTGGAGGCGATGAAGATGGAGCAGCCGCTGAACGCGCACCGTGCGGGCATCGTCAAGGGCCTGCAGGCCGAGGCGGGCCAGACAGTGTCCTCGGGCGCCGCCCTGTGCGAGATCGTCGACCCTGAATGATCCCTGATCATGGCTGATTGACAGCGGCCCCCCAGCTTTGTGCTGGGGGGCCGCTGGCACGATGGGGGGCATGGAGTTACTCGGCCTGCTTCTCGTCGTCGCTTTCGTCTCCTATTTCGCCATGCGCCTGGGGCGCAACCAGCAGAAGCTCGAGCGGCAGCAGGCGTCCGAGTTGGACGATCGGCTCGCCAGCGTCAAGCGGGTCGCCGAAGAGGACGTCACGAGGTTCGGCGAAGAACTGCAACGTCTGGACGCCGACGTCGCGGGGCACCCGCTGGACGACGCGATGCGCGAGGACTACACGCGGGCGCTGGATGCCTACGAGCAGGCCAAGGAGTCACTGGTCGCGGTGAAGCAGGTCGAGGAGATCCGGTTCGTCACCGAGATCCTCGAGGAGGGCCGCTACCAGGTCGCGTGCGTGAAGGCGCGGGTCGCCGGCCGTCCGCTGCCGAGCAAGCGCCCGCCGTGCTTCTTCAACCCGGCCCACGGGCCTTCCAGCACCAACGTGGACTGGGCTCCCGCGGGCGGTTCGCTCCGTTCGGTCCCGGCCTGCCCGGCGGACGCCGATCGTGTTCTCGCCGGCGCCGAGCCACACGTCCGCATGGTCGCGGTGGGTGCCCAGCGGGTTCCCTACTGGCAGGCGGGCCAGGAGTACGAGCCGTACGCGCAGGGCTACTACTCCAACTGGCGCGGCAGCAACCTGATCCGCGACATCGCGATCGGTTCGCTCATCTTCCACGGCATCGGCGCGCTGCCCCATCTGGCCGCCGGGTTGGGCGAGGGCCTGGGTCATCTCGGCGACGGCCTCGGGGATGGTCTCGGCGACCTCGGCGACGGCATCGGCGACTTGATCGGCGGCCTGTTCGACTGAGCCGAAGTCGCCCGCCCGGACGGTCATGGCACGCTGGCCGCGACCGAGCCGGTAACCTGTCAGGGAATGCTCAGCCATCCGACGAAGAGGATCACGTGACCGCCGACCACCCGTACGTCCGCCAGAAGGAAATCACCTTCGTCATCCCGTGTTACAACTCGGCCGAGTACATGGATCACTGCATCGACTCGATCCTTCGCGGTCGTGGCGACATCGAGATCATCATCGTCAATGACGGCTCGACGCGCGACGACACCGCCGAGAAGGCCGACCAGTGGGCGGCGCAGCACCCCGATGTCATCAAGGTCATCCACCAGGAGAACAAGGGCCACGGGGGCGCGGTCATGGCCGGCCTGCGCGAGGCGTCCGGCGTGTACTTCAAGGTGGTCGACTCCGACGACTGGCTCGATCCGGTCGCGCTCAACCTGATGCTGTCCAAGTTGCGGCACTTCATCGCCTCGGGCTCGCCGGTCGACCTCGTGGTGGCCAACTACGTGTACGAGCACACCAACTCGGGTACGCAGAAGGTGATCCGCTACCGGCGCATGATGCCGCAGAACCGGATCTTCACGTGGAACGAGCTCGGCTTCTCGGGCCCGGGTCAGAACATCCTGATGCACGCGGCGACGTTCCGGACCCAGATCTTGCGCGACTCGGGCGTGGAGTTGCCCGAGCACACGTTCTACGTCGACAACATCTTCGTGTACGTGCCGCTGCCGAGCGTGCAGACCCTCTACTACCTGCCGGTCAATCTCTACCGCTACTTCATCGGGCGCGAGGACCAGTCCGTCAACGAGTCGGTGCAGATCAGCCGACTCGACCAGCAGATGCGCGTGACACGGGTCATGGTCGAGGCGCACAAGCTGCCGGAGGGGGCCGGCAACCGGCGCCTCGCCGGCTACATGGAGCAATACCTCGGCCTGATCGTCACGGCGTCCTCGATGTTCGCGCTGCTGGAGGGCACCGAGAAGGGCACCACGATGCGCCGCGAGATGTGGGAGCACATCGACGGGATCGACCCGATCCTCAAGCACCGTCTGGGGCTGCGTCTGCCGCTGGTGCTCGGCGCCAATCTGCCCGGTCTGGCGGGTCGTAAGGTGTCGGTGGCGCTCTACCGCACCGCTCAGAAGCTGTACCGCTTCAACTGAGGTCGTCGGTGGCGGTCGTCTCGGCGTCCGCCACGACCACGCCGGTCGTCTCGTCGTCCCCGACGATCTCGGGGGCGGCGTGCGCGTACGTGGGATGGAAGCGGGTCAGGGCAACGACGCCGCTGATGGCGACGGCACCCAGCGCGACCATCAGGACGGCGACGGGGAGGGTGATCCGGGCCGCCTCGCCGAGCACCAGGAAACCGAACGCCACCGCGACGACCGGGCTGGTCACCGTCATCGAGCCGACGACGATCTCGGCCGCGCCCGTCGCGTACCCCTGCTGGATCAGCCAGCCGGCGACCAGCGCGCCGACGATGAGCGCGGCGATGATGAAGTACACCTCGGGTTCGTACGGCCACCTGTGCGTCCGCGCGAACTCGATGAGCGACTTCACCAGTGCGGCCTCGAGCCCGTAGAACAGTGCGCCGCCAGACGACCAGAACAGGCTGCGCCAGCTGTAGGGCCCCTGCGAGCCGAGGAACGCGAACAGCGCCGCGACGCCGTAGACCACGAGCGCGCCGATGACGACGCGGCGAATGACGAGGTCTGACGCCTCCACCGCATGCACGCTGGTGGCCACGGTGAAGGCCAGGGTCGCCGCCACGGTGACGCCCACGGCCAGCTGGACATTCTGCGGAACGGGGGTCTTGGACGCCCTCGCCGCCAGCAGGATCGACCACGGAAAGGCCAGCAGGCCGACGGGTTGGACGACGGAGACGGGCGCCATGAAGAGCGCGGAGACCTGGAGCAGGAACGATGCCCCCAGCAGCACCAGGCCGAACAGCCAACGCTTGCTCCGCACCGTCTGGAGGAAGGCCGCCAGGCTCATGGGCTGCTTGGCCGCGTTGCCCTCCAGGTGCCGGTCGACGGCGTAGTGCTGGAAGTGCGCGGAGAGGGCGAAGCAGAATGATCCGATGATGACCAGGAAGACGGCCAAGGGGATGTTCTGACTCACGTCCACCAACGGTACCGGCTCCCGGGCCCACCGCGGCCAGCCCGCGCCGGTCGTGGTGCGCGCAATGTGGGGGCGAGGTCGACGCGGCGTCCGCTCAGTAGATCAGGTGCTGCTCGCCCGCGTTGCCGTGCAGTCGACGCGCGGCCTCGGCGACCGAACCCGACACGGACGGGTACACGGTGAACGCTTGGGCCAGCTCGTCGACCGTCAGCTTGCAGGCGACCGAGACCGCGAGCACGTGGATCAACTCGCTGGCGTGCGAGGCGACGATGACCCCGCCGATCACGATGCCCGTCGTCGGCAGGCAGAACACCTTGACGAAGCCATCGCGGCTGTCCTTCATCTTGGCGCGCGCGTTCGAACCGAGCGGCAGCACGACGGCGCGGGCGCGCACGGTGCCCGAGTCGACCTCGCTCTGGGAGACGCCCACGGTGGCGATCTCGGGCGAGGTGAACACGTTGGCCGAGACGTTCCGCAGGTCGAGCGGCGCGACGGCGTCGCCCAGGGAGTGCCACATGGCGATGCGGCCCTGCATGGCGGCCACCGACGCCAGATTGAACACGCCTGTGCAGTCGCCCGCGGCGTACACGCCGCGCGCGGAGGTGCGCGACACCTTGTCGACCTGGATGTGTCCCGAGGGCGCCATGGCCACGCCGGCCTGGGCGAGGCCGAGGCCCTCGGTGTTCGGCAGTGCGCCGACGGCCATCAGCACGTGGCTGCCCTCGACCGTCGCCCCGTCCGCGAGGGTGACGACGACTCCGTCACGCTCGGCCCGGGCGGCGACCGCGCGCGCATTCGACATGATCGTCATGCCCGAGGACGCGAAGACGTCCTGGATCACCCGGCCGGCGTCGGCGTCCTCGCTGGGCAGCACCTGGTGACGCGACGACACCAGCACGACGTCGACGCCGAGGTTGCGGTACGCGCCCGCGAACTCGGCGCCGGTGACGCCCGAGCCGACCACGATCAGCCGGTCGGGGAACTCGGTCAGGTTGTACATCTGCGTCCAGTTCAGGATCCGGACGCCGTCGGGTTTCGCCTCGGCCAGTTCGCGGGGGCGGGCGCCGACCGCGATGAGGGTGATGTCGGCGTGCAGACGCTCCTCGCGACCGTCGGGCGTGGTCGCGACGACGCACTCGGTGCCGTCGAGGCGTCCGTCGCCGTCGATGACGCGGATCCCTTCCTTGACGAGCCGCGCGCGGATGTCCTGGGACTGCCGCTGCGCCAGGCTCATCACGCGCTGGTTGACGCGCCCCAGGTCGACGCGGACGGCGTCCGCGAGCGAGGTCAGCGACGGGTCGGTCGGCTCGAGGCCGAGCGAGGCGGCCCGGTCGATCTTGTTCATCACCTCGGCGGTGGCGATGAGCGTCTTGGACGGAACCACATCGGTGAGGACCGCCGATCCGCCGAGTCCCCGCCGTTCGACCAGGGTGACCCGGCCCCCCAGCTGATTGCCCACCAGCGCGGCTTCGTAGCCCCCCGGGCCGCCACCAACGATCACCACATCCGCCATGGCGGCATTCTGGCATCTGGGAGGCCGCCGGGCGACGTCAACGGGCCCGCGCCTGGTTATGCTCGCGGCATGAGTCGACAGGGGAACCCGAGGGTCGCCGCCACGCAGGCCGCCGACGCTCTTCGAGAACGCCTCGGCATACCCGGGATCGACGTGGCCCTCGTGCTCGGGTCGGGGTGGTCGGACGCCGCCCAGGGTCTCGGCGAGCCGATCGCGGAATGCCCGCTCGCCGACCTGCCGGGCTTCTCGGCGCCGGTGGTGGCCGGGCACGGCGCACTCGTGCGCGCGCTCCGGCTGCCCGGCGGCCGGGTGGCGGGGCTCTTCACGGGGCGCACCCATTTCTACGAGAGCCGCGACCCGGACGCCGTCGCCCACGGCGTCCGCACGGCCGCCGCGGCGGGCGCGACACGGCTGGTGCTGACCAACGGCTGCGGCGGTCTCGACCCGGCCTGGGCGCCCGGCACGCCGGTGCTGATCGCCGACCACCTCAACCTCACGGGCGCCACACCGCTGCGCGGGGCCGCGTTCGTCGACATGACGGACGCCTACTCTCCTGCGCTGCGCGACCTCGCCCGCGCCCTCGACCCAGGATTGGCCGAAGGCGTCTACGTCCAGTTCCCCGGCCCGCAGTACGAGACGCCGGCCGAGGTGCGGATGGCGGGCGTCCTCGGCGGTTCGCTCGTCGGCATGTCGACCGCCCTCGAAACGATCGCCGCCCGCGAGGCGGGCCTGGAGGTGCTGGCCATCTCGCTGGTCACCAACGCGGCCGCCGGCCTCTCGGGCCGGCCGCTGTCGCACGGGGAGGTTCTCGAGGCAGGCCGCGCCGCCGTGCCGCGCCTGCGTACGCTGCTCGCCGGCCTGCTGGAGGTGCTGTGATGCTGCCCCCCGATCTGGTGGCGCGGGCGCGCGCCTGGCAAGCCGAGGATCCCGACCCGGCGACGGTCATCGCGCTGGATTCGCTGCTCGAGCGCGCCGAGGACGGCGACGCGGAGGCGTCCGCCGAACTCGCCGACGCTTTCGCCGGACACCTCGCCTTCGGCACCGCCGGGCTGCGCGCGGCGCTGGGGGCGGGGCCGAACCGGATGAACCGGGTGGTCGTCGCGCGGGCCGCCGCGGGGCTCGCCCGGTGGCTGATCGAGCACGGGCACGCGGGCGGGCGGGTGCTGGTCGGCTACGACGCCCGGTACAACTCCGACGTGTTCGCGCGGGACACCGCCGAGATCCTGGCCGGCCACGGCCTGGCGCCGATGCTGACGCCGTCGCCCGTGCCGACACCGGTCGTCGCGTTCGGGCTGACGCACTTCGACGCCGTCGCGGGCGTGGTGGTCACGGCGTCCCACAATCCGCCGGGCGACAACGGCTACAAGGTGTACGTCGGCCCGCACCAGATCGTGCCCCCGATCGACGGCGAGATCGCGGCCCGGATCGCACAGGCGTCGCTGCTCCCCATCGGCGCGCTCCCCCGCTCGACCGCCTACTCCCTCCTCGGCGAGCCGCTGCTGGCCGCCTACGCGGCCCGCGCGGCGTCCCTGGTGGCCCCCGGCACGCCGCGTGACGTGGCGTGGGTGTACACGCCGATGCACGGGGTCGGGGCGACGACGATGGGTCGGGTGCTCGATCTGACCGGCTTTCCCGCGCCGGCGCTGGTCGACGCGCAGGCGCGGCCCGATCCGGCGTTCCCGACGGTCGCGTTTCCCAATCCCGAGGAGCCGGGCGCGATGGACCTGGCGCTGACCCTCGCCGCCGAGACCGGAGCCGACGTGGCGATCGCGCACGACCCGGACGCCGACCGCTGCGCGCTGGCCGCACCGATCGGCGGCGCGTGGCAAATGCTGACCGGGGACGAGCTCGGCTGGCTGCTGGCCGACGACGCGCTGCGCCGCGGGACGCCGGGCGTCTACGCGTGCTCGGTCGTGTCGTCGACGCTGCTGCACCGGCTCGCCGCGGCGGCGGGTCAGCCGTCGGCGACGACGCTCACCGGGTTCAAGTGGATCGGGCGCGTGCCGGGGCTGGCGTTCGGCTACGAGGAGGCGATCGGCTACTGCACCGATCCCGAGGCGGTCGCCGACAAGGACGGCATCACCACCGCGGTGCGCATACTGGCGCTGGTGGCCGGGCTGAAGGCGCAGGGGCTGAGCGTCGCCGACCGGCTCGACGACATCGCGCGCACCCACGGCGTCCACGCCACGGCGCAGCTGTCGGTGCGGGTGGACGATCCGGCGCTGATCGCGGACGCCATGGCGCGGCTGCGCGCGCACCTGCCGGCGACGCTCGCGGGCGTGGCGGTCACGGCGTCCGACCTGGCCGAGGGCTGGGAGGGGCTGCCGCCGACCGACGCCGTGCTGCTCGCCGGCGACGGCGTCCGGGCGGTGGCGCGGCCGTCGGGCACCGAGCCGAAGCTCAAGGCCTACCTGGAGGTGGCGCTGTCACCCGAGGCGTCCGCCGATCTGGCGTCCGCCCGCGCCAGCGCCCAGAACCGCCTCGAA
>JAVTWJ010000013.1:0-89872 GCA_032229785.1 Propionibacteriaceae bacterium
ACAGAAGGCCGCGGCGGACGAAGCTCAGCGCCGCACCGCTGAGCGTGCCCGGCGACGTAGGCGTAGGCGTCCGGGTCGACCAGCTCGTGCACGCGCACGTACACAGGTGCGTGTGTTGGGGTGGCCTCGGCTATGCGGCGACCGCCTACGGTGTGCAGGGCTCGACCGTTGATGCCTCTCACACGATCCTCACCGACACGACGAGCGCGGCAGGCGTCTACGTCGGCATGACCCGAGGCCGCGAAACGAACCAGCTGCACATCGTCGCGGAGAACCCGGCGCCTCCAAGGATCATCGAACTCGGTCGCTCGGGTCGCCTTGCTCTCTCGTTGTTGGCGCGTTCATAGCTCTGCGAGCGACTTCCTCAGCCAAGTAGTGGTGGCGTGGGAGTAACTGGCCGAGCGGGTAGGTCTGGGAGAGGAGGTCAATGCACTCTTGCGCAGAGCTGTATCCGATTCGGTTGAACAGGACGGCGGCATCATCAAGGTCACGCTCGTCACGTGAGGCGTGGAGCTTCATCGCCAGCAGGTATTGCGGCGACGGCACCTGTACCAGGAGCGATTCGGACTCAAATACGGTACGAGGGCTCTCATCGTCTCCGGGCAAGAACCCTTTAGCGGCATCGTTCAACCAGTCCGGTTCCAACCCGTGAGCGATGCTCATGTCCTCGGCGATCTGACGCACTTCGGGGGCGGGCACGAACAAGGCGTCCACGTCGCGAGTCACGCGACCATCATCGTAGGCAAGCGCCATTGCAGCGCCACCCACGACGAACAACTGTGCTGAGACACCAGCGTCAGCGAGTCGATCAGAAAGCTCGTGAAACAGGGTGAGCACTTTCGCAGCGTCGAGTGTGCCGCCCTGACTCATGCCCGATCCAGAGAACGCGACGTGATCAGAATCCCGCGGCTACGGAACGCCTTAGGGCTCTCGGCGTCGGCCTCAGCGCGGAGAACCGTTGGCACTGCCGGATACCAGCTTTCGGTCGCACGGGTCGGATCGAGTGCCCACGCGGGCACCGTCCGGCCGTCGCGCTCGGCCAGGTAGTCAGCCAGCGCAGCGAACGCAGCGTCGAGCTGGACAGCGCCGGTGCGCGGTGGCTCGTCGCTAAAGACCTGGGCTGCCAGCTCGGGGCCGCCGCGCCTGAGGGTGGAGGTGTAGTCGTCAAGGGTTTGCAGGATCCCGAATCGCCAGCACCCGTTCAGTCCCTCGCCGTCCGCCAGCAGGTGACGACAGGCAGTGGCGTTGTCCGCAGCAGTGTGTAGCAAACCGAACCGGCTGCTGGGTATATGCCTGGACGGGGTGCGGGCAGCAGCATCGAGCATCGCCGTGACTGAACGGACTTCTCCTTGGAACACCATGACCACACCTCCTTACCTCACCGCCTATTCTCTCAGACCCTTCAACTAATGTCTCAATCCGCCTCATGGTCTCACAGACCGTGGCCCGGCCCCTCGTGTCGCGGGTTGGTGCGGCGGGGTCGTATCTGTAGGGGTCGCGGCCTCTTCGAGCACGCTCGGCGGTGCGGCGCTGAGCTTCGTCCGCCGCGGCCTTCTGCGTTGCGAGGCGTGTTGCGGCCTCTTCGACGGGCAGGGCGCGTAATTCCTGAACCTCTCGCCGGGCGGTGGTGGTGAGTTCGTCACGGGCGGCGTCCTCCTGCGCTGCGGCGTTGAGGTGGGCACGCCCGCCTGCTGCTGCTGCGTCAGCCAGCGAAGCTGCGACCTGGGCGTGAACCTTGGCTGCTTCCGCCTTGGCGATGCGGCGCACGTCGGCGTCGTGCTCATCCTCTGCTCGGTGGGCCAGGCGTTGGGCGTCGACGTGTTGGGCGGTCTTTGTCCAGTGCGCCGCCTGCTGTTCGGCCGGCTCTGCCTCGGCGGTCAGGCGCGCGATTGCCTCGTTCACTGTCACGCGGCGCATCGACGCCCACTACGGTGAGTACACCGATGCCCGAGCCCACCTCGAGGATGCACTCAAACTCTTGGAGAACTGCGCCGAAATCTACGCACGCTGCGACGACGCGAACCGACGCCTGTGCAACCACGCATTCTTCACCATGATCTACATCGATGAGGACGACGAGCTGCGGGTCGACAATGCTCGCCCGTTCGAGAGGCTGCTAGACCCCGCGATCAACGCCGACGCCCTCACCCGGGCCGCAGACGCGAACGACGCCCGAACCCCGGCCCTTGATTCTTCGGGCCAAGGTTCGAGCCTTGGGCGTTGGGTGCCCCCGGCGGGACTCGAACCCGCACTAGAGCGGGTTTAAGCCGCCTGCCTCTGCCGATTGGGCCACGGGGGCTGTGCCGGGCTCGGGCCGAGCTTAACCCGGATCCGCGCCTAAGGGTTCAGCGCTGCTCGTCCGACAGCATGGCCGCCACCAGGCCGTCGAGGATGTCCGCCTCGCTCACCCGCAGGTCGACGCGCATCCGCAGGCCGACCCGGTGGCTGATCAGCGCGCCGGCGCAGATCACGTCAGCGCGCCCCGGCGCCATGGTCGGGATCGTCAGCACCGTCGCCACCGACGACGTGAGCAGCCGGGTGGTCAGTGCGGCCAGGGTGTCGCGTGTCATCGACGAGCGGTGCACTCGGGTGCGGTCGTAGACCTGGAGTCCCTGGGCGATCGCGGCGAGCGCCGTCGCCGTGCCGCCGACGCCGATCCAGGTGTTCTGGGCAGCGAAGTCGATGCCCGAGGCGTCCAGCAGGCCGTCGACGAAAGCGGACGCCTCGGCGATCTCCCGCTCCGACGGCGGGTCGCCGTGCAGGAAACGCTCGCGCACCCGCACCGAACCCACATCGAGCGAGATTCCGTGCGCAGGGGCGCCCGGGCGTCCGGTCACCAGTTCGGTCGAGCCGCCGCCGATGTCCATGACCAGAGCCGGGGACGCCGCGTCGGGAAGCGCCGCGAGGGCGCCGTCGAAGGACAGCTGCGCCTCCTCCGCTCCCGAGATGACCTCGGCCTCCACCCCCAGGCGAGCGCGGACGCCGTCGTAGAAGTCGTCGCGGTTTCGGGCGTCCCGGGCCGCAGAGGTCGCCACGAACCGCAGCCGCTCCACGCCGGCGTCCTCGAGCACGGCGGCGAATTCGGTGCAGGCGGCCAGCGTGCGCGCGAGGGCGTCCGGATGGAACTCGCCGGTGGCGTCCACGCCCTGACCCAGCCGGGTCAGGCGCAGATCGCGGACCAGTTCCCGCGACCCGCCGCCGGACGCCTCCGCCACCAGCAGCCGGACCGAATTGGTGCCGCAGTCGATCGCGGCCACACGCGTACTCATGATTCCTCCAGGCAGGGTCGGATCCAGAAATCGCCGAGGGCGTCCAACACCTCGTCGCCGAGCGGGTTGACGCCGCGTCCCGCCGCCAGCGCGTGGCCGGCGAGGACGTGCAGGCACTTGACGCGCGACGGCATGCCACCGGCCGAGATGCCGGCGATCTCGGGCACGTCGCCGAGCGCCGCCCGGTCGGCCAGGTAGGCCTCGTGCGCGGCCCGGTAAGCGTCCGCGAGCCCGGCGTCGGACGCCAGCCGCCCGGTCATCTCCCCCATCACCCCGGACGACTCCAGCGTCGAGCATCCGGCGACCGCGCGCGGGCAGGTCAAGTAGTAAGTCGTGGGGAACGGCGTCCCGTCGGGCAGTCGCGGTTCGGTCGCGACCACGCCGGGTTTGCCGCACGGACAGCGCCAGGCGATGCCCGCGATGCCGCGCGGCCGCCGACCGATCTGCTCGGCCAGCGCTGCCACGTCGGACGGCGTGGCGCTCTCGTAGTCTGGCATTCCGCCACCCTAACGCTCAGCGCGCGGGACGATCCAACCTGTCGGCTTCGTGCAAAGAGGTGGACAGGTGGTCCCACCAGCGCTCCTCGAGCCCCGTCGAGTGCGCGTCGCCGACGCCCTCGATCTCGCTCGTGCCGGACAGCACCTCGCCGTCGGGGCCGATGACCCGGTAGCCGACCTCGCCGGGCATCACCCAACCCAGGCGAGCACGGGCCTGGGCTCGGACGTAGGAGGAATCCTGCCAGCGCGTCAACTCGTCCTCGAGTTCGGCGATCTGCGCCTGGCGCTGATCGATCTGGGCGGTGGCCAGCGCCAGCTCCTGCGACTGCATCAGCCACACGCGCAGCGCTCCGGCGAACGAGAACACCAGGAGCGCAACCACGGCGAGGACCGCCAACGCGCGCCGGGTGAGGGCCATCCGCGGCCTCCGCCGACCCTCAGGACGCTTGACCGGGGACGCCGCCACCTGAGCCGTGGGGGCGGGACGGGTGCGGTTTGTCGACCGTCCGCGTCCGGACGGCTGCCGATTCAGCCGATGATCACCCACAGGGAAGCGCCTCTCGTGCGGCCGGGGAAAGTGGTTCGCCTCCAGGGTAGGCGGCGGGACGCCTCACGGCCAGGACGCCACGACGGCCGGCCCCCGAAGGAGCCGGCCGTCGTGAGCGGTGAAGCGACTCAGCCCTTGAAGCGCGGGAACGCACCACGGCCCGCGTAGACCGCGGCCTCGTCGAGCTGCTCCTCGATGCGGATGAGCTGGTTGTACTTCGCGACGCGCTCGGAGCGAGCCGGGGCGCCGGTCTTGATCTGGCCGCAGTTGGTGGCGACGGCCAGGTCGGCGATCGTGACGTCCTCGGTCTCACCGGAACGGTGAGACATCATGCAGCGGTAGCCGTTGCGGTGCGCCAGCTCCACGGCGTCCAGGGTCTCGGTGAGCGAACCGATCTGGTTCACCTTGACCAGCAACGCGTTGGCGGTGGCGGTTTCGATGCCGCGCTGCAGGCGCGTCGGGTTGGTGACGAACAGGTCGTCGCCGACCAGCTGGACCTTCTCGCCGAGAGCGTCGGTGATCTTCTTCCAGCCGTCCCAGTCGGACTCGTCCAGGGGATCCTCGATGGAGACCAGCGGGTACTTCTCGACCAGGCCGACGTAGTACTCGATCATCTCTTCGGACGACTTCGCGGCACCCTCGAAGGTGTACGCGCCGTCGTTGTGGAACTCGGACGCGGCGACGTCGAGCGCCAGCGCGATGTCCTTGCCGGGCTCGAGGCCCGCGGCCTTGATGGCCTCGAGGATCAGGTCGAGCGCGGCGGCGTTCGACTCGAGGTTCGGCGCGAAGCCGCCCTCGTCGCCCAGACCGGTGGCCAGGCCACGGTCGTGCAGGACCTTCTTCAGCGCGTGGTACACGGCCGCACCCTGCTCGACCGCCTGCGCGAAGCTGGAGGCGCCGATCGGGGAGATCATGAACTCCTGGATGTCGACGTTGGAGTCGGCATGCGACCCACCGTTGAGGATGTTCATCATCGGGACGGGCAGCACGTGGGCGTTCGGGCCGCCCACGTAGCGGTACAGCGGCAGGCCGGCCGACTCGGCGGCGGCATGCGCAACGGCCAGGGACACGCCCAGGATCGCGTTGGCGCCCAGCTTGGACTTGTTGTCGGTGCCGTCGAGCTGGAGCATGGCGGCGTCGATCTCACGCTGATCGGTGGCGTCGAGCCCGAGGACCTCTTCGGCGATGGCCTCGTTGACGTTCTCAACGGCCTGGAGGACGCCCTTGCCCCCGTAACGGCCCTTGTCGCCGTCACGCAACTCGCAGGCCTCGAACGCGCCGGTTGACGCGCCGGACGGGACCGCGGCGCGGCCCTGTGAATCGTCGTCGAGGAGGACCTCAACCTCAACAGTGGGGTTGCCGCGGGAGTCCAGAATTTCGCGGGCGGTGACGATGTCGATGCTTGCCACGGTGACTACCTTTCGTCGGTATGTGGGGTTCTTCTACACCCTAGCGCCCGGCTACCGGGCGCGAGGGTGGGGCTGGGAGGTTTTTCTCAGGGTTCGGATCGTGTTTGTGTGACAGGGGCCGCGCGTCAGCGCTGAGTTTGGACGGCGGTCGACAGCGCCGACGACGTCAGGCCCAGCTGCTGGGCGTCCCACGCGCCGTAACGCGGGTTGAAGGTGATGGGCGTCTTGCTCAGTTCCTGCACGAAGCGGTCGTTGCCCATCTGCTCGACCAACGCGTAGGTCGAACTGCGGGCCGCCGCCCACGCGGCGCCCTCGGGAAGGTCCGCTACCTGCCGGAACGCCGGGTCGGCATCGATCACGCTCTGGCGCGCGGCGTCCGACACGGCGACACCGGTCCGCACGGAGATCTGGCGGGACGCCTCGCCGAGCGTGAGGTCGAACGCCGCCTGGCGCACCGAGGTCGCGGCGTCCGCCCCGGTCACCGTGGCGATCGCCGTGCCCGCGTCGCGCACCTCGCGGTCGGAGATCCGCTCGCCCCCCACCACCGACGCCGCGCTCGGCGGCGCCGAGCAGCCGGTCAGGAGGAGGGCCGCAGCAGCGGCGGCGGCAACGATGCGCGCGGGCTTGTTCATCTGTTCGAGATCTCCTCGGCCGTGAATGTACGCACCGATCCTAGTGCCCCGCCACGGACGGCGCGCACCGCACGGCGTTCTCCCCGATCGCGGGAGAACCCGCCGCCCGATCGCGCGAGAACCCGCCTCAGTGGCCGACGATGAGCGCGGTCACCGCGGCCGTGGCCCACTCGAGCAGTCCGGCGTCCGTGAGCGGCCGTCCCGCGATGGGGGCCGTCGCCGGGCGCGGCAGGAACAGCTGCGCCGTGGCCTTGTTCAGCCGCGACCCCGGGTAGAGCCGTTGGCGGCGCATGTCGCGGCTCTCGGGCAGCACCACCGGCGAGAACCGGATCATGGTTCCGGCGCTCAGCACCTCGGTGATGCCCGCGGCCCGGCACAGCAGCCGGAAGCGGGCGACGCCGAACAGGTTCTCGACCGGCTCGGGCAGCGGGCCGTAGCGGTCCAGCAGTTCGGCGCGCACGGCGTCCAGTTCCCCGGGGTCGCGGACGGCCGCCAGACGCTTGTACATCTCGAGGCGCAGCCGCTCGGATTCGACGTAGTCGACCGGCAGGTGAGCGTCCACGGTCAGCTCGATCTTCATCTCGGGTTCGGGTTCGGACGCCTCGCCGCGGAACTCCGCGACCGCCTCGCCGACCAGACGGATGTAGAGGTCGAAGCCCACGTCGGCGATGTGGCCCGACTGCTCCCCGCCGAGCAGGTTGCCGGCGCCACGGATCTCGAGGTCCTTCATCGCGATCGCCATGCCCGCGCCCAGGTCGGTGTGGGCGGCCATCGTGGCGAGCCGGTCGTGGGCGGTGTCGGTGAGCGGCTTGTCGGGCGGGTAGAGGAAGTAGGCGTAGCCCCGCTCGCGGCTACGCCCGACGCGTCCGCGCAGCTGATGGAGCTGGGAGAGCCCGAGCAGATCCGCGCGCTCGATGATGAGCGTGTTGGCCGAGCTGATGTCGAGGCCGGCCTCGACGATCGTGGTGCAGACGAGCACGTCGGCCTCACGCTCCCAGAAGTCGAGCATCACCCGTTCCAGCTGGTGCTCGTTCATCTGGCCGTGCGCGACGGCGACGCGCGCCTCGGGCACCAGGTCGCGGATGTGCGCGGCCGCCTTCTCGATGGTGTTCACGCGGTTGTGGATGTAGAACACCTGCCCTTCGCGGGCGAGCTCGCGGCGGATCGCGGCGCGGACCTGGGCGTCGTCGCTGGGTCCCGCGAAGGTGAGGACGGGGTGACGCTCCTCGGGTGGGGTCGCGATGACGCTCATCTCGCGGATGCCCGTGATCGCCATCTCGAGCGTGCGCGGGATAGGGGTGGCCGACATGGCGAGCACGTCGACGTTGAGGCGCAGCTTCTTCAGCGCCTCCTTGTGGTCGACGCCGAAACGCTGCTCCTCGTCGATGATGACCAGGCCGAGGTCCTTGAAGTGCACCTCGTTGCCGAACAGCCGGTGGGTGCCGACGACGATGTCGATCGATCCGTCGGCGATGCCGTCGATCACGGCGCGTGACTGGGCCGCGGTTTGGAAGCGGCTCAGCGCGGCGACGGTGACCGGGAACCCCGCGTAGCGGTCGGCGAAGGTGGCGTAGTGCTGCTGGACGAGCAGGGTGGTCGGTACGAGGATCGCCACCTGCTTGCCGTCCATCACCGCCTTGAATGCGGCCCGCACGGCGATCTCGGTCTTGCCGTAGCCGACGTCGCCGCAGATGAGACGGTCCATGGGGACGATCTGCTCCATGTCGCGCTTCACCTCGGTGATCGCCGCCATCTGGTCGGGGGTCTCGACGTAGGAGAAGTTGTCCTCGAGTTCGCGCTGCCACGGGCTGTCCAGACCGAACGCGTGCCCCTGGGTGGCCTGACGGGCGGCGTACAGCTTGATCAGCTCGGCGGCGATCTCGCGGACGGCCTTGCGGGCGCGCGCCTTGCGTTTGTTCCAGTCGGCGCCGCCCATCCGGTCGAGCGAGGGCGACTCGCCTCCGACGTAACGGGTGACCTGATCGAGGGCGTCCATGGGGATGAACAGTCGGTCGCCCGGCTGGCCGCGCTTGGACGGCGCATACTCGATCACGAGGTACTCGCGGGTGGCGCCGCCGACGGTGCGGGTCATCATCTCGACGTAGCGGCCGACGCCGTGCGCATCATGGACGATGTGATCGCCGGGCTTGAGCTCCAGCGGGTCGATGGCGTTCTTGCGGCGGGCGGGGAGCTTGCGTTCGGCCTTGTCGGCAGGGCCTTTGGCGCCGGACAGGTCACCGGAGGTGAAGACGCGCAGGTTCAGCCGGTCGAGTCGGAATCCCCGCGCCAGGTCGGCGACCATGATGCTCGCGCGCCCGGCGAGGTCGTGGTCGGCGAGCACCTCGCCCAGACGCTGGGCGCGTCCGGCCGAGTCGGCGACGAGAACCACCGTGGCGCCCGCGGCGACGTTGTCCGCGATCGCCTTGACGGCCGCCTCGAGGTCGCCACGGAACGGCTCGTTCTCCTCGGCGGCGATCTGCCGCGACTCGGGATCCTCGGCGAACGGCGACAGCGTCCACCAGGCCTGACCGCGCTCGAGCGCGCCGCTCCGCACGTCGGCCAGCTGCCGGTAGGCGGACGCCGCCAAGTCGATCGGCGCCTTGCCGCCCTCCGCCGCGGCCGACCAGGACGCCGCCAGGAACTCCTGGCTGGTGGCGTGCAGTTCGAGCGCGCGGGCGCGCACCTTCTCGGGATCGCTGATCAGCACCGTCGTGTGCGCCGCCAGCACGTCGGTGAGGAGTTCGAGCCGGTCGACCAGCGCCGGGGCGAGGGCCTCCATGCCGTCGACCGCGTGCCCCTCCGCGATCCGGGTGAAGAGCTCGCGGAGCTGTTCGGGGACGCCGTCGCGCGCGGCGTGGGCGGCGGCGCGTTCCCGCACCTGCGGCGTGAGCAGCATCTCGCGGCATGGATCGGCCGTGACGGCCTCCAGGGTGACGTCCATCGAGCGCTGGTCGGCGACGGCGAACGGGCGGATCTCTTCGATGGTGTCGCCGAAGAAGTCGATGCGGGCCGGGTGCTCCAGGGTGGGAGGGAACACGTCGATGATGCCGCCGCGCACGGCGAACTCGCCGCGGCGCTCGACGAGATCCACACGCACGTACGCCGCGTCCACGAGGGCGCGGGCGATGGAATCGACGTCGTGGTCCTCGCCGACCGCGATCCGGACCGGAAGCAGGTCGCCGAGCCCCGCGACCTGCGGCTGAAGCACCGCCCGGACGGGCGCGACCACGATGCGCGGCGCCGGCAGCGGGGCGTTGCCGGCGAGGCGTCGTAGGACGGCGAGGCGGCGTCCGACCGTGTCCGAGCGAGGGCTGAGCCGCTCATGCGGCAGCGTCTCCCACGCCGGGTAGTAGGCGACCTCGTCGGAACCGAGAAGGGACGCCAGCGCATCACGGACGCTCTCGGCCTCGCGGTAGGTGGAGGTCACCACCAGCAGCGGACGCCCCCCGTGCGCGCTCAGCGCGGCCGCCAGCAGGGGGCGCACCGCGGCCGGGCAGACAGCGTCCAGCGTCGGCTCCGCCGCCGTCCGCGCAGCGTCGACGAGCCGCGCGATGGTGGGTTCGGAGGCGACGAGCTCGATGAGGCCCGCTCTATTCACCCGGACAGTGTAGGTGTTCGGGCGTGCCGCCCTCGCCAGCCACGGCGTCGCACTCCGTCGCGCGGCCGGCGCCGAGGGCGTCCGGCGGGCGATTTGAGCCGTCTCCGTACGCTTGGCTCCGTGGACAAGAAGAAGGTCGTCGCCTCCGTGCTCATCGGCGCGGGCGCGCTCCTGTACGGGGTCTCCCCGCTCGACATCGTCCCCGACCTGCTCGGGCCCGTCGGGCTCGCCGACGACGCGGTGGCGATCCTCGGCGCCGTCGCCGTCATCGCGAAGCTGGTCGCCGGCGCGAAGCAGCCCCCGACGCCCGAGGTCTCCGCGGCGGAGCGTCCCACGACCCCCGACGCCTGACGGGCGCACGACCACCGTCGTCGACGCGCAAATTTGACGCAGGCGGTCGCGTTGCGAAATCCTGGGAAGCTGCCCACCAGGGCGGCGGACGCCGACGACGGCGTCCCCATCAGTGAGGATCCGACCATGCGCACGCAGCAGCCCTCTCGCCGACAGGCGACAGCGCGGCGCTGCGCGCCCGGCTATCCGCCCGCGCAATCCGGTGACCCCGCCCCGTTCCGCCCAGCCGAACGCTGAGCGGCCGCGGCCTCACCGGATCCCCCTGCACCACCCGCCTCCTCGCGCCGTCGGGCGACGGCCGAGGCGAGGAACGCCACGTCGGTGCGTCCGCGGTCATCCACCCCCACGATTCGATTCCACGTAAGGAGACAGATCATGTCCACCTATCCGGTGCCCCTCTCGGGCACCGCGAACACCCTCATGTGGGCCGACGAGGCCGGCATCGAGGAGTCCGCGCGCGCCCAGCTGCGCAACGTGGCCGCCCTGCCCTGGACCCACGGCGTCCGCGTGATGCCCGACGTGCACTACGGGCGCGGCGCCACGGTCGGCTCGGTGATCGCGATGAACCAGGCCGTCGCGCCGGCGGCCGTCGGCGTCGACATCGGCTGCGGCATGACCGCCGTCCGCACCAACCTGCGGCCCGACCAGCTGCCCGACGACCTGCACCGGCTGCGGTCCGGTATCGAGCGGGGCGTCCCGGTCGGCTTCAGTTCCCACTCCGGCGAGGCGCGCACGCTGAGCGGGCACCGCGAGCTCGGCGCGCGGTACCGCGCTCTGATGGGCGAGTTCGACGGCCTGCACGCCGCGCACCTGACGCGGTCCGCCGCTTCGGGGCAGGCGACGGCCAAGGCGATCAACCAGGTCGGCACGCTGGGCGGCGGCAACCACTTCATCGAGCTGTGCGCCGGCGACGACGACCGGGTGTGGATCACGCTGCACTCCGGATCGCGCGGCACCGGCAACCAGCTCGCGCAGGTGCACATGGAGATCGCGCAGTCGCTGACCCACAACAAGGGGCTGGTTGATCGCGATCTGGCCGTCTTCATCGCGGGCACCCCGCAGATGGACGCCTACCTGCAGGACCTGTGGTGGGCGCAGGCGTACGCGCTGCTCAACCGCGACGTGATCCTGCAGGCGGTGTGCGACGAGCTGATCCGCCGGATCCCCGGCATCGCGTTCGAGGCCCCGATCAAGTGCCACCACAACTATGTGGCGGTGGAGACCTACGACGACCTCGAGCTGATCGTCACCCGCAAGGGCGCGATCCGGGCGGGCGCCGGCGACCTGGGCGTGATCCCCGGATCGATGGGCACCGGGTCCTACATCGTGCGGGGCCTGGGCAACCCGGCCTCCTACGAGTCGGCGTCGCACGGCGCCGGACGCCGGATGTCGCGCGGGGCCGCGCGGCGTCAGTTCACGGCCGAGGACCTGGCGGCGCAGACCGAGGGCATCGAGTGCCGCAAGGACGCGGGCGTGGTCGACGAGATCCCGGCCGCGTACAAGGACATCGACGAGGTCATCGCCGCCCAGCGCGACCTCGTGGACGTCGTCGCCCGGCTGCAGACCCTGCTCTGCGTGAAAGGCTGACCGCGGGGCTCACGAATGGTCGGGACTCCCGGGGGCACGACCATTCGTGAGCCTCAACCGATCAGGGCGTGCCACTCCTGCAGCGAACGGACGCCCGCCTCCGGCCGCGAAACCTCAAGCCGCACTTGAGAGGGGCCGTCATTTTCGGCTCTCGGACAACTGGCGGACGAAAGAACGCCTATAGCATGCCCGCCATGAGACGTACGGCAACGATACTCGTGGGCGCCTTCCTGGTCGTGCTCACCCAGGGAGCGTTCTTCGCTTCGGCGGCTCCCTCGGACAAGGCGACGAACGTCGCCCGCGAGGCCGGCGTGCGCGTCCAGGCGTCGTCGGAGAACACGGCCGCGGGCCAGACCGCCGCGAAGGTTATCGACGGCAGCACGTCCCGCAGCAGCAACGAGTGGGCGACGGACGGCGGCAGGACCGGTCACTGGCTGCAACTGACCTGGCCGTCGCCGGTGTCGCTGCGTCAGATCGTGCTCTTCGACCGCACCAACTCCGACGATCAGGTGACCGCGGGCACCCTGGTCTTCTCCGACGGATCCTCCGTCGCGGTGCCGCGGCTCGACAACTCGGGCGCGGCCACCACGATCTCGTTCTCCGCCCGGACGGTCACCAGCGTCCGGCTCACCATCACGTCGGTCTCCCGGTCCACCCGCAACATCGGCCTGGCCGAGGTCCAGGCCTGGGGAACCGTCGCCTCCAAGGCGACACCGACCGCCACTCCGAAGCCGACCGCGACGGCCACCCCCAAACCCACCGCAACGCCGACCACGACCGCCACCCCCAAACCCACCGCCACACCGACCACGACCGCCACCCCCAAACCCACCGCCACACCGACCACCACCGCCGCCCCCAAACCCACCGCCACACCGTCGCCGAGCACCCCGACGTCCGGGTGGTGGGTGCCGAAGCAGGGCGCATCGTTCCAGATCCAGTACACCGGGACGCTGGACCTCTCTCTGCCCGTCGACGTGTACAACCTCGACTGGGAGTCGGCGACGGCCACGCAGGTGAGGTCGTTGAAGGCGCGCGGCGTCCGCGTGATCTGCTACGTCAACGCCGGCGCCTACGAGAACTGGCGTTCCGATCGCGGGCGGTTCCCGCAGGCCGTGCTGGGCAATGAGCTCGACGGCTGGGACGGCGAGAACTGGCTCGACATCAACCGGACCGACGTGCTGCTGCCCCTCATGGCCGCCCGCATGGACGTGTGCGCGTCGAAGGGCTTCGACGCGGTGGATCCCGACAACACCGACGGCTACCAGCAGGACACGGGCTTCCAGATCTCGGCGTCCGCCCAGGTCGCTTACCAGAAGGCGCTCGCCCAGGCCGCCCACCAGCGCGGACTGGGGATCGGCCTGAAGAACAACGTCGAGCAGTTGTCGCAGCTGGGGTCGGTCGTCGACTTCGCCGTGAACGAGTCCTGCGCCGAGTACAACGAGTGCCGTCAGTACCAGTCGTTCCTGACGTCAGGTAAGGCCGTGTTCAACATCGAGTACGCGGGCACGCTCTCCCAGCTGTGCGCGAAGCGGCCCGCCGGCATGACCACGATCCTGAAGGACGAGAACCTCTCGGCGAAGCGCAGCTCCTGCTGAGCGGCGCGTCGGCCACGGCCGTCGGCGGCACCGCCGGCCCGCTCCTCACGCTTCGCCGAGCAGGCCGGCCCGCTCGGCGAGGACGGCCACCTGCACGCGGTTGGTCGCCCCGAGCTTGGTCTGGATGGTCGAGATGTGCGCCTTGACGGTGGCCTCGGCGAGGAACAGCTCGGCGCCGATCGCCGCGTTGGTCAGGCCGCGACCCACCGCCGCCGCGACCTGACGTTCGCGGTCGGTCAGGGTCGCCACCGCCCGGCCCGCGGCGCGTCGCCGCGCCAGCGCCGGGTCGCGGCGCAGCTGGTCGAGGAGTTGGCGCGTGCTGCGCGGCGACAGGACGGCGTCCCCCGCCATCACGGCGCGGATGGCGCCCACGATCTCGGCCGGCGCGGCGGTCTTGAGCAGGAAGCCGGACGCCCCCGCCTCCAGCGCGCCCATCACGGCGTCGTCGACGTCCCACGTCGTCAGGACGATCACGTGCGGCGGGTGCGGCAGCGCCCGGACGTGCGCGGTGGCCGTCAGGCCGCTCATGCGGGGCATGCGCAGGTCCATCAGGACCACGTCGATCCCGCCGGCCCTGGCGTGGGCGAGCACCTCGTCGCCATCGCCTGCCTCGGCCGCGACGTCGATGTCGTCCACGGAATCGAGCAGAAACGTCAAGCCCATCCGGACCATCGGGTCGTCGTCAACCACCAGCACGCGGATCGGCACGCGGGCATCCTATCGGCGTCCGGCGATGCCCCCGGTCACGCGGGCGTCCACGGCAGCTCGACGCGGACGCGGAACGCGTCGCCGTCGACGCCGAACAGCGCCCGCCCGCCCAACAGCTGCGCGCGCTCGGTGATGCCGACCAGCCCGCGCGAGGCGCCGGGCGTCGCCGCGCTCCAGCCGCCCACGAACCGGTTGCGCGCCTCGATCACCACGCCGTCTTCCGGGCCGCCTTCGACGGTGAGGAACACGGTCTCGCCCGGCGCGTGCTTGCGCGCGTTGGTCAGCACCTCCTGCACGATCCGGTAGACGGCGCGCGTCAGCGCGGGGTCGGCCCGGTCCGCGTCCTGCACCAGGATCGACGAGTTGACCGGATGCCCGGCCCCGAAGGACTCCCGCACCACCGCGGCGAGCTCGCGCAGCGGGACGGCCGGCAGGTCGGCGTCGTGGGGCTGCTGGAGCACGTTGAGCAGCGAACGGAGATCGTCCATGGCCGCGCTGGCGCTCTCGCGCACGAGCTGCGCCGACTGCTCCAGCCGCGGGTCGTCGGGGGCGTTGGCCTCGAGGGCGCCGGCGTGCAGGTTCAGCAGCGACAGCCGGTGCCCCATCGCGTCGTGCACCTCGCGGGCGATGCGCTCGCGTTCCTGCCGGCGGGCCACCTCGTCGCCGAGCCGTCCGGCGACGTCCCGCTCGGCCTGGGCCACCTGCCGCGCCGAGCCCGCCTCACGACGCCAGCGCACCACCAGGCCCGAGCCGATCGACACACCCAGTCCCAGCAGCACGATCACGACCACCTCCACCCAGGACAGTGGCCAGTCCGCGGCGAGGTCGCTCGGCTGCGGCCCGAGCCACGCCTTCCAGAAGGACGCCCCGCGCGGTTGCGCCCGCACGTCGGCCCCCACCACCCACACCGAGGCGGCGGCGACCAGCCCGGTCGTCCACCAGGCCGCCGTGCCGCGGCGGCGTCCGAGCAGTGTGGCCAGCGCCAGCAACGGCAGGGCGTTGCCGATCGGGAGCAGCAGCGCCGCGCCGGCCGAGGCCAGCGCGACGACGAAGGGGTACCGGTGCCGCCAGAAGAGCCCGAAGGGCAGGACCACCGCAAGCAGCAGCGCCGCGCCCATCAGCAGCACCATCGAGCCGCTGTCGCCGCGCCGCCCCGACCAGCTCAAGGGCGAGAAGACCGCGCTGAGCAGACCGAAGAACCCGGTGACCAGCACGTACAGGACGGTCCGCCACCAAGGAGGCCGGACGCCGGTGCCCACGAGTTCGCTTTCCCACACACCGGCATCGTAGGGCGGCCGACCGACACTCGGCGTCCGCCGAACGGGGGCGGTTCGCCATCGCACGCGCAGCCGATCGGCGGGGGCGTCCCCACCCGATCGGCCGATGCCCGCGGGTCCGTCGCGGCGGTGTGCTGGTGCCTACAACGAACGACGACGCAAGGAGCGATCCCATGACCCAGCAGCCCCCCGGACAGCAGCCCCCGTTCTACCCGGGCGCCGCACCCGCCGCACCTGCCAAGAAGCCCTGGTTCAAGAAATGGTGGGTGTGGCTCATCATCGTCGTCCTGCTGTTCGGGATGGGTTCCGCACTCGGCGGAGGCGGCTCGAACCAGGCCACGACCGGCGCTCCGTCCGTTGCCGGCGGCGCGTCCGCCGAGCCCACCAAAGAGGCACCCAAGGCGAAGCTGACCCTGGACGACGGCTGGACGATCGACCGGTCGGGCCTCTTCGTCGAGGTCAGCGGCTACGTCTCCAACAACACCGACAAGGCGATCACCACCTACGTCCAGATCACCTTCGACGCCTTGGACGGCCAGGGCGCCAACCTTGGCACCTGCCTGGCCAACACCAACACGGTCGACGCCAACGGCCGATGGAAGTTCAAGGCGACCTGCCTGTCGGACAAGAAAGAGATCGCCGAGGTGCGTTTCAAGGAACTCACCGGATTCTGACACCGCATCGCACGGCGGACGCCCCGGCCCACCTCAGGGGGTCGGGGCTCGTCCGCCGGGAATGGGGGGAGAAACGGCTCCCCGACCAGACGCGATACAATGCCGCCCGGGGGCATTGTCGAGGAAGCACGAAATGGGGGAACCTCATCGTGAGGTGTGCGCGATCACTGACCGCAATCGGGGCCGCTTTGGCGCTGGCCATGTCGGGCTGCTCGTTGGGGGCGCATGAGCGCACTCCGGACGACAACACGCCGGTCGCCGGCCCCCCGGCAGCAGAAGCGGCCGCGGTGGAGGTGTCCCTGCGCACGCTCGTCCTCGACGACGGCAGCACCCTCATCGGGGCCCTGGTCGACCGGCTCGCCCAGGAGGGCACCCCGTTCGTGCGCATCCCGTTGGCCTTCCAGGCGCGCGACCGTGTGACCCGCGCGATGCTGGCCTCCACGGACGACGACGGGGTGGTCCGGGCACACTTCTCCGGCATCATCGCCCCCTCCCTCGACGTGAGGGTCTTCTCAGCCGAGGAACGCTCGGCGCTGACGGCCTACCGCGACACGTTCGGGATCCGAACCCTCCTCACGAACACGCGGAGGCTCGCGCCCCAGAATGCCAAAGAGGTGGCCGTAGACGGCATCACCGCGAACCTGACGCAGGCAGGGCACACCGGCGCATTCTCCTACCTTGCCGGCGCCGTCGCGTTCGACCCGAAGGTGGATCAACACCCGACGACGGCGACACCCGTCGGCAACCCCGCCGGCCGCGGCACCTCCTACGAACCGTTCCTGACCGCCGACCTCCCCGGGATGAAGGCGGCCGTCCTGCTGGGCGTCCTGCGCAGCGACAAGCACGAAGAGATGCTGGTCAACTTCGATGGCGACGCCGGCCAGACCCAGGTGCAGGTGCTGAGTCACGGCATGCTGCGCTGGCTCAACCGCGCGGTGAGCACCTCGTACAGCCGCCACTACCTGTCGGTGCACAGCGACGACGTGCTGCTGCCGAACGCCCAATGGAGCGTGGAGGGGCGATGCGAGACCGGCCGGAACTGCCCCCCCGAGATCGCTCCGCTCCCCCCCGTACGCATGGTCGCCGACGACATCGACTTCCTCGTCGACTGGCAGAAGACCCACGGCGTCAAGATCGACCTGGCGATCAACGGGTCCGGCGCGGGGGTCTTCGCCCAGACGCACGGTCACCGCGATCCGCTCATGGAACGCCTCGTCGAGCACAAGAGCGAGTTGCGGCTGATCAGCCACACCTGGAGCCACGCCTTTCTCGGCTGCGTTCAGATCCTCATGCCCAACGAGTGGCGTTGCGTCGCCGACGACACCGGCGAACCCACCTGGCAGTCACTGAAGGACGTGCTGGGCGAGATCGAGATGAACCAGGCCTTCCTGGTCAAGAACCACCTCGAGAACTATGACCCGCGCGAGCTGGTCACCGGGGAACACTCGGGTCTGGCCAAGCCCCCCGAGCAGACGCAGGACAACCCGAATCTGCTCACGGCCCTGGAACAGGCCGGTATCGCGTGGGTGGCCTCCGACACCTCGACCGAATTCGATCCGCGGACGGCCGGCCCCGCCACGACCGTGCCTCGCTACCCGATCGACCTCGACTTCGACACCTCGACGGCCCGCCAGGCGGCCAGCCTGTACAACTGGCTCCACACCAAGGCCGTCGACGGCGGATCGGGCGCCTGCGAGAAGGATCCGGATGCGCAGTGCGTCGCGCCCATCGACCTGGACACCGGCTTCGTCACGACCATCGTCCCGGAAGAGGCGGAGAAGGCGCTGCGCCACATGCTCGACAACGACGCCCGTCCGCACTTCGTCCACCAGACCAACCAGACCAACGACCGCATCCTCTACCCGGTTCTGGACGAGGCGCTGACGCGTTACCGGGCGGTGTTCGGCGACAACAGCCCCCTGCTCAACCCGACCATGACGGAGGCCGGCATCGCCCTGGTGAACCACCAGCGGTGGAAGCGGTCCTCCGAGGCGGTCGACGCCAGCGTCGCCGGCACGATCGTGAGGATCACCAACCGAAGCGATTCCCCCGTCACGGCGCCCCTGACCCTGCCCGAGAACAGCAGCACGATCGTCGAGGGCCATCTGGCGGGCGATGTCGGCGAGAGCTACGCCGGCACGCGTTCGCTGTGGGTCACCCTCGCCCCGGGCGCCACCGTCTCCTATCAACTCGCGGAGCCGGCCGGGTTCGCCACCCAGGCCACCTGGCCCGCCGACGGGGTCCGCTGAGATGCGCATCGGGCTGTACACGGAGGGCACCTACCCGATCACACGCGGCGGGGTGAGCACCTGGTGCGAGCACCTGATCACCGGGATGCCGGAGCACCAGTTCGTGCCCATCACCGTGATCGGGTCCGACGAGCGGGCACTCGCGGATCTCCCGTCCAAC
Organism: Propionibacteriaceae bacterium; assembly: GCA_032229785.1. Lineage (GTDB taxonomy): Bacteria > Actinomycetota > Actinomycetes > Propionibacteriales > Propionibacteriaceae > Propioniciclava. The sequence continues at coordinate 18,557 of JAVTWJ010000013.1, forward strand.
GTGTCAGACGTCACCCTGATCCCCATGTGGGACAAGGTGCGACCGCCGGTTCCGGTGGTCGACCGCCGGGACTCCCGCGCACTGGGCACCATCCTCGCCCGTCTCTGGCAGGTGGTGCTGCCCGCGGAGCAGGACGCGATTCGACTGGACGACTTCGCCTCATGTCTGCGGGAACTCACCTCATGGACGGGATACTCCCTCCCGTCCCTCCTGAGCCGATCGGGCAGCACGCGCTGGATCCTCGAGGCCTGGGAGAAGCACCGCGATTCGCACGGCCTGCCGGGCATGACGCTCGCGGACGCCGCGGACGCCGCCGCCATGGTCGACCGCGTGCTCGCCCTCGCCGACCGGACCTTCCCTGAGGTGGACGTCAGCCACGTGGCGTCCAACGGGCCCCCCTCGCTGCTGGCGCTGGGTCGTTTGTGGAGCCGCGGGACGCCGATCCTGCTCACCGAGCACGGGATCTACCTGCGCGAGCGGTACCTGGCGCTCGCCGAGGGCGAACTCAACTGGTCGACGCGATACGTGATCGGCGCCTTCTTGCGTGCGCTCTCGCAGCTCACCTACGCCGAGGCGGCGGCCATCGCCCCGGTCAGCGAATTCAATCGGCGTTGGGAGCTGCGCCTGGGCGCGGACCCGCACCGTACGCGCACCGTGTACAACGGGGTCGACGTCGATCGGTACACGCCCATCGCGGGCGAGCCGGACGTCCCGACCGTCCTGTTCGTGGGACGGATCGACCCGCTCAAGGGTCTCGAGGTTCTCGTGGACGCGTTCGCGATCGTCCACGAGCGGCTGCCGCAGGCGCGCCTGCGGTTGTTCGGCCCCACTCCCCCCATCAACGAGGGTTACCGCGACGATCTCGACGCACTGATCCAACGGCGGGGATTGGCGCCCAGCGTCTCGTTCGAGGGGAGCGTCGACTCGTCCATGACCGCGTTCGAGGCGGGCACCGTGGTCGCTTTGTCGAGCATCTCGGAGGGCCTGCCGTACGGGGTCATCGAGGCGATGATGGCGGGGCGTCCGACCGTCAACACCGATGTGGGGGGCGTCGGCGAGATCGTCGGCCGCGACGGACGCTGCGGCCTGCTCGTGCCGCCCCGCGACCCGGCGGCGTTCGCCGACGCCCTCGTGGGATTGCTGAGCGATCCCGAGGGCCGAGCGGCCATGGGACACAGCGCGAGACAGCGCGCCACCCGCCTGTTCAACATGACCGACTTCCTCGACGGCTATCGCAGCCTCTATGCGACCACCGCACGAACACCTTCATCCTTGGAGTGAGATCACCATGACCGGCTTCCCTCAGGCGTCCGCCGACCTCGCACCCTCACGCGTCGCGGCAGGCGGCATCGACGTGTGGGACGTGACCGCACAGCTCGAGTCCCGCGGTTTCTCCGAGCGGGTCGCACGGGAGCAGGGCTTCGGCTCCGTGTTCGAGGCCGCCGAGCGCCTGATCGACGAGGTTCCCGCCCCCGACCAGGACGCGGCGCGGGCACGGATCGAGCGGCCCGGCAGGGCTTCGCTGCCGGCCGCGATCGGCCGGACCGCCGTGATGATCGGCGGCGTCGTGGTGTGCGCGACCTCGATCCCTTCGACTGCTCCTGAACTCACCGTGTTCTTGATGGCCGCCGGCGGTTGGCTGTTCGGTCAGGCCGTCAGCGCGGCGACGTGGCACGCCTGGGGAGGCGGTCACCAACGCGACGGGATCGCCGCCGGCGGCGCGTCGGCCGCAGCGCTGCTGCTCGTGGGTGTCATCGCCACCGCGGTGGTGGGATTGCCCGAGGCGCTGATCTGGGTCGGCATCGCCGTGGCCACGCCTCTGTTGCTGCTGCTCGGCAATGGGCGCGTGACCGCGCTGGTCGGCCTGGGCGCCGCCGCGGTCTGCGGGCTGTCCTGGCTCGCCCGCAACCAGTACGCGGGGATCCCCGCCGCGTTCGCTTCGTGGGGACTGCCGGTCGCGGTCGCTGTGACGACCGTCGCGGTGGTAGCCGCGCTCGTGCTGGTGTGGCGTCATCTGCGCGGAAGCCGGCCCCGGTACGTGGCGGGCACGACCCGGGCGGTGTTGGTGTCGGTCCTGCAGACGCTGTTCCAACTCGCCATCCTGCTCCAGATCTTCCTGAACGTCGGGGCGGGTCCGTTCGGTGCGGTGGCCGTGGCCGTCGTGACCGGCGGCATCCTGACCGATCCCCTGCTCACGATCCAGATGGCGTGGGCCCGCGGCGTGTCGCAGCGCTCGACGTCGTGGCACACGGGCCGCCTCCGAATCGGCGTGGTCGCCGTCGGCATGGTGGCGATCATCCTGGCCGCTTCGGCATGGACCGCGGTGGCCCTGCTGTCCGACCCCTACAGGGTCACGCTGAACGAACCGACGGTCATCGCCGCGGTTCTGTTGAGCGCCGCCGTCGTCGCCGCCACCAACACCCTTCTGAGGACCGGGTCGGGGTTCGCCGCGATGCTGTTCGCGGCGGTGGCGGCCGTCCTGATCGGCGCCACCACCGTGACTCAGGCTGACGAGACCCTCGGATTCGGGTTCATGCTGGTGGCGACCGTCATCGTGAGCGGTCTCGCCGTCTACCTCGCCGCGTTCCGGTTCGGTCACCCCTCGACCTGGTGAGGCCGCCTGGGTCGCGTTCGATCAGAGATCGCCGATGATGGAGGGCTCGCTCGGTTCCACGGGGGTGCTGGGTTCCGTCGTCGCCGTCGGTTGAGTCGTCGGCTTGGGCGTGGTCGTCGGCTTCGGCGTGGATGTCGGCTTGGGCGTGGTCGTCGGCTTGGGCGTGGTCGTCGGCTTGGGCGTGGACGTCGGCTTCGGCTTCGGCGTGGTCGTCGGCTTCGGCGTGGACGTGGCCGCCTGCAAGGCGGACGGCGACGACGCGGGCGCGGCGACGACCGCCGGGCGTGCACCGATCGCCGTGATGATCCGGCGGGCGCCCACCTTCACCGGCTGCTTGGCCGTCTCCTCGTCCCAGTCCGGGAGGAGGGGAATGACCGCGTCCGCCTCCATGACCGGAGCCTCGCCGAGCGGGACGAGTGCCCGTTCGCCTCCTTCGGCAGGAACGGCCGTCCAGCGCGATGCCGCGCTGGAGAAGGCGCCCCCGCTCACCAGCAGGCCGGCGCTCACCATGCCGAGCATGACCATCCCCGCCACCGTGAGGCGTACCTGACGGCCCGCCGGTCGGTGGAACAGTTGATTCGTGTGCTTCTGGTTGTCGTGCACGTCCACCCTCATCCCCCTCAACGGCGCGCCCAACCGTGCCTGGGGCGCCTGTTTCAGTGTCTCACACCGTCCGGATAGAGGTTCGGGTTGACCATGGCGGGGGGCACGCCCCAGCGCCGCCAGGAGGCACGCAGGACGACCGCAGCCGAAAGTCTCAGGAATTGAAGCGGTTCTGGGCCGCGTGGAGCCCCTCGGCGATGAGGGTCTCCACCGCGTCCGCGTTGCGCTGCGTCTCAACGGCGTAGTCCGCGCGCAGGCTCGCAGGGATGGGCGCGAGAACGTAGGTGCGGGCGTCCTGGCGACCGGGCGGGCGTCCGATGCCGAACCGGACCCTGAAGAAGTCGCCCGTGCCGAGCGCCGCTCGGATCGACTTCAGCCCGTTGTGCCCGTTGTCGCCGCCGCCCAACTTGACCCGCAAACGTCCGAAATCGAGGTCGAGTTCGTCGTGCACCACGATCACGTGATCGGGGACGATCTTGTAGAAGGCGGACGCCTTCGCCACCGCCGCACCCGAATCGTTCATGAACGTGCGCGGCTTGACCAGGACGACGCGCGCGGCGTCCGCACCCACGCCGCCCATGCCGGACGCCGCAAGTCGCGTCTCGCACACGTCGGCGCGCATGCCGCGCGGCGCCGCGAAGGGTGCGCGCGCACGAGCGGCCAGCGCGTCGGCCACCATGAAGCCCACGTTGTGCCGCGTGGACGCGTAGGTCGGGCCCGGGTTACCGAGCCCGACCACGAGCCATGCCGACAAGACGGACTACTCCGCGGCCTCGTCGCCGGCGGCCTCTTCGTCGGACTCGGCGGTCGTGCGGGTCGCCGTGAGCGACAAGATGAGGTCCTCGGGCTCGCCGGCGTAGACGGCGCCCTCGGGCAGCACCAGCTCGGCGGCGGTCAGCTGGGCGCCGATCTCGAGCCCGGACACGTCCACCGCGATCTCGCTGGGGATGCGGGTGGCCTCGACCTCGAGGGTGATGCTCTGCTGGTCGACGACGAGGACGCGGTCCTCCTTTTCGGCACCGGTGATGACCAGCGGGACCTCGACCGACACCCTCTCGCCGCGCTTCACGACGAGCAGGTCCACGTGCTCCAGGAAGCCCTTGATCGGGTCGCGCTGGACCTGCTTGGGCAGTGCCAGCTGCGCGGCGCCGCCGTCGACGCTGATCGACAGCAGCGCGTTGGCCGTGCGGAGCGCGAGCAGCGTCTCGTGGCCGGGCAGCGCGATGTGCACAGGATCGGTGCCGTGGCCGTAGACGACGGCGGGAACCTGGCCGGCCCTGCGCAGGCGACGCGAGGCGCCCTTGCCGAACTCGGTGCGCGCGCTCGCGGCGAGCTTGATCTCATGAGCCATGGGTGTCTCTCTCCTCAAAACCTTGCTGACAAGCACTCGTGGCTTGGCGCGGGAGGACCTCGTCGATCACGGGACCGGAGATCCCCTCGCCAAGCAACCCGACCAGGCTAGCGGACGCCAAGGCCCCGGCCCAATCGGGTCCGGGGCCGCGTACGGTCCGTGATTACAGGTGGGTGCCGTCGAACAGGCTGGTGACCGAACCGTCCTCGAAGATCTCGGTGATCGCCTTGGCGATCAGCGGCGCCACCGACAGCACGGTGAGCTTCGGGATGTTGATCTCGTCGCTGATCGGCAGCGTGTTCGTGACGATGATCTCCTCGAACGCCGACTCGTTCAGGCGGCGAGCCGCCGGAGGCGACAGGATCGGGTGCGTGGCGGCCGCGATCACGGTCGCGGCGCCGTGGTCGCGCAGCGTCTGCGCCGCGGCGCAGATGGTGCCCGCGGTGTCGATCATGTCGTCGACGAGCAGGCACACCCGACCCGCGACGTCCCCGACGACCTCGCCGACCGCGACCTCGTTTGCCTTGTTCGGGTCACGGCGCTTGTGGATGATCGCCAGCGGGGCGCCCAGCCGGTCGGTCCAGGCGTCGGCGAGGCGGACGCGTCCGGCGTCCGGCGAGACCACGGTCACATTGTCGAGCGGGTAGTTCTTGAGCACGTACTCGACCAGCACCGGCAGGGCGATCAGGTGGTCGACCGGACCGTCGAAGAACCCCTGGATCTGCGAGGCGTGCAGGTCGATCGACATCAGCCGGTCGGCGCCCGCCGTCTTGAACAGGTCGGCGACCAGGCGGGCGGAGATCGGCTCGCGTCCGGCGTGCTTCTTGTCCTGGCGTCCGTACGGGTAGGAGGGAGCCACCACCGTGATCCGCTTGGCGGAGGCGCGTTTGAGGGCGTCCACCATGATCAGCTGCTCCATCAGCCACTCGTTGACCGGCGCCGGGTAGGACTGGATCACGAAGGCGTCCGCGCCGCGCACCGACTCCTCGAACCGGCAGTAGATCTCGGAGTTGGCGTACGTGACCGTACGCAGCGGCACGAGATCCACGCCCATCATCGACGCGATCTCTTCAGCCAACTCTGGGTAGGCGCGCCCCGACGCCACGATGAGGTGCTTCTCGGACTGGCGTTTGATCCCCGTCACGATTCGGAGGTCCCTTCGTTGTCGACCGCTTCGATCGCTGCGCGGTGTGTCTTGGTTCCGGACCGCCTGCTCTCGACCCAGCCGGCAATATTACGCTGCCTGCCCCGCGCGATGGCCAGTTCGCCCGGACCGACGTTCTCGGCGAGGGCCGAGCCCGCGGCCACGTAGGCGCCGTCGGCCACCTCTACCGGGGCGATGAGGACCGTGTTGGAGCCGACGAAGCTGTAGCGGCCGATGATGGTGGTGGACTTCGAGACGCCGTCGTAGTTGGCGAAGATCGTCCCGGCTCCGATGTTGGCGCCCTCACCGATCACGGCGTCGCCGCAATAGGTGAGGTGGGGCACCTTCGCGCCGGGCCCGATCTGGGCGTTCTTGGTCTCGACGAAGGCGCCGACCTTGCCGCAGTCGCCCAGCACGGTGCCGGGGCGGAGGTAGGCGAACGGCCCCACGGACGCCCCGGTGCCGATGACGGCGAGGCTCCCGTGCGTGCGGACGACGCGGGCGTTCTCGCCGACCTCGACGTCGATCAGCGTGGTGTCGGGACCGATCACGGCGCCCGAGCTCACCGAGGTGGCGCCCTCGAGGCTGACGCCCGGCAGGAGCGTCACGTCGCGAGCCAGGTCGACGCTGGCGTGCAGCCAGGTGGTGTCGGGGTCGATCACCGTCACGCCCTCGCGCTGCCAGTGCTCGATCAGGCGGCGGTTGTACTCCTTGTCGAGGCGGGCCAGCTGGACGCGGTCGTTGACGCCCTCGGCCTGCAGGTGGTCCTCGAGCACGCAGGAGCGCACGGCCTTCCCCTGCTTGCGGGCGTAGGTGACCACGTCGGTGAGATACAGCTCGCCCTGGTCGTTTTCGCTGGTCAGCGACTCCAGCCCCCCGCGCAGCACGTCGGCGTCGAACACGTAGACGCCCGCGTTGATCTCGAGGACCTCCGCCTGCTCGGGCGTGCAGTCGCGCTGCTCGACGATGGCCGCGACCTGGTCGCCGTCGACGTCGCGAACGATGCGGCCGTACCCGGTCGGATCGTCGAGCACCGAGGTCAGGATGGTGACCGCGTCCGCGTTGGCCCGGTGCACGTCCAGCAGCCGCACCAGCGTCTCGCCCGTCAGCAGCGGCACATCGCCCATCGTCACCACGATCTCGCCGACCGCGTCCCGCAGAGGCGCCAGGCCGCAGCGCACCGCGTCCCCCGTGCCGTTCTGCTTCTCCTGGACGGCGGTCACCACGTGGGGCGCCACCTCGGCCAGGTGCGCCTCGACCTGCTCCCGCTCGTGACCGACCACGACGACCAGACGCTCAGGCATGAGCGCGTCCGCGGCGTGTACCGCGTGGCTGATCATCGATCGCCCTGCCACCTGGTGCAGCACCTTCGACGTCCGCGATTTCATCCGTTTGCCCTCGCCAGCCGCGAGCACCACGACCCCGACAACGCCCCGCCCACCCATGCTGATCTCCTCGCAGTTCGGTGACATTCAGCGCACCCCGGGTAGGAGTCGAACCTACTGCGCTAATCCTGATTCAAAGTCAGGCGGGCCCTGCCGAAAGACCAACCGGGGTTTCGCCCGCTCGCGCGGACCCGCTCATCCTAGCGGCGACGGGGATGGACCGCAGGCCGGCCGGGCGATGGGAGTATTGGCGCTCAGCGAGCGCGCGCGAGACACTGGCCTGGTGACCTCCTTGCAGTCGGCTTCCGCACGCACCCGGCGCGGGCGCGTCCGTATGCCGCGCGCCGAGCGTCGCGAACAGCTGATCGAGGTCGCTCGCGGACTCTTCGCCGAGAAGGGCCTGGAGGGCACCTCGGTCGAGGAGATCGCCACGCACGCCGGAGTCAGCAAGCCGGTCGTATACGAGCATTTCGGCGGCAAGGAAGGGCTGTACGCGGTCGTCGTCGACCGCGAGGTGCGCCGGCTGCACGATTCGATCTACACGGCGATCTCGCGGCCGCACACCGATCCGCGCTCGCTCATCGAACTCGGCACCCTGGCACTGCTCGACTACATCGAGGAGGAGCCCGACGGCTTCCGGATCATCAGCCGCGACTCCTCGCCCTACTCGCAGGGCGGCAACTTCCAGACGATCCTCTCCAGCATCGCCAGCAGGGTCGAGGGGCTGCTCGCCGCCCAGTTCGAGCGGCGGGGATTCGACCCCGGCACCGCTCCGCTGTACTCGCAGATGCTCGTCGGGCTGGTCGCGCTCGCCGGCCAGTGGTGGGTCGAGTCGCACGAGGTCAGCACGCTCACCAAGCCGCAGGTCGCCGCGCATCTGGTCAACCTCACCTGGAACGGCATGCGCCGCCTGCACCCGCAGCCGCATCTGCGCGTGGGCGACGACGCCGATCAGGATCCGGACGCCGACCTCACCGCGTAGGCGCCCCGCGACGGGGCAGAACGCCGCGGCCGCGGCACGGGCCGGGATTCCGCGAGCGCGTGGCCTGGGCGACGAGGGGTCACCCGAACAGGCGCGCCCCCGTCACCGGCCCGCGGGCGCGGCGGACCGCGCGGCACACGCCGATCCCGGCGAGCGCGCTCGAGAGCCGGACGGCGGCGTCCTCATTCTCGGCCAGGAACGCGCACGTCGGACCCGAGCCCGACACGATCCCGGCCAGCGCCCCCGCGTCCGCGCCGGCGTCCAGCACCTCGGCCAGGTACGGACGCAGCGCGAGCGCGGCAGGCTGCAGATCGTTGACGAGATGGTCCGCGACCCGACGCACGTCGCCGACGGACAGCCCCTCGAGCAGGCCCTGCGGCACCGGCGGGGGCGGGCCGGCGTCCGGATTGAGTTCGTCGAACCGGCGGAACACGGCCGGCGTGGAGAGTTCGACCTCGGGCAGCGCCAGCACCCAGTGGTAGCCGCCCCGGCTGAGGACCGGCACCAGCTCATCGCCGCGGCCGCGCCCGAGTGCGGTCGAACCGAGGAGGCAGAACGGGACGTCGGCGCCGAGTTCGCCGCCGAGGTCCTGGAGTTCGGACGGGCTCACGTCGAGGTGCCACAGGTGGGCGCACGCGACCAGCGCCGCGGCCGCGTCGGCGGAGCCACCCGCCATGCCGCCCGTCACCGGGATCGTCTTGCGGATCTCCAGCGACACCCCGAAGCGCGCCTCGCCACCATGCCGGGCGGCCAGCAGCCGCGCCGCCCTGACAGCGAGGTTGGAGTCGTCGGCCGGGACCAGAGCAGCCTGATCGCCCGCGATCTGGATCCGGTACTCGCCCGCGGGCGCGGGCAGCGCGGTGAGGTCGTCGAACAGCGACAGCGCCTGGAAGACCGTGTTGAGCGGGTGGTAGCCGTCCGGACGCGGGCCGCCCACCCGCAGCGCCAGGTTCACCTTGCCCGGCGCGCGCACTTTCACCCGCTCGGCCCCCGGTGCGCTCGTCGTCATGCGCCCTTGTCTATCAGGCCGGGGAGTCGCTCGGCGATGCGCGCGAAGTCGGTCACGCCCAGCACCTCGCCGCGCGCCTGCGGGTCGACCCCGGACGCCTCGAGTGCGGCCGCGGCGTCCGCCGACGACCCGAACAGGCCCGCCAGCGCGCCGCGCAGCATCTTGCGACGCTGCCCGAAGGCCGCGTCGATCACGCGGAACACGTCGTCGCGCGCCGCGCTCGTGGCCGGCGGTTCGCGGCGGGTCAGCGACACCAGCCCCGACTCGACGTTGGGCACCGGCCAGAACACCGTCGGCGGCACCGTCCCGACGCGCGCCGAGGCGGCGTACCAGGCCAGCTTCACGCTCGGGACGCCGTAGGTGCGGCTGCCCGGCGGCGCCACCAGGCGGTCGGCGACCTCCAGCTGGACCATGACGAGGCCGCGCGCGGCCGACTCCCAGCGCGCGAGCACGTGCAGCAGCACGGGCACGCTGACGTTGTAGGGCAGGTTCGCGACGACGGCGGTGGGCGCCGGGCCGGGCAGCTCGGTGACGGCGAGGGCGTCCGCCTCGATCACCCGCAGCCGTCCGGACGCCTCGGGCAGCCGCTGCGCGACCGTACGGGGCAGGCGGGAGGCCAGCGCCGTGTCGATCTCGATCGCGGTGACCTGCGCGCCGGCCTCGAGTAGGCCGAGCGTGAGCGACCCGAGGCCGGGGCCGATCTCCAACACGACGTCGTCGGGCGTGACGCCCGAGGCGGCCACGATGCGGCGGACGGTGTTCGCGTCGTGCACGAAGTTCTGGCCGCGCTGCTTGGTGGGCCGGAGGTTCAGCTCGGCCGCGAGCGACCTGAGCGTGCGCGGGTCGAGGAGCCCCTCAGCCATCGGTCCCCCGGCCGGCGTCCGCACCCTCCGTGCCGGCTCCCCAGTCGCCGCCCGCACCCACCGTGTCGGCTCCCCAGTCGCCGAACAGCATCGTGGCGTTGGCGTCCACCGCCACGCAGAAGTCGTCCAGCCGATCGCCGCGGAGCTCGGCCAGGAAGCGCACCGTGTGCGGCATCAGGTAGCTCGCGTTCGGACGCCCCCGCACCGGCATCGGCGTGAGGTACGGGGCGTCGGTCTCGACGAGGATGCGGTCGAGCGGAGTGATCCGGGCCGCCTCGCGCAGGGCGTCGTTCGCCTTGAACGTCACCGTGCCCGGGAAGGACAGGTAGGCCCCGGCGTCCAGGCAGCGGCGCGCGAAGGCGGCGTCGCCGGAGAAGCAGTGCATCTGCACCCGGTCGGGCCAGCCCTCGGCGTCCAGCAGGTCGACGAGCGGTCGGTGGGCGTCCCGGTCGTGGATCACCAGCGCCAGGCCGTACGCCTTCGCCCAGGCGATGTGGGCCGCGAACGCGGAGCGCTGGGCGTCGCGTCCGCAGCCGTCCTTGACCCAGTAGAAGTCGAGGCCGGTCTCCCCCACGGCGCGGATCCGGTCGCTGGTGCCAAGCAGGCCCTCCAGCGCGCGCATCGCCTCGTCCAGGCGCTCGCCGAGCTCCACCACGTCGTGCGGGTGGATCGCCACCGCCGCGATCACGTCGTCGTGCGCCTCGGCGAGCGCGATCGCCGCCCGCGAGGACGCCACGTCGTAGCCGACGTCCACCAGGCGCCGGACGCCGACCGACCGCGCCAGGGCGAGGGCGTCCGCGGGCTGCAGGCCCGACTTGTGGGCGGTCGTGCCGAGGTGGGTGTGCGCGTCGGTCACCGGCACCGGCAGCGGTGCGGGTGGTGCGGGCAGCGCGTTCGGGAGGCCTGACGTCACCGCCACAGGATACGCATCCGGATCGTCCGCGCCATCGGCTCGTCGCCGCTGCGCGCCTGGGTGGACCCGGTCATGCGCGGCGCGCGGCGAGGGCGTCGTTGTAGAGCCTGCTCGTCGAATGGCCCGTCTCGGACGCCACCGCGGCGGCGGCGTCCTTCAACCGGTCGCCCGCCTCGACGCGGGCGAGGACCGCGGCCACGGCGTCCTCGGGGCTGAGCGCCGGTCCGGACGCCCCCGCCACCACCACCGTGATCTCGCCGCGCACCTGGCCGGACGCCCACTCGGCGAGTTCGCCCACCCCGCCCCGCACGACCTCCTCGTAGGTCTTGGTCAGCTCGCGGCAGACGGCGGCCGGACGGTCGGCGCCGAAGGCGTCCCGGGCGTCCGCGAGGAACGCGCCCAGCCGGTGCGGCGCCTCGAAGAACACCATCGTGCGCTCCTCGCGGGCCAGGGTGGCCAGCGTGCGGCGGCGCTCGCCCGTCTTCCGAGACACGAAGCCCTCGAAGCAGAACCGGTCGGTCGGCAGTCCCGACACCGCGAGCGCGGTGAGCACCGCGGACGGGCCGGGCACCGCGGTGACGCGGATGCCCTCGGCGATGGCCGCCTGGACGACGCGGAAGCCGGGATCGGACACCGACGGCATGCCGGCGTCGGTCGCGACGACGACCCGGTCGCCGGCGCGCAACGCCTCCAGCAGGACGCCCACCCGGCTGGCCTCGTTGCCGTCGAAGTAGGAGACCAGGCGTGCCGACACCGTCAACCCGAGACGCCGGCACAGGTCGCGCAGGCGACGGGTGTCCTCGGCGGCGATCACGTCGGCACCGGTCAGCGCGGCGCGCAGTGCCGGCGAGGCGTCCGCGGCGTCGCCGATCGGGGTGGCGGCGAGGACGAGGACGCCGGGGGCGTCCGCTTCGGAAGAGGTCACATGCGTCAGTATGGCCACTCCCAGACGCTCGCCAGAGCCTGGCTACCATGGCCGGGTGAAAACCCGCGCGGCCCCGAGCACTGTGGAGCGCCTTCGCGACGGCATGCGGGAACCCCGGCTGCTGAGCTGGGCCGTGACGCTGGGCGTCGGGCTGCTGGCCTTCGCGATCCGGCTGATCGGCGTCGCAGACCCGCCGCGGCTCGTCTTCGACGAGACCTACTACGCCAAGGACGCCTGGTCGCTGCTGCAGTCAGGCTACGAGCGGACGTGGGCGTCCGACGTCAACGCCCAGGTCGCCGCGGGCGATCTGTCCGGGCTGGGCGAGACGGCGTCCTTCATCGTGCACCCGCCCGTCGGCAAGTGGCTGATCGCGTCCGGGCAGGCCCTGTTCGGGATGACCCCGTTCGGCTGGCGGATCGCGGCCGTCGTCTTCGGCGCGCTGCTGGTGGTCGCGACGGTCCGGCTCGCGCACCGGACGTCGCGCTCGCTGCTGATCGGCGCGCTCGCGGGCGTCCTGCTCACCTTCGACGGGTTGGCGTTCACGATGAGCCGCGTCGCCCTGCTCGACATCTTTCAGGCCACCTTCCTGGTGGCCGCGGTCGCCGCGCTCGTCGCCGACCGCGACCATCACCGGCACAGGCTGGCGGACGCCATCGAGGCCTCCGGGCGCCTCACGCTCGGCGGCGCATTCGGGCCGGTGCTGTGGTGGCGCCCGTGGCGCTGGACGGCCGGTCTGCTGTTCGGCCTGGCGGTCGGCACCAAATGGAACTCTCTGTTCGTCCTGGCGGTCTTCGGCCTGCTCAGCGTGTGGTGGGACGTCGGCGCGCGGCGCCTGGCCGGGGCGGGGTTCCTGTCCTGGACGTCCGTGCTCAAGGAGGGCGTCACGGCGTTCGCCGCGATCGTGGGCACGGCGTTCGTCGTCTACGTCGCCTCGTGGACGGGCTGGCTGACCAGCGCGGGTGGCTGGGGACGCGACTGGGGCGCGCAGCATCCCGACCATCCGTGGGTGGCCGCATTCGGCGAGGGGTTCGCGTCGCTGCTGAACTACCACCGCGAGATCTTCGCGTTCCACACCGGCGACTACATCAAGGCCCAGACGCACACCTACGACGCGCACCCGGCGGGCTGGCTGCTGATGCTGCGTCCGATCAGCTTCGACGCGGTCAACGACATCCCGGCCGGCACCGGCGACTGCGTCGGTCCCGAGAACTGCGTGGCGGTCGTCACGGCGATGGGCACGCCCGTCCTGTGGTGGCTGGCGGCCGCAGCGCTCATGGTGGCGCTGATCTGGTGGCTGGCCGGGCGCGACTGGCGGTTCGCCGTGGTCGCGCTGGGCGCGCTGGCGACCTACCTGCCGTGGTTCGCCTCCGCCGACCGCCCGGTCTTCTTCTTCTACGCGATCACGATCGTGCCGTTCACCACGATCGGGCTCGCGATGGCGCTCGGCCTGGTACTCGGGCCGCCCGGCGGCCCCGGACGCCGCACCGGCGCCATCGTCGTCGGCGTGGCCACCGCCCTGGTGATCGCCCACTTCGCGTACCTGTACCCGGTGCTGGTCGGACAGACGCTGCCGCACGGCGAGTGGCTCGCCCGGATGTGGCTGCGTTCCTGGATCTGACGTGCGTGGCCGAATCGTGACCTGTGCGGCCGAATCGTGACCTGGGCAGCAAACGCGACCTCCGCGTTGCCGTCTAGGGTGAGCGTCACCCTTGGATCTTCGCCCCCGCGACTTGGAGGACTCCGGTGAACACACTGCGCCTAGGAGCGTGTTTGGGCGCGTCCTTGGCACTGACGCTCAGCGGGTGCACCCCCTCGACACCGCCCACGCCGACGAGCAGTCCGGTGGTGCCGGCGAGCGCCGCGCGCGACATCAATCCGGTGGCGCGCGACCGGGTCGGCGACGGCGGACTGCTGCGGTTCGGCGTCCACACCCTGCCGACGCAGTGGAACCCTCTCCACGCGGACGCCGCCGACCCCGACACCCAGCGCGTGCTCGCGCCGCTGGCACCGACCCACTTCTCACTGGACGCCGCGGGTCGCGCCACGCCCGACCCGGACTTCATCGTGGGCGCCGACGCCCGTCACGAGGGCAACACCGTCGTGACGCTGCAACTCAGCCCGCACGCGGTCTGGGGCGACGGCGAACCGGTGACGGCCGCCGACTGGGTGGCGACCTGGCACTGGGCGAGCGGTGCCGGCGCGGGCGTCCCGTCCGCGGCGATGCCGGGCTGGGAGAACGTGACCGACGTGCGTGCCGGCTGGTCGCCGCGCGAGGTGCAGATCACCTATGCCGGGATCGAGCCCGACTGGGCGCAGCCCCTCATCCGCGGCCCGCTCCGCGCCGGGGCTACCGCACCCGCGGGCTGGAACGAGTACGACCCGGCGCACTACGCGTCCCCGTTCGTCGTCACCCACGTCGACCAGGCGCAGGGGCTGGTCACGCTCGAGCGCAACCCGCGGTGGTGGGGCGATCGGCCCAAGCTGGAACGGATCATGTTCCGCACCGTGCAGCGCGAGGCGGTGTCCGCGGCGTTCCTGCACAACGAGTTCGACCTCTGGGAAACCGGGATCGACACCGATGCGCTGCAGCAGTCCCGCGCCGCCGCCGACACCGCGCTGCGCACCGCGCCGGGGCAGTCCGGGCGGGCCATCGAGGTGGCCCCGCGGGGGGCGCTCGGCGACGTCGCCGTCCGGCGGGCGTTGCTGCAGAGTGTCGACCGTCCGGCGATCGCCGCCGCCGATCTGCCGACCGGGGCGACCGTCTGGTCGAATCCGCTGCTGCTGCCGACCCAGCCGGGATACGTCGACCAGGCCCGGGCGACCGGACTGGACGCCGACCCGCGCACCGCGGCGCGGACGCTGGACGAGGCCGGCTGGACGCTGACGTCGGGCACGCGCGTCAAGAACGGCGAACCGCTGAGGCTGACCTTCCAGACGGCCGAGGGCGACGCACGCGCGCAGACCGAGTTGGCGCTGCTCACCGAGCAGTGGGCGCCCCTCGGCGTGACGCTCGTCCCCGTCGCCACGGACGCCGACCTGACGCCCCGCAGCATGCCGATCAGCGCGTTCCCGCTCGCGGCGCTGCCCGCCGAGGCGATGTCCACCGCCGCGGGACGGGATCTGGCCGCCAAGGTGTCCACCGAGGTGGATCCCGTCCGACGCGCCGACCACGCCAGCCAACTGGCCCGCCTGCTGTGGCAGGACGCCACCCTGATCACGCTGTATCAGGAGCCCCAGTACGTGGCCGTCCGCGCCAACCTGGCGAACCTCGGCGCTCCCGGGTACTCGACGACGCAATGGACGTCCGTCGGCTGGGCACCCTGATCCACGGGCACCCTGATCCACGGGCAGCCCTGATCCACCGGCACCCTGATCCACCGGCACCCTGATCCACGGGCAGCCCTGCTCCACGGGCGTCCCTGATACACCGGCAGCCGCGATCGGTCGGCGGGCACCGACCGGCGGACGCCGCGAGGACGGAACTCGGCCAGGCGTTACAGTGCGGGCGTTTGCGCGGACGGCAGAAGGGCCAGGCAGATGGCGATGTGGAAGCTTCACGGTGACGGTGCTCTCAAGCCCGGGGCGGTCGTGGCGCCCGACGAGCGGCTGAGCTGGGGCAAGACCATCGGTCTCGGCACGCAGCATGTGGTCGCGATGTTCGGCGCCACCTTCGTGTTCCCGCTGCTCATGGGCCTCAACCCCCAGCTGGCGGTGATGATGTCCGGCATCGCGACGCTGATCTTCCTCGCGGTGGTGCGCGGACGCGTGCCGTCCTACCTGGGCAGTTCGGCTTCCTTCGTCGGGGTGGCGACCGCGATCTACGCCGCAGGCGGCAACCCGAGCCATGTGACGGGCGCGATGTTCTGGGTGGGCGTCCTGCTGCTGATCGCCGGCATCATCATCCACCGCGCGGGCGCGCGGGTGATCCACCGGGCGTTGCCGCCCGTGGTGACCGGCGCGGTCGTCATGCTGATCGGCTTCAACCTGGCACCCGTCGTCGCCAAGACGTACTGGCCGCAAGACCAGTGGGTGGCCTTATTCACGATGCTCGTCGTCGTGGTGCTGAGCGTCGGCGTCCGCGGCTTCATCGGCCGCATCGCGATCTTCGTGTCGCTGATCGTCGGCTATGTGCTGAGCTGGCTGCTGGACCTGATCGCCGGCCCGATCACGTCGTTCTCCCCCGCCGCGGGCGAGGCGACGACGCACCTGCGCGTGGACTGGTCGGGCGTGGCCTCCGCGCCGTGGCTCGGGCTGCCGCCGGTGAGCGACCTCGGCACCTGGACGCTGCACGGCGCCACCAACGTGGTGGGCTTCCACCTGCCGAGCTTCAACGTCGCGTTCGCACTGATCGCGATGCCCGTCGTGATCGCGCTGATCGCCGAGAACACCGGCCACGTCAAGGCGGTCGCCGAGATGACCGGGGCCGACCTCGACAAGGAGATGGGCAAGGCGATCGGCGCCGATGGGGCGGCGTCCATGCTGGCCACCGCGCTGGGCGCCGGTCCGACGACGACCTACGCCGAGAACATCGGCGTCATGGCGGCGACGCGCATCTACTCGTCGGCGGCGTACGTCGTGGCGGCATTCGTCGCGATCGGTTTCGGCTTCTCGCCGAAGTTCGGCGCGGTGATCTCCGCGACGCCGGGCGGCGTCCTGGGCGGCATCACCGTCGTCCTCTACGGCATGATCGGCCTGCTGGGCGCCAAGATCTGGAAGGAGAACCAGGTCGACTTCGGCAATCCGGTCAACCTGGTGCCGGTCTCGGCGGGCATCATCATCGGCGTCGGCGACGTCAGTCTGAGCATCGGCGACTTCACCCTGGGCGGGATCGCGCTGGGGACCATCGTGACCGTGGCCGTCTTCCACCTCGCCCACCGGCTCGCGCCGGCCGAGCTGACGCGCGACCTGGAGGGCGCGGTGCTGATCGTGGACCGGCCCGGCGCCTACCGCGATCCGGACGCCGACGACCGCTGACCCGCGGTGACACCGCGCGCCTAATGTCTCGGGCATGAGCAGACCTGCCTGGGCCGACGCCACCGCCGTGATGCGCGACTATTACGATCATGAATGGGGCTTTCCGGTCCGTGACACGCCCGGCGTGTACGAGCGCGTCACGCTCGAGGCGTTCCAGTCGGGCCTGTCGTGGGCGACGGTGCTTCGCAAGCGAGAAGCCTTCCGCGCGGCCTTCGACGGTTTCGATCCGGACGCCGTGGCCCGTTACACCGAAGCCGACGTCGAGCGGCTGCTCGCCGACGCAGGCATCATCCGCAACCGCCGCAAGATCGAGGCAGCGATCACCAACGCCCGCGCGACGGTGGCCCTGCGCGACGCGGGCAAGGACCTGGCGGCGCTGGTGTGGTCGTTCCAGCCGAACGATCCTGCGTCCTACGCCGGCGCGACCACCTGCCCCGAGTCGGCGGCGTGCGCCAAGGCGTTGAAGAAGGACGGCTTCGTCTTCGTGGGGCCGACCACGGTGTTCGCGCTGATGCAAGCCATCGGCATCCTGCAGCACCGCGGCATGCCGCTCGGCACCGTGGCGGCAGCCCAGACGAGCGCGCCGGACTAGACTCGGGGCGCAACCGTCGAGCATCGTCCATCGCAGCATCGAGGTCTTTCGTGAGCAGCACGTCGCCGTCATCATCCGCCGGCAGGGCACCGAACGGAGCGCTGCTGGTCGTGAGCGGCGCGGTCGTGGCCGCCTATGTCGCCGTGTGGCTGGTCGGCCTCGATCTGAGCGTCCGTCCACCGCTTCCCGCGCGGTTCCAGGCCGACGGTGTCACGGGCCTGATCTCGCTCGTCGGCGAGCTGACTGCGCGGCTGGCGGCATTCGGCACCCTGGGCGTCCTCACGGCTGTCGTCGGGTTCTGGCCGAAGAACGACGACCACACGCTCACCGATGAAGGCCGCCGCCTGCTGCGTCACGGCGGGCGCCTCGCCCAGGTCTGGTTCGTCGCCTCGCTGCTCAACACGTTCGCGAACCCCGCCTACGTCAACGGCGTCCCGATGTACACCACGCTCACACCGCGGTCGTGGTGGACGTTCCTGTGGGCGACCCCGTCAGGGCTCGCCTGGGGGACGTCCGCACTGGTCGCGCTGGGCGTGGCGGGCGCCTGCTACGTCTCACGGCACTGGGCGTCCCACCTGATCGGGCTTGTCGCCGGCGTGCTCGCCCTCACGTTCGTGGCGGCCACCGGCAACGTCACGGTCGGCCTGAACCACGACTGGGCCACGGACGCCGCCATCGTCGGCACCGTCACCGCGCTGCCCCTCATCGCCGCCGCGCTCGGCGCCTGGCTGGTGGGAACCCCGCAGGCGACGCGCCGTTACCAGCGGCTCGTGCCGCCGCTGCTCGCCGCCACCGCACTGTCGCACGCCGTCATCGCCTGGCAGCAGATGGCAGGCGAGCCGCTCACCTCCACCCCGTACGGGCTGTGGAGCATCGGCATGGGCGCCCTCGGCGTCCTGTACGGCCTCAGCTGGCTGGCGCGCCAGTTCGGCGGGCGCGCCGGGGGCCTGGCGGTCGACGTGGCGCTCGCGATCGCGTTCCTCGCCTGCCTGACCGCGACCAACCATGTGCCGCCGCCGCGCTTCCTCGAGCCGCAGTCGATCCAGGTCAACTACCTCGGCTACGAGGTGCTGGTCGCCCCGACGCTGGACCGGCTGGTGACCTTCGGGCGGCCGAACCTGCTGTGGGTGGCCATCGTGGTGTTCGCGCTGGGCGCCTACGCCGCGGGCGTCCTCAAGGCGCACAAGCTCGGACGCCGCTGGTCGATCGGGCGCACCGCCTCGTGGGTCGCCGCGTGGTTGCTGACCCTGTTCCTGGCCGTGACCGGCCTGTGGGAGTACTCGACCGTCCAGTACAGCTGGCACATGGTCGTGCACATGACCGTGAACATGCTCGTACCCGTCCTGGGTGTGCTCGGTGCGCCGTTCGCGCTGATCCGGGCCGGCTCGGCCACGGCGACGACCCATGTGACGCTCGGCGACGCGACCGACTCGCTGGAATCGCATCGGCTATGGCAGACGCTCACCGGCCCGCTCGTCGCCTGGCTCGCGTACGTGACCAGCCTGTTCGCCGTCTACTTCACGCCCGCCTTCGCGTGGCTGATGAAATATCACTGGGCGCACCAGCTGATGCTGCTGTTCTTCATGATGACCGGCTATTTCTTCTTCTCCGTCATCATCGGCGTCGACCGCAGCAACCGCCAGCTGCCGCACCTGCTCAAGCTGGCGCTGGTGATCTCGATCATGCCGTTCCACGCGGTTTTCGCGGTCGGCATCCTGTCGAGCCAGACCCTGATCGGGGCGCCGTTCTACGAGACGATCGCCGCGGCGTGGTTGCCGGGCCACGACGCGCTGATGAACGACCAGAGCATCGCCGGCCAGGCGAGTTGGTTCCTCGGCGAGATCCCGCTGTTCGTGGTGATCATCGCGCTCGCGGCGCAGTGGTTCCGGTCCGACTCCAAGGAGGCCGCCGTCATCGATGCGCAGACCGACTCGGGCGAGGACGACTCGTTCGACGCCTACAACGACATGCTGGCCGAACTGGCGCGTCGCGACGAGGATCAGGCCCGCGCGTCCGTGCTGAAGAGGTTCGAGCGGTGACGCAGACCGACACCGGCCCGGTGACCAGCGGCCTCGACCAGCGGGTCGAGCTCGACATCTCCGGCATGACCTGCGCGGCCTGCGCCTCCCGGATCGAGAAGAAGCTCAACAAGATGGACGGCGTCCGCGCCACCGTCAACTACGCCACCGAGCGCGCCGTCATCCTCGGGCTGCCCCCCGAGAGGGCGCCGGACGCCGTGCGCGTCGTCGACGCCGCCGGGTACGGGGCGTCGCCTGTCGTCGACGGCGAAGAGAGCCAGGGCTACGCCGACCGGGTGACCATGCTGCGCAACCGGCTCATCGTCGCCGCGCTCTTGACCGTGCCGCTGGGCGACGTCGCCATCGTGCTGGCGCTGGTACCCCAGATGCGGTTCCCCGGCTGGCAGTGGGTGCTCCTGACCACCGCACTGCCCGTCGTGTTCTGGTGCGCCTGGCCGTTCCACAAAGCGGCCTGGCGCAACCTGCGCCACGGCACCACGTCCATGGACACCCTGGTCTCCCTCGGCATCCTCGCCGCCTTCACCTGGTCGCTGGCCTCGACGATCCTGGGTGCCGAAGACACCACCGGCTACTGGCTGGGCTACGGCATCGCGCCGGCCGGCGCCGACTCGCTCTATCTCGAGGTGGCCTCGGCGGTCACGACGTTCCTGCTCGGCGGACGCTACATGGAGGCTCGTTCGAAGAAGTCGGCCCGCGGCGTCCTGTCGGCCCTCGGCAGACTCGCGCCCACCACCGTACGCGTGATCCGCGACGGGCAGGAAGCGATCATCCCGATCGCCGAACTGAAGGTCGGCGACCGTTTCGGCGTCCGGCCCGGCGAGCGGATCGCCACCGACGGTCACGTCATCGTCGGCGCCTCGGCGATCGACACCTCGATGATGACCGGCGAACCCGTGCCGCGCGAGGTCGGCGAGGGCGACGCGGTGCTGGGCGGGACCATCAACACCACGGGGGCGCTCATCGTCCAGGCCGACCGCGTCGGCGCCCACACCCAACTGGCGCAGATGGCCGCGACCGCCGAGCAGGCGCAGGCACGCAAGGCGTCCGTGCAGACGCTGGTCGATCAGGTCGTGGCGTGGTTCGTCCCGACCGTGCTGATCCTGTCGGGGCTCACCCTCGCGGGCTGGCTGCTGGCGGGCGGCGGTCCGCGCGCGGCATTCAGCGCCGCACTGAGCGTCCTGATCATCGCCTGCCCGTGCGCGCTCGGCCTGGCCACCCCCACCGCGCTCATGGTGGGGGTCGGGCGGGGTGGTCAGCTGGGCATCCTGATCAAAGGTCCGGAAGCGCTGGAGGCGTCCGGCGTCATCGACACCGTCGTCCTCGACAAGACCGGCACGCTCACCACGGGCGCCATGACCGCCGAGCGCGTGTACGCCCAGGGCACCGCCGAGGCCGGTCGTGTGCTGGCGACCGCCGCGGCGATCGAAGCCCACTCGGAGCATCCGCTCGCGAAGGCGATCGTGGCGCGGGCGTGCGCCGACGGCCTGACGGTCGAGCACGCCTCCGGCGTGCGCGCGATCCCCGGTCGCGGCGCCCTCGGCCAGGTCGGGGAGGCGACGGTTCTGGTCGGCAATCCCGAACTGCTGGCCGAGCACGGCGTCACGACGAGCGTCGAGGCGTCCCGGGCGGTGCAGGAGGCCGCAGCGACCGGCGCGAACGCGGTGCTCGTCGCCCGCGACGGGCTGCTGCTGGGCTGGATCATGGTCACCGACACGCTCAAGGAATCGGCCGCGCCCGCCGTGGCACGTCTGAAGGCGATGGGGCTGCGCACCGTGCTGCTCACCGGCGACCGTCAGGCCGCCGGCGACGCCGTCGGTGCCGCCTGCGGCGTCGACGAGGTCATCGCCGAGGTGCTGCCCACCGACAAGTCCGCGGTCATCGAGAAGCTGCAGGCGGACGGACGCCGGGTCGCCATGGTCGGCGACGGCATCAACGACGCCGCGGCGCTGGCGTCGGCGAACCTCGGCCTGGCGGTGGTGTCGGGCACCGACGTGGCGATGAAGTCGGCCGACATCATCCTGGTCCGCCGCGACCTGTCGGTGATCCCCGACGCCGTCGCCCTCGCGCGCCGCACGCTGCGCACCATCAAGGGCAACCTGATCTGGGCGTTCGGCTACAACATCGCCGCGATCCCGCTGGCGGCGTTCGGCCTGCTCAACCCGCTGATCGCGGGCTTCGCGATGAGCCTGTCCAGCGTGTTCGTGGTGACGAACTCGACGCGGCTTCGGCGCTTCGATCCCCGCGGCTGACGCGTCGCCGCGGGCTCGACCGTGCGTCCCGGCCCGTCGCCACCCGCCCGGCCCGACACTTCCACAGCCGATTCACATCGTTCGCACAGGGGGCCATCTCGGCAATCGCGGATACTTCTCATCACCGACGAGGACAGCGAGGACACGATGAACCAGCCCGATGCGCACCAGCCCCGTTACCAGGGTCGCCCTCTCGCCCGCCCCGACGAGGACATCGAAGACCAAGGACTCCGCTTCGACATCGGCACGCTGCTGTCGCGGCGCGGAATCCTGACGGTGTTCGGCGCGGGAGCCGTGGGTGTCGCGCTCTCCGCGTGCGGCGTCCAGGCGACGAGCAGCACCGCCTCCAGCACGGCGAGCGCCGATACGGCGTCCGGCGGCTCGACGACCGAGGAGATTCCCGACGAGACCGCGGGCCCCTACCCCGGCGACGGCTCGAACGGACCCGACGTCCTCGAGCAGTCGGGGATCATCCGCAGCGACATCCGATCGAGTTTCGGCACCGGCAGCGCCACGGCGACCGGCGTCGCGATGACGCTCGAGCTGACCATCCTCGACCTCGCGAACGGCGGCAGCGGGTTCGAGGGGGTGGCCGTCTACGCCTGGCATTGCGACGCGCAGGGCAACTACTCGATGTATTCCACCGGGCTCGAGAACGAGAACTACCTGCGCGGCGTCCAGATCGCCGACGCCGACGGCACGGTGAGCTTCACCTCGATCGTCCCCGGCTGCTACTCCGGCCGGTGGCCGCACATCCACTTCGAGGTCTACCCGGACGCCGCGACGATCGTCGACGCCGACCAGGCCATCGCGACCTCGCAGGTCGCGCTTCCCCAGAGCATGTGCGATGCGGTGTACACCACCAGCGGCTACGAGGCTTCGGTGGCGAACCTCGCAGCGATCACTCTCGCCACCGACAATGTGTTCGGCGACGACGGAGGGGCCCGTCAGCTGGGCGCTGCCAGCGGATCGGTCACCGACGGCTTCACCGTGCGACTCACCGCGCCGGTCGACACCCGCACCGAGCCGACCGGCGGCACGGCGCCGGCCTCTGGTGGGCGTCCGGGCAGCCGCTGACGCCCCCGGCGTCCAGCACCCGTGACCGGCCGGCTATGCGGGCTCCGGCATCCGCCAGTAGGCGACCGCCGAGACGAGACACAGCAGCGTGATGGCGGCCTGAAAGACCCAGAAGGCGTCCGCCCTGATGGTGGCGGTGGCCAGCACCGGCGCCAGTCCGCCGAACAGCGCGATCGCGATGCCGTAGGGCAGCGAGATGCCGGCGGTGCGCACCTCGGGCGGGAACTGCTCGGCCATCACGGCCGCCAGCGATCCTCCGTAGCCGGCCAGCAGCACCGCGCTGGCGGCCGCGGCGACGAGCGCACTCGACAACGTGGTGCCGACCGAGTTCAGCAACGGCGCGAACGTCAGCCCCGATCCCACCGCGAAGACCAGCAGCACGGGGCGGCGTCCAAACCGGTCCGACAGGGTGCCGGCGACCGGCAGCAGGACCGTGAACAGCACCAGCCCGACCATCGCGGCCAACTGAGCGTCGCGCAGTTCGATGCCGGTCTTCGTGCGCAGGACCGTCGGGAGCGCGACCAGCCAGAACTGGCCGAGCGCCGTCCCGGCGCAGATCAGCGCGATGACGCGCAGGACCGCCCGCGGGTGCTCGCGCACCACGGTGCGCAGCGGCTGCCGCTCGATCCGGCCCTCGTCGCGGATCGTCGCGAAGGCCTGCGTGTCGGGGATGGCCATGCGCAGCCACAGCCCGATCAGGCCGAGCACGGCGCCGACGGCGAAGGCGATCCGCCACCCCCAGGCGCCCACGAACTCGTCGGACAGGAACGAGAACATCACCGCGGCCAGCGCCGACGCCATCAGCGTGCCCGCGCCGACCGACACCTGCTGCCACGACCCCGCCCACGCGCGGCGTCCGGGTGGCGCGTTCTCGACGAGGAAGGCGGCCGAGGTGCCGAACTCGCCCCCCGCCGAGAAGCCCTGCACGCAGCGCGCGACGACGAGGAGGACCGGCGCCAGGACGCCCACCTGGCCGTAGGTCGGCAGCACCGCGATCGCGGCGGACGCCCCCGCCATCATCAGGATCGTCAACGTCATGCCCGCGCGGCGCCCGTGCCGGTCCGCGTACGAGCCCAGGATCGCGCCGCCGAGCGGGCGGAAGAAGAACCCGACCGCAAACACGCCCAGCGCCGAAAGGGTGCTGGACAACGGGTCGGCGTCCGGGAAGAACGCCGCCGCGAAGAAGGGTACGAAGAAGCCGTAGACCGACCAGTCGAACCACTCGACGAGGTTGCCGACCGTGCCTGCGACCAACGACCGCCTGCGCTGGTGGGTCATGAGCGTCGCGCTGATGATGGACCTCCTGTTAGGAAACGGTTCACGGTAGCCCGCCGCGTCCGGCCGCGTGGCGTTCGACCGCACGACGGTCAACCTTGCCGCTCGGCCGCATCGGCAGGGCGTCCAGGTACCGCACCTCGCGGGGACGCGCCGCCGGGCCGAGCGCCGCGGTGGCCGCGCGCACCTGCTCCAGCGTGACCAGCACCGTCCCGACCGCCACCACCCGTCGGCCCCACTCGGCGTCCGGGACGCCGACCACGGCCCACTCCCCGCCGAGGACGGCCAGCGCCTGCGCGACCTCATGCGGGTCGACGTTCACGCCGCCCGAGATGATCACGTCGTCGGCGCGGCCCTGCACGACGAGCCGGCCGTCGTGCCAGGCGCCGAGGTCATGCGTGGCGAGCACGCGGCGTCCAGAGCGGTGGACGAACGGTTGGGCATCCGTGTCGAGGTAGCGGGTGGCGAGCACCGGGCCGGCCACCTGGATCAGCCCGTCGCGCACCGCCACCTCGACGCCGTCGAGCGGCACCCCGTCGTAGACGCAGCCGCCGCTGGTCTCGGTCGCGCCATAGGTCGTGACCACCCGGACGCCGGCCGCCTCGGCCCGTCGGCGCAGGACGGGCTCGAGCACGGCGCCACCCACGAGCACCGCGTCGAAGGTCGCGAGCACCTCGGGTGCCGCCAGGGCGCGACGGAGCTGGGTGGGAACGAGCGAGAGGTACCGGCGTCCGCCCGGGTCCAACGCCGCGGCGCACCGCGCGAACAGGGCGGCGTCGAAGCCGCGTTCGGGGGCGAACACCACCGGCCGGACGCCCGCCAGCACGCTGCGCAGCACCACCTGAAAGCCTGCCACCCCCTGGACGGGCAGCGACGTGAGCCACTGCCCCGGCCCGCCCAGCCGGGCGTGCGTCGCCCGCGCGGACGCCGTGAGCGCGGCCAGCGACAGGCCGACGAGGCGTCCGGTGCCGTCGGTGCTGCCCGACGTGCCGAGGATGACGTCGATGCCGTCCAGCGGCCCGGTGATCCGCGCCCGGGACGCCTCGAACTCGGCGGCGTCCGCCGCCATCAGCAGCGGCCGCACATCTGGCGCACCCGACACGCGCGCGGTCAGCGCGTCGTAGAGCCACGCGACGGCGTCCAGCCCGGTGCCTCCGGGCCCCCAGGCCAGCGTCGAGGTCACCGTCAGAAGCATGTCGGAAACGCCCTGCGGGGCGTTTGCCGATGTTGGCGGCGCTGGGGACGCTTGAAGCACGGGCATGATCTGGGAGTCTGCCGTTTGCTCTGTTGGCTTGAACTGGCCGTTTTCGGCTCTGTTGCGGACTCTGTGCGGACTGGCGAGAGGGCGGCGACGCCTATGTCTCTCGGCTTGCTGTGCCTCATCACGCGGCCGCCTCCCCGAGGGTCTCGGCCTGCTTCAGGATCAGTTCGGTCGCCTCGGGTGCCTTGTCCGGTGGGTAGCCGTGCTTGAGGAGGAGTCGCTTGATCGTGGTCCGCAACTTCGCCCGGACCTGTTCCTTGATGTTCCAGTCGGTCTTGGCGTCGCGGCGCACGATGTCGGTGAGGTCGTGGGCGATCTTCCTCATCATCCCGTCCTGCATGGCTTCACGGGCCGACTCGTTGGTGCGCAGAGCGTCGTAGAACGCGAGTTCGTTGTCGGTGAGGCCGGTCTGCCTGCCCCGGTCCTGCTCGGCCTTCAGCGCCTGCGCGAGTTGGACGAGTTCGGCCACGACGGCGGCGGTGTCGAGGCTGCGGTTCTGGTACCGCAGGAGCGAGGCGTTGAGCATCTCGGAGAACTCTCGGCCCTTGACGAGGTTGCGCTTCGCGATGGCCCTGATCTCCGAGTTCAGCAGCCGCTTCAGGGCCTCCATCTGGATGTTGGGCCGGTCGGAGTCGGTGACCTTCTTGACGAACGCCTCGTCTATGAGAGCGATGTCGGGGTTGGCGATCCCGGCTTCGGCGTAGATGTCAACCACGCCGGTGCCGGTCATGTTCTCCGAGACGATCTGCCGGATCGCGGTGTCCAACTCGGCTCCGGCGTCGGTCGCGCCGCGTCCGGCATTCTCGATCTTGGCGATGGCCGTGCGCACTGCGTCGAAGAACGCCACGTCGTCTCTGATCCGGCTCGCGGCGTCGCTGGCCGGGACGAGGGAGAAGAACGACCGCAGGCGCTGGACGTGTACGACGAAGCGCTGCTTGACGGTGAGTTCCTTCGGCTTGCTGTCCTGGGCTTGGTCTTCGACGCCCTCGAAGGCGTCTTCTACGTGATCTTGTTCGAGGAGCCACTCGACGGTGGCCATCACGGCGTTGATGTACGCCTTGGGGGTCTTCTCAGCGACGAGCGGTCGCCAGTCGAACGGGGCGAGGATGGAGCACACGATGTCGTGCTCGTTGTTCATCTCGGGGATGGCGGTCGCCTCGATGTCGGCCCCGACCTGACCGTTGTCGCGGTCGCGCTGGGTGTAGTCACCGAGCGCGGTCTTCAGGTCTTCGGCGATGCCGATGTAGTCCACGATCAGCCCTGCGGGCTTGTCGCGGAAGGTCCGGTTGACGCGGGTGATCGCCTGCATCAGCGAGACCCCGCGCATCGGCTTGTCCACGTACATCGTGGTCATCGCCGGCGAGTCGAATCCGGTCAGCCACATGTCGCGGACGATCACCACGTCCAGCGGATCGCTCGGGTCTGAGGCGCGGGCCTTCAGCGCACGCATCTGCGCCTTGTTGCGGATGTGCTCCTGCCAGCCTTCGGGGTCGGTGGCGGAGCCGGTCATGACGACCTTCATCCGCCCGCGCTCGTCGTCGTCGGCATGCCAGGCGGGGCGCAGGGCCTTGATCTTGTCGTGCAGATCGACGGCGATCCGCCGCGACATCGTGACGATCATGCACTTGGCGTCGGGCATGACCTCCTTGCGCTTCTCCCAGTGCGCCACGATGTCGCGGGCCAACTCCTCCAGACGTTCCTCAGCGCCGACGACGGCCTCGACACGCGACCAGCGGGTCTTCAGCCGTTCCTGGGCGTCTTCCTCGCTGCCGGACACGGCGTCTGCGAAGGCATCGTCGATGTCGCTGAGGGCGTCGTCGGGCAGCCGCACCTTCGCCAGCCGCGCCTCGTAGAGCACCTTGACGGTCGCGCCGTCCTCAACGGCCTGGGTGAGGTCGTATGTGTCGATCACGTCTCCGAAGACCGCAGTCGTGGAACGGTCCTTCGCCTCAATCGGGGTGCCGGTGAACCCGATGAACGTCGCGTTGGGAAGCCCGTCGCGCAGGTGCCGGGCGAAGCCGTCGATGAAGTCGTAGTTCGAGCGGTGCGCCTCGTCCACCATCACCACGATGTTCAGCCGCTCCGACAGGGTGGGGAACCCGATCCCGGCCTCCCGCTCGTCCTTGGACAAACCGAACTTCTGGATCGTGGTGAAGACGATGCCGCCGGACTGCCGACCCGACAGCAGCGTCTTCAACTCCGCCCGCGAGTCCGCCTGCACGGGAGCCTCCGGCAGTGGTGCCCCGATCTTGGTCGCAGCGAACGTGTCCTCGAACAACTGGTTGTCGAGGTCGTTGCGGTCGGTGAGCACCAGCAGCGTGGGGTTGTCCATCGCCGGGTGCCGCATCAGCGCCCCGGAGTACCACGCCATTTCGAACGACTTGCCCGACCCCTGGGTGTGCCACACGATCCCGGCGCGGCCATCGTTCTCGACCGCCTCGATGGTCTCCGTGACGGCCTTCCGCACCGCCCAGTACTGGTGGTACTTCGCCCCGATCTTGGTCATCTTCTGACCGTCCCCAGCGAACGCGACGAAGTTGCGCGACCAGTCCAGGAACACCTCGGGCCGAAGGAAGCCAGCGACCATGACCTCGATCTCGGGGCGGTACTTCGTCGCCAGACTCCTGCCATCGACGGTCTTCCACGCCTGGAAGTGGTTCGCCTGCGCCGTCAGCGTGCCCATCCTCGCCAGGAAGCCATCGGAGAGCACCACACCCTGGTTCCAAGTGAACAGGTCCGGCACCTGCGCCTTGTACGTCTGAATCTGCGCGTACGCGCTGGCGATGGTGGCGTTCTCCGCTCCCGGCTTCTTCAACTCCAGCAGTCCCAACGGCAGCCCGTTGACGAATAGCACCACATCCGGGCGACGTTCCTTCTTCGCGCCCTGGATCGTGAACTGGTTGACCGCCAGGAGATCGTTCGCGCTCGGGTCGGCCCAGTCGATCAACCGCGCCCGGACGTTGCGCAGCACCCCCTCAGCGTCGCGATACTCGACCGGCACGCCCTGGGTCAGCAGTTGGTAGGCTCGCCAGTTCTCCGACTGCACCACTGCCGACTCGGGCCGCAGTGCTGTCTTGACAGCCTCCTCGACGGCCTCGTCGGGAAGCGTTCGGTTCAGTCGATAGATCACCTCGCGGAGGCGTCCGACGAGAACGACCTCGCGATAGTCGGAGCGCTCGGCACCGGGCATGTCAGGAGCGATCTCCGGGCCGTGGACGGTGTGCCAGCCTTGCTCGGCCAGCATCTCCAGCACCCACGACTCGAACTCCGACTCCGCCACGCTCATGATCAGGCCACCGCCTCCAGATCACGCACACGCACCCTGCCCGACATCAACAGCGGCAACAGTTCGTCACGCTGTCGAGTAAGCGATATGGCTTCCTCTTCGAGTTGCCCGGCGGCAAGCCAGAGCGGATCAATCACATGGCAGAACGTGTCGATGTCCTCCTTCGACACATCGGGAACGTGAACTGCAAGGAAGTCGGCTGCCTTGACTGCGGGATAGGCGCTGCCATCGACTCGTCCCACCAGCGTCTCTACGAACCGTGGGCTGTCAGTGTGCGCGAATATCAGGCTCATCGGTAGGCGGGTCGGACGGAGGACAGCAATGCCGGTGCTTACGACCAGGTTCTCTATCTCACGAACGAGTAGGCCGTGAGCGCGTCGGTTCGGACGCACTGTCGCCCACAGAACGTCGCCAAGCGCGGAACCGCGTCTGGCTCGGGAAGGTGCGTCACTCCATGTCGTTGATGTCGGCTCGCCAATCGAGCCGTCAGTCATAGTGCCGATGTCCAGATACCGGAGGGTCGCGTCGGGTTTGCCTGGAGCGCGCTTCTCCGGGTTCGCAACCGCTACAGCCCCCAGGGCGATGCGAGCGGTCGCTTGCACAGCGGCGCGAGCATAGACGGCTCTGGTCAACTCAAGGACATCCGTGAGGAGTCGCCGGTTCGTCTCGATGAGGTCGTCGAACGCGCCGAGCGCACCCGCGATCCGCTCCTGCTCCTCCAGTGGCGGAAGCCTTACCAACTCCGACTTCGTGAACACCTTCATCTGGAAGTTGGCGATGCCAGTCGACTGATTCTGGTACGCCCAGACACGACCACTCGTGTACATGTCCTGCAACCAGTAGTAGAGGTACCTGGGTGTCACCAAGTCGCGGTTCGGGCGTAGCAGTCGGCAAAAACTCGCCGGGATTACCGCGCAGCCGCGACCAGCGAGGAGTCTCTCTGTCATCAGTGCTGTGCGCCCAGTCGGCTGCCCTTTGGAACCACCAGAGATTTCCAGGATGATGTCCCCGTCCTTCAGCGACCGGCCCGCGAGCCGCTTCTCGGACTCGAAACGCCGGGGGACACCTTCGAGCGAACCAAGCCGCACGGTCGCGAGGTCGGTGCCTCGGATTACGTAGCACGGCTGAGTGTGCTCGGAGGGCTCCTCATCTCCCCAGCCGCCACCCATTGCGTAGGCCAGCAGGTCACCGACTGGCACGATAGCCGTCATGCGTCCGACTCCAAGGATTCAACTGCGCGCTCTATCTCGCGCTGGAGGTGGGAGCGCCTCGCGAACCCTTCCCGAATCTCATCCGCAAGCCTGGCGATCTTCTCCTCGACGGGTTCGCCGTCATCTTCGGCAGTCTCGGTTCCGACATAGCGTCCGGGGCTGAGCGCGTATCCCGCCTCCGCGACCTGGCTGATGGTGACCGATGCGCAGAAGCCGGGCACGTCTTCGTAGGGCGGCAGGTCGGGGTCGCCTCGCCAGGCGTTGTAGGTGTCCGTGATCCTGGCCACGTCCTCGGGTGCGAGGTTGCGGTGGGTGCGGTTCTCCATGTAGCCGATCTCGCGGGCGTCGATGAACAGCACTTCACCCCTGCGGTCGCGCTGGGGCCGCTCCGACTTCACTCTGCGCGCAGTCTTGTCCTTCGTGCAGAACCAGAGAGACACGGGAATCTGCACCGAGTAGAACAACTGGGAGGGCAGGGCGACGATGCACTCCACTACGTCGTCATCTACCATCCGCTGCCGGATGTCAGCCTGGCCGGACGAGTTCACGGTGAGCGACCCGTTGGCCAGGACCACGCCCATCGTCCCGGTGGGCGATAGGTGGTAGAGCATGTGCTGGAGCCAGGCGTAGTTCGCGTTGCTTGGCGGCGGCGTCCCGAACCTCCATCGTGGGCCCTCGGCCAGGCGCTCTCCGCCCCAGTCGGAGATGTTGAACGGTGGGTTGGCCATGATGAAGTCGGCCCGCAGGTCGGGATGAAGGTCGTTGTGGAATGAGTCACCCCACTCCGGCCCGAGGTGCGCCTCGATGCCACGAATGGCGAGGTTCATCTTCGCCAGCCGCCAGGTCGTGGGGTTCCGCTCCTGTCCGAACACCGAGAGGTCGTTGCGGGAGCCGCCGTGCGACTCCACGAAGTGCTCGGCCTGCACGAACATGCCCCCGGAGCCGCAGCACGGGTCGAACACCCGACCGTTGTATGGCCGCAGCATCCCCACCAGCAACGAGACGACGGAGCGCGGGGTGTAGAACTCGCCGCCGTTCTTGCCCTCGTTGGAGGCGAACTGCGCGAGGAAGTACTCGTACACCCGCCCCAGCACGTCCATCCCCTCGCGCTCGGCGGCGGCCAGGTCGTCGCGGGAGAAGGTGTCGATCAGCCCGCCCAGTGTCGCCGGGGTCAGTTCCCGGCGTGCGTAGTTCTTTGGAAGCACACCCTTCAGGGAAGGGTTCTCCCGCTCGATGGCCTCCATCGCCGCGTCGATGCGCTGGCCGATGTCGGTCTGCTTCGCCGCCTTGCGCAGATCGGTCCAGCGGTGCCCCGCCGGAACCCAGAACACGCCCTCGGCGGTGTACTCGTCGCGGTCTTCCAGCACCGCTTGGCGGGCCTCGTCGGTGGGCATGTAGTAGTCGCTGCCCTCGTCTTCGACCAGTTCGGACAGCCGAGCGTGCCGGGCCTCGAACTTGTCTGAGACGTATTTCAGGAACAGCAGGCCGAGCACGACGTGCTTGTACTCGGCGGCGTCCATGGATGACCGCAGCCTGTTCGCGGCCTCCCAGAGGGCGTCCTCCAGGCCGAGGGCCGTGGTCTTCGTGCCGCGTGCTGCCACCTGATCGTCTCCTTGCAAGCCGAGACGATCACGCCTCCAGCCGCAGGGGGACCGTCAAACTACTCGTCACTTGAACTTTATCGGCTGGGTCTGCACAAGTCATGCTGGCGCGGCGTGTCCCGGCTCGGCGGGATGAGCGACGGTCGGGCCAGCCTTGCGCGACTCTCATGCTGCGAGAGCCTCAACACGACCCGTCCGCCGAACGAGGTTCGCAGCGCGGGTGCTTCACTATGTCGCCTGCCATGAGCATGGGACCGGGACAGCGGGTTTCCTGCCAGGTTCGTGGGACCACTTGGATTGCCAGTCATCAGACCCGCCACGCACTCAGCGCCCCACGCAGCACGGGCTATTCAAGCTCGCCCCCGAACTGGCGAACAACCTCATCAACGGCGCCGGCAACCTCGTGCAGGAACTTGTTCTGGTCGGGTGAAGCACTCACCGTCGGGATCGGAGCACCGCGATCGTACACGTCGTTCGCGATGATCCTCGCCCGCACGAACGTTGACCCCGGACCCTTTTGCAGGTACGCCTTTTGCCATCCGCTCCGGACCTCGTCGCGCAGCCGACGTTTGCTCAGCTCAATGAGACGGCTTGTAACGGCGTTGCTCAGTTCATCAAGGATGGCCTGCTTCTGGTCTTCGTTGGGCTCGCCGTTCGACCACTTTTCGGGGCGTTGCAGCATCAGATAGACCTGAAACTGGAGGTCCGAGCGCAGGTCCGCCACCGGCTTCAGCGTGCCGTACTCGTCCGCCCACCCCTCTGCTAGGCGGCGGGTCAGGGCCTTGACCCGCGTCCAGTGCTCCTTCGGAGCATCAGGGTTGTAGTCCAGCCCGAGCATGCCGCGCCATTTCGAGTGGAACGTCTTGGCCGCCTCCATGACCGCAAGAGACAGATTCATGCGGTTGAAGATCGGGCGGCTCTCCCCCGTCCCAACCGCACGCTCAGGGTGAGCCAATAGGCCAAGCAATCCATTTAGCTGCTGGATGGCGCGGCGGCCGGAGTTCTTTCGCTCATTGAGTGGTTCGTGGATGCCGCCGACAAAGAATCGCGCAACGTCGATTCGATGCTGAAGCACCCTCTCCGCGGCTGGGCCGAGTTCGTCTCCGATGGCCTTCAGGACATTATCGACCGAAGCCAGGACGTGCTGCTCCTTGTCGCTGAAGTTCGGCATGTTGGGACCCTTCACCTGGTCGAAGTGGGTGAAGACCACATGCAGTTTGCTGGCGTTGCCAGATACCGCGATGCTTTTTAGCGCAGCGACCGGCGCTGCCTGCATCGGCTGGGCGGCGTTGTCGACCAGCACCACCGCATCAACCTCCTGCAACTGAGTGGCGACGTGCGTCGAAATGGTGGATATCGACTTCGGCGTGTGACCAAGGCCTTCGCCGTCGACAAGCACCACTCGGATCGGCTCCGAAGACCACTTTGGCTGGAAAGGACCGCTCACCCGGATACCGTTCACGAGCGGAGTCAAGAGTCGCCCAAAAAGCGGGGCGGAGTTGCTGGAGAAACGCGTGACTACCTTGACGAAGGCAGGACGGTCGTCCGACTCCCAGGTCCACATGGTCGGCCAGCCCTGACGGTTCTTACGCAGCTCCCCGACGTCAAGAGTCGCGAATCGTTTCTCGATCTCATCCACGAGCGCGTCCACGATCTCGTGGAACTCATCCGACTGTCGGAGCTCGCTGTCGAGGTTCTCCTCGATGAACTCCTCGACAACGCGCTCGTCATCGTCGCCGACGCTGACCACCTCCCGAATTTCGTCCGCATGACGTACGAGCACTTTCTTGACCGCTTCGATCGCGGATGCAACGACTGCGTTCGTAGCGGCGAGATCGACCGTGCCGTAGTCGTCTGGATCGATCTCGTCGATCTCGTCGTCGTCGTCATCAGCGAGGTCAGAGTCATCTACCTGGGCGACGCCGCGGCCGAGGATGTAGCTGAACCGGAAGCGCTGGTTGACGTGATCCAGAAGGCGCCGACGAATCTCGTCGTCGGGCCGACCTCGATGGAACGCCAGAGCGGCCTCAGAGACGTTCTCGGTCAAGTAGTCGATGACCTCGTCACGCGGTACGAATGTCACCACCGCTCGATACGGACCGACCTCCGTTGTGACCAACTCGGTATCCGCGACCGTTGTCTTGGCAGTCGATGTCGAGGGGAAACGCTCGGTGGCCGGGTCGGTACCGAGAAGCTGGCGAACGACCGTCGTCTTGCCAGCGCCAGTCGTGCCGAGCAGCAACACTTTGCGATAGTCATCCTCGGTCGGGAGGGGCAAGAGTTCGTCGCGAAGCTGCGCGAAGTTGACCTCTAAGGCCTCCATCCCGCCGTAGAAGATCTCGACGACTCGGGCATCGAAGCGTCCAAGGGCAGCGGGCTTGGCCGTAATCTCCCACAACTCGGGCGTGGCGAGAATCTGGTTTAGCTGCTCGACGAGCTGAGTTGCTTCGGCCTCGTCGGCCGTTCCGAGCCCACGCCGTATGCGTCGACCGGTGTTGCCGGAGGCCAGGTCGATGCGGGCGGGATGACGGAAGATGACCGCCCACGCCCCCCGGCCCTGGTTACGGCTCTTGCTCGCGGTGTAGAACTTCACTGCCATGACTATCCTCGTTGTTCCGTGGGTGTACCGAAGACAACTTTGCATCGGTCGCCGTACTCATGTCAAGCCAGTCGGTACACCGTCGGAACAACGCCGTCCGGTAACCCTGCCTGTTGAGCGCCTCGATGCGAGGCGGCCATGAGCAACCCCACCAACGCCGAAGGGGCGCTGCTGCTCGACGCGGCCGAACCACCACCCAGCCGAAGTCACGACCGGGGTTCACCGCGTTCGTCGCGCTCTGCGCGTTCGCCGGACTCCGACGCGACGAGGCTCTCGGCGTCTAGGTTGGTGACATCGGCTTCCTCGCCAGCACGGTCCGCGTGACACGACAAGTCCAGCGCGCCAAGGGCGCTGACCTCAAGGCTGGGAAGGACCTCGTGGAAGCCGTCGCGGGGATCACCGTTCTGACCCGCCCACCGGAGTACGAGTCGGAACGGACCATCTACCTGCCCGACGAGTTGGTCGCGATCCTGGCCGAGCACACCCGACAGCACGCACCGGGCGGCGGACGAAC
Source organism: Propionibacteriaceae bacterium (assembly GCA_032229785.1). Classification (GTDB taxonomy): domain Bacteria; phylum Actinomycetota; class Actinomycetes; order Propionibacteriales; family Propionibacteriaceae; genus Propioniciclava. Next base: position 53,024 of record JAVTWJ010000013.1, read on the forward strand.
CATCACGACGGCTTCTTCAGCGAGGACGGCAAGTCTTGGCACGACAACAGCTGACGCTCCATGGCTCCCCGAACATTTCAGTGCTTCAGCCCCAGGCCAGCGTCGAGGTCACCGTCAGAAGTAGTAGGGGTAGGGCGACCAATCCGGGTCGCGGCGCTCGACGAACGCGTCGCGGCCCTCCTGGGCCTCGGCGGTCATGTAGGCCATCCGCGTCGCCTCGCCGGCGAACACCTGCTGGCCGGCCAGGCCGTCGTCGGCGAGGTTGAAGGCGTACTTCAGCATGCGGATCGCCTGCGGCGACTTGGTGGCGATGATCGCCGCGTACTCCAGCGCCAGGTTCTCGATCTGGTCGTGGTCGGCGACCTCGTTGACGACCCCCCAGCGCTCGGCGTCCTCGGCGGAGTACTCGCGGGCGAGGAAGAAGATCTCGCGGGCGCGCTTGTCGCCGGCCTGCCGGGCGAGCAGCGCCGAGCCGTAGCCGGCGTCGAACGAGCCGACGTTGGCGTCGGTCTGCATGAACCGGGCGTGCTGACGGGAGGCGATCGAGAGATCGGCGACCACGTTCAGCGAATGCCCCCCGCCTGCCGCCCAGCCGCTCACGACCGCGATGACCACCTTCGGCATCGTCCGGATCAGCCGTTGCACCTCGAGGATGTGCAGGCGCCCGGCCCGGGCCGGGTCGATCTGTTCGCGTCGGGTCGCCGGATCGGCGAGGGCGTCCGCGTCGTCGATCTCGTAGCGGTAGCCGTCGCGCCCGCGGATCCGCTGGTCGCCGCCCGAACAAAAAGCCCAGCCGCCGTCTTTGGGCGAAGGACCGTTGCCGGTCAGGATCACCGCGCCCACCGACGGCGTCATCCGCGCGTGATCGAGCGCCCGATACAACTCGTCGACGGTGTGCGGCCGGAACGCGTTGCGCACCTGCGGCCGATCGAACGCGATCCGGACGCAGCCCAGGTCGGCACCGCCATCGACCGCCCGGTGGTAGGTGATGTCGGTGAAACCGAACCCCTCGACGACGCGCCACCGGGAGGGATCGAACGGGTTGCCCATGAAACAGGAGAATAGCCCCGAGGGGTTCCGCCGCCCCGCCGATACCCTGAAGCCATGAGCGAGAGCCCACCCCTGGCCGACCGGCACCTGCGTGTCGGAGACCCGCAACGCGACCACGCGATCGAGATCCTCCGCGGGGCCGCCGCCGACGGACGCCTCGACTTCGACGAACTCGATGCCCGCGTGGCTCGCACCTTGCACGCCATCACCCGAGGCGACCTCGCCGGCGTCCTGGAGGACCTGGTTCCGTCGTCCGAACTGGACGCCGAGCTCGGTTCCGGCGTCCCGATCGGCGACGGGCCGGGCTACTCCTGGGAAGATCCGCTGATCCTCGACGCGGGACGGGTCGCCGTCCAGGTGGGTGGCGCCTGGGTGGTGCCCCCCTTCATCGAGGTGCTCGTGGGCGCCCGCGGCGTCGTCCTCGACTTCACGCGCGTGCGAACCGCCCCACCCGTGATCGACATCGTGTTCAGTGGCCGCTGGGGCGGCGTGCTGATCGTCGTCCCCGACGGCTGGGGCGCCGACCTGCAATCGCTCAACACCGACGATGCGACCAGCTTCCGCAGCACCCTCCCCACCCGGCCCCGGCGCGGGCTCCCCCGTCTGGTGATCCGGGGCCGCTGCCTGGGCGGTATCACGCTGCGGACCCCGACCACGAGGGACCTTCGCCGCGCCGCGTCCGGCAAACTCCGGCCGCCGGCCGGCCTGCCGGAGATCCCCCCGGCATCCGGCGGGTAGGGTGACGGGTCGTGATCAGAACCGGTGCCGCGCGGGCCACGAGCGTGGCCGAGTCGTTCTCGACCTCGCTTCGCCGCGGGCGTCCGCTGCTGTGGGCGACCGGCGAGGGCGACGGCCTCACCGCGTTGCTCGGCTGGGGCGAGCGGCTGCGCGTGGACGCCTTTGGTCCCGACCGGTTTGCCACGCTGGCGTCCGCGTTCGCCGACTTCGTGGCCGGGCAGCCGGACGTCGATCCCCGCACGCTGGTCGCCTTCGTCACGGTCACGTTCTCGGAGGACTCCGAGGCGGCCTCGACGCTGATCGTGCCGCGGACGCTCGGTCGCTGGTCCTCCGGGGTGTTGAGCCTTGACGCCGACGCGGTCGTCCCCGAGCCCTCGGCGCCGCTCGACGACTTCGAGGAGATGGACCTCGATCGCGGGACGCTGACCCGGCAGGGATTCCGGGGCGCCGTGGCCGAGGCGATCCGCCGGATCGACGCCGGAGACGTCGCCAAAGTCGTCCTGGCCCGCGACCTGGAGGCGTCCGCCCCTGACCCCATCGACCTGACCGCCGTGCTGGGGCGGCTGCAGCAGGCCAACCCGCAGGCGTGGACGTTCCACGTGGACGGGCTGATCGGCGCCTCCCCGGAACTGCTCGTGCGCCGCCGCGGACTAAGGGTCGAATCGCAGGCCCTCGCCGGATCGGCCGCCGTCACTGGCGACCACGATGCCACCGAGCGCGCCGCACGTGCGCTGGCGGCGTCCGGTAAAGACCGCGCCGAGCATGCGTTCGCCGCTCAATCGATCTCGACCCGGCTCAGCACGCTCGGCACGGTCGAGGTCAGCGCACCGCACGTCCGCCGCTGGCCACGGATCATGCACCTGGCCACCAACGTGACCGCGACGCTGCGCGAGCCCCACTCGGCGCTCGACATCGCCGGCCTGCTGCACCCCAGCGCCGCGGTGTGCGGCTGGCCGACTGCCGCGGCGGCGTCCCTCATCGCGGAACTGGAGGGCTTCGACCGCGGCCGGTATGCGGGCCCGGTCGGCTGGATGGACGCCACCGGCGACGGCGAGTTCGCCATCGCGCTGCGGTGCGGACAGGCGTCGGCCGACCTGCGCGCCGTGCGGATGTTCGCGGGCGGCGGCATCGTCGCGGGCTCCGACCCGAACGCCGAGCTCGCCGAGACGGCGACCAAGTTCCTGGCCATGTACGAGGCGCTCTCTCCGGTGGCGCGCCCATGATCCTCGTCTACTCGGTCGGGCTGCGCGATCGGTTCCGCGGGCTGAGCGCGCGCGACGGCGTCCTGCTGCGCGGGCCGGCCGGCTGGGGCGAGTTCTCGCCGTTCTGGGACTACGACGACGCCACCTGCGTGCCGTGGCTGCGGGCCGCCCTCGAGATGGCGACGCTCCCGTTCCCCACTCCGTTGCGCGACGCGGTCGGTGTCAACGCGACCGTCCCCGCCGTCCGCCCCGAGCGGGCTGCGGCGATCGTGGCGGCCTCCGGCTGCGCCACCGTCAAGGTGAAGGTGGCCGAGCCCGGCCAATCGCTGGCCGACGACCTCGATCGGGTCGCCGCCGTCCGCGACGTCCTCGGACCGTCCGGCCTGATCCGGGTGGATGCCAACGCCGCCTGGTCGGTCGAGGACGCCGTGTCCGCGCTCGCCGCGCTGGAGAGTGCCGCGGGGGGCCTCGAGTACGCGGAGCAGCCGTGCCCGACCGTCGCCGACCTCGCCGCAGTGCGCCGGCGGGTGTCGGTGCCGATCGCCGCCGACGAATCGATCCGGCGGGCGTCCGACCCGCTGGCCGTCGTCCGCGCCCGGGCCGCCGACGTGATCGTGATGAAGGTGCAGCCGCTCGGCGGCGTCCGCGCCTGTCTGGCGCTGGCGGAGCAGGCCGGGTTGCCGGTCACGGTCTCCTCGGCCCTGGACAGCTCGGTCGGCATCGCCGCGGGGGTCGCGCTCGCCGCCGCGCTCCCGGGCGAGGCGCGCGCGGCCGGGCTGGCGACCGTGCGGCTGATGGAGAGCGACGTCACCACCGCCCCCCTGCTGCCCAGCGGCGGAAAGCTGCCGGTCCGCCGCGTGGACGCCGACCTCGTTCCGCCCGCCGCGCCGGGCCTGGACGCCGCCTGGCGCGCCCGGCTCGACCGGGTCGCGGCCCTCGCCGGGATCGACCTGCGCGAGGAACTGTCGTGACCGCCACCGAGATGGCGCGGGCCCTCGTCACGGCGCTGGCCTCGGCCGGCGTGCGCGACCTGGTGCTCGCCCCGGGATCGCGCTCGGCACCGCTGGCCTACGCCGCCGCGGACGCCGAACGCGCCGGCTGGCTGCGCACCCACGTGCGCGTCGACGAGCGGAGCGCCGGCTTCCTGGCGCTCGGCCTGGCCAAGGCCTGGCAGCATCGGGACGATCCGCGTCCGGTGGCGGTCGTGACCACCTCGGGGACGGCCGTGGCCAACCTGCACCCGGCGGTGCTCGAAGCGTCCCACGCGGGCCTGCCGTTGCTCGTCCTCTCGGCCGACCGGCCGCACGAGTGGCGCGGCACCGGCGCCAACCAGACCACCGCGCAGCCCGGCCTGTTCGGGCCGGCGGTGCGCCTGGCCGCCGACCTCCCGGCCGGCGCGAACCCCGCGGCGGCGCGCGGACACGTGGCGCGCCTCGTGGCCGCCGCGCTCGGCACCCTCACCCGCGACCCGGGCCCGGCGCATCTCAACGTGGCCTTCGGCGAGCCGCTCACCCCCGCCCAGCCGTGGGGCCCGGGCGCCCTGCCGCCCGCGATCACAGTGACGGCGAGCGAGTCGGCGACGGCGACGCCGCTGCCCGCGGGCGTGCGGACGCTCGCGGTGGCAGGCGACGGCGCGGGACCGGACGCCGCGCGCGTCGCCCGCGAGGCGGGCTGGCCGTTGCTGGCCGAGCCCTCGTCCGGAGCGCGGCTCGATTCCGAGGCGCGCTCGGGCTATCTCGTCCTGCTCGACCAAGGCCTCGCCGACGACGTCCAGCGGGTCGTCGTATTCGGCCATCCAACCTTGTCGCGGCCGATCACCGCGCTGCTCGGCCGCCGCGACGCCGAGATCGTCGTCGTCTCGCCGACCGCGCGATGGACCGACGTCAGCGGCTCCGCCTCCGCGGTGGTGACGGCGGTGCGGCCGAGCCCACCCGAGGCGTCCGATCGCGCGTGGCGCGAACGGTGGCGTCAGGCCGCTGCGGCACTGCGTCCGGTCTCCTCGCCCCAGCAGCGGGCGGCGCTGGCGCTGTGGGACACCCCCGAGGTGCTCTTCTTGGGCCCGTCCGCCACGGTGCGCGCGTTCGACGCGATCGTCCCGGGCGCACCACGCGGCGCGAGGGTGCTCGCCAGCCGCGGGCTGGCCGGCATCGACGGACTGATCGCGACGGCCCGCGGTCTCGCGACCGGGCTGGGTGAGCCTGTCCGCCTCGTGCTGGGCGACCTGTCGTTCGTCCACGACCTCGGCGGTCTCGTGCGCGGCGACCTCGAGGCCGAGGTGGATCTGCAGGTGGTCGTCCTGGACGATCACGGCGGCGGAATCTTCGCCACCCTGGAGCACCGCGCTGCGGCGGATCCCGTGTTCAACCGGTTCTTCGCCACCCCCCAGCACCTCGACCTGGTCGCGGTCGCCCGCGGCTTCGGCCTGCACGCGGCGCGCGTGGACGTCGACGCCCTGCCCGACGCGCTCGCGCGGCCCGTCCGGGGCACGTCGGTGCTGGTGGTCGGTCTTCCCCCGATCGCCCGCGCGTAGTCACCCGGCCCGAAGCCTCACCCGGACGCCGCCGCCTCAGCCCGCCAAGGCGCCGGCGAGGTCGGCGGCCAGCGCCTCGGCGTCCGCCTCGTCGAGATCGTGGACGGTGAGCCGCAGGTGGTGAGAGGGGCCGGCCGCGGCGTCGAGCCGGAACTCGTCGCCGGTGCGGACCAACCACCCCCGCGCCTCCAGACGCTCCCCGACCTCGCGGGCGAGCGCGGGCAGCCCGACCCACAGGTTCACCCCATCGCCCGTCGCGACCGCGACGCCGTGGCCGGCGAGCCGCGTCGCGAAGGCCTCGTTGCGGGCGGCGTAGTGCGCGCCGGCGCGCTCGATCGCCGCGCGTGTGGCGGCGTCGGCGAGCAGGGCGTGCGCGGCCCGCTGCAACAGGTGGCTGACCCAGGTCGTCCCCGGGCTGAGCCGCATCGCGAGCCGGGCGGCCGTCTCGGCGTCCGAGGCCACGAGCGCGAGGCAGATGTCGGGACCGATGAACTTCGAGACCGACCGCACCAGCGCCCAGCGCCGGTGGTCCGCGCCGACGATCGAGTGGAAGGGACGCCGCGACAGCAGCGAGTAGTAGTCGTCCTCGACGACGAGCACGTAGGGGTGCTCCGCGAGCACCGCCCGCAGTTGCTCGGCGCGGCGGGCGCTGAGCGAGACGCCGGTCGGGTTCTGCGCACGCGGGGTGGCGATCACGGCCCGGACGCCCTGGCCGAGCGCGGCCCGCAGCCCGTCGACCGTCATGCCCTCGTCGTCGACGGGGACGGCCACCGCGCGGTAGCCACCCAGGCGGGTGACATGGATGCTGGCCAGGAAGCAGGGATCCTCCAGGGCGACGGCGTCGTCGCGGGTGAGCGCCTGCGCCAGCAACCGCTCGACGGCGTCCACGGCTCCGCTGGTGACGGTGAGCCGGAAGTCGCCGGGCACGTCGGGCGCGATCCAGTCGCGTGCCCAGGCCTCCAGTTCACGGTCGATCACGGGCTCGCCGTACAGCACCGGACGCCCCACCGAGGCCTGGAGCGCCGGGGCCAGGTCGGGGATCAGGTGCGCGGCGGGATTGCCGGTGCCGACGTCGCGCAGCACGGGGCGCGGAGCCTCGCCGCTCGCGTCGCCCCGACGGGCCGGTCCCTCTTGGGGAACCGGCCTGTGCCCGGCGACCCTGGTGCCGGCCCGCCCCTGCCCCACCACGGCCCCCGAGCGCGCCAGTAGCCCGTAGGCGGCGACCACCGTGTTGCGGTTCACCACGAGTTCGCGGGCGAGCGCCCGAACGGGGGGAAGCGCGTCGCCGGAGCTCAGGACGCCTGCCTCGATGAGGTCGCGCACGCTGTCGGCTATCTCGGCCGCGGTGCCGCCGCTGATCGCCGGGGCCGGCTGATGAGTCACGCGCCCGAGTCTAGGGCCTGCGTGCTACCTTTTGGCCTAGGTCAATCATTTGACCTAGGCCAAACCGGACGGGCGGCATCGCCCCGAACGAGGAGACGACGAATGAGCAGTACCACCGGCACCGATCGGGTCAAGCGCGGCCTGGCAGACATGCTGAAGGGCGGCGTGATCATGGACGTGGTCACCCCCGAGCAGGCCCGCATCGCCGAGGACGCCGGCGCCGTGGCGGTCATGGCGCTCGAGCGGGTCCCGGCCGACATCCGCGCCCAGGGCGGCGTGGCCCGGATGAGCGACCCCGACCTGATCGAGGCGATCATCGCCGAGGTGTCGATCCCGGTGATGGCCAAGGCGCGCATCGGCCACTTCGTGGAGGCGCAGGTGCTCCAGGCGCTCAAGGTCGACTACATCGACGAGTCCGAAGTGCTGTCGCCGGCCGACTACGTCCACCACATCGACAAGTGGCCCTTCACCGTTCCGTTCGTGTGCGGTGCCACCAATCTGGGCGAGGCGCTGCGCCGGATCAACGAGGGCGCCGCGATGATCCGCTCCAAGGGCGAGGCCGGCACCGGCGACGTCTCCGAGGCGACCAAGCACATCCGCACCATCACCGCCGAGATCAACGCCCTGACCGCGCTGAGCAAGGATGAGCTGTACGTCGCCGCCAAGGACCTCCAGGCGCCCTACGACCTCGTCGCCGAGGTCGCCGGTTCAGGACGTCTTCCCGTCGTGCTCTTCACCGCCGGCGGCGTCGCCACGCCGGCGGATGCGGCGATGATGATGCAGTTGGGCGCGGACGGCGTGTTCGTCGGCTCGGGCATCTTCAAGTCGGGCGATCCGGCCAAGCGCGCGGCCGCGATCGTGAAGGCCACCACGTTCCACGACGACCCCGCGGTCGTCGCCGAGGTGTCGCGTGGGCTGGGCGAGGCGATGGTCGGCATCAACGTGGCCGACGTCCCCGCGCCGCACCGTCTCGCGGTGCGCGGCTGGTGAGCGCACCGCGCGTCGGAGTCCTGGCGCTCCAGGGTGATGTCCGCGAGCACGCGGGCGTGCTCGCCGGCCTCGGCGCCGAGGTCGTGCCGGTGCGGCGTCCGGACGAACTCGCGGGGGTCGACGGGCTGGTCCTGCCCGGCGGGGAGTCGAGCGTGATCGACAAACTCGCCCGCACCTACGGGTTGAGGGAGCCGATCCGGGACGCCATCGCGTCTGGCATGCCCGTCTTCGGCACCTGCGCGGGCCTGATCCTGCTCGCCGACCGGGTCAGCGGGGCCATCACCGGCCAGGAGACCTTCGGCGGACTCGACATCACGGTGCGACGCAACGCTTTCGGCAGCCAGACCGAGTCGTTCGAGACCGATCTGGACGTGCCCGCGTTCGGCGGGCCGCCGGCCCATGCGGCGTTCATCCGTGCCCCGTTGATCGAGGAACTCGGCCCCGGCGCAACGGCCCTGGCCACGCTGCCGGACGGACGGATCGTGGCGGTCGAGCAGGGCGCCCTGATCGGCACGGCCTTCCATCCCGAGGTGACCGGGGAGACGCGCTTCCACCGACGGTTTCTCGACGCGGTTTCTCGTCGCGGTCCTGGACGGGACGCCCGCCGGATTGCCACGGACGCGGTGTCGCGGTCGGCGGTCACTAAGATGTCGCCGTGACCACGATCACGCCACCGGGGCAACGGGCAAGAATCGGGATCGTCGACGACCACCCTGCGGTCCTGCTGGGCGCCGTCGGCATCCTGCGCTCGCAGCCGGATCTCCAGGTGGTCGCCGCCACGGAGACCGTCGGCCAACTACTGCGGCGCACCACCCATCTCGACCTCGTGCTGCTGGATCTGGTGCTCGCCGACGGCTCGACCCCCACGCAGAACATGGCCGAGCTCACCCGCATCAACGCGCCGGTGCTCGCGTTCACCAGCGGGGATCGTCCAGCAGCGGTCCGCGAGGTCGCGCGCGCCGGCGCCATCGGCATGATTCGCAAGTCGGAGCGTCCGATCGCGATCATCGCGGCGATCCGCCAGGCGTTGCGCCAGGAGGTGGTGGCCACGTCCGACTGGGCCGCGGCGCTCGACGACGACGCCGCCTTCATCGCGGCGCAGCTGACGGCGCGCGAGGCCGAGGTGCTGGCGCTCTACGCGGCCGGCGAGACGGCCGAGCGGGTCGGCGCCCAACTGGGGGTGGCGCGCGAGACGGTCACCGACCACATCAGGCGGATCCGGGGCAAGTACGCCGCGGTCGACCGGCCGGCACCCTCGAAGATCGACCTGTACAAGCGCGCGGTCGAGGATGGGATTCTCGTCCCGCACGATGCCCTCGACTGAGCCGGGCAGCGAGGGCTGGCTCACCGCCGAGGCCGCCGACTGGACCGACCGCCAGGTGAGCCAGCTGATCTCGCTCGGCGGCGTCGCGCTCATCGTCGGGGCGGCGGGGATGATGCTGGACGAGTTCGACCGTTTCCCGCTGTGGTGGAACATACCGGCGTTGCTGCTCATGACGCAGGTCCTCGTCTTCGCGGCGTTCGGCCGGCTGTTGCCGATGCGCTGGCTGCGCGCGGGCTGGAGCGCCGCGCCCCTCGTCAACGCGATGGTCCTGTTCTCGGCGTACGGCGCCTACCGCGGCCCGCTGCCCTCGAACGGCCAGCCATGGCCGTGGGCCTTCGAGGCGGCGATCGTCTCCTACCTCGTGCTGAGGATCCCGCCCCGTTGGGGTGTGGTCTGCACCGCCGCGTCCGCGCTGCTGCCCCTGCTGTCGGCGGCCGTGTTCCTCGGCGAAATGCCACAGGTGGTCCTGACGCAGACCCCCATCCACGGCGCCAACGTCATCTTCATCGCGCTCTTCACCGGCATCCGCGCCCGGCTGAACCGGCTGCGCGAGGCCGAGGCGCGCGCGTTGGCCGCGGAGGCACAGCAGGTCCGCGCTCAGGTCACGGCCCGCGACAAGGAGCAGCTGGCCCGGCTGATCCACGACGAGGTGCTCTCGGTGCTGGTGTCGGCGACCAACTTCCGGGGCACGCCTCCCTCGGCGCTGCGCACGGACGCCTCACGCGCGCTCGCCCTGTTCGATCGTCCGCTACCGCACCAGGACCCCAGTTCGTTGACGACCGGCGAGGCGGCCGACCGGCTGCTGACCGTGCTGCGCCAGGTGGACGCCGGGGTCGCCCTCACCTGGGAGGCAGGCGAGGGCGAGGTACCGCGCGGCGCCGTCGAGGCGGTCGGCGCCGCGACCGCCGAGGCGCTGCGCAACGCCGTGCGGCACGCGCCCGCCGCCGCACGCCGGGCGAGTGTGTGGGTCGCCGCAGGGTCGATCGAGGTGCGCGTGCGGGACGACGGGCCGGGGTTCGACACCACCCGGGTGTCCGACCATCACCTGGGCATCCGGCACAGCATCCTCCAACGGATGCACGCCCTTCCGGGCGGGGACGCCGCCGTGCTCTCCGCACCCGGCGCCGGCACGCAGGTGCGGCTGACATGGCACGGGTGACCTCGCCCAGCACCGGCGGTGGCGGCCTCGGGATGCCGGCGACGCGCTGGGCGTTGCTCACGGCCTGGGTGCTCGGGGTTCTCTCGGACGTCCTCGGCGGCGCGGTGGCACCTCCGTTCTGGAACGAGTTGCTGGCGCTCCCCTTCGGGTTGTTCGGCGCGCTCGTCCTGACCACGCGCGGCGACCGCGCGCTCACGCCCGGGCGCGCGGCGGGCGTCGCGGCGTCCGCGGTGCTGTCGGCGTCCGGGGCGCTGATGTCAGGCGCCCCGCTGGGCCAGACCTGGTCGTTCAACTTCGCGTCCTACCTGGTGGCCCTGCTGATCCCGCGGGGGAACCCGCGCGCAGGGCTGGCGGGCGGCTCGCTGATCGTGCTGTTGGGCGCGGCCTCGGCGAGGATGCAGGACGCCTCGGGAACGGCGATGTTCGGGCTGCTCGCGTTGCCGGTCTTGGCCCTCGTGATCGGCGTGACGTGGCGGTGGCTGCTCGGCCGCATCGTCGACCGCGAGCTGACCCACGAACGGGACGGCGAGCGAGCGGCCATGGCCGAAGAGATCGCCAGGGCGTCGATCGAGGCCACCCACACCGAACTCGCCGAGATCGGCGCCGAGGTGGGCGCGATCCTGCACGCGATCGGCGAGGGTCAGTGCCTCGACGACGCGTCCGTGACCGAGATCGCCGTGGTCGAGGCCAGCGTCCGCGACCGCATCCGTTCCCCGCAGCTGAGGGACGCGTCCCTCAGCGCCGCCATCGAGCGGGCCCGGCGTCGCGGCGTCGGGATCCTCGTGCTGGGGAGTTCCTCCCACGATCGGGCGATCACCGGCTCGCTCGCGACGAGCATCGCCGAGGTGATCGACGGCGTGGGTACCGGCGTCCTCACGCTGCGCGGCATCCCGTCCGGACGCGAGGGCGCGGTGTCGGTGCTGCGCACGGACGGCCAGGCCAGCGAACGCCTCGTCTTCGACACCGACGGACGCCTTCTGGCGCGCCACTGATGCGGGGAAGGTCCGGCACCCGCCCGAAGACCGTGGCTGCGGCCGGCATGCGCGGAATCGCCTTCGGCCTGGACGCCTTCGGAGACGAGGCGCCGTTCGACAACCCACCGGGCCGGCACAGAAAGCACACAGGATTCGCATAGGAGCGGCGAGTGAACTGAGGCCATCACGATGAAGAACCTCAGGAGGGAAAGACCATGAGACGCCTCACCCAGATCGCCACCGCACTCATCGCCTCGGGGGTGCTGCTCGCCGGCTGCACCGCGACGGGCGTGTCCACGACGAGCGGAAGCACCTCCGCCACGTCCGGCACCACCGTCACCTCGACGACCGGGCTGGTCGCCACCAGCGCCACGGTCGACTGGAGCAGCCTGCCGACCACCGAGGTCACGCTCACCGATGACGGCCTCGCCATCACCGAGGCAGGGACCTACGTGCTCACCGGGAGCTCGACCGGGCAGGTGAGCGTCAACTCGAACGGCAACGTGCGGATCATCTTGGACGGCGTCACCCTGGCCAGCAGCGTGGGCGCGGCGATCCAGGTCGACAACGCCGAGCAGGTGGTCCTCGAACTGGCCGCCGGCACGACCAACACCGTCTCGGACGCCGCCACCCGCACCGACCAGGAGATCGACGCAGCGATCTATTCCTCCGACGATCTGGTCATCACCGGCACCGGCGCGCTCACGGTCACCGCCAACTTCGCCGACGGCATCGCGGGCAAGGACGACCTGTGGATCGAGTCGGGCACGATCACCGTGACCAGCGTCGACGACGGCGTCCGCGGCAAGGACTCGCTGACGATCAGCGGCGGCACCCTCGCGATCGATGCCAAGGGCGACGGCCTGAAGTCCACCAACGACACCAACCTCGGCAAGGGCCAGCTCACCATCACGGGCGGCGACCTCACGATCACCACCGGGGACGACGCCATCAAGGCCGAGCAGAAGATCTGGATCACCGGCGGAACGATCGACGTCCTCGCATCCGTCGAGGGGATCGAAGCGCCGGTCATCGTCATCGACGGCGGGGACATCACGGTCAACGCCTCCGACGACGGCGTCAACGCCTCGGCGTCCGCACTGATCACCGACAACCTGAGCGTCACGATCAACGGCGGCAGCCTCACCATCACCATGGGCTCCGGCGACACCGACGCCATCGACAGCAACGGCGACCTCACGATCAACGGGGGCACGATCGACATCACCGCGCAGTCCCCGTTCGACTTCGACGGCACGGGCGCGCTCAACGGCGGCACCGTCACGGTCAACGGCCAGAAGGTGACCGAGTTGACCAACCAGATGATGGGCGGCGGCGGACAGATGGGCGGTGGAGCGCCGGCCGACGGCGGAGCCCCGATGGGAGGCGGACGCCGCTAGCGCGGAACGCTCCCTGACGGCCTCCTGCGACGACGGGATGCGCGACGGCCGTCTCCTGCGGACGCGCTGACCGGTCGGGAAACGCAGGCGGACGAGGAGACGGACGCCCCGGGCGCGGGATGCCGGGACCGGGCCGACACGGACGGTTCGGTTCCTCGACGCCCGGCTGCGTTCATGGACGCCGCACGGCATCCTGGGAGGGCGTCCGGGCCGACCGGGCGAATCCACGATGCGAGGAGAGCAGGATGATCGCCGACAAGACCGTCGTATTGAACGCCGGGCTCGTGAACTACGACGGCTTGGTCGACTACGGGCAGGTCGCCTCCGAGGTGGCCATCCACGACGAGACGCCGGAAGACCGGATCCTGGAACGGGTCGACGGGTTCACGATCGTCGTCACGAAGGAGATGCAGGTCGGCGGCGACCTCATCCGGAAGTTCCCCGCCAGCGTCCGGATGATCTGCGAGGCCGGAACGGGGTTCAACAACCTCGATCTCGACGCCGCGCGCGAGAAAGGGATCGTCGTGTGCAACGTCCCCGCGTACAGCAGCGAGCGGGTGGCGCACACCGCGATCCTGATGATCCTGAGCCTGGCGAGTTCGATGCAGAAGCAGATCCGCATGCTCGCGGCGGGCAACCACGACAACTTCCACAAGCACCTGTTGGTGGACCACGTGGAGGTCAACGGAAAGACGCTCGGCGTCGTGGGCTACGGGAACATCGCGCGGGAGATCGTCAAGGTGGCCCGGGCTCTGGGAATGACGGTCCTGGTCTCCACCAGGACGCCACGGGCGGAGGTGGACGGCGTCCATTTCACGACGAACGACGACGTCTTCGCCTCCAGCGACTTCATCTCCCTCAACTGCCCCCTCAACGCGTCCACCAGGCACCTGATCAACCGGCAGACGCTGGCCAGGATGAAGCCCACCGCGTACGTGATCAACACCGCCAGGGGCGGGCTGATCGACGAGGACGCACTGATCGAGGCCCTGAACGAAGGGGTGATCGCCGGCGCCGGCCTTGACGTGCAGGAGGCGGAGCCGCTCGACGACGCGAGCCCGCTGTACACGATGGACAACGTCATCATCACGCCGCACATGGGCTGGCGAGGTCTGGAGACGCGGCGGCGCCTGGTCTCGATGATCGCCGACAACATCCGTGCGTTCGCACAGGGAAGGCCGATCAACCGGGTCGGATGATCCCGCGCCAAGTCGGGCCGAGCACCGCGGGGCGGGCCGAGCACCGCGGGGCGGGCCGCTGCGCGACGATGCAGGATGCTCGGCTCACGGTGCGGATCCCGGCCCTGGTCGGCGCGCAGCCCGACAAGATCCAGCGTCCGCGCGCTGTTCTGCGCTGGGGCGCAGATAGTGACGGAATGGGAGCCCGCCACACGCCGCATCGCGGTCCGGGCGCAGAAATGGTTGTTATGGAGCCGGTCGAGGGCGCCCAAAACGACCATTCGTTGGCCCGGACCCTGACTGGCGCCGGCAACCGAGCTGATAACGACAACCCGTGCGCCCGACCGCCCGCCGACCCCGCACCGCAGTGCGGATGGCCGGCGAGAACCCGTCCCCGGGCAGGCTCAGCGGCCGCTGCCGGCGTACACGACGGCCTGGCCGTCGGCATCCAGACCGAACGCGGTGTGGACCGCACGGACTGCCCGGTCGACGTCGCCGTGGTCGACCAGCACCGAAATGCGGATCTCGGACGTCGAGATCATCTCGATGTTGATCCCGGCCCCCGCGATCGCGCGGAACACCGTCGCGGACACGCCGGGGTGCGAACGCATCCCGACGCCGATCACGGAGACCTTGCCGATCTCGTCGTTGTAGAGGACGTCCCCGAAGCCGATCGAGTCCTGCCCCGAGCGCAGCGCCGCCATCGCCTTCTCGCCGTCCGCCTGCGGCAGCGTGAACGAGATGGCCGTCCTGCCGCCGTCCACCGATACGTTCTGCACGATCATGTCGATGTTGATGCCGGCGTTCGCCACCGTCGTGAAGACCTCGGCAGCCGCGCCGATCCGGTCCGGCACGCCGACGACGGTGATCTTGGCCTCGGACCGGTCGTGCGCGATGCCGGTGATGATCGGGTTCTCCACGGAATCCTCCTCGATGTGCTTGACCCACGTGCCGGGCTTGTCCGAGAACGACGACCGCACATGCACGGGGACGTTCTCGCGTCGCGCGTACTCCACGCAACGCAGATGCAGGATCTTGGCTCCGTTCGCCGCCATCTCGAGCATCTCCTCGTAGCTCACCTCGGGGAGCCGCTGCGCCCCCGGGACGATGCGCGGATCGGCGCTGAAGACACCATCCACGTCGGAGTAGATCTCACAGAAGCCGGCGCCCAGGGACGCCGCCAGCGCGACCGCCGTGGTGTCGGACGCTCCACGGCCCAGCGTGGTCACATCCTTCGTCGTCTGCGACACCCCCTGGAAGCCGGCGACGATCACCACATCGCCGTCGTCGAGGGCCGACACGATACGGCCGGGCGTGATGTCGATGATGCGCGCGTCGCCGTGCTTCTCGGTCGTGATGACGCCGGCCTGCGAACCCGTGAACGACCGCGCCGTGTGGCCGAGATCGTTGATCGCCATGGCCAGCAGCGCCGCGCTCATCCGCTCACCGGCGGTCAGGAGCATGTCGAGTTCGCGGGCGCGCGGCTTCGGGCTGACTTCGGCGGCCAGGTCGAGCAGTTCATCGGTCGTATCGCCCATCGCAGAGACGATGACGACCACGTCGATGCCCTGCTCCTTGGTGTCGACGATGCGCTGGGCCACCCGCTTGATGCTGGCGGCGTCCGCGACCGACGATCCGCCGAACTTCTGAACAACGCGCACGGGGCCACTCCCTTCCCTGACAAACTTGGACAACTTTGCCACGTTCGCGGATTCTGCGCGATCCCATCTCGCGCAACGCACGGACGCGGCCCGCCACCGGTGCACAATGGTGCCCGGACAGGAGGATCCATGACCCACGACCCCTCCCCCGAGCAGCGACTCTCCGACGCCGAGCGGGACGAGGCCGCCTCGCTGCTGCGCGAGCACTTCGAGGCCGGACGCCTCGACGCGTCCGAATTGGACCAGCGGCTGGGGAGCGCGCTGTCCGCTCGGTTCGCGAGCGAACTCGTCCCGTTGTTCGCTGACCTCCCCGACCCGCGCCCGAACGCGGACGCCATCCAGCCGTGGACTCCGCCGGCCGCGCCCCTCGCGGGGGTTTCGCTTCCCGTTCCCTCGGACGCCACCGGCCGCGACCTCGCGCGCCAACAGCAGACCTGGCTACCGCTCGCGCGGAAGCTGCTGTGGCCGGGCGCCATCATCCTGGCCCTGGTCACGGGCAACTGGTGGGAGTTCATCATCGTGGCCGTCGTGCTCAACATCGTGCTGACCCACCTCACCCAGCAACGCCGCCAGCCGCCGCCCTACCTGGACTCCTGAACCGGACGCCCGCGCCTCGGGCACGCCGTCGGGTCAGGACAGACGGGCGCCCGAGTAGGATGAGGGCCCCTTCCCTGCGAGCTTGCGAGGTCGACCCATGCCGCCAGAATCCACTCCGCGTGCGCAACGCGACGGGTTCCGGCCGGACATCCACGGCCTGCGCGGGCTGGCGATCCTGCTGGTGATCGCCTATCACCTGTGGACGGCCGGACGCGTGTCCGGCGGCGTGGACGTCTTCCTGTTCATCTCTGCGTTCCTGATGACGGCGAGCTTCGTCCGGAAGGGCACCTCGTTCGTGCTCGTCGGCTTCCTGGTCCAGCGGTTCCGCCGCCTGGTGCCGCTGTCCGCGCTCGTGCTGGCGACGACCCTCGCGGTCGGCTGGTTCGTCCTGCCCCCGACCCGTTACGAGGGCCTGCTGACCCACGCGTGGGCGTCCCTGCTGTACCGGGAGAACCGGCAGCTGGTCACCGACGCGGCCAACTACATGGCCCCCGACCCGCAGCACCTCAACCCGTTCCAGCACTTCTGGAGCCTGTCGTTGCAGGGACAGTTCTTCCTGCTCCTGCCGGTGCTGTTCGTGGTTGCGGCCACACTCGAGCGCCGGTGGGGGCTGCCGATCCGGCGCACCCTGGTCGTGACGCTGGGGTCGGCGACGGTCGGGTCGTTCGCGTGGGCGTCCTACCTGGTTCACGCGAGTCCGACTGCGGCGTACTTCGACACGGGCGCCCGCGCCTGGGAGTTCACCGCGGCCGCGCTGGTCGCGCTGCTGCCCGCCTTCGCGCTGCCGCCGTGGGCCTCGCGGGCGCTGTCGTGGTCCGGGGTGACGCTGCTGCTCGCCAGCGGCCTCATCTGGGGTCGCGGCGCATTCCCCGCCTCCGCCGCACTCCCCCCGCTGACGGCCGCTGCCATGGTGATGATCGCCGGCCATCGCCCCGGCGACCGGTGGCATGCCTCCTGGTGGCTGGCGCGGCGTCCGCTGGTCTTCGTCGCCAACCGCGCCTACGCGCTCTACCTGTGGCACTGGCCGGTCTACGTCTTCGCACTCGTACTGACCTCCAACAGCAACCCGCACACCGGCTGGGGCACGTCCCTCGCGGTCCTGGCCATCTCGTTCGCGTTGGCGGACGCCTCCACCCGGCTCGTCGAGCGACGCTTCCACGGCCTCCCCCAGCTGTCCCGCCCGCGGTACGCGGCCACCGCCATCGCCGTGTCGGCCCTGATCGCCGCATCCATCCTGGTCGGGATGAGTTCGCTGATCGCACGAGACGAACGGGTCATCTCCGAGCTGTCGCCGGATCAGCGTCCCGGCGCGCGGGCGCTCACCGGGGGCAGCCAGCCGATGCCCGGGGGCGCGGTCCCCACCCCCGTGCGCGGCATCGCCCCCGGCGACACGTCGGTGAGCCGCGACTGGCCGGTCTTGTTCCCCGACTGCGACCCCACCGATCCGGCGATGCCGCCCGCGCCCGAGCTCGGCTGGTGCCGGGTCTACCAGAAGGAGCTCGCCCCACCCGTGAAGACGATCGCGATCGTCGGCGACTCACACGCCTACCAATGGCTCACCGCGCTGGTGCCGCTGGCGGACGAGCGCGACTGGCGGATCATCGTGTACGTCCGTCCGGCGTGCCGGGTCGGCTCGCCCAGCGACGTGCCGGGCTGCGCCGAATACACCGAGCAAGCCATCGCCTGGCTCCTGGAAACCCGCCCCGACTACGTCGTGAGCACGGGATCCTCGACCCGTGCCAACGACTCCGAGCATGACGATTGGGGCTGGGCCGCGGCCATCGCGCCCGTCGCCCACTCCGGCATCCCGATCGTCAACATCCGCGACAACCCGCGCTGGGAGCGCGACATGCCCGAGTGCGTGCAGCGCTACGGCGTCGACGACCCGCGCTGCTGGGCGCGGCGCTCCGAGAAGCTCGCGGAGAGTTGGCCGCTGGGCGCGCTCGCCGACCTGCCCAACCAGCACTTCCTCGACTTCAGCGACTGGATCTGCCCGCCCGGCAAGGTGTCGATCTGCCCGGCCGTGATCGGCAACACCTACGTCTACATGGACAGCAACCACCTGACGCGTACCTACATCGAGACCCTCGTCGACGTGTTCCCGGACGCCTGGGCCCGCGAGGTGGGTGCGTGATCCGGCGCCGAGCCGCGCGTGCGCTCTGCTCGTTGATCGCGGGCGCCGTCGCCCTGGGCGGCTGCACCTCCGGGATGACGCGGCCCCCCGTCGAGGACGGTCGCCGGCACGCACTCGTCTTGGCCGGACACACCCTGACCTACTGCGCGGACCAGACGGTGGAGCAGTGGGCGGCGTCCGTCACCCGCGTCATCATCGCGGTCCACGGGATGGACCGCAACGCCTGCGCCATGCTCGCGGCGGTCGACGACGCCCTCGGCCTCGCCGCCGGCGCGGGCGACACCGCCGTGATCGCGCCGCTGTTCGCCGCACGCCCGGACGCCCCGCCCGGCGGCCACGCCTGGAACTCGCGCGGTTGGCCGGCGGGCGAGCCGGCCGACACCGGGGTGTCGTCCTACGCGGTGATGGACGCCCTGGTCGAGGCGCTCGGTCCGCGGCAGATCACGCTGGTCGGCTTCTCGGCGGGCGGACAGCTCGTCAACCGGTACGCGGGCGCCTCACCGCTCACCCTGCACCGCTACATCGTCGTCAACCCGTCCAGCTACCTGTGGTTCACGCCCGAGCGTCCCGTCGACCCCGGGTACTGCCCCGGCGTCAACGCGTGGCGCTACGGGCTCGACGAGCGGCGGGGTTATGCAGCCCGATCGGACGCGGACACGATCCGCGGCCGCTACGGGGCGCGCGAGGTGCACTACCTGATCGGCACCGCCGACGACGATCCGCGGTCGGCCTCCCTGGACCGCTCCTGCGCCGCCGTCGCCCAGGGACCCAACCGCGAGGTGCGCGCCCTCAACTACCACCGGCACCTCCTCGCGGTCTTCGGCGCGCAGATCGAAAGCCGCCAGCCGCTCAGCGTCGTGCCCGGAGTGGGCCACAACCTCGCGCAGATGATGACCAGCCCCGAAGGCCGCGAGGCGCTCCGGGGCTGACCGCGTCCGTCCGTCAGGCCTTGACCAGCGAGAACCGCAACCCCAGGTCGCCATCGGCGACACCGTCGGCGGACGGCTCCCCCTCGACGACGCTGGTGGCGAGAACCTCGGACGCCAGCACCTCGGCCGCCTCCCGCAGCGCCTCGGCCAACGGGCCGGACGCAGCCCAGGTGAGCGCGATCCGGTCCGACACGTCGAGGCCGGACGCCTTGCGCTGCTCCTGCACGAGGCGCACGACATCGCGCACGAGTCCCGCCCGGACGAGCTCGGGGGTGAGCGTCAGGTCGAGCGCGACCGTCTCGCCCTGCTCGTTGACGACCGACCAGCCCTCGCGCGGACGCTCGGTGATCAGCACCTCGTCCACCCTCACCACGGTGCCGCCGGCGAAGTCGACCGACGCCTCACCGGCGTCCGCGAGGGTCGCGGCGAGCACGCCTGCGTCCGCGGCGGCGATGGCGGCCGCCACCTTCGGCGTGTCCTTGCCGAACCGTCTGCCGAGCGCGCGGAAGTTGCCTTTGGCCGAGTAGTCGACCAGGTCGCCCGCGGACGCGAACGACTCGACCGCGCCCACGTTCAGCTCGGCGGCGATCTCGGCGAGCAGTTCGGCGTCCAACCTCGCGAACGACGAGCTCGGCACGAGCACCCGGCCGAGCGGCTGCCGGGTCTTGACCGCCGCCTCCGACCGGGCGCTGCGGCCGAGCTCGACCAGACGGCGGGTGAGCGTCATCGACGCGATCAGCGCGTCGTCCCGGTGCGTCTCATCGACGCTCGGCCACGCGGCGAGGTGCACCGAGGCGGGCGCTCCGGGCACGGCGGCGACCACGAGGTCCTGCCAGACGCGTTCGGTGAGGAACGGCGCCATCGGCGCCATCAGGCGGGTGAGGACCTCGATGGTCTCGTGCAGCGTCCACAGCGCCGCCGCCTGCCCCTCCCAGAACCGGCGGCGCGAGCGGCGCACGTACCAGTTGGACAGGTCATCGACAAAGGCGGCCAGCAGGGTGCCCGCGCGCTGGGTGTCGAAGCCCTCCAGCGCCTGGGTCACGTCGGCGACCAGTGCGGTGCGCTGCGCGACCAGCCAGCGGTCCATCACCGGACGGTCGGCCACCGCGGGCGCCTCGCCGCTCGGGGTCCAGCCGGTGGCGCGGGCGTACAGCGACTGGAAGCTCACCGAGTTCCAGAACGTCAGCAGCACCTTGCGGACCGTCTCGTTGATGGTCGTGTGCCCCACACGTCGCGACGCCCACGGCGAACCACCGGCGACCATGAACCAGCGGACGGCGTCCGCCCCGTGGGTGTCCATCAGCGGGATCGGCGCCAGGATGTTGCCCAGGTGCTTGGACATCTTGCGGCCGTCCTCGGCCAGGATGTGCCCCAGGCAGAGCACGTTGCGGAAGTCGGACTGGTCGAACACCAGCGTGCTGACCGCCATCTGCGAATAGAACCAGCCGCGAGTCTGGTCGATCGCCTCGCAGATGAAGTCGGCCGGGAAGGCGGCCTCGAACTTGTCCTTCGATCCCTCGGCCCACGGGTAGCCCCACTGAGCGAACGGCATCGAGCCGGAGTCGTACCAGGCGTCGATCACCTCCGGCACACGGCGGGACTCCTCACCGCAGGCGCGGCAGGCGAACGCGACGTCGTCCACGAACGGACGGTGCGGGTCGAGCCCGCTCAGGTCGCGGCCGGTCAGCTCGGACAGCTCGGCGAGCGACCCCACGCACACCTGATGGTCGCGAGCACAACGCCAGATCGGCAGCGGCGTCCCCCAGTAGCGCTTGCGGGACAGCGCCCAGTCGACGTTGTTCTTCAACCAGTCGCCGTAGCGGCCGTGCTTGATGTGCGCCGGGAACCAGTGGGTGGCCTCGTTCTCGCGGAGCAGGGCGTCCTTGACGGCCGTGGTGCGGATGTACCAGCTCGGCTGCGCGTAATAGAGCAGCGCCGTGTGGCAGCGCCAACAGTGCGGATAGCTGTGCTCGTAGTCGAGCAGGCGGAACAGCAGGCCGCGCTCAGTGAGGTCGGCGACGAGCGCCTGGTCGGCCGTCTTGAAGAACTGGCCGCCCACCAGGGGCACGGACGCCTCGAAGGTGCCGTCCGGGCGGATCGGGTTCACCATGGGCAGCCCGTAGCCGCGGCAGGTGATCATGTCGTCCTCGCCGAAGGCGGGGGCCTGGTGCACCAGACCCGTGCCGTCCTCGGTGGTGACGTAGGTCGCCAGGACGACGTAGTGGGTGCCGCCGACCACGTCGGGGAACTCGACCAGGTCGAAGGGACGCTCGTAGCGCCAGCCCTCGAGGTCTTTGCCGACGTAGCTCGGTCCGAGCTTCCAACCGTCGCCGAGCACCTTCTCGGCGAGCGGCTCGGCGAGCACGAGGGTGTCGTCGCCGCGGCGGGCGACGACGTAGGTGACGTCGGGGTGCGCGGCGACCGCGGTGTTGGAGACCAGCGTCCAGGGGGTCGTCGTCCACACGAGCAGGTCGGCCTTGCCGGCGAGCGGGCCCGAGGTCAGCGGGAAGCGGACGTACACCGACGGGTCGGTGACGTCCTCGTAGCCCTGGGCCAGCTCGTGGTCGGACAGCGTGGTGCCGCAGCGCGGGCAGTAGGGCGCGACGCGGTAGTCCTCGACGAGCAGGCCCCGGGAGTGGATCTGCTTCAGCGACCACCACACCGACTGCACGTAGTCGGTCGACATGGTCTCGTAGGCGTCGTCCATGTTGACCCAGTAGCCCATGCGTGTCGTCAGTCCGGCCCACTGGTCGACGTGACGGAGCACCGACGCGCGGCAGCGCTCGTTGAACGCCTCGACGCCGTACGCCTCGATGTCGGCCTTGCCGGAGAAGCCGAGTTCCTTCTCGACGGCGAGCTCGACGGGCAGGCCGTGGCAGTCCCAGCCAGCCAAGCGGTCGACGCGGTAGCCCTGCATGGTCTTGAACCGCGGAAAGACGTCCTTGAACGCGCGCGCCTCGATGTGGTGCGTGCCCGGCATGCCGTTCGCGGTCGGCGGCCCCTCGTAGAACGTCCAGCGCGGCCCGTCCACGGTCTGGGCGAGCGAGGCCGCAAACGTGTCGTTGTCGCGCCAGAAGTCGAGCACCTCATGCTCCATCGCGGGCAGGTCGACCTGCGGCGCGACTGCGTTGTACCCGGGCTGGGTGGTCATCGGCATTCCTCTTCGTCGGATGATCGGACGAAGGGACGAAGCGAGCACGCCCCGCGGTACCACCCTTCTTGGGCGCGCACGGCGCCCCTCTCTTGCCTGCCGCTGCCGGTTCTAGTGAGATCGTGGGATCCGTTCTTCCGGCGGCTCCGGGGTGATGGCCCCCTCCACGCCGTGCGACTCCCCTAGTGTAGGAACGTCGTCGACGATGCGGAAATCGGAGGGGCTCTCGTCGACCGGCTCCCGGTCGTCCTTGCGCACGAAAAGAACCGTTGCCTACGAAATTTCGTAGGCAACGGTTCTTTTCGTAGGCGCGAGCGCGCCGGGCGCTCAGGCGCGCGGCGTGAGGACGACCTTGCCGAGAACCGCTCCCCCGGCGAGGTCGCCGATGGCGCCCGCGATGCCGTCGAAGCCGACCACACGGTCGATCCTGGGGCGGACGCCGCTGCGCTCCAGCAGGGCGAGCATCCCGGCGAGTTCAGCCCGGTTGCCCATCGTGGAGCCGATGACCCGCAGCTGCAGGAAGAAGATCCGGCTGAGGTCGGCGGGCGGGTTCGAGCCCGACGTCGCGCCGCACACGACGACCGTGCCGCCCGGACGAAGCGACTTCAGCGAATGCGACCAGGTGGCCTCGCCCACCGTCTCGACGACGAGGTCGACGCGCGCGGGCAGCCGCGCCCCCGGCTCGAAGACCTCGTCGGCGCCCAGTTCGCGGGCGAAGGCGCGCTTGGCCTCGGTGCGGGCGGTCGCCCACACGCGGTGACCGAGCGCCTTCGCGAGCTGGATCGCCGCCGACGCGACGCCGCCGGACGCCCCCTGCACCAGCACGGTGCCGGGGCCGGTGAGCCCCGAGTCGCGGGTCAGCATCCGGTAGGCGGTCAGGTACGCGGTGGGCAGGCAGGACGCCTCGGCGAACGACAGCCGGGCCGGCTTGTCGACGAGGTTCGCCGCGGGCACCGCCACCCACTCGGCGAGCGTGCCCTGGTGCAGTTCGGACAGCAGCGACCGGCGCGGATCGAGGGTCTCCTCCCCCGTCCACCCCTCCGTCGGGATCACGGCGTGCACGATGACGTCGCGCCCGTCCTCGGTGGTGCCCGCGGCGTCCGTGCCCAGGATCATCGGCATCCGGTCGGCCGGCAGCCCTACCCCGCGCAGCGACCACACGTCGTGATGGTTGACGGCGGCCGCCTCCACCCGCACCCGCACCCACCCCTCGGCAGGGTCGGGCTCAGGGCGCTCGCCCACGACGAGGGCGGCGAGAGGATCGGCGGGGTTGGCTCGTTCGACGTAGACGGCGCGCATGCCGCCACCCTAGCCCGGGTCCGCCGCGCCGCAGCGGCGGCGAATCGACGGCGCGCGTCCGGCGATCAGCCCAGGAGTCGCTCGATCACGACGGCGACACCGTCGGCGTCATGGTCGAGGGTGACCTCGTCGGCCACAGCCAGCGCGGGCGCGGTCGCATTGGCCATCGCCACGCCCGTCCCCGCCCAGGCGAGCATCTCGACGTCATTGGTGTTGTCCCCGAAAGCGATCACCTCGCTCGCGTCGACCCCGAGCCTGGCAGCGATGCGGGCGAGTGCACTGGCCTTCGAGACACCCGACCGGGCCACCTCGAGGAACGGCGCACCGGAGATGGTCGGATGGACGCCGGGGATCGCCAGTTCGCGGCTGACCGCCAGCAACTCCTCGGGTGTCGCGCCCGGGTCGCGCACGACCAGCTTGACCGAGGGCGCGTCCAGTACCTCGTCGAGAAAGGTCTCACGGTGGGTGACCAGCCACCGCGTGGTGTCGGCACCGGGGTCGCGCTCGCCGACGTAGCCGTGCTGGGCCACGTAGCTGTTGCCGCCGTCGCGCACCGAAACGACCCGTGCGTGCGGGAACGCCGCCAGCATCTGGGTCGCGAACGCTCGTTGGGCATCGACGTCGATGAGTTCCTCGAACAGGATCGAGCGTTCGCGCAGGTCGACCGCCACCGAGCCGTTGCTGCCGATGCCGAGCCCCTCGAGCGCCGTGCCGGCGACGATCGCGCCGATCGAGTAGGGCTGACGTCCCGAGATGGCGACGACCGCGACACCGGCTTCGCGGGCGGCCGCGAAGGCGGCCTTGGTGCGGTCCGAGACGGTGCGGTGATCACTGCGGACGATGGTCCCGTCGAGGTCGGTGGCGATGAGACGGATGCCCACTGGCTACCTTTCTGGGTGCTGAGGTGAGTGCGGAAGCCGCGTCAGACGCCGACCTGGCGGCGTCCGGAGAAGGCGCGGCCGAGGGTGACCTCGTCGGCGTACTCGAGGTCGCCGCCGACGGGCAGGCCCGAGGCCAGCCGCGAGACGACGATGCCGGTGGCGGCGAGCAGGCGGGTGAGATACGTCGCGGTGGCTTCGCCTTCGACGTTGGGGTCGGTGGCGAGGATGACCTCGGTGACGACAGGCCCGGACAGCCGCCGCAACAGTTCGGCGATGTGCAGATCTTCGGGACCGACATGATCGATGGGGCTGATGGCACCGCCGAGCACGTGGTAGAGACCGCGGTACTCGCGGGTCCGCTCGATCGCGGCGACGTCCTTGGACTCCTCGACGACGCAGATCAGCGCCTGGTCACGGCGCGGGTCGCGGCAGATCCGGCAGGTCGTCTCTTCGGACACGTTGAAGCAGATGTCGCAGAATCTCACCTTGTCGGCGACCTCGCGCAGCGCCTCGGCGAGGCGCTCGACGTCGTCGCGGTCGGCGTTGAGCAGGTGGAACGCGATCCGCTGCGCGCTCTTCGGGCCGACTCCGGGGAGGCGTCCGAGTTCGTCGATCAGCGTCTGGATGGGGCCTTCGTACACATCCGCCCGATCAGAACGGCATGCCGGGCATCTGAGGCATGGCGGCGGACGCCAGCGCCTGGATCTGATTCTGCGCGTCGCGCACGGCGGCCACGATCAGGTCGCCGAGGGTCTCGGTGTCATCGGGATCGACGACGGACGGCGCGATGCGGACCTCGGTGAGATCGCCCGCGCCGGTCATCGTCACCGTGACGAGATCGCCGCCCGCACTGCCGGTCACGCGGGTCGCTGCCAGTTCCTGCTGCGCGTTGGCCATCTGTTCCTGCATGGCCTGGGCCTGCTGCAGCAGCGCGTTCATATCGAATCCGCCGCCATCGGCACCGAACAGGGACATCGCGTCCTCCTTCATCTCGTCGGGTCCATCGTAGGTGAGCACGGCGCCCGCTCCGTGCGGCGGCCGATCGCTCACGCCTGCGCCTCGTCTTCGCCGATCAGTTCGGCGCCGAGCTTCGTGAGCGGCCGATCGCTCACGCCTGCGCCTCGTCTTCGCCGATCAGTTCGGCGCCGAGCTTCGTGATGAGCAGGTCGTCGATGTCGACGAGGCCCTGGTCGAGGTCGATGTCGTCGGGCGACCCCTCGGCCTCGTCGTCGTCATCGGCGACGCCGAGCCGGGTGGGCTGCACGTTGGCGCGCGCCTGGGCGATCGCACGGGCGGCATCGACGGACGCCTCAGGACGGGTCGCCGCCGCGCGCGGTCGCGGCGCGTCGGAGGGCGGAGCCGCGGTGGGTGGTCGCGCCGCGTCGGACCGCGGAGCCGCCGTGGGTGGTCGCGCCGCGTCGGACCGCGGAGCCGGGGGACGAGCTCCGCCGTCGGGCCCCGCGTGCGGGAAACCGCCGCTCGGATCGCCGACACGGGCATCGGGCGCCTGCCGGTCATCGCCCGGACGCCGCGCGTTGCCGCCCGGGGCTTCGCCCTCGCGCGGCGCCAAGACGGGCTCGAACGACCCGCTGGCCTCGGACGCCGGAGCCGAAGCGTCCTCGACGGTGCGTACGCTCGCGGCGACACCGAACGCCTCGCGGAGCACCTCGCGCAGGATCGCGTCGTGCCCGCCGCGGCTGAAGCTCTCGCGAGCGCCCGGGTTGCTGAAGGCCAGCGTCAGGACGTCCTCGCGGTAGTCGTGGACGACGGCGTTCTCGCGCACGACGATCCAGGTAACGCGCCGCCGCCCTTTGACGCGTTCGAGCACGTTGGGCCATTCGGCACGCAACTGCGCGGTCGACAGCGCCGAGGCGCTCGACGCGGCGGCCGACGGCGCCGGGGCGGGCGGCGCCGTGTCGGGCGGCGCGGCCGGGGGCGGCGACGCCTGCGCCGCAGCGCGCCCGGGTCGCTCGCGAGCCGGCTGTCGCGGCGCCGGCGCGCGGTCTCGGTCTCGGTCTCGGTCTCGGTCTCGGTCGGAAGGCGTCGCGGCTTCGGACGCCGCGGACTCGGGTTCCGCCGGCACGCGGGGCGGCGCGTCGGGCCAGGGGTCGGCCATCGCCTCACGGGGAGGCGCGTCGGGCCACGGCTCGGCCACCGGCCCACGGGGAGGCGCGTCAGCCCACGGCTCGGCCGCCGCCGGCTGGGACGCGCCGCTCGGACGCGGTCGCGCGGCCTCGCGTCGTTCGGGCCCGGACTCGCGTCCGCCCGGTTCGGGACGGGGGGCGTCCTCACGCGGCGGTTCGGGGGTGTGCTCGGACGCCGGACGCGCCGCGCGCGGCCGCTGCTGCGACGGCACCGAAGCCGGATGCGGGGCGTCCGGACCGGCGTACTCGACCCGCTCGGCCGGGGACGCCGCCGGGTCACCGGCCGCCATCTGCAGCCGACGTTCGAGCCGGTCGAGACGAGCGTGGACGCCGCGTCCGTCGACATCGGCACCCGGCAGGAGGACGCGGGCGCACATCAACTCCAGGTGCAGGCGCGGCGCCGTGGTGCCGCGCATGTCGGTGAGCCCCTTGGCGATCACCTCGGCGGCGCGGGTCAGCTCGCCCGGCCCCAGTGCGGACGCCTGGGTCGTCATGCGTTCGGCCTGGTCGCCCGCGACGTCGACCAGACCGGAGGCGAGCGCATCCGGCACGGCGGCGACGATGATCAGGTCGCGCAGGCGACGCAGCAGGTCTTCGGCGAAACGGCGGGGATCCTGGCCGACCTCGACCACCTTGTCGATGCACGCGAACACGCCTTTCGCGTCGCCGGCGGCGAAGGCGTCCATCACCTCGTCGAGCAGCGAATCGGGCGTGTAGCCGAGGAGCCGGGTGGCCTGGCGGTAGCTCACGCCCTCGTCGGCCGCGCCGCCGAGCAGCTGGTCGAGCACCGATAGCGAGTCGCGCACCGAACCGGCGCCCGCCCGGACGACGAGCGGCAGCACCGCCGGGTCGACCGACACTCGCTCAGCCGCGCAGAGCTGGGCGAGGTAGGCAGTCAGCGTGCGCGGCGGCACCAGCCGGAACGGGTAGTGGTGCGTGCGCGAGCGGATCGTGCCGATGACCTTCTCGGGCTCGGTCGTGGCGAAGATGAACTTCACGTGCGCCGGCGGCTCCTCGACCACCTTCAGCAGGGCGTTGAACCCCGCGTTGGTGACCATGTGGGCCTCGTCGATGATGTAGATCTTGTAGCGGCTGTGCACCGGCGCGAAGAACGCGCGCTCGCGCAGGTCGCGCGCCTCGTCCACACCGCCGTGGCTCGCGGCGTCGATCTCGATGACGTCGATGCTGCCGCCGCCGCCGCGGGCGAGGTCGCGGCACGACTGACACACGCCGCACGGCTGGGGCGTGGGCCCCTGCTCGCAGTTGAGGCAGCGGGCCAAGATGCGCGCGGAGGTCGTCTTGCCGCAGCCGCGCGGGCCGCTGAACAGGTAAGCGTGGCTCACCTTGTTGTTGGTGAGGGCGCGCTGCAAGGGGTCGGTGACGTGCTCTTGACCGATGACTTCGGCGAACGTGTCGGGCCGGTAGCGGCGGTAGAGCGCCAGCGGCGCCTCCGGCCTCGTCGCCTGGGGGGCGCGACGCCGGGCGGACGGTGGCGGCAACGGCGCGGACGCCCGGACCGTGGCGGCCTGCTCGGGCGCGGCCTCCTCGGCGTCCGTCAGCTCGGGGTCCGTCACCTCGACGTCCGTCACCTCGACGTCCCTCACCTCGACGTCCGTCAGCTCGGAGTCCGGTTCTTCGGGGGCGGCCTGCTCGGGGGCATCGGCGTCCGGCTCGTCGGGATCGATCGGGATCTCACTCATCTCGTCGAGATCGATCTCCATCTCCGGATCATCGACCGGCACCGGCTCAGAGGGCAGGATCAACTCGTCCGGCTCGGAGCCGAACAGGTCGGGGCCCTGTTGGCCGAAGGAGCCCGACGGCTCGGCGGCGAAGCCCCCTTCGTCGCCGAACAAGCCCTCGAGTACGTCGTCTACCACGCCTGGAACCCTACTCGTTCGCCCCGACAAAATACCGCCTGCCCCCGACCCCCGTTCCGGCCGCGGATGCGAAGGGGCCCCCGCGCACCTGACAGAGCTCACTGACCCTTGCTGCCTTCCGGCCCTGGGGGAGTTGGGCGAGGTGCCACCGCGCGGGGACCCGACCGACACCATACCCGACCCGCGGAGCTCTCCGCAGATCGCCGTGGCGGTGAGAGCCTCAGCGTCAGGGGGCGACGATCGTGAACCGCGAGGTGGCCAGGACGGGGAGGTGGCGGCGGGCGTCCGCTACGGCCTCCGGGTCGAGGTCGACCACGAGCAGTTCGGGGGCATCGGACGCCTCGGCGAGAACCTCTCCCAAGGGGCTGACCACGACGCTGTGGCCAACCCCGGTCGGGACGTCGGGCTTGCTCGGCAAGCCCACGGCGGCAGGGTTCCCCTGCCCGGCGGCGACGATATAACAGGTGCTGTCGAGAGCGCGGGCGCGGTTGAGCGCCCGCCATTGGTCGACCTTGCCGTCGCCGCGCATCCAGGACGCCACGACGATGACGACCTGGGCCCCGGCGCCAGCGAGGTACTTGAACAGCTCGGGGAAACGCACTTCGTAACAGACCGCGAGCCCGAAGGTGAGGCCGTCCCGCTCGAACGTGACCGGCCGGTCCCCCGCCTCGATGTGCCGAGACTCCTCGAAACCCCACGCGTCGAACATGTGCGTCTTGTCATAGTGGGTCACCGGGCCTGAGGCGTCCACCACGATGACCGTGTTACGTGCCCGGGCTCGCTCGGTGCGCGTGCGGGCGGGGGTGAACATGCCGACGACGATGGTCAGGGCGAGCTCGCGGGCGATCTCGGCCACGCCGGACGCCCACGGTCCGTCGAGCGACTCGGCGGCGTCGGCCGACCGGGTGGCGAAGCTCGCCATGGTGGCCTCGGGAAAGACGACCAGTGAGGCGCCGGCGTCCTTGGCGCGGGCGGCGAAGGTGCGAACGAGCTCGAGGTTCCGGACAGGATCGCCCCCCGACACGACCTGGGCCACCGCGATCCTCATGGCGTCCATTCGACGTGCTCGACCGGCGCCCGTCAATAGGACGCGCCACACGGAACCTCCTCGTGACCCACTCGTCGCACACCAGCGGCGCCTGGCCGAGCGCCTGACATCCGATTGGGCGCCGCGAAGCTCATCGGGTACCATCGACGGCGGAGGATTCGCCTAGAGGCCTATGGCGCTCGGTTGGAAACCGGGTTGGGTTCACGCCCTCACGAGTTCGAATCTCGTATCCTCCGCCATCGCGATTCCTACCTTGACTAGGGCGGGAATCGCCTGTTGTGGGCGTGTCCACGTTCGAGCGTACCCGCTTGTGCGCTAAGTGTGCGCTAAATTCCCGTCACCTCCCCGCTCCAACGGAGGGCCCAGCGGTCGGAATCGAACGGAGCAGGCGCTCGACATCGATCGCTCGGACCCTGATGAGCCGGCCCCCGACACGCACGGCAGGCAGAGCACCAGAGGCGATCCGGCGACGGAGGGTATCCACGCTGACGCCGACGTGGGCCGCGGCCTGCTGCAGCGACATCCAGTCATTCGACGGCCGGGCGGCAGCGCGCGGCTGGTTGTTTCTCAACATGAGTGCTCCCTTTGGTAGGTGGATGCATACCTACACCCGAGTGAGCACGTTCACGGCCAGCCGTGGCACGCGAGCGAGGAGGTACCCCTCTCCTGCTTCCGGACGGGGTTCAGGCCGACGGAGTCGGGGCGCCACCCCACCGCCCGCTGACGGGCGCCACGACCCCACGGGGAGCAAGCGGCGCCACTCGGCGTGTCATCGGCAACACCTCTTCCCACCGGCCTGCCCCTGGCAGAACGAGTCGGCCCGCTTCAACGCTCACTCGCCTCTCGATGGCCGGATCGGGCGAAGTCTGCGTGGCAAGGACGACCACCTCTGCGGACTGAGCCTTGTCCCGCGCGTGTTGGGCATGGTTGGCGAGCCGGACGTGCACAGCGTCGACGAGGGCTTGCGGGGTCGGGACCCAGCGGTCGTGGGCGGCGGCTTGGTTCTCGGTGGGGCCGCGGTGTGTGGGCGGCAGGGCTTGTGCCTTGATCCAGGGTCGTTCGCGTCCGATGGTGTGGTCGATCAGCGTGTTGGCGTAGGCGGTCGCGATCTCGGCCGCGGTTGTCACGGTGCGGCGTGTCATCGCGAGGAGATCGGCCGGGGTTGTTCGTTGCCACAGTTCGTCAGGGGACGCCCAGCCGTCGTCGTTGCGGAGCAGTGCCCGGACCTCAGAGCGGAGGTTGGTGGATGCGGAGCGGAGGTCGGGGGCGGCGCGTCCGCCGAGGAACAGTCCCTCGGGCCAGGTCGTGAGTCCCGTCCACGCCTGGTGGGCCTCACGGAGCGCGGCAATGGCCGGGCGGTGTAGCTCGGGAACCGCGAGCGCATCCGGCGCGGTCGCTTGGAGCGCGACGATGGCTCCGGCGGTGAGGATGGCGAGGTCGGCGGCGATGGTCTGGAAGCCGACCGAGGTCATCGTGTACCGGTGCACGAGCTGGTCCTCGACGGTGCGGCTCCAGCCGAGGAGGGCGGCGTCCAGCCCGGGTTCATGCGGCCTGACGGCGGCGAGGTCTTCGAGGGTGGTGACACGTTGCCCGGGTGGGATGGCGGCGAACGGTTCGGTGAGGACGACGAGCTTACGCAGCGTCGCGGTGATGCGGTTGGGGCGGTTCTTCGTCTCAGCGGTGAGGCGCGGCACCGACCAGCGGGCGGCGCAGTAGAGGGCGGCGAGGACGCTGGTCTGCAATCCGCTGGCCCCGGCATCATCCACCGCTCGGACGCCGGCGGGCGCGATGAGGTCGGCGATCGCTCCGACCTGTACGCCCATCGCGAGCAGTGGCCGGTAGGCGCCGGACGTTGAGGGTGGCCGGTGCGCGTGAAGGGGTTCGAGGGTGTCGATGATCACGCGCGCGTGGTCGCGGTGGGTGCTGTCTGCGGCGAAGGGCAGGTTCTGCAGCAGCCGCGTGGTGTGGCGGGCGATCGGGAACCACGCCGCACGGACGGCGGACGCCCGGTCCTGGTGTGGGGTGGCGTCCGCGGTGGGGCTGGCGAGAGTCCACGCCTGCGCGTGCAGGCGGTCGAGAAGGTCGCCCACCGTGGTCGTCATCGCAGCCGGCGGCCCCGCAGGTCCGACAGCGCCGCCCAGATCAGCAGCGGCACCTGCGGCCGGACCGCATCCTGGTCGAGGAGTACTGCGGCGCGGTCGAGTGCTTCGCCCACGCTCGCAGGGCTCGGGACGATCACCTCGGCCGGATGGAGGGGGCCGAAGAGGTCTTCGAGGTCGAGCAGTTCAGCGCGCAGGAAATCGTCGGCTCCGCTGGTGTCGGCGGCGGGCACGAGCCGTCGGGCATGGCGGATGCAGGCGAGGGCTTCGCTGATCGCCGCGTGGGCGAGGGGCGTGGTCACAGGTTTCTCCTTCGGTCCGGGGGTGAGCCTGGCGCCTGCCAGTCAACCACCCGATCATGGTCATCGGCGGGCCACCGGCTGGGCCGGGGTGGTCGTCTCGGCGACGGCCGGCAAGGCCGGTGGGCGTCCGTTGACCGTCTCCCAGCCTGCCGCCGGCCTGCCTGGTGCGGGGAGGTCGAGGCTGGCCGCGAGGGCGTCGACGGCGTCCAGCGGCGCGGGGGCGTCGGGTCGGGCGTGTTGCAGGATGGCGTCCGCCGTTGACACGACCCGGCTGCCGGTCTGGGTGATGAGGTCTTCCACGGTGAGGCCAGCCTTCGTTGCTGCGGTCGCCCAGCCGAGGACGTAGTTGAAGGTGTATTGGGAGGCGTCGATGCCGTGGGCGTCCAGCACGATGAACGCCACCGACTCGGCCTCCACTTCCTCCACACCGCGGTGAAGCACCTGACCCCCTTCGCCGCCTGCAGCGGGGGCGTGGAGGCGCATATGAGCGAGTTCGTGCACGAGGGTCTTGACGGCCTGGGCATCGTCCACGTCGTCACGAACCCGGATCTCCTGGGTATCGAAGTTGGTCCATCCGTTCGCGCCACCGCAGTCGCCGCGGGCCACCTGGAACCCATCCTCAGCGGCGATCTCGGCCAGCGACGCCCACAAGCCGGCCGGCGCCTGACCGACGAGCAGCTGCGGCATCGGAAGGCTGGGCAGGGGTGGGCCGTCGACGCTGGCGATGTCCCACACGGTGACGGGCTTGGCGCCGACCACCTGACGCACCAAGACAGTGTCGCCGTTGGCATCGTGCACCTCGTTGCCGGCCGTGTCCCGCAAGCGCACTCGCGCTGAAACGGGCGCGAAGATCCGCATACCCTGCCCGGCGAGCGGCCGGTAGCCCTTCGCCTGCCACGCCCGGTAGCCGGCGACCATCGTGGGTGTGGGGCGTCCAGCCGTTTCAGCTTGGACCCACATCAGGACGGTGTTGTTGAAGCTGTACCGGTGGAAGCCGCTGGCGAACCGCAGCCATGAGGTCCACTCGGCGCCGTCCTGCATCCGGGTGATCGCCGTAGCGAGTTGCTCGTGCATGGCGTCGAGCTTCTCCCGGCGTTCGGCCGAGAACCGCTCCTTGTCGGCCTCGGTGTACACCTTCCGCGCGGCCATCACGCACGCTCCCGCAACGCGGTGTTCATCGCGATACTCCTGGTCTGTGCGCGGTGTCTAGCCGGCCGAGAAGCGCTGCGGGCGCTCGCACGTCGGGCGAGGGATGGGTGACTTCCCACCTCGACGGGCCGGACGCCGGCGCCGTCGGCCGTCCGTCTCGCGTTCGCGCGGATGCGGGTTCGAGGGCGTCCAGGAGTTCGGGCTCGGTGAGGACGTTGAGTGCTCGGTCGCGGATCCAGTCGACCTTGGCCCAGTTCCCCTCGGCGCGTGCCTGGGTCGCGGCACGCACCGCGACCCGCCCGATCAGGTTGTGCGCGCGCCGGGCGGTCGCGTCGGCCCAGCCCCACATGAACCGGCTGGAGGTTTGGTTGCCGAGGAACGGTCCCCGAACGAGGTCGAGCACGCTGATCAGCCGGTCATGCGGGACCATGTCGACACCGCCGACCACGAGCCGCTGGATCCGCGCCCAGTCCGAGGTGACCTCGGGTGCGAGGGACACCGTGCCCCGGTAGGCCAGCGGCAGATACATGCGGCCGTCCGGGGCGACATCGAGCCACCACCGCAACCGCGACAACGTCGACCGGCGTGTGGTTTCCGCGATGCCCAGCGAGCGCGCCATGAACGCCGGCGGACGGTTCGGGTGTTCCACCAGCCAGGCGGCCACCTCCACGCACCGCTCACGGCCTCTCGCTGGCGCGATGCCGCCGGCCGACTCGATGGTCGGCGTCACCGCGAACAGCCGGACTACGGGCACCCGCCGTTCCTCGATCGCCATGATCGACTCCTCTCACCGGGGCCGCTACGGAGTAGGCGCCCGGCCACGGTCCACCGGCGCAGACGACGGCGCGCGCGACGGCGACGGGCGCGCCTGGCACACCTCCGCCATGGCCTGCGGTGCGGCCGCGGGCGGTTCGGGCTCGCGCCAGGTGAAGCCCTGGCTGTTCAAAGCGACCTGAGCAGCCTCGGTGCTGTCGGCCGCCAACCGCAGAGCCCGACTCGCCGCCGCCAGATGCTGAGCGGCGACCTGCGCTTGGGCGTCCGCGCCACGATCGGCGCCGGTGTAGAGATCCCGGTCATAAACCGCCAGGTTGGGGTCGGTCAGTGACGCCGCCACCCCTTGCGGCAGATACTCGGTCACCTCACGAAGCCGCCACAAGGTGAGCTTGATGTCACCCAACAGGCTGTACACCATCGGCGCCGCCATCACACGACCGTAGGTGCCGTTCGCATTCCGCGCGAACTCCTGCGCCGCATCGGACGCCGCCACGGCCGCCGCGCACTGGCGTGCCCACTGCCGCTCCAGATCATCGGTCGCGCTCATCATCGCCCCTCATTGGACCGGGCATCGGCTTCGGGACTCCGCTCGGGCATGACCTCACCAACCCACCGCGGACGCCCGCCGGCCCTTGGCGGCCAGCAGAACCGGGGAGCCGCCGGCCTCGTGCGCTGCGGCAGTCGGGACGACCTCGGCGATCGCGGGCTCCTCGCGGGGGACCTCGCGCCCGCCGGCGTCCATCACGACCGTGGACGACCGGTACAGATCAACCCAGCCCCCAGCCCGCTCGATAGCCTCCTCGACCAGCGCGACCCTCCCGCGCGCCTCATGGAGCGCCTGGCTGGCATGCTCGACCTTCTCGTGGGTGGACGCCGGCGCCCGGAGGAGACGCCCCAGCACCTCGCGGGCCTTGTCGTCGGCGTCCGCAGCCCGGTAGTAGTGCTGCGCCAACTCGCCAACATCCGCGGACGCCGGCGCGGACATGCCGCGATCACGCGCCCACTTACGCCACAAGTCATCCGTCGTGATGTAACCCGCCATCGAAGACTCCGTTCAACCGTCGGGAGCCCAGGTCGCGCTCCCTGCCTCCATACCGTCCGCCACGGACACGCCTCCGTTCGGTTCTGCCCAGCGCCTCGGTCTTCTGGCCGCGTCACTCCGTGAACGACGCGGGGCCCGCGGTCGCGCCAATCGACCGACCCTGCGCACCTGGCTTCCGCACGTGACGCCGCCGGCCTATACTCGAACACCCGTTCGATATATGCAGGAGGTTGTCCATGCCTACCACCAACGCCGTCGAGCCTGTCGTCTCCGTTCGCCAACTCCCCCTCGCCAGGCTCCGCGATCTTCCCCGCTGGGAAGTCAGCTACGGCAGCGAGGCGACCGGCTGGATCGTGATCGGCTGGATCCAAGAGGAACGACTCCGCGGAGCGAAGAACCCGTTCTACTTCGCCACCGGAATCCACCCCAAGACCAGGAAGCACTACCAGCTCGAAGGCGCCATCAACTTCGACGACCGCGTCAACGTGATCGCCGACTTCCACCGCGACCCGATGACCAGCCGCCAGCACCTCGGCGCGGACGCCAGGCTCTGACCGCCGTCGGTCAGCGCGAGCCGGACCGCGAACCGAGCGAAGGCGGGGCGATATCAGCCAGCGAGGATCCCAACCGGCACCCGCAGCAGCGCAAGACGAGGCTCGGATGCGGGCAGTGTCGGCCGCCAGCACGTTGTTGCGCGGGTCATCCTTCGCCGACTCCTTGGAGAGATGGTCCTCGAAGAGCTTCAGGAACGCGGCCCGGTAGGCGTCACTGACTGACCCACACCGTTGATCAACTGGTACCGAGTCGCGCCGGGCGCACTGGAGTTCAAGGCCGGCAAAGTAGGTCCGGTATGTACCGGCTCCGCGACCACCAGCAGGCTGTCATCGCGAGGATCCGCGAAGGCTTCGCTCCTCGCTCCGCTGCGGTCCTCGCCGCACACCCAGGGTGCCGTCAAAGTCGCGTGTAGCGAGGTTTGACAAGGCGTTTTAAGGGTTGCGCGGCGTGGTGAACGCGAGGGACGCGGTCTTGCTGGCGATGATGTGGGTGTTCAACGTCCGCACTGCCTGAAAGACCGCGTCCAGTGACATCTTCCCCTGTCACGGCGTCGGCTGTCGACCCGAAGGTCCTGCACGCCGCTCGCCTGTCCCAACTGTTCACCCACGTCTACGACCCTCGTCAAGCCCGCGGCAAAAGACACCCGCTCCCGGTGATCCTCGCCCTCAGCGTGGCCGCGGTAGCGGCAGGGGCCACGTCGGTGTACGCGATCGCTGAACACGCCACTGATGTCGGCCCGTTCCTGCTCGAGGCCCTGGATCTTGGCCACACGACAGTGCCGAGCGAGCCCACCCTGCGGCGGGTGATCGAAGCACTCGATGCGGAAGCATTCTCCCTGATCTGCGGCGCCTGGCTGAGGATACGAGCCCACACCACCGCAGGCCGGTTGGTCATCGCTCTCGACGGGAAAACGGTCCGTGGAGCCCGTGATGGTGAGGCCCGGGCACCGCACCTGGTGGCCGCGTTCACCCACCATGACGGCCTGACCCTGGGCCAGACCCAAGTCGATGCGAATGGCGCATAGCGCTAGTTGGTACCGGCAGTCCAGCGAGTTGGTACCGCTGCTCGGGGTAGTTGGTACTGCGGTTGGCGTGGGTATGGTGGCGGCCCCGCCGTCACTGGGCGGGGCCGCCGGGGATGTGTGGCCTTTGGTGGGCTACGGTGGGCTACTCCCAGAAGATCACCGCCTGGATCCGTAGCGCCGCACACCTGAGCCGCATCTAATGAGGTTTTCTCACGGGAAGGTTGCTGGGGTGTGAGTTCTCGTGTGTGGGCGTGT
>JAVTWJ010000014.1:0-28234 GCA_032229785.1 Propionibacteriaceae bacterium
TTGTAGCCAACAGACTCCTCTTTCCAGTCACCCCAAAGAAACCACATCCTTTGGGTCAACTGTCCGAGACTCGCCGGGCACCTCAGTCGTGCCACTTCGATGGCGGTAGCTGGGTGCAGAAGATCGTCGAACAGCCACCCCACCCCCGGGCTCATCAGCGGCGGGCTCCTCGATGGGCTCGGGCATGGGGTCCTGCGCCGGCGCGGCGGGGCCCAGTCGCGACAGTAGCTCGCTGATCACCGAGCGCGCCACCCCGAACCGGTCGGCGATCGCCTGCTGGCTGGCGCCCTGAGCGGCCAGCTCGCGGGCCCGGGCAACCTGGCGATCCGACAGCTTCGGGGGCCGACCTTGGCGGCGGACCAGCCCTGCCGAGCCCTCCCGGCGAGCCCGGGTCCGCAGCATCGACACGTATGTCGCGGTCAGCCCGAACACCGCGGCGACCTCGTTGACCGGCCGCTTGGCGTCGGTCAACGCCACGATCGCCAGGTTCCGCATCCCGATGTCGTCGGCGTCGTAGCGGTAGACCAGCACCCGCCCGAAGGTCACCAGCGCTTCCCCGCCGCTGACCAGCAGCCCCAGCGCAGCCGACTCGGGCATCCCCTCCAGCACGTCCTGCTCCACCCACACGTCCTAGCAGATCACAACGCCTTTCCGACGGAACGCCGCGAACAAAAGACCCTACTCACAGGGCTGCCAGTCAACTACTTCCGGACGTCTGAGGCTCGGGACTGAAGTGAAGCGAAGAGTTCGTTGTTCAACTGGAGGGCTCGGCTAGCGACGTCTTGTCGTTGGCGCACGTACATGAGGCGGTCAGCGAACTTCCGCTGAATTGAGCGCGTCGTGGAGATCGCCTTCAGTGAGGATCGTGGTTCCCTCGAGTTCTACGTCCATGTGGTTTTCTGCTCCGTCTGGCTATCGTCGGTGGTTAGCGTGTTTCCTAGGCGAGCACGTAGGAGAACGGGGACTTGACGTTCGCTTCGAGATCACTGTCGATGACGTGTTGGAAGATTGTCAGGATCATCTGGAAGCGCTCGCGGCCCATTGAGTCGCGGCTGACCTCGTGGTGTCGCCAGACGATCTGCAGTGGGCGTTCCACGTCGTAGTTCAGCCGATCCCGCAGGGCGTAAAGGTTGCGCCCGTAGTAGGGTCCGAAATCGAGCGCCCGATCGAGGACGTCGTGCAGATCGTTCTCGCTGAGGATCGCGGTGCCGTCAAGTTCCAGGTTCATGTCATCTCCAATTGGGAAGCTGGTACAGAGTCTCGTAGTGGTCGTCGGTGATGTACGCCAACCCGTCGTTGGAGTAAACCAGACGGGTTCCTGGTTGCTTGGACCGACTGATCGTGTCTTTGAGTCCAACGTCAGCCTCATGCCAGATACGTCCTTGCTTGGCAGGGAGGCTCCCAAAGTCGTCGCGGAACAGGTCTCCGCCGATCTGCGCGCCTGGTGACGTAGTGCCAACCGCTCTTCCTGGAGCCCATCCGGCTGCCTCGGCCCGGGCCTTGGTGATGTAGTTGCTGGGGAGTCGGCCGGTGGTCCGGAGGGAGTCGGCGAGGGGGTTGGCGAGTTCGGCCGTCCGCAGCAACGAGGCGAGTCGGGCGGCTCGGGCGGCGTTGGGCGCTGATTGCGCGATCAGCTGTTCGGCGAGGCGCCCCTGTCGCCATGCGACGATACGGCCGAGTACTTCGTCTGGGAGTCCGCGCAGGGCGGAGCCGGCCGCTTTGCCGAGGACCGATCCGGGGACGAAGGTCAGGAGGAAGTCGACCGTGTCCCAGATGAAGTCGGCCGGGGTTGCCTTCGTGAGGTAGGTGCGGAAGGCCTCGCGGGGGTTCCGCAGCAGGTCCGCGAGTCCATGGCCATGACCGGCCGTCCAGGCGGCGATGCCTGACAACCCGAGGGCGAGCGCCATGCTTCCGCCGCTCGCGATGACGAGCGCGACGATGCCCGCCGTCACGAGGGTCTGACCGCCGAAACCGAGCGAATCCCACCAGGTGCCGAGAGACGCCAGTAGCCCGGCAAAGTAGCGAGGTCCGTCTCCTGCGGTCAGCAGCGCGCGTCCGATCGCCTGGGCGATGGAGGCACCCCAACCGACGACGATGGCCAGGGCCACGGCGCTGGTGGCCAGCGTCACCAGCCAGAAGCTGCGGCGCGAGCCAGGTTCTCGTCCCGGCGTTGTGACCGTCATCGCGTCGGCACGTGCGGCGAGCACGGCCTGCCGGGCGAGCCGCCCCACGACGACGCCATCATGTCGACTTGCGCCCGCATGGGGCGCCAACGCTGCGAGGATGACGACCGCGTCCGCGACCGCATACCAGCCGGCCATCCACACAGCCGCGACCGGGGCGCGCACTGGTGCTGGCAGCGAGGTGATGACGGTCGGTGGCGACGGCGTCGGCGAGTCGCCGACAACCCTGCCTGCGTCGCCTGAGCTATACCGCCGGTGGGCGTCCACGGCGAGACAGGCGATGAGGAGCCCGACGTTGATGGCGATGGCCCCACGGCCGTGGAGGCCAAGGATCCAGACCCACTCCAAGACGAGGGGAAAGCCGTCGATCTGGTGTAGCGGCCGGCTTCC
The DNA here is from genome assembly GCA_032229785.1 of Propionibacteriaceae bacterium. Classification (GTDB taxonomy): domain Bacteria; phylum Actinomycetota; class Actinomycetes; order Propionibacteriales; family Propionibacteriaceae; genus Propioniciclava. Next base: position 2,574 of record JAVTWJ010000014.1, read on the forward strand.
GCCCACATCGGCGTTGTAAGCGGCGTGATCCGCCAAGGCCAGCAGCAGTGTGAGCATCGCGGGAACGACGGACAGCGCCCGTGGGCCCCCGCTGCCGGCACGCCACACGACGATGCCCAAGGCGACGGCCATCGCCGTGTTGGCGGCCGAGATCTGGTGGCCGGGGTAGAGGGCGAGGCCGTCGAGCGATGTCAGCGAACCCGACGACCACGGGTTGAGGCTGAAGGACGTGCCGGTGTCGGGAAAGAGCAGATCGAGCAAGCCCGGCCGCCTGGCGGCACGGCGGACGAAGTCTTCGGCGGCGGCGAATGCCGCCCCGGAGGCGTAGCCCAACAAGGCCCAGTCGGTCGCGGCGAATCGCCTGGCTCGGCCGGGTGCGAGCAGCGCCACGGCAAGGAGGGGGAGGAGTTTTCCTGGCTCCTCGATGAAGGACGCCAGCGCCACCTCGGAGCCGGCCCAACCGGTGTCCATCCGGAGCACCCGGGCCGCGGCGATGGTCGCGAACGCCACCCCGAACGCCCACGGCACGCCGAGGGCGAACATTGTCAGCACCATGCCGAGCTTCACCGTGTGGGTGCGCGCCACGATGACGTACGCGAGGACCGCCACGAGCGAGCCCACCACCGCCACCAGGCCACGGGAGTAGCCGGGAACCAGCCAGCAGGCCATCGCCAGTAACGGCAAGGATGCCCAGGCTGCCACCGATCGGGCGGTGGCCAGCCTGCTCATGAGCCTTGGGTGGCGGCCACACCATGCTCGCCAGGAGTCGAGGGCTCGCTGCCACAACTCCAGGCTCGGGGTGTCGCGGATCGTGATGGTCGGACTGGGGGTGGTCACGGTGGCAGCATAGGCCAGTGAGCCGACGCGCCCGCTGCCGGATCTGCTGGGGCGGGCTCAGAAATTGTCTTTCTCAGAGCTGGGCTGGGCCGATTTTTCGGTCCGGGCGCAGAGGTTGTCGTTATGGCACCGGTCACCGTGGCTCATAACGACAACATCTGCGCCCAACTGTGAATCCTGCTCGGCGCCGGCGATTATTCCGACCATTCGTGAGCCCGCTCGACCTCCTCGGGTGGCGAACGGCGGCGAACCCCGTCGGATCGAAGGGCGACATGGCGGCGCGCCCGCTGAAGCGAACCATCAGGCACGTCGTGCACCGCGCCACCGGCGCCGATCGGGCGGAATCGCTCGTCTTCGTGCTGAACTGGTGGGCATGGACCCGACCGAACCAGGACGCCGCACCCTCTGGGAGCGACTGGCGCCCGACTACGACCGATGGACCGCGCCCCTGGAGCGCCGGTTCCTGGCCGCGAGTCGACCGTGGGTGTGCGGGCGGGCGTCCGGCCAGGTGCTGGAGGTCGGCATCGGCACCGGGGCCAACCTGCCGCACTACGGCGCCGGCGTCCGGGTCACCGGGCTCGAACCGTCACCGGTCATGCTGGACGCCGCCCGCCGCCGCGCGGACGACCTCGGCCTGGCCGCCGCACTGGTCGCGGGCGACGCCATGGAATTGCCGTTCGGGGACGCGGGCTTCGACGCCGTGGTGTGCACCTTCGTGCTGTGCGGCGTCCCCGACGAACGACGCGCAATCGAGGAGATGCTGCGGGTCCTCAGACCCGGCGGCGACCTGCTGCTCGCCGATCACGTGGTGGCGACCAGCCCCGCCGTGCGCCTGCTCGAACGAGGAGTCGAGATGATCACGATCCCGGCCCACGGTGAGCACTTCACCCGGCGTCCACTGACCGTGCTCGAAGAGAGCGGCGTCCCCGTCGTGGCCACCCGCCGCCGCGCGTTCGGGGCGCTGGAAGAAGTCCACGCGCGCAAGCAGTGACCTTGAAAAGGCGCACCCCGGCATTCCTTCCTCGGATCCAAGGAAAGTCGGCATGCCGTGCGCGGGACGATCGCGGACGCGTCGGCGACCACGACCTCGAACACCGACGGGTACATGTTGCGCGGAAACAGACGAGTCCGCACGAGCCGCGATTGCAGTGGTGTTCGCGGCTCGTGCGGACTCTTTGCGGACTCAGGAGGCGGTTACGCCCGTCTGACTACGCTTGATGATCACAGGTCGAAGTACATCTCGAACTCGTGCGGATGCGGGCGGACACGGATGGCGTCGATGTCTTCGCGCTTCATCTCGACCCAGGTCTCGATCAGGTCCGCGGTGAAGACATCCCCGACCAGCAGGTAGTCGTGGTCGGCCTCGAGGGCGTCCAACGCATCGCCCAGGGACGCCGGAACCTGCGCGATCCCGGCGTGCTCCTCGGCGGGGAGCTCGTAGAGATCCTTGTCGATCGGCGCAGCCGGCTCGATCCGGTTCTGGATCCCGTCCAGGCCGGCCAGCAGCATCGCGGCGAACGCGAGGTAGGGGTTGGCCGACGGGTCCGGGCAACGGAACTCCATGCGCTTGGCCTTCGGCGACGGCCCGGTCAGCGGGATCCGGATGCACGCCGAACGGTTGCGCTGGCTGTAGACCAGGTTGACCGGCGCCTCGAAGCCCGGCACCAGGCGGTGGTAGGAGTTCGTGGTCGGGTTGGTGAACGCCAGCAGCGACGGCGCGTGCGCCAGGATGCCGCCGATGTACCAGCGCGCCAGGTCGGAGAGCCCGGCGTAGCCGGCCTCGTCGGCGAACAGCGGGACGCCGTCCTTCCAGATCGACTGGTGCACGTGCATGCCCGAACCGTTGTCGCCGAAGATCGGCTTCGGCATGAAGGTGGCGGTCTTGCCGGCCTCCCAGGCGGTGTTCTTGATCACGTACTTGTACTTCATCATGTTGTCGGCGGCGGCCAACAGCGTGTCGAACTTCGTCGCGATCTCGCCCTGGCCGGCGGTGCCGACCTCGTGGTGCGCGCGCTCGATCACCAAGCCGACCGTCTGCAGGTGGCGCACCATGTCGTCGCGCAGGTCACCGAAATGGTCCACGGGGGCCACCGGGAAGTACCCGCCCTTGTACTTCACCTTGTAGCCGCGGTTGGCGCGGCCATCCAGGTCGCTCTCGGCGCCGGTCGCCCAGGCGCCGGCCTCGGACTCGATGAAGTAGTAGCTCGCGTTCGCCTTCGTCTCGAAGCGCACCGAGTCGAACACGTAGAACTCACCCTCGGGACCCATGAAACAGGTGTCGCCGATGCCGGTCGACTTCAGGTACTCCTCGGCCTTGCGCGCGATGTTGCGCGGGTCGCGGCTGTAGGGCTCCTTCGTGATCGGGTCGTGCACGAACCAGTTCATGTTGAGCGTCTTGCTCTTACGGAACGGGTCGACGAACGCCGACGAGATGTCGGGCAGCAGCGACATGTCCGACTCGTGGATCTTCTGGAATCCGCGGATCGAGCTGCCGTCGAACGACAGGCCCTCCTCGATCACGTCCGCCGTCAGGAACACGGCCGGGATGGTGAAGTGCTGCATCACACCGGGGAGGTCGCAGAAACGGACATCGACGGTCTCGATGTCGTTCTCCTCGATGTAGGCGACGAGTTCATCGGCGCTTTGGAACATGGATCCTCCGTACAGGTCGAAAGGGTGACGCAGTTGAGGCTAGGGGGGTGAGGTCACCGGCCAGTTGCGTCCGTGTTTCGGCGGTGTTACAAGCGGACGACAGGGCGCGGCGTCTAGGGTGAGGTCGCGTGAGCGCTCCAGAGTATCCCGGCCAGGGCCTCGGCCTTCCCGCGTCCGGGCGCGGCGCGCTGGCGTCCTGGGGCGGTCGCCTGGGGGCGCTCGTCCTCGACTGGGGCGCCAGCATGATCGTGGCGCTCGGGGCCTTCGGTGGGGGCGTCCTCACGGAGAGCGGGTGGCGCGCCTGGATGATCCTCGCCGTGTTCACCGCCCAGAAGGCGTTGCTGACTGCTCTCACCGGCAGCAGCTTCGGGCAGTTGGTCTCGCGGATCGGGGTGGTCCGGGTGGACGGTGCGCCGCTCGGCTGGTGGAGGGCGGTCGCTCGCGCCGTCCTGGTCGCCGTGGTGGTGCCGGCGATCGTGGTGGGCGCGGACCGGCGGGGGCTCAACGATCTGTTGCTCGGCACGGTCGTGGTGAATCGCCGGTAGCGATCACTGTTCAACTGTGACTCGCGCGATGGTGGTCGGCGCCACGCGTGGGTCACGAATCTGTCTGGAATCTCACGGGTCTGGCGGGACGGAAGGGCCGTGGCTGTGTAGCGTGCCTGTCACGGCACCCTCCGCGCGCGATGCGACGTGGGGGATCCAACGGGGCCGTGCCTATCTGTCCCGCCGTCACTCTCACTGGAGGATCCCTTGAGCAAGCGAAAGTTCTTGGCCACGGCCGGCATCGTCCTGGCCAGCGCCCTGGCGTTCAGCGCCTGCACACCACCCGCGCCCGGAGGCGGAGGGGCGAACGCCGCTCCCACCGCCGTCAACGTGGCCTGGAATCAGGCCTTCTTCAGCTACAACGAAGAGACCGACTACGGCAACGCCACGACCAACGCCAACATCATCTACATGGCCAACGAGCGCATCGCCTACTACGACAAGGATCTGAAGCTCGCGCAGAACCCGTCGTTCGGCAAGTACGAGAAGATCTCCGACGATCCGCTGGTCGTGAAGTACACCTTCGCCGACACCGCCACCTGGTCGGACGGCACCCCGGTCACCGCAGCGGACGCCTTCCTGCTCTGGGCGGCGAAGTCGGGCGTCTACAACACCACCGAACTCGAGCAGGACAAGTACGGCAACGTCGGCGAGGTCACCGGCGAAAGCGTCTTCTTCAACGGCAGCGACGAGGGCCTCAAGCTCATCACGGACGTCCCCGAGATCTCCGCAGACGGCAAGTCGATCACGCTCACCTACTCCAAGCCGTTCGTCGACTGGGAGGTTCTGGCCGCCGATCCGGTCGGCGTCGCCGCCCATGTCGTCGGCAAGAAGGCCCTCGGAATCGAGGACAACGCGCAGGCCGCGCAGGCGCTCGTCGACGCGTTCAAGAACAAGGACAACGCGGCGCTGTCGAAGATCTCGAACGTGTTCAACACCGCGTTCAACTTCAAGGCGATGCCCGAGGACGCCGACCTGGTCGTCGGCACCGGTCCCTACACGATCACCGGCCTGGTCGAGGGTCAGTACGTCGTCCTCGAGAAGAACGCCGGCTACAAGGGTTCGCACAAGCCGTCGATCGACAAGGTCACCGTCCGCGTGATCCCCGACCCGCAGGCGTCCGTGACGGCGCTCGAGAACGCCGAGGTGCTCGTCACCCAGCCGCAGGCGACCGCCGACATTCTCACCCAGCTGCAGAACCTGAAGGACGTCAGCGTCCTGACCCAGACCGGCGGCACCTACGAGCACGTCGACCTCGTGTTCGCCAACGGCGGCCCCTTCGACCCCGCCGCGTACGGCGGCGACGCCGACAAGGCAATGAAGGTCCGTCAGGCTTTCCTGCACAGCATCCCGCGGCAGAAGATCGTCGACACCATCATCAAGCCGCTCAACCCGACCGCCGAGATTCGCAACACCTTCACCGCGGTGCCGGGATCGCCCCGCTACGAGCCGATGGTCGCCGCCAACGGCATGAAGACGACCTTCGGCGCCGGCGACAGCATCGACCAGGCCAAGGCGCTGCTCGCCGAGGCGGGCGTCGAGACCCCCACCGTGCGCGTGAAGTACGGCTCCGACAACACGCGCCGCCAGCAGCAGTTCCAGCTGATCAAGGAGTCCGCCGAGGCGGCCGGCTTCAAGGTCGAGGACGTCGGCAGCATCAACTGGGGCCAGGAACTGAGGCAGCCCGACCTCTACGACGCCTCGCTGTTCGGGTGGCAGTCCACCTCGACCGGCGTGAGCGAGGCGGCCGCCAACTACGTCACCGGCGGCCAGAACAACTACGGCAAGTACTCCAACGCCGAGGTCGACCGCCTGTTCGGCGAGCTGGCCGTCAGCATCGACCCGGCCGAGCAGAAGCGTCTGCTCGAAGAGGCCGAGCAGCACCTGGTGGCGGACGCCTTCGGCGTCACCATCTACCAGTTCCCGGAGATCACCGGCATCAGCGACGCCAAGATCAAGGGCGTGTCCTCGATCGCGCTGACGCCGAACTTCTTCTGGAACTTCTGGGAGTGGAAGGTGGCCTGAGCCTTTCCCGCCCCCGATAGCGCCATGCCCTCGGTGGGGCGCCAGGATGACCTGGCGCCCCACCGGTGGTTCGGATTGCACATCCGGTCTCCGGCCCCCGAAGATCTCACCCAACACCCACTCTGCGAGGTAGCCCATGGTCCGCTTCATCGCCCGACGGCTCGCCCTGGCCCTCGGAACGCTGCTCGTGCTGTCGTTCCTGATGTACGGCCTGCTGGAAGCCGCTCTCGACCCGCTGGTGGACCTGCGCGAGAATCCGGCGGCGAACCGCGACGACATGATCGCCAACCGCGTCCGGTTGCTGCGGCTCGACCTTCCCTGGTATCAGCGCTACTTCACCTGGCTGCTCCACTTCGTCCAAGGCGACTTCGGTCTCGCCTGGCGCACGATGCAGCCGGTCGGCGCACTCGCCCGCGGCGCGATCGCCACCTCCGTCCAGCTCGTGTTCGCCGCCACGGTGATCGCAATCCTGCTCGGGGTCACGATCGGCGTGATCTCCGCACTTCGGCAGTACACCGCCTTCGACTACACCCTCACCCTCGTGTCGTTCCTGCTGTACTCGCTCCCGATCTTCTGGGTCGCGGTGCTGCTGAAGCAGTTTCTCGCGATCGGCATGAACAACTTCCTCAACGACCCGACCATCAACTGGCCGCTGGTCATCGCCGTGTCCGTCGTGGCCGGCCTGTTCTGGGCCGGTGCACTCGGCGGCCGGCGCGACAAGAAACTCAAGGTGTTCGCCGGTGCCGCCGCCGTGACGTTCGGCGTCCTGGTCGGCGTGCTGCTGTCGGGCTGGGTGTTGAACCCCCAGATCGGCGTCGTCGGCATCGGCGTCCTGTCCGTGGCGCTGGCGTTCGGCACCACGGCCCTGTTCGCCGGGATGAACAACAAACGAGCCCTGTACTCGGCGCTGACCACGGCGGTGGTCGGCACGGTCATCTGGTGGCCGCTGCAGTTCCTCTTCTACTACGTCGAGATGAACTGGCTGTGGATGCTCGGACTTCTGGCGGTCGCGATGGCGTCGGCGGCCGGGATCGGCTGGGCGTTCGGCGGGCCCGACCGCGCCGTGTCCGTGCGTGGGACGATGATCATCGCGCTCCTCACCGGCGTGCTGACCTTCGTCGACCGCGTCCTGCAGACCTGGACGGTGTACTTCAACGCCCCCGAGATCAACGGACGCCCGATCGCGACGATCGGCGCCCACACACCCGGGCTGAGCGCGGACTTCTGGATGAGCCAGCTCGACCGCTGGACGCACCTGCTGCTGCCCACGGTCGCGCTGGTGCTGATCTCGTTCGCGACCTACACCCGCTACCAGCGCGGCGCCATGCTGGAGGTGCTCAACCAGGACTACATCCGCACCGCCCGCGCCAAGGGCCTGTCGGAGCGGGTCGTGATCGTGCGGCATGCCTTGCGCAACGCCCTGATGCCGCTGGCGTCCATCGTCCCGGTCGACTTCATCACGCTGATCGGCGGAGCGGTCATCACCGAGACGATCTTCAGCTGGGCCGGAATGGGCCGGTTGTTCATCGACTCGCTGTACGGGCAGGAGGCCGACCCCGTGATGTTCTACATCATGCTCACCGGAGCGCTGGCGATGCTCGCCAACCTGGTGGCTGACTTCCTGTATGCCGTGATCGATCCCAGGATTCGGGTGGACGCATGAGTGACGACAAGCGCGCGGACGCCGACCGCATCGAGGACGCCCTCCCCGAGAATCAGCCCCCCGCGCTGGGCGCGGAGGCCCACGGACGCGGAGAGGGCGCGGGCGAAAGCCAAGACGTCCAGGGCCTGTCCCAGGGCCAGATCGTGTGGAGCCGCTTCATCCGCCACCGCGGTGCCCTCGTTGGCCTGATCACGCTCGGCCTGGTGGCCCTGCTGTCGATCGCGATGATGGGCATCGGCCCGATCGACGGCCTGTGGCGCGACCAGGAGATCCGCTCGGGCGACGTCCTGAACGGTGGACGCCCGACCCTCACCATCCCGGGTGTCAACGGCTCCGAGCTCTCGACCGGGATGTACCCGTTCGGGCAGGACTCCCTGGGCCGCGACTACTTCGCGCAGGTGATGCTCGGCATCCAGACCTCGCTGTTCGTCGCCCTCGTCCTCGGGGTCGTCGCCCTGAGCATCGGCGTCACGGTCGGTGCGCTGGCCGGCTACTACCGCGGCAAGGTCGACATGGCGCTCATGCGCGTCACCGACCTGGTGATCACGCTGCCGGTGATCGTGATGGGCGCCGTCCTGGGCTCGTTGGTCGCCAAGCTTCCGCTGCGGCTCAACGCGGGACCGGAGGTCTCGGCCTGGATCCGGGAGAACATGCCGCTCCTGCTCGCGATCGCCCTCGGTTGCATCCTGTGGACGGGACTGGCACGCCTCGTCCGCTCAGAGTTCTTGACGCTGCGCGAACGCGAGTTCGTCGACTCGGCCCGCGTCGCGGGGGCGTCCGACTTCCGGATCATCGTCAAGCACATGCTGCCCAACAGCGTGGGGGTGATCGTCGTGAACACGACGCTGCTGATGTCGGCCGCGGTGACGCTGGAGGCGGCGCTGAGCTTCGTCGGCTTCGGCATCCAGGCCCCGTCCATCTCGCTGGGACGCCTCATTCAAGAGAACCAGGGCGCCTTCTCGACGCGTCCATGGCTGTTCTGGTGGCCCGGCCTGTTCATCATGTTGATCGCCCTGTCGATCAACTTCATCGGCGACGGGCTGCGCGACGCGTTCGATCCGCGCACCAAGAAGATCCCGTCCGCCCGCGCGATGGCGAAGGCTGAGCGTCAGCTGGCCGAGCGGGCGCCGACCGAGAACAAGGAGGTGTCCTCGTGAGCGCCGAACGCAGCGCACGCAAGCACCAGGGCTCGGGGAGGGCCCGTTCGGCCTTCACCGATGCGATCAAGCTGAGCCGCGACACCGGCGGCGCCGTTGCGGCGGGCGAGGTGATCCTGAACGTGGAGGACCTCACCGTCCGCTTCTGGGTGGGTGAGGAATGGTTCACCGCCGTCGACAAGATGAGCTACCAGCTGCGCGCCGGCGAAGTGCTCGCGATCGTGGGCGAGTCGGGATCGGGCAAGACCCAGTCGTCGATGAGCCTGCTCGGCCTGCTGCCGGCGACCGGGCGGGCGTCCGGCTCGGCGAACCTGAAGGGCACCGAGCTGGTCGGGATGTCGATCCAGGAGTTGCGCGAGATCCGCGGCAACGAGATCTCGGTGATCTTCCAGGAGCCGATGACCGCGCTCAACCCGGTCTACACGGTCGGATTCCAGATCGTGGAGACGCTGCGCACGCACTACCTGATGAACCCGAAGGCCGCCCGGGACCGCGCGATCGAGCTGATGACGCTCGTCGAGATCCCCGATCCGTCCGACAGCTTCAACAAGTTCCCGCATCAGCTCTCGGGCGGCCAGCGACAGCGCATCATGATCGCCCAGGCGCTCGCCTGCGAGCCGAAACTGCTGATCGCCGACGAGCCGACCACGGCCCTCGACGTCACGGTGCAGGCCGAGATCCTGAAGCTGATGCGCGAGCTGCGCGAACGGGTCAGCGCCGGCATCATCCTGATCACGCACGACATGGGCGTGGTCGCCGACATGGCGGACCGGATCATCGTGATGAAGGACGGCGCCGTCGTCGAGCACGGCACCGCCGAGGACATCTTCCACCACCCGCAGCACCCCTACACCCGGCAGTTGCTGGCGTCCGTTCCGCACCTGGCCGAATCGGTCGGCGACGACGACGCGCCCGGCGCATCCCGGACCCTCATCGAGGTCGAGGGACGCCCCGTGCCGCTCACCGAACCGGCCTCCGACGAGCCGCCCGCCCTGCTCATGGAGGACGTGGCGATCGCCTACCCCAAACAGGGAAGCCGTCCGGAATTCCGTGCCGCAGAACACGTCAACCTGCGCATCGACGCGGGTGAGGTGATCGGCCTGGTGGGGGAGTCCGGCTCGGGCAAGACCACGATCGGACGCGCGGCGGTCGCGCTGCTGCCGGTCCGCGAGGGACGCCTCACCGTCGCCGGCCACGACATCACCCACGCCTCGCTCAAGGAGCTGAAGCCGTTCCGCAAGACGGTCGGCATCGTGTTCCAGGATCCCGGAAGCTCACTCAACCCGCGACTGCCGGTGGGGGAGTCGATCGGCGAGCCGCTGCTGCTGCACGAGGGCCTGCGCGGGCGCGCGTTGAGCACGCGGGTGGAAGCACTGCTCGACTCGGTTCAGCTGCCGCGCGCGATGCGCAACCGGTACCCCCACGAGCTGTCCGGCGGCCAGCGGCAGCGCATCGGCATCGCCCGCGCGCTGGCGCTCAACCCGAGGCTGCTGATCGCCGACGAGCCGACCTCGGCGCTGGACGTGTCGGTGCAGGCGCGCGTCCTCACGCTGTTCCAGGAGTTGCAGGAGCAGTACGGGTTCGCCTGCCTGTTCATCAGCCACGACCTGGCCGTCGTCGAGCAGGTGTCGAGCCGGATCGCGGTGATGCATCGCGGTCACCTCGTCGAGGTGGGTGACACCCTTGACATCGTCACCCGTCCGCGACACGCGTACACCCAGCGCCTGCTGTCCGCGGTCCCGGTGCCCGATCCGGACGAGCAGCGCAAGCGCCGAGAGACGCGCGACGCGATCATCGAGCGCGAGCGGTCGGTGTCCTGAGCCGTGCCGGCCGCGCGGCCCGGGTGACGCACGGGCGTCCGTCGCCGTGCCTTACTCGGGCGTCACAGGACCGGCCGTGTTCGGCCTCCATCCGAGCGCGGGGGCGACATGGCGGGCGAACGAGTCCAGCACGTGCAGGTTGTAGTCGACTCCGAGTTGGTTGGGCACGGTGAGCATCAAGGTGTCGGCGGTCATCACCGCCTCGTCGGCGAGGAGTTGTTCGACCAGCACATCCGGCTCGGCGGCGTAGGTCTTGCCGAAGGTCGAACGGAACCCGTCGATGACGCCGACCTGGTCCGCATCGGTCCCGCGCCCGAAGTAGGCGTGGTCGCGGTCGTCCACGAGCGGGAACACGCTACGACTCACCGACACGCGGGGGCGTCCGGTGTGGCCGGCCTCGCTGTAGGCGTTCCGGAACAGGTCGATCTGCTCGCGCTGCAGCACGTGGAACGGTTGCCCGGTGGCCTCGGTCAACAGCGTCGAGCTCATCATGTTCAGCCCGCGCTTGCCCGTCTCGACCGCGCTCGCCCGCGACCCCGCACCCCACCACAGGTGATCGCGCAGGGTTGCCGAGCGCGGCTCGATCGGCAGCCGGACGCCCGCGCCCACCGCCTGCGGGTCGCCGGCGGCGACCGGTTCGCCGCCGATCGCGCGCAGGAAGAGCGCGAGCGTCTCGTGTGCCAGATCGGTGCCGCGCGGGTCGGTCGACCCCGTGTGGCCAAACGCCTCGTAGCCGCGCAGGGCGGTCTCGGGGGACCCGCGGCTCATGCCCAGCGCGATCCGGCCGCCGGCGATCAGGTCGAGTGCGGCGGCCTCCTCGGCGAGGTAGAGCGCGTTCTCGTACCGCAGGTCGATGACGCCGGTGCCGACCTCGATCCGCTTCGTCCGGGCCGCCATCGCGGCGAGCAGCGGCATCGGGGAAGCCGCCTGGCGCGCGAAGTGGTGCACCCGCACGTAGGCGCCGTTCACGCCGATCTCGTCGGCGCCCTCGGCGAGTTCGATGGTTTGGGCGAGCATGTCGCCCGCCGTGCGCGTGGCCGATCCCTGGTGAGGTCCGTAGTGGCCGAAGGATAGGAATCCGAAAGCTCTCACGGCCGGTGCAACGACCCGCGGCGCGGGTTGATTCCCCTCCCCGTGCGATGACGATTCGGCGATTACGATGCGGAACCAGCACGCGATGCGCACGCGGGCGGAAAGGGCGGAAAAATGGAGCCGATCGCCGGCCTTGCCGTCGTGGCGGTGCTGATCATCGTGGCGGTGTCGTTCGTCGCCGAGAAGCACGGTGTGGCCGCCCCCCTGCTGCTCCTCGTCGTCGGTATCGGCCTCAGTGCCATCCCGGGGGCACCCCACCTGGAGATCGAGCCCGAGTGGATCCTCACCATCGTGCTGCCCCCGCTGCTGTATTCGGCGGCGGTCACCATGCCGGCCACGGACTTCCGGCGCGATTTCGGCGCCATCGGGGCGCTATCGGTGCTGCTCGTCGTCGTCTCGGCGTTCGCGTCCGGGCTGGTCCTGTACTGGCTGCTTCCCGACCTGGGCCTCGCCGCGGCCGTCGCGGTCGGTGCGGTGATCAGCCCGCCGGACGCGGTGGCCGCCACCGCCATCGGCAAACGGCTCGGGCTGCCGGCGCGGCTCGTCACGATTCTCGAGGGAGAAGGGCTGGTCAACGACGCCACCGCTCTCGTGCTGATGCGCACGGCGGTCGCCGCCACCGCGGGCGCAGTATCGCTGGGTGGGGCGCTGGGCGACTTCGCGCTGGCGGTCGCAGTCGGGGTGGCCGTCGGTCTCGTGGTGGGCTGGGTGACCGTGGGCGTCCGCTCCCGGATCGACGAACCGGTGCTCACCACCGCGATCTCGTTCGTGGTGCCGTTCCTGGCGTTCGTGCCGGCCGAGGAACTGCACGCGTCCGGCGTTCTCGCGGTGGTGGTGGCGGGCCTGACGACCGGAACCCAGACCGCGCGCCGGTTCAGCTCGGCCGACCGTATCGTCGAGCGCACCAACTGGCGCACGATCCAGGTGCTGCTCGAGAACGGGGTCTTCCTGCTCATGGGCTACCAGATGGCGGTGCTGGTCGCGGACGTGCAGTCCGACGGCTTCGGGGTGTGGACCGCGGTAGGGCTCGGCCTGGTCGCCACGCTCGTGCTCGTGGCCGTACGCGTGCTGTTCGTGGTCCCGCTCGTGGTGGGGCTGCGGCGCGGGCAACGCCGCAATGCCGACCGGGCGGAGGCGCTGTCCGGCGTCCTCGCCCGTATCGACGCCGCGGACTTCGCGCACGCGCCTGAGCGCCGCGACCAGGTGACCCGGTTCGTGCGACGCAAACACGCCGACGCCTCGTTCTACGCCCGGGAGGGTCTCGGTTGGCGCGGTGGCGCCGTCCTGGCCTGGTCGGGGATGCGCGGCGTCGTGACGCTCGCTGCGGCCCAGTCTTTGCCCTCCGGCCTCCCGTACCGGTCGCAGCTCGTCCTCGTGGCCTTCACCGTCGCGGTCGTCACGCTCCTCGGCCAGGGAGGCACGCTGCCGGCGCTGATCCGTCTGCTCGGCGTCCGGGGTGGTGACGACCGGGAGCAGCAGCGTCAGTTCGCGGGGCTGGTCGCCGAACTCGGGGAGGCCGTCCGGTCACTGCTCGACGACCCCGACCTGCGCCGCGACGACGGAGAACCCTTCGATCCGGCCATCGTCGCAGAGGTCCGCGCCAGGAGTCTGGCCGCCGCGCCGTCGCCAGACGAGGCCGAGGCGTGGGCGGACGCCATGCCGCGCTTGCAGCAGCGTCACCAGCTGCAACGCCTGGTGCTGGAGGCCGAACAGACCGCACTGCTCGAGGCCCGTGCCAGCGGCGTCTACCCGTCGCACGCGATCACCGCGGCTCAGCACGTGATCGACACCAACGCGGCCGTCCTGGACGGCCCCTCCGCTCACGGTTGAACCGGGTCGGCGCGTCCGGCGCGCGCGGCGTCCGAGCCTGCCGTCAGCCTTGCAGGCCGAGGTGCAACAGCAAGGCTTCGTCCAGAGCGGCCATGGTCGTCGCGCCCAGGTGCCCGCGTCGTGCGACCAGGCGGTCGACGGCCACCGATCGCACCTGCTCGGCCTGCGCCTTCGAGGCGACGTCCAGCCCGGTCCACGGATCTGTTCCTATGAGTACCTGGAAAGGCAGGACGCGCGTGGTGTTCGACGTCAGCGGGACGACGGTGATGACTCCGCGACCCGACCGCTCCGATTCTCGGTTGCGGGCGTCGTTGGAGACGATCACCACCGGACGCGTCTTGTCGGCTTCGCTTCCCCGAACGGGTTCCAGGTCGACGAGCCACACCTCACCTCGACGCATCAGCCGTCGAGCCCATCGCGCAGGGCGGCATCCCAGACGGCGGCCTCGCCCGAGGCGTCCCACTCCTGGTCGGCCGCTCGATAGGCCTCCTCGAGCGACTGCTCGCGCAACGCTTTCACAGCCTCGTGAAGCGCCCTCGACCGGGACGCCCCCGTGCGCGCCATGTAGTCGGCGAGGAACGCCACGTCCGGCTTCGGTAGCGTCACACTGATCTTCTCCGTCAGAGCCATACCGATCATGCTACCGGGAGTCCTCCCGTGGTCGCAGGCGGCGGCCGGCCTCCGCTGGCGGGCGCACCCCCATCGCTCATTGAATTGAGAGTCATTCTCTACTGGCCTACCGCGGGCTCGTCCCAGGCGAGAACCGGTCATCGAGGCTGTTTCAGCGAATCGTCGTCGGGAGGGGCGGGGATGCACGTGTGTTTGCGACCTCGTCGGCGTGCCGTCGATGATGGGGCCATGAAGCAGAGCGCGAACCGGATCGACACCGCCGCGGACGACCCGCAGGCATGGCCGGCCCTCGCACCGGCCGACTTCTGGGAGGAGCGGTACGCCAGCTCCGACCGCGTGTGGTCGGGCCAGGTCAATCGGGTGCTGGCCGACGTCGCGGTGAACCTCGCTCCCGGGCGCGCCCTCGATCTCGGGTGCGGCGAAGGTGCGGACGTGATCTGGCTCGCCGGGCAGGGCTGGGACGCCACGGGCGTGGACATCTCACCCACCGCGATCGGGCGGGCCACCGTCGCCGCCGGGGCGGCCGGCCTCGGGGATCGCGCCCGCTTCGTCGTGGCGGACCTCGCGGAGCCGCCGGGCGGCGCCTACATGCTCGTGTCGGCGAGCTTCCTGCATTCGCCGGTCGAGCTCGCGCGCCCCGACATCCTGCGCCGGGCCGCCGACCAGGTCGCGCCGGGAGGGCATCTGCTGATCACCTCGCACGCCGACTTCCCGCCGTGGGCGGCGCACGCGCACGAGCACAGCTTCCTCACCCCGGCCCAGGAGGTCGAGCACCTCGCGCTCGATCCCGACGCATGGACGGTCGTCCTCGCCGAGACCCGACCGCGGGAGGTCACCTCACCCGACGGCGAGCGGGCATCCCTGGACGACGTGGTGGTCCTGATCCGTCGCGACTGACGTCCCGGCGTCGAGTCGGCGCATGACCGAGGAGCAGTCCTTCTCGGGGTACCCTTCTGCCATATGGCGCATCTACTCGGGGCCGAGGCCCTGCACCTCGAATACCCGACCAAGGTGGTCTTCGACTCGGTGACCCTCGGCGTGAACGAGGGCGATCGGGTCGGCATCGTCGGGCGCAACGGCGACGGCAAGTCGAGCCTGCTCGCGATGCTCGCAGGACTCCGCGAGGCGAACTCCGGTCGGGTCACCGTCCGCGGCGGCGTCACCTTCGGCGTGCTTGACCAGGCCGACACGCTCGACGACGACGACACCGTCGGGCACGCGGTCGTCGGTGAAGCTCCTGAGCACGAGTGGGCCGGCGACGCCCGCATCCGCGACGTCGTCGCAGGCCTGGTCGGCGACCTCGACTGGCACGCCCGCCTCGGCACGCTCTCGGGTGGTCAGCGGCGTCGCGTGGCGCTGGCGCAACTGCTGGCCGGTGAACACGACATTCTGGCGTTGGACGAGCCGACGAACCACTTGGACGTGGAGGCGATCACCTGGCTCGCCGATCATCTGAAGCGGCGCTGGGCGTCGAACGCCGGTGGGCTGCTGATGGTGACGCACGACCGATGGATTCTGGACGAGGTGTGCACCGAGACGTGGGAGGTGCACGACCGGATCGTGGAGTCCTTCGAGGGCGGGTACGCGGCCTACATCCTGCAGCGCGTCGAGCGCGATCGGCAGGCGGCGGCGAGCGAGCAGCGCAGGCAGAACCTCGCCCGCAAGGAGCTCGCCTGGTTGCGGCGGGGCGCTCCGGCGCGCACGTCGAAGCCGAAGTTCCGCATCGATGCCGCCAACACGCTGATCGCCGATGTCCCGCCCCTGCGTGACACGGTCTCGCTGCAGTCGCTGGCCGTCACCCGGCTCGGCAAGGACGTCGTCGACCTGCTCGACGCGGGAGTCTCCTACGGGGATGGTGAGGTGCTGCGCGACGTGGAGTGGCGTATCGCGCCTGGTGAGCGCACGGGCATCCTCGGCGTGAACGGTGCGGGCAAGTCCACACTCCTGGGGCTCGTGGACGGCACGGTGCTGCCCACGGAAGGCCGGGTCAAGCGCGGGAAGACCGTGAAGGTCGCGACGCTCTCCCAGCGGTTGGACGACCTCGACCGGTTCGCGTCCGATCCGGTGCGGGTGGTGGTCGGACGGCTGCGCTCGACCTACACCTTCGGCTCGGGCTCGAAGGCGACCGAGCTCACCCCCTCGCAGTTGCTCGAGCGACTCGGGTTCGCCAGCGCGCAGCTGTCGACGCCGGTGAAGGACCTCTCGGGCGGACAGAAGCGGCGCCTGCAACTGCTGCTGATCCTGCTCGATCAGCCGAACGTTCTGGTTCTCGACGAGCCGACGAACGACCTGGACACCGACATGCTGGCCGCGCTCGAGGACGTCCTCGACTCGTGGCCGGGCACACTGCTGGTCGTCTCTCACGACCGGTATTTCCTGGAGCGGGTCACCGATCGGCAGTACGCGATCTTCGGTGGTCGCCTGCGGCACCTGCCCCGCGGCGTCGATGAGTACCTCGAGTTGCGCGCGGCGGAGGCATCGTCCACGGGTCGGGGTGTCGGCTCGCCGTCTCCGGTGGTGCGGGCGTCGGCTCCGGCGTTGGGCAGCGCGGAGCTGCGGACCGCTCAGAAGGAGTTCGCCTCCATCGAGCGGCGCCTGGGGAAGCTGAATCAGCAGATCGACGCGGCCCGCGCGGCCCTGGCAGACCATGACCATGCCGACTATGTCGGGCTCGGCGTCGAGATGGAGCGCATCGGCGGCTTGGAGTCCCAGAGAGAAGTGCTCGAGGGACGCTGGCTGGAGCTGGGAGAGCTGCTCGAGTAGCCGGACGCCTGCGCACTGGTTGGGCCTGGGGCCGGGCTTCACTATAGTGATCGGTGCCCCATTGAACGCTGTTCAGGTGGGCGCCGTTGACGACCTCATCGTAGGGAACCACCCATGCCTGACTCTCCTGGCCCTTCGGCGATCGTCCCGGTCGTCGGCCACGAGGCCGGGCTGCTCGACCGCCTGCGCGATATCCGCGAGCGCGGTGACGTTCCGCTGGTCGGTGACGCCCGGTGGCCGGCGGCGCAGTGGGACGCCACGCTCGAAGCGGCGCGGAAGGCCGAGCTGCCGGAGGGAACGGCCTGGGCGACGCTGACCTCCGGAAGCAGCGGCTCACCGCGGATCGTGCTGCGTACCGCCGCGTCCTGGGCCGAATCGTTCGCGGCCGTCGCCGGGCTCCTCGGCGTGACGGACGAGGACGTCGTGGCGCTTCCGGCCCCACCCGCCGCCTCACTCACGCTGTTCTCCCTCGCTCACGCCCTGTCCGGCGGTCCACGGCCGGTGCTGGAGGTCACCCCCGCCGCCGACGCTCTCCACGGCACCCCGCAGGCGCTGGCGGCCGTGCTCGACTCGGGCGTGCCGCCGCGGCTGCGCACGGCGCTGATCGGCGGCTCTTCCGTGGATGCGAGGCTGCGGCGCCGCGCCGAAGCGGCCGGCGTCCGCGTGAGGGCCTACTACGGTGCGGCCGAGCTGTCCTTCGTGGCCGTCGACGATGGCGATGGCCTACGACCCTTCCCCGGTGTGGAGGTTCGGATCACCGACGGCGTGCTGTGGGCGCGTTCCCCCTTCATCGCATCGGGCTACGCGGGGGCGCCGGGTCCGCTGCGTCGCGACGGCGAGTGGGCGACCGTCGGCGATCGGGCCGACATGGTCGACGGCCGTGTGCGCCTGCGGGGGCGAGGCGACGACGCGATCCTGAGCGCGTCGGCGACGATCGTCCCGGAGGAGGTCGAGGCGGCGCTGAGGTCCATCCCCGGCGTCCGCGATGCGATCGTGTTCGGACTGCCGCACGGGCGCGTCGGTGCGCTCGTCGCCGCGATGCTGGAACTCGACCGCGATGCACGCGTGGACGTCCGGCGCCTCAGCGGCGCCCAGTTGGCGCCGGCGCACCGGCCGCGGCGCTGGTTCGCCGGGGAGATACCGCGCACCGCATCGGGCAAACCCGCGCGTGCCGAGGCGCTGCGTCGTGTGCTGGCCGGGGCGGTGCCGCGTCTTGCCTGCTGACCGGGATCCCGTGATCATCGCCGCTCGGCGCAGCCCGATCGGCACACGCGGACGTGCGCTCGCGCGCCTGCGACTGGAGGAACTGGCCGCGCCCGTCATCCGGTCGGCCCTGGCGGACGCCGAGGCGGTGACCGGCGCGCCCCTCGCGGTCGCCGACGTGCTCCTCGGCAACTGCATGGGTCCGGGCGGCAATCCAGGGCGCATCGCCGCGCTGGCCGCGGGGCTCGGCCACGAGGTCACCGGCGGGACGGTGGACCGGCAGTGCGGCAGCGGCCTCGCCGCGATCATCGACGCCGCCGTGACGATCCGTGCCGGCGACGAGCGGATCCGCATCGCCGGCGGTGCGGAGAGCGCGTCCACCGCGCCGGTGAGGGCCGTGGACGGGATCCCCTACCAGCGGGCGCCGTTCGCGCCGGACGGCTTCGCCGACCCCGAGATGACCCGGGCCGCCGAGGACCTCGCCGTACACGACGCCCTCTCGCGCGCCCGCCAGGACGCCTACGCCGCACGCAGCCACGCTCGCGCTCGAGCTGCGCGCGCTGCGGGCCGGTTCGACGCCGAACTCGTGCCCGTTGCCGGGGTCGCCTCCGATGACGTGATCGGCAACGTCGAGCGGGTGCTTCCCCGGCTGGCGCCGCTCTTTCCCGGCGGTACCCTCACGGCCGGGACGTCGACGCGCATCAGCGACGGCGCCGCCGCCGTGGTGCTCGGTCCTGCCGGGGTGGCGCCCGGGCTCGCCGTCCGGGCCTGGGCCGTGGTCGGCTGCGACCCGGCGCTTCCCGGGGTCGGTGCCGCCGGTGCCGTCGAGGCCGCGCTGCGCTCCGCGGGCCTGGAGCTGACCGAACTCGCCGCGCTGGAGATCGTGGAGGCGTTCGCCGCGCAGACCCTCGCGGTGCTCGATCGGCTCGGCATCCGCGACGACGACCCGCGGGTCTGCGCCGACGGGGGAGCGCTGGCGCTGGGACACCCGTGGGGGGCGAGCGGTGCGATCGCCGTCACGCGCCTGTTCAGCCGCCTCGTGCGCGCCGGCGCCCCGGCCGGCACGCGCGGTGTCGCCGCCGCATCGATCGGCGGCGGCATGGGAATCGCGGCCGTGCTGGAGGTGGTGTGAGGCCTGGTGGTGCGTGCCCCAGGGGAGGAAGGCGTGGCCCGATCGTCAGCGGCCGCGCATCGCGCGGTTGATGCCCCTGGGCGTCGGCATCGGCCCCTTCGGGATGGGCGCCTTGGGCCGGACGGCGTCCAAGGCGCGCAGCCGGTTGCGGACCTCGGCGACCTGAGAGCCCTTCAACGCGCTCGGCAGCTTCTCGATGCGCTTCTGCAGCTGGCCCAGCGGCACCTGACCCTGACCCTTGCCTAGGACGAGCTGGGTGACGGGGACGCCGTAGGAGACCTGCTCGTGCTTGCGCGCCTCACCCGTCAGCAGCGGCTTGATGCGACCGGTCGAGCCCTCGCCGACGAGGACGATCCCGCACGGCCCGAGCACACGGTGCACCAGGTCGAGCTGGCGGGTGGCGGCGATGCCGATGTCGTAGGAGTAACGCTTGTTGTTCAGGGATTGCAGCGCCACCTCGGCCGAGCCGGGCTGGCCCTCGTAGCGCTTGATCATGGCCGTGCGCACCTTGCGAGTGAGCACGATCAGTGCGCCCAGGAGGCCGCTGATCAGGGCGAGCGGAATCCACAGCCACACGGCCATGTGCGACACGATGCCCAGCACGGCGATCACGACGGCAGCGCCGAACCCGACGCCGAGCATCCACCAGGTGACGCTCGGATCGATCTTGGCGGTCTGCTTGTACGCCTCGACCGTCTGCCTCACGCGCCCCCAGTCGCGAGGGTCGGTGCTGTTCTTCTTGCGATCCTTCTCGGCCTGACGGGCGGCCTTCTGCTTCGCGGCGAGTTCCTTCGCCTTCTCGCTAGCCATCGTTCACTCCACGCTGTCGTTGTGCGGTGCCTGCTTACGGGCCTGAATGGCCTGCCGGTAGAGCCGGCCCGCGCGGTAGGAGGAGCGGACGAGGGGCCCGGAAAGCACTCCTGCATATCCTAGGGCTTTCGCCTCGCCTTCCCACTGCGCGAACTCGTCGGGAGTCACCCATCGGTCGATCGGATGGTGGGTGAGCGAGGGGCGCAGGTACTGGGTGATGGTGAGCAGCTCCGTGCCGGCATCGCGCAGGTCGCGCAGCGCCTGGCCGACCTCCTCGGAGGTCTCGCCCATGCCGAGGATCAGATTGCTCTTGGTGACCAGACCCGCCCCGCGGGCCGTTGCCAGGACGCCCAGGCTGCGGTCGTAGTCGAAGGCGGGCCGGATGCGCCGGAAGATGCGCGGCACCGTCTCGACGTTGTGTGCGAACACCTCGGGCTGTGACGCGAAGACCGCCTCCAGCGCGGTGCGGCTGCCCTTGAAGTCGTCGACGAGCAGTTCGACGCCGGTGCCCGGAGTGAGCGCCTTGATCTGGCGGCACGTCTCGGCGTACAGCCAGGACGCGCCGTCGGCCAGATCGTCGCGGGCCACGCCCGTCACCGTCGCGTATTTCAGTCCCATGTCGCGCACCGACTCCGCGACCCGGCGCGGTTCGTCGCGGTCGTAGCCGCTCGGGCGTCCCGTGCCGATCTGGCAGAAGTCGCAACGCCGGGTGCACTGATCGCCGCCGATGAGGAAGGTCGCCTCGCGGTCCTCCCAGCACTCGAAGATGTTGGGACACCCCGCCTCTTGGCACACGGTGTGCAGGCCGCCCTCGCGCACCCGCGACTGCATGTCGCGGTACTCGGGCCCCATCACGGCCTTCGTCTTGATCCACGACGGCTTGCGTTCGATGGGTGTCTCCGCGTTGCGCACCTCGATGCGCAGCAGGCGCCGGGGCTGCTGGGTGTCGGTCACCCGCCCATACTAGGCCCCTCAGGTGAGGCCGGGCCGGCTGCCGAGTTCGAGTGTCACCCGCTCCATCCGCATCCACCAGGTGTCGTGCGGACGCCGGACGTCCCAGTCGACCAGGTGGTTGACATCGCTCATCGGGCCGACGCCGGACGGGGTCGCGCACGCGTAGGTCGCTTCGCCCCGACGCAACGCGCGGTCCAGCCAGTCGGCGACCCGGGACGCCAACCGGACGGCGTTGATGCGGTCGAACGGCGTCGGAATGCCCCCCTGCTGGACGTGCCCGAGCACGACACCGCGGACGCTGAACAGGCCGCCGCCCTCGGCCTCGAACATGCGGGTGAGCAGGTCGGTCGTGTAGAAGGGGGACGCCTCCTCGTTGCGGATCGCCAGCCAGAAGTTCTGGCCCGACCGGAACGCCGCGGTCATGGCGTCGATATCGGCCACCAACTGCTTGATGGTGAGCCCCTTCTCGTGCAGGTAGACGCGTTCGGCGCCCGCCGCGATGCCGGTGGCGAGCGCGAGGAAGCCCGAGCGGCGTCCCATCGTCTCGACCACGAACGCGCGCTTCGAGGCGCTCGCGGACCGCTTGATCCGGTCGACCGCTTCGACGGCCACGTTGAGCGCGGTGTCCGACCCGATCGACATCTGCATGCCGGGCAGGTTGTTGTCGATCGAGGCCGGCACGATCACGATCGGGATGCTCAGCGACGGATAGCGCCGGCGCTCGGTGTGGATCAGCTGCAGCGCACGGTAGGCGTTGAAGCCGCCGACGATGACGATCGCGTCCAGGCCGAGGGTCTCCACGGAGCGCGCCAGCGCGTAGAGGTGTTCCTCCTCGGGAATCCAGCGACGGGTGCCGAGTTCGGCACCGCCCAGCGAGTTCCAGCCCTCGACGTCGCCCCAGCCGAGTTCGGTGACGTCGCGATCGATGAGACCCGGGAACCCGCCGCGGATACCGACCATGGTGTGTCCGCGATCCACGCAGAGCCGGACGATCGCCTGCACGGCCGCGTTCATTCCGGGTGCGAGACCTCCGGCGTGCATGACGCCGACGCGCTTGGCGTCCGGTCGGTCCTCGGTGTGCGTGCGTGCTTGCGAGAGACGGCGGAAAGCCTCGTGCATCTCGACGAACGAGGTGCCGCGCGACGCCATGGCGCCGTCGAAATCGCCGTCCGCGATCAGCGTGGCCACGTTGCGGGTGCGCGCGACGGCGTCCACCAGCGACAGCGAGTAGGGCCGGTTGCGGCGGACGCCGATGACCTGGGCCTCCTTCGTGCCGTCGAGGACGGCCTTGACCGCGGTGTGGCCCAGCAGCGCGGGCATCCACCGGTCGTAGGCGGTCGGCACGCCGCCGCGCTGCACGTGACCCAGGATGGTGACGCGGGCGTCCTCGCCCATCTCGTCGGCCAGAACCTTGCGGACGTCCTCGGCGGTGATCGGATTGCCCTGCGCGTCCGCGGCGCCCTCGGCGACGATGACGATGGAGGAGCGGCGCCCGGCGTCGCGGGAGCGGCGCAGCACGCCCGCCATGTGCGCGTGCCAGTCGGGGGCCGGCGGCTGCTCGGGGATCAGCACGTAGTCGGCCCCGCCGGCGATCGCGCTCATGAGTGCGAGGTAGCCGCAATGGCGTCCCATCACCTCGACGACGAAGCAGCGCTGATGGGACGCCGCTGTGGACGCGAGCGCGTCGACGGCCTCGATGATCCGGTTGAGGGCCGTGTCGGTACCGATGGTCATGTCGGTGCCGACGAGGTCGTTGTCGATCGACCCGACGAGTCCGGCGATGATCAGCCGCTCGTGGGCGAGGGCCTGTTCGGGGGTGATCGCTCCCGAATCGCGCAGCGCCGCCACGTGCTCGGGCCATTCGGCGCGCAGCGTGTCGGTTCCGGTCAGCGAGCCATCCCCGCCGATGACGATGATCCGGTCGATTCCGGCGCCGATCAGGTTGAGGGCGGCCTGACGGCGCCCCTCGAGCGTGCGGAACGCGGCGCAGCGTGCAGTCCCGATCATGGTGCCGCCGAGCGAGGTGATGCCACTGACGGAGGACCAGTCGAGCGAGCGGATGAACGCTCCGCCGTCGACCGCGCCCTGCCAGCCTTCGTGGATGCCGAACACCTCTGCGCCGGCACTCAGCCCGGCTCGGACGACGGCCCTGACCGCCGCGTTCATCCCCTGTGCGTCGCCGCCTGACGTCAAGACCCCGATGCGTACCGTCATGCGTTCACACTAGGGCCGGCCGCCGACATTTGGGTGTGGGGAGGGTGAAAAACGGGCGTCCGGAGTTCCGGGCGCCGAGGGTGTCTCGAGTGCGAAGTCCAGCTGCTGGACGAGGAACGGCTCCAGCGCCTCCCCGATCTCGAGCAGCGACGGCGCTGGCCGACCGAGTTCCGCCTCGATGCTGGTGACTCCGGCGTCGGAGATCCCGCACGGCACGATGTTGCCGAACGGGCCGCTGGCCTGCTGGGTCACGTTGAGGGCGAAGCCGTGCATGGTCGTCATCCTGGCGACGCGGATCCCGATCGCGCAGATCTTGCGCTCGCCCCGTCCGGACGAGGCCGCCAGCCAGACGCCGGTGCGCCCCTCCACCCGGCCGGCCTCGATGCCGTAGGTGGCCAGAAGGTCGATCACGGCCTGTTCGAGACGCCGGACGTACTCGAGCGGGCCGATCCGCCGGGTCAGGGTGACGATCGGGTACCCGACGAGTTGTCCCGGGCCGTGATAGGTGATCTTTCCGCCCCGGTCGACGTCGACGACCGGCGTGCCATCGAAGGGTCGCTCGTGCGGTTCGGTGCGGCGTCCGGCGGTGTAGACCGGCGGGTGCTGCACCAAGAGCACCTGCGGACCGATCTCGCCTGAGGCCACCCGGGCGTGGACGTCGCGCTGCAACGCCCACGTCTGCTCGTAGTCGCTGAGACCGAGCACGGAGCCGTCGAAGGCCAGGTAGTCGAAACAGAGTCCGGCGCGTCGGTTGGTATGCGGCACGCGGACTACTGTAAGCCCGCCTCGACGACCACGAGCGCCCGCCTCAGGAAATCGAGGACGGGCGCTCGTCGTGCGGTGGGTGCTACGGGCTGCGCGGTGGGGCTACAGGCCGAACTCCGCGCCGAAGTCGCCTTCGTCGAGGCGCGCCTTGACGAAGCTCAAGAACCGCGCCGCGTCGGCGCCGTCGACCAGGCGGTGGTCGTAGGACAGCGACAGGTACATCATGTCGCGGATCGCGATCACCTCGCCCAGACGAGGATCCTTCACGACGACCGGACGCTTCACCAGCGCGCCGGTGCCGAGGATCGCGGCCTGCGGCTGGTTGATGATCGGCGTGTCGAACAGGGTGCCGGCCGAACCGTAGTTGGTGATGGTGAAGGTGCCACCGGACAGGTCGTCCGGTCCGACCTTGCTGGCCCGCGTGCGCGCGGCCAGGTCGGCGATCTTCTTGGCCAGACCGGTGACGTTGAGGTCGCCGGCGTCCTTGAGGACCGGGACGATCAGGCCCTTGGGCGTGTCCACCGCGATGCCGACGTGTTCGGCGGACGGGTAGGTGATCGTGCCGGCCGCCAGATCGAGAGACGCGTTGATCACCGGGAATTGCTTCAGGCCCTCGACGGCCGCCTTCGTGAGGAACGGCAAGTAGGACAGAGACGCGCCCTCGCGCGCCCTGAAGTCGTCCTTGGCCCGCGCCCGCAGCTTGCTGATGTTGGTCAGGTCGACCTCGACGGTGGCGGTGAGCTGCGCGGCGACCTGCAGCGACTCCACCATGCGCTTGGCGATCGTGGCGCGCAGGCGCGAGAGCTTCTCGGTCGTGCCGCGCTTCGAGGACGCCGCCGCCTCCGCGCGCGGCGGCGGAACGGGCGTCGAGGGGACGGCCGCAGTCGCGGGTGCCGCAGCCGCAGCCGCGGCCTTGGCGGCCTCGGCCTTGGCGGCCTCGGCCTTGGCGGCCTCGGCGGCTGCGAGGACGTCCGACTTGCGGATGCGTCCGCCCACGCCGGAGCCCTTGATCGCGCTGAGGTCGACGCTGTGCTGGGTGGCCAGCTTGCGCACGAGCGGCGTCACGTAACCCGCAGGCGCCGTATCGGCGGAACGGGCCGGGGGCGCGGCGGGAGCCGGTGCAGCGGCGCTCGGAGCAGCCACCGGTGCGGGCGCCGGGGCCGCCGGAGCGGATGCCGGAGCCGCCGGAGCGGATGCCGGTGCCGCGGGTGCGGGTGCCGCGGGTGCGGGTGCCGGCGCTGCGGGAGCGGGTGCTGGGGCGGCCGGTGCGGGTGCCGGCGCTGCGGGAGCCGCGCTCGCGTCGCCGATGATGGCGAGGACGGCGCCGACTTCGGCGGTCTCGTCTTCGGCGAAGCGGATCTCGAGGAGGGTTCCCGCGACGGGGGAGGGGATCTCGGTGTCCACCTTGTCGGTGGAGATCTCGACGAGGCCCTCGTCGACCTCGACGGTGTCGCCCACCTCCTTCAACCAGCGGGAGACGGTGCCCTCCGTGACGGACTCACCCAGCGCGGGAAGCACCACGTCGGTTCCGGACGCCGGCGCGGCAGGAGCCGCCGCGGCAGGAGCGGG
>JAVTWJ010000014.1:28334-89135 GCA_032229785.1 Propionibacteriaceae bacterium
CTGCAGGTGCGGGGTCTGCGGCGCTTGCTTCGCTCGGATCGCCGATGATCGCGAGGACGGCGCCGACTTCGGCGGTCTCGTCTTCGGCGAAGCGGATCTCGAGGAGGGTTCCCGCGACGGGGGAGGGGATCTCGGTGTCCACCTTGTCGGTGGAGATCTCGACGAGGCCCTCGTCGACCTCGACGGTGTCGCCCACCTCCTTCAACCAGCGGGAGACGGTGCCCTCCGTGACGGACTCGCCCAAGGCGGGAAGGGGAACATTGGTTGGCATGCTCGCGGGCTCCTTCATCAATGACTGGCCTGATCTCTGCCCAGCCTAGCCCTCCGGCCGCGCTGTGCACATCTGATCCCCTCCGCGCCCGGTCGTCGCCGCGTCCGGGCACGGAGGCTCACGGGCCGGTCGAGTTGCCAGGGTCAGCGTGCACGCGTGGCAAGGGTGCGCGCCAGCGCGACCAGGGTGCGCACGGCGGAACCGGTGCCGCCCTTGGGTACGTAGTCGTACGCGCTGCCGCTGTTCCAGGCGGGCCCGGCGATATCCAGGTGCGCCCAGCGGACGCCCTCGCCGACGAACTCGCGCAGGAACGCGGCCGCGGCCAGAGCGCCGCCCCAGCGGGACTTGCCCGTGCTCGCCAGGTCGGCGACCTCGCTGGCGAGGCCGGCACGCATCTCTTCGGGGATCGGCAGGTGCCAGAACGCCTCGCCGGACGCCTCCGCGGCGTCGAGCACGTCGTCGGCGGTCTCGTCGTCGGACACCATCACCGCGGCCACCCGCTCACCCAGCGCGACGACGGCCGCCCCCGTGAGCGTCGCCACGTCGACGACCAGTTCGGGCGAGTCCTCGCAGGCGCGCACCAAGGCGTCCGCCATGACGAGGCGCCCCTCGGCGTCGCTGTTCATGTTCTCGACCGTCGTGCCGCCGTAGATGCTCAGCACATCCGAGGGTCGGTAGGCCGAGCCCGACGGCATGTTCTCGGCGAGGGCGGCCCACGCGGTCACCTTGACCGGCAGCTTCAGCTCCGCGATGGCGCCGATCGCGGCGATCACGGCGGCAGCGCCGGCCATGTCGCACTTCATCGTGATCATGCCGTCGGACGGCTTGAGGTTCAGCCCGCCCGTGTCGAACGTGATGCCCTTGCCGACGAGCGCGACATGCGTCGTCGCACCGCGCGGCGCGTACGACAGGCGGACGAGGCGCGGCGGGTGCTGCGAGCCGCCACCCACGCCCAGCAGGCCGCCGTAGCCGCCGCGCAGGAGCGCCTTCTCGTCCCACACCTCGACATCGAGCCGCTTGTCGCGGGCCAACGCGCGGGCGGCGTCCGCGAACGTCTCGGGGTAGAGCCGATTCGGCGGCATGTTGACCCAGTCGCGCGCCTGGCACACCGCCGACGCGACGGCGGACGCCTCGGCGAGTTGAGCCTTGGCGTCCTTGGACTTGGTGACGACGACCAGCGAGCCGAGGGGCGCGGTCGTGTCCTTGGCGGTGTGCTTGGCGTAGGCGTATGCGCCCAGCAGCGCACCCTCGGCGACCCCACGGACGACCTCGGGCTCGACCGCCTCGAGGCTGAGCGCGATCTTGAGTGTGCGGTCACCGGCGATGCCGATCGCCGCGCGCACCGCGTTTCCGGCCGCGCGCCGCACCTGTTCGGGCGTGACGTCGACCCCTCCGAGACCGGTCAGGATGAGGCCGGGAGCGCCGGGCAGCACGGCGCACGTGCCGGGTTTGGCGGACGCGCCGACGGCCTGGGCGGCGGCCAGCAGCGGCGTCTGCAGACGCTTGGCCCACAGCGACTCCACCTCGTCGGGCACGCCGATCAGGACGGGGCCGTGGGACCCGTCGGCCAGGCCGACGACGAGCAGGTCGGCGTCCTTGGGGACGGAGGAAGCGGCGGCGATCGTCGGCAGCGCGTGAGACACGGTCTTCACACCTCTCTGTTGGCTCGGGTCAGACCTCACCCTAGCCCGATCCGGGCAACCGAGCGGAGCAGGCGGCGTGGGGTAGGTTTTCCGCCATGACCGAGCCCTCCACCTCACCGCTGCACGCGCGCCACGTGGCGCTGGGTGCCCGGTTCGCCGAGTTCGGCGGATGGTCGATGCCGTTGCAGTACGCCGGCGTCGTCGCCGAGCACAAGGCCGTGCGCTCCGGCGTGGGCGTCTTCGACGTCAGCCACCTGGGAAACGCGCGCGTGAGCGGTCCCGGCGCGCGGGCCTTCCTGAACGCCTGTCTCACCAATGACCTCGACCGGATCGGGCCGGGGCGGGCGCAATACACGCTGTGCTGTACAGAGGGGGGCGGCGTCGTCGACGACCTCATCGCCTACCTGATCGGCGAGGACGAGGTCATGCTCATCCCGAACGCC
Organism: Propionibacteriaceae bacterium; assembly: GCA_032229785.1. Classification (GTDB taxonomy): domain Bacteria; phylum Actinomycetota; class Actinomycetes; order Propionibacteriales; family Propionibacteriaceae; genus Propioniciclava. The sequence continues at coordinate 30,692 of JAVTWJ010000014.1, forward strand.
GCCAACACCGCCGAGGTGGTGCGCCTGCTGCGTGAGGCGGCGCCCGCGGGCGTCAGCGTGGCCGACGAACACCGCGACTACGCGATCATCGCCGTGCAGGGCCCTCGTTCGGACGACGTGCTGGCCGCGCTCGGCGTCGCGACCGACTTCGACTACATGCAGTTCCGCCCGGCCCACCTGGTCGGGCGGCCGTTGACCGTGTGCCGCACGGGCTACACGGGCGAGCGCGGCTACGAGCTGGTCTGCCGCTGGGACGACGCGGTCGCGGTGTGGGACGCCGTGATGACGGCGGGCGAGCCCTTCGCCGTGGTTCCGTGCGGCCTCGGCGCTCGCGACACGTTGCGGACCGAGATGGGCTACGCCCTGCACGGCCACGAGCTGTCGCCGGACATCGACCCGGTGACGGCCGGTGCGGGCTGGGCCGTCGGCTGGACGAAGCCGGCCTTCTGGGGGGCGGACGCGCTGCGGCAGCTGCGTGCGGACGGGCCGCTGCTGCGCTCGCGCGCCATCAAGGCGACCGGCCGGGCGATCCCGCGCCCCGGCATGGAGTGCGTGGACGACGCCGGCGCGGTCATCGGCCGGGTCACCTCGGGGACGTTCAGTCCCACGCTCGAGGCGGGGATCGGTCTCGCCCTGCTTCCGGCCGGCCACAAGCCGGGCGGCCGGGTGGGCGTCCGTGTGCGGCGCAACGTCGAGACGTTCAGCATCGAGCAGGCGCCTCTGGTGCCGTCGTCGGTGCGCCAGGGATGAGGCGAAAAGTCGTCGCCCACGTGGCGTTGGTCCTCATCGGGCTCGCCGCGCTGGTGTGGGCGCTGACCGCGGGTGAACCGCAGATCAGGTGCCGCGACCAGGCCATGGCGCCCGGCGACGTGTGCGTCAACGCGCAGGGCACCAAGCAGCAGACGTACGCCGAACGCGTCGCTGCGCACCATCACGCGCGACCGGTCGTCGCCGGCGTGGGGATCCTGGTCGCGGCCTTCGGCGGCGCGTTGGCGTTCGTCGAGGTCAGGGGAGCAGGCTCATCGGATCGTTCGCGATCCGGTCGCCGTCCATGAGGGTGACCTCGGTGACGCCGGCGTCGAGCAGATCCTCGTAATGCCGGCCCAGCCACGCCTCCGCCTCGTCGCGGCGGCCGAACTCCTCGCCCAGGCCGGCCTCGGCCGCCGCGGCGGCGTCGGGTACGTCCCCGCTCACCCAACGCCAGGCCATCAGATCTTGTCCCCCCGCTTGACGCGCGGCGCCGGGCGACGCCAGCGGCGGAACGTGAACTGCCGGTTGAACCCGTACATGAACAGGCCCTGCAGCGGTGTGCCCGGGAGACGCTCGGCCAGGAGCACCTTGAAGCGGCGCCACACCAGCCAGGAGTCGAGGATCATGATCGCCATGTATCCCCAGGTCAGATAGACGAACCAGGTGACGTACACCTGGAAGACGGGCAGCATCGTCAGCAGCAACAGCCCGAAGAGCACCGGCAGGCCGAACTCGCCGACGTTGAACCGCGAGTCCACGAAGTCGCGCAGCAGCGCCCGCGACGGTTGGGCCTCCTGAGTATCGAGCGACTTCTGCCGTGCCTTGTCGCGCTCGGAGCGCTCGCGCCTGCGCGCCTCCTTCGGCGATAGCTGCGGGTTCAGACGGGCGCGGCGGGCCGCCTCCGCCTCGCGACGGGTCGGCGTGGGGACGGCCTTCTTCCCGCGCGCTGAATCGGACGCCGCGGGCGGCGGTGCCTGCACGGGCTCGGACTTCTTGAACAAGGCCACGGTTCCTCGGCTTCGGCTGGACGGTCGGAGAGTCTCCACGAGTCTACCGCCGGGGCGTCGTCCGCCCGCCCGAATCCCGCACCGCGCGGGTAGGCTAGCGGCCGTATCTCCGCCTACGGAAGGACCCACGAACCTCATGGCCGGTTTGTTCGAACGCCTCAAGCTCATCTTCAACGCCAAGACCGACGCGGCCCTCGACAAGCTGGAGGATCCGCGCCAGACGCTCGACTACAGCTACCAGCGTCAGCTCGAACTCCTGCAGAAGGTGCGCAGGGGGGTGGCCGACGTCGCCACGAGCCGCAAGCGGGTCGAACTGCAGGCCAACCAGCTGGACGGCGAGATGAAGAAGCTGACGCTGTCGGCGCAGCGGGCGCTCGAAGTCGGCCGCGAGGATCTCGCGCGGGAGGCGCTCACCCGCAAGTCAGGGCTGCAGCAACAACTCGACGATCTGATGACCCAGCACGCGCAACTGCAGGGCGAGGAAGAGAAGCTCGTCCGCGCCTCCACGCGGCTGCAGGCGAAGGTGGACGCCTTCCGCACGCGTAAGGAGACCATCAAGGCGACCTATTCCGCGGCCGAGGCGCAGACCCGCATCAACGAGGCCTTCACCGGCATCAGCGAAGAGATGGGCGACGTCGGCTTGGCCATCCAGCGAGCCGAGGACAAGACGGCGCAGATGCAGGCCCGCGCGGGCGCGATCGACGAGTTGCTCGCCTCCGGGGTGTTGGAGGATCCGACCCACACCTTCAAGGACGACATCAGCCGTGAACTGGACGCGCTGGCGTCCACCTCCCAGATCGAGAACGAGCTGGCCGCGCTCAAGGCGTCCATGACCGCGATCGACGCCGGGCCCGGCGCCCCGGCCGCGCCCCAGCTGCCTGCCGGCACGCCGGTGGACGCCGAGGCGAGAGAGGTTCCTCGAACGGTCCCGCCCGTCCCGGGCAACGCTCAGGCATGAGAGGGGGCGCGCGATGATCGTCCGCATTCTCGGGGAAGGCCAGTACCGCCTCTCCGACAGCGAACTCGACATCCTCAACGCCCTCGATGACGCGGTGGAGGCCGCAGCGTCCGCGGGCGACGCAGGCGGGCTCAAGAGCGCGCTGCTGCGGCTCCTGGCCGAGGTCCGCACGCAGGGCGAGGAACTGGACGCCGACCTGCTGATCGATTCCGACCTGATCCTGCCCGACGCCGACTCGACCGTGGACGAGGTGCGCGGGTGGATGGGCGAGGACGCCAGCTACCCGGGGCTGCTGCCCTAGTGCGAGTCCTCATCGGAACGGACCGGATCGGGGCCCTCGCGTCGGCGGACGCGGGGGCCGCGCTCGGTCGGGCGTTCGCCGCGGCCCGGCCGGGCGTGGAGGTGGCGGTCGTGCCGATGGGCTCGGGCGGCCCGGACCTGGCCGCCGCCCTGCGCGCGCTCGGCGACGACTCCGTGGTGGTGTCCGCGCCGGTTGCCGACCGCACCCGCGGCGTCCCCCACGACCATGCTCACGGCGACGACGAGCCGACCGGCGTGGACCCGGGATCGACGTCGGTCGAGCTCGGACGCGCCCTCGCCGCCGTCCTCGCGCACCATCCGCGCCGAGTGGTCGTCGACCTGACGGGCGTGGTCACCCACGACGCCGGCGCAGGGCTGCTGTCCGCGCTCGGCGCGCGGGCCGACGTGCCGCTCGACCAAGGCGCCGGCGGCTTGTCCGGGCTCGGCTCGCTCGACCTGTCCGAGGCCCGCTCACTGGTCGGCGCGACCGAGTTGACGGCCGTCGTGGATCCTGCCGAGCTCGGCGACCTGCTGCTGGGGTTGCGCGGACTGACCTCCCGGAGGGGACGCGGCGCCGGCACCGACCCGGCGGTCATGCTCGCCACGGACGCCGCGCTCGGCCGGTTGGCGTCCGCGTTGGGCCTCCCGGACGCTCCCGGCATGGGCGCGGCCGGAGGCGTGGCGCTCGCCCTCGCCGCGCTCGGCGCCTGGGCGACCGGAGGCCCCGCGCTGTGCGCCCAGTTGGCCGGCCTCGAACGCACGGCGTCCCTCGCTGACGTCCTGGTCACCGGCGCCGACCAGGTCGACTTCGCCACGCGGGGCGGGCATGTCGTGCCCGAGATGGCGTCGCTGGGGGAGCGGACGATGCGTCCGACGGTCCTGGTCGCGCGCGAGGTCGAGGTGTCCGGACGCGAGTTGCGCACCTTCGGAGTCGAGGTCGCCTACCCGGTCGGCGGCGCCGCCGATCTGGGCGCCGACGAACTGGAGCGGCGGGCGTCCGGGCTTGCCCGAAGCTGGACTTGGTGACGGACACCGTGGGACAGAGGGACCGGTTCGCCTAGACTGGCGGAATCCGCAGCGGAATAGGCTGCTCCCGGAGCGGCGTTGACATGGCACCAGCATCATCGGAGGCATCATTCACATGAGCGTTGACACGCAGACACAGACCGACGGCATCGTCCTCACCGAGGTTGCCGCCCACAAGGTGCTCGCCCTCTCGGCGAGCGAGGGCGAGGAAGGTCTCGCCCTTCGCATCTCGGTGGCACCGGGCGGCTGCGCCGGCCTCCGCTACCAGTTGGCATTGGACGACCGCGAGCTCGACGGCGATGTCGAGAAGGAGTGGTACGGCGTCAAGGTCGTCACCGACCGCATGAGCGCGCCCTACCTGTCGGGCGCGACGATCGATTTCGTCGACACCATCCAGCAGCAGGGTTTCACCATCGACAACCCGAACGCGGGCGGCTCCTGCGCGTGCGGCGACAGCTTCAATTGAGTCCTTGGCCTGGCCAGGTCACGATTGGGGCACGATCCCGAACCAAGAGCGTCCCGTCGCACTCGCAAGAGGCGGCGGGACGATCCTTTGGGTTAGTCTGACGGCGAGCATCGACAGCTCGGCCGGACGCTGCCCGAACAGCGGAGGGCCGGCTCCCAGCATCGGAAGGGTGTGACGTGGCTTCGAACAGATTCACCTCGGCCGGACAGCGCGCCGTGGGTATCGCCGCCGCCATGGTCGGCGCGGTCATACTCAGCGGCTGCTCGCAGGACACGACGGAACAGTGGAGCCGATGGGGCCTCCCGGAGGCGGCGAGCGATCGCGCGCCCTACATCGGCAACCTGTGGAACGGGGCTTGGATCGCCTCGATGGTCATCGGCGTCTTCGTCTGGGGGCTCATCTTCTGGACGGTGATCCGCTACCGCCGTCGTCACGACGAGCACGTGCCGCGCCAGACCCGGTACAACCTTCCGATGGAGGTGCTGTACACGCTGGTGCCGTTCCTGATCATCGGTGTGCTGTTCTTCTTCACGGTGCAGGCGCAGAACGGGGTGCTGGCGAAGGTTGAGGACCAGCCGGTGCACAAGGTCGACGTGATCGGCCAGAAGTGGTCGTGGTCGTTCTCCTACCGCGAGGCCGACAACGTCGCGATCGGCGCGGACGCCCACACGGTGGGCACCATGGAAGAGCTGCCGACGCTGTACCTTCCGCTCAACAAGCCGGTGCGGTTCACGCTCGACTCCGCCGACGTGATCCACTCGTTCTGGATCCCCGACTTCTACTTCAAGCTGGACGTGATCCCCGGCCGCACCAACAGCTTCGACGTGACTCCGACCAAGGAGGGCCGCTTCCTGGGCAAGTGCGCCGAGCTGTGCGGCACCTACCACGCGGCGATGCTGTTCCACGTGGAGGTGCTCCCCGAGGCGGAATACAACGCCAAGATCAAGGAACTGGCTGCGCTCGGCGGCACCGAGCCGGTTCTGCCGGCCTACCCGGCCACCGGTCCCAAGCAGGAGGGCTGATATGACCACCGCTCGTGTCGACGCGTCCGTCGCCGTGCGCCCTGAGCGCAAGGCGACGATGGGGGCCCTGTTCTGGTCCTGGATGACGACCACCGACCACAAGGTGATCGCCAAGCTGTACATCTGGACGGCCCTGGCCTTCTTCGCCTTCGGCGGTCTGCTGGCGCTGGCCATCCGTGCCGAGCTGGCCTTCCCTGGTCTGCAATACCTGCACTACGAGACCTTCAACCAGTTCTTCACCATGCACGGCACCATCATGCTGCTGATGTTCGCGACGCCGATGTTCGCGGCGTTCGCCAACGCGCTGATGCCGTTGCAGATCGGCGCGCCGGACGTGTCGTTCCCGCGGTTGAACATGTTCAGCTACTGGCTGTACTTGTTCGGCTCGCTGATCGCCTGCGCGGGCTTCCTGAGCCCCGACGGCGCGGCGTCCTTCGGTTGGTTCGCCTACGTGCCGCTGTCGGACGCGATCCACTCCCCGGGCGTGGGCGGCGACCTGTGGCTCTCCGGCCTGTACCTGCTGGGTCTGTCGTCGGTCCTCGGCGCGGTGAACTTCATCACCACGATCATCACGATGCGCGCGCCGGGCCTGACCATGTTCCGCATGTCGATGTTCACCTGGAACATCATGGTGACGTCGATCCTGATCCTGGTCGTCTTCCCCGTGCTCGCCGCCGGCCTGCTGGTGCTGCTGAGCGACCGCGTCCTCGGCACCCACATCCTCGACTCGGCGACGGGCGGGGCCATGCTGTGGCAGCACCTGTTCTGGTTCTTCGGCCACCCCGAGGTGTACGTGCTCGCGCTGCCGTTCTTCGGCATCATCACCGAGATCATCCCGGTGTTCTCCCGAAAGCCGATCTTCGGCTACATCGGCCTCGTCGGCGCGACCCTGGCGATCGGCGCTCTGTCCATCTCGGTGTGGGCGCACCACATGTTCGTGACGGGCGCGGTGAACCTGCCGTTCTTCTCGTTCATGACCTTCATGATCGCGGTGCCGACCGGGGTGAAGTTCTTCAACTGGATCGGCACGATGTGGAACGGTTCGATCCGGATGGACAGCCCGATGCTGTTCGCGGTCGGCTTCCTGACGACGTTCCTGTTCGGCGGGCTGACGGGCGTCATCCTCGCTTCGCCACCGCTCGACTTCCAGGTGTCCGACACCTATTTCGTGGTGGCACACTTCCACTACGTCCTGTTCGGCACGGTCGTGTTCGCGATGTTCGCCGGCTTCTACTTCTGGTGGCCGAAGTTCTACGGCTACATGCTCGACGAGAAGCTCGCCAAGCTGCACTTCTGGCTGATGTTCGCCGGTTTCCATCTGACCTTCCTCGTCCAGCATTGGCTGGGAATCGAGGGCATGCAGCGCCGGATCGCGAACTACCTGGAGGTCGAAGGCTTCACCTTCTTGAACCAGGTCTCCACGGTCGGCTCGTTCCTGCTGGGCATCTCGATGCTGCCGTTCCTGTGGAACGTGTACACCAGCCACAAGAACGCACCGCGCGTGAGTGTCGACGACCCGTGGGGCTGGGGCCGCTCCCTTGAGTGGGCCACCTCCTGCCCGCCGCCGCGACACAACTTCACCCAACTGCCGCGCATCCGCAGCGAGGCCCCCGCTTTCGACCTGCATCACCCCGAGATCTCGGGCGTGGGCGAATCGGTGGACACCGGCGTCGCCATCGATTCGATGAAGGAGGGTGCGCGATGAAGACCGAGTCCAGAATCTTCCTGTTCCTGGTCATCTTCTTCGGGGTGGTCGCTCCGATCTACGCCTACACGACGTTCCGGCTCGACGGCGCGGTCGAGGTCATCGGCACGACCGCACTCATTCTGACGCTGCTGTTCGCGGTGATGATCTGGGGCATGCTGGTCCTGACCGGGCGTTCGAACGGCATGCGACCCGAAGATCGCGGCGAGGCCGACATCGTCGAGGGGGCCGGCGCGCTCGGCTTCTTTCCGCCGACCTCCATCGTCCCCTTCTGGACGACGGTGGCGATGGCCGTGATGTTCCTCGGCGTGGTCTTCGGCTGGTGGCTGACGCTCATCGGCGTGGGCATCGGCATCTGGGCCGCCTTCGGCTGGGCCTACGAGTACTACGTGGGCGACTACAAGCACTGAACCAACTCGGCTGTGCACGACAGGGGCGGATCCGTGGTCGGATCCGCCCCTCGCTTTTTCGCGGGCGTGCGGTGCTCACAAACGGCGATGCGGGCGGGCCTTCTGGAGTGAGGCCACCACGAGGAGGCCTTCGTCCCGAGGAGGAGTGCCCCATGCACGGTTGGGTCGATGCCGCGCCGTTCCGCTCACACCTGCTGCATCTGTGCGACAGCACCGGCCTGCCCTGGCAGGTGCTGGCCGTGCGCGCGGGCCTGCCGCTGCGCCTGGCCGAGAAACTGATCGCCGGACGCCTCGGCCTGCGCCTGCCGCGGGCGGATGCCGCCCGGATCCTGGCCCTCACCGCAGCCGAGGTGCGCACGCTGCGGTCGGCGTCCGTCCCCGCCGCACCGACCGCGGCGCGGCTTCGGGCTTTGATCGGCGACGGCGCCTGCTCCGCCCAGATCGGCCGGCTCCTCGGATGCACGTCCGAGCACGTGTCGGCGCTGGCGACGGGGGAGCGGGCGCGGACGACGGCCGAACTCGCGCTGCGTGTCCAGGTGATCGAGGAGACGGCTTGGCGCCGGCGCGGGCGACGGACGAGTGCGACGATCGCGCCGGCCACCACGGATGCTGCGTAGGCTGGCGCCGTGTCCTGGCCCGCCTTGCTCGTCGCCGGAGTCCTCGCAGCGCTGACGGCCCTGCTCAGCTCGGCCGTGGTGCAGGCGCTGCCCGAACCCCGGGGTGCGGACGCCGCGGGCAAGACCCCCTACGCCGCACTGGACACGATCCGGTTCCGGATCGCGGTGGGCCTCGCCGCACTGGCGGCGGGCATGCCCGCGTTCGTCCTGCTCGGCCCCGAGCACTGGCTCGCGTGGTCGTCGCTGACGGTCGCCAACGTGATCGCCTGTGCCATCGACGCGCGCACCACCTGGCTGCCGGCCCGACTCTCGCAGGCAGGGTGGCTCCTGGCGGCCTCGGGGGCCCTGGTGGTGGCGCTCGCGCAGGGATCCGGGTGGCCGTTGGTCCGCGCCGGCATCGCGGCGGCGGCGGTGGGCGGCCTGTTCCACCTGCTGTGGCGGGTGGGCGGCGTCCTCGGTTACGGCGATGTGCGCCTCGCGGCCACCATCGGTGCGGTGACGGGTCTGGTCGACGCGGGCCTGGTCGGGGCGTCCCTGCTGGCCGGCACGGCGCTCAGCGCGGCGGTCGGCATCGGCTATCGGGTGAGCGGACGCGGCGGCGGTTTTCCCTACGGCCCCGGCCTGCTCGCCGGCCCGTTCGTCGCCTTGCTCGTCCGGGCGGTGCTGGGCGGCTGAGCGCCGCCCCCGTCGCGGGCTGGAGTCAGCGGGTGAACGAGCGGGTGAGCGCCACCCAGTCCTCCAGGAGCCGGGCGGCGGCGCCCGAGTCGATGGCGGCGGCGGCCCGGGTGAGGGGGTCGCGCAGCTGTTCCTCGAGCGGGACGCCGTGGCTCGGTCCGTCGAACGCGAGAAGGCCCGCGGCCGCGTTGAGCACCACGATGTCGCGCACGGGACCGAGGGCGCCGGCGAGGGTGTCCCGCACCACCTGGGCGTTGAACGCAGGGCTGCCGCCGATGAGATCGCCGGCGGCGGCGGGTGCGATGCCGAGGCGCGCGGGATCGAGCGTGGTGCGCTCGACCCGGCCGTCGGCCACCACCCAGACGCTGCTCGCGGTCGTCGTGGTCAGTTCGTCCAGCCCGTCCTCGCCGTGGAAGACCAGGCCCCGGTTGTCGCGCGCGACGAGGACGTCCGCGACCAGCGGCGCCATGACGGGATCGGCCACGCCGATGGCCTGGGCGGTGGGCCGGGCCGGGTTGGCGAGCGGGCCGAGGAAATTGAAGGTCGTGCGGATGCCCAGCTCGCGCCGGGGCGCCGCCGCGTGCCGCAGCGAGGGGTGGTAGTGCGCGGCGAACAGGAAGACGATCCCGACCTCGTCGAAGACCTCGGCTTGTGCGGCCGGCTCGAGGTCGAGCACGACGCCCAGCTCTTCGAGACAATCGGCGGTGCCGCACTTCGAGGAGGCGGCCCGGTTGCCGTGCTTGACGACCTTGGCCCCGGCCGCGGCCGCGACGATGGACGCCATCGTCGAGACGTTGACGGTGTTCGCGCGGTCGCCCCCGGTGCCCACGATGTCGACGGCGTCGCGGGGCAAGGCGATCGGGCGGGCGTTGTCGAGCATGCCGATAACCAGGCCGTTCAGCTCCTCGGGCGTCGCGCCCTTGGCCTGCAGGGCCACCATGAAGGCCGCGATCTGCACCGGGCTGGCCGCGCCCGAGAGGATCTCGTTCATCGCCCACAGCGTGGCGTCGTGGTCGAGATCGCGGCCGGCCACCAGGCCGGTCAGCAGGTCGGGCCAGGTCGGGGCCGAACCCGCGGCGTCCGAGCTCGGAACGAGTCGCCGGCTCACCGAGCCGCCGCCTGGCTCCCCACACGGCCGCGCAGCAGCCCGGCGACCGCCTCGGGCAGCCGGATCGGGTCGATCGGATACGCCACCACGGCGTCCGCACGCGACCAGGTCGCCAGCCACGCGTCCGCCACGCGGGCGACCAGCAGCAGCACCGGCGGGCAGTGGGCGATCTCGTCCTTCACCTGGCGGCACAGGCCCATGCCGCCGGCCGGCGTGGCCTCGCCGTCCATGATCACGACGTCGATGCCGCCGCCGTCCAGGACCTTCGTGACCGCGTGATGCGTGGCGCATTCCACGATCTCCACGGGGGGAACGTCGGCCGCGACTCGGCGTCCGAGCGTCAACCGAACCTGGTCGCGGATGCTGCGATCGTCTGAATAGACCAGGATCGTGGCGGTGTCTGGCACCTCGGTGATCTCGGCCGGTGCCGCTGCCTCGTCGCTCATCGGATCCTTACCTTTCCCACGGTCGATGCCGGTCATCCTAACCCTGCTCCCACGCGGCCGGCACCCGGACCCGCTCGATGGGGCGTCCGGCAAGGGGTGCAGGCGGGCGACGAGCGGACGACGGGAGGGAAAAGACACAGTCAGGTCACGAACAGTCATCATTTGGCTGCGTGCGCCATCCCGGACGTGACCCGGAGGGGTTTCCCGGCAATAATGGCGCCCGTGGCGAATACAGCGAAGTCGAGCACGGTCCCGGCACTCCCGCACGGGGCGCTCCATGCGATCGCGCCGGCGCGCCTGCACGGTGTCAAAGGTCGGCCCGACATGGTGGCCGTCGGCACGGTCATCTGGCTCGCCAGCGAGTTGATGTTCTTCGCCGCGCTCTTCGCGGCCTACTTCAACCTGAGGAACCACACCACGGCGATGGCTGCCGCGGGCGAACAGACCATGTGGCAGTGGGGCAGCGCGCACTTCATGCAGGACTGGTTCGGCGTCAGCATGCCGTGGTTCTCCATCATCAACACCACGATCCTGGTGCTGAGCTCGTTCGCCTGCCAGATCGGCGTGGTCCGCGCCGAACGGGGCTTCGTCTCGCGCACGGGCAGCATCCTCAACCCGGGCTCGTGGGGCATGCGCGAGTGGTACGTCCTGACGTTTGTGATGGGGTCGTTCTTCATCGGCGGCCAGGCGTTCGAGTACTACCAGCTGGTCTCCGAGGGATTCCTGCTCGGCACCAACGCTTACACGTCGGCGTTCTTCCTCGCCACGGGCTTCCACGGCCTGCACGTCCTCGGTGGCCTGATCGGGTTCCTGTTCCTCATCGGCCGCACGTACCTCGCCCGCACGTTCACCCACGAGCAGAGGGTCCACGCCGTCGTCGCCTCCTACTACTGGCACTTCGTCGACATCGTGTGGATCATCCTGTTCTTCGTCATCTACCTCGTGCGATGACCCGTCCGTCCCCGACTCCGAAAGGCGCTGAGATGCGATCCGGATCCTCACGAAGGCGGCACAGGGCGGCCCGGCCCTTCGCCGTGGCGTTGGCCCTGGTCCTGATGGGGGCGCTGTACGCGGTGCTGAGTCCCGCGAGCCAGGTGGCGGCCGACACCGGCATGTCCGCCCAGGTGGCCGAGGGCAAGGGCTTGTTTCAGGTCACCTGTTCGTCCTGCCACGGCCTCAACGGCGAGGGCACGTCGCAGGGTCCGTCCTTGATCGGCGTCGGCGCGGCGTCGGTCGACTTCCAGATGAGCACCAACCGCATGCCGATGGCCCGGCCCGGGCAGCAGGCGCCGCGGCGGCCCGTCACCTACACGGCGGAAGAGATCGCCTCGATCGCCGCGTTCGTGCAGTCCCTCGGCCCCGGCCCCGCCATCCCGCCGTCGTCGGCCTACGACTACAGCAACCTCGACGAGGAAGCGATCGCCCGCGGCGGCGAGCTGTTCCGTTCCAACTGCTCCGCGTGCCATCAGGCAGCGGCGTCCGGCGGCGCGCTGCCGAACGGCAAGTACGCCCCGCCGCTGCACGGCGTCGAGCCGCTGCACATCTACGAGGCCATGCGCACCGGCCCGCAGCAGATGCCGGTCTTCTCCGCCGGGGTGATCCCCGATGAGGACGTCGCCTCCATCATCGGCTACCTGAAGGAACTGGAGCAGCAACCCTCCGCCGGCTTCTCGCTCGGCGGGCTCGGCCCGGTCACGGAAGGCTTCTTCGGCTGGGTCGTCGGAATCGGAGGCCTGTGCCTGGTCGCCGTTTGGATCGCCTCCCGAGGAGCACGCGCGAAATGACGCCTGAACACTCCACCGCACTCGTCACCGCCGAGGAAGAGACCCTGCACCCGGTGCCCGACCCCGGCATCGAGGAGCACGTCGAGCGTTACAGCGACGTGGACGCCGCCGCAGCCGACCGCGCCTACAAGCAGGTGCTGGCCTGTTTCGGTCTGGTCCCCGTGCTGGCGATCGCGTTCGTGGTCGTCTACTTCGCGGTGCCCGCCGATTTCAGCGCCCACCTGCTGGGCGTGAACTGGCACGTGCACACCACCCTCCTCGGCCTCACCGGTGGCCTCGCGGTGCTGCTCGTCGGCATCGGCGCGATCCACTGGGCGCGCCAGCTGATGAACGACACCGAGATCGCGGAGGACCGGCATGCGGCCGCGTCCACCGACGAAGAGAAGGACGGGCTCGTCGAGAAGCTCAACGCCGGCATCGCCGACGCGGGCGTCCATCGCCGCGGCCTGCTGGTGAGCTCGCTCGGCGGTGCGCTCGGCATCCTCGCCGTGCCCGCGCTGGTGACGCTGGCCGACCTCGGTCCTTGGCCGACGGCGGCCGTCCGTCGCGAGACCGTCGAGAAGACCATCTGGGCGGACGGCGTCCGGATCGTCAACGACAACAATTGGCTGCCGATCAAGGCTTCCTACCTCGAGATCGGCCAGCTGGTCAACGCCGAGCCGGAGAACCTCCGCGACCTGCACGGCGCCGACTACCACAACGCCAAGGCGAAGGCCGCGCTCATCGTGGTGCGGATGGACCCCAACTCGATCCGGATCCCCGAGTCGCGCCGCGACTGGCAGGTGGGCGGGATCCTGGCCTACAGCAAGATCTGCACGCACGTCGGATGCCCGATCTCGCTGTGGGAGCAGCAGACGCACCACCTGCTGTGCCCCTGCCACCAGTCCACCTTCGACCTGGGCAACTCGGGCGTCGTCGTGTTCGGTCCCGCGGCGCGCGCGCTGCCGCAGCTGCCGCTTCGGGTGGACGCCCAGGGCTACCTGGTCGCTCAGAGTGACTTCACCGTTCCGGTGGGCCCCAGCTTCTTCGAGCGCGACTCCAGGAACGACTTCAAGGACGGTGATCAGTAATGGCGAAGCGCGCTGTCACGGCCGAACGGGCTGAGGTCTTGGAGACCCACGCACCGAGCGAGGGGGGCCCGGTCAAGAAGCTGGGCGGCCCGGCGATCTGGTTCGACGAGCGCGTCGGTCTCGCCAAGATCGGCAAGGCCAGCCTGCGCAAGGTGTTCCCCGACCACTGGTCGTTCCTGCTGGGGGAGATCGCCCTCTACAGCTTCATCGTCCTGTTGCTCACGGGCCTGTTCCTCACCATCTGGTTCAAGCCGTCGATGGGCGAGGTCGAGTACCAGGGCAGCTACCAGCTGATGCGTGGTCTGGAGATGAGCCAGGCGTTCGAGTCGACGCTGCAGATCAGCTTCGACGTCCGCGGCGGCATGCTGGTGCGCCAGATCCATCACTGGGCCGCGATCCTGTTCATGGCGGCGATGACCGCCCACATGCTGCGGGTGTTCTTCACCGGCGCCTTCCGCAAGCCGCGCGAGCTGAACTGGCTCATCGGCGTCGGCCTGCTCTCCCTGGGCATGATCGCCGGCATGACCGGCTACTCGCTGCCCGACGACCTGCTCTCCGGCACGGGCCTGCGGTTCACCGACGGCGCCATCCGCGCCGTGCCGATCGTCGGCACCTGGGTCGAGTTCTTCGTCTTCGGCGGCGAGTTCCCCGGCGACGCGATCATCGCCCGGTTCTACATGGCGCACATCCTGCTGGTGCCCGCGATCCTGCTCGGCCTGATCGCCGCGCACATGGCGCTGGTCGTCTACCACAAGCACACGCAGTTCCCCGGCCCCGGCCGCACCGAAGGCAACGTGGTCGGCTACCCGCTGTTCCCCGTCTACGCGGCCAAGGCCGGCGGCTTCTTCTTCATCGTGTTCGGTGTCCTGATCCTGATGGGCGCCACGATGTCGATCAACCAGGTGTGGCTGTACGGCCCCTACAACCCGGCGCAGGTCACCGCCGGCTCGCAGCCCGACTGGTACATGGGCTGGGTCGAAGGCGCGATCCGCATCATGCCGGGCTGGGAATCGCACTGGGGGCCGACCACCTGGTCCTGGAACGTGTTCGTGCCGTTCGGCATCCTGATGGGTGTCTTCTACTCCGCGCTGGCCCTCTGGCCGTTCGTGGAGTCCTGGCTCACCGGCGACAAGCGCGCCCACCACATCCTCGACCGGCCGCGCAACGCCCCGACCCGCACCGGGCTCGGTGTGGCCGGTATGACGTTCTACGGCCTGCTGTGGGCCGGCGGCGGCAACGACATCCTCGCCACGCAGTTCAGCCTGTCGCTGAACGCCGTGACCTGGTTCCTGCGTTTCGCGGTCTTCGTGGGCCCGGTGATCGCCTTCATCGTGACCAAGCGCCTGTGCCTGTCGCTGCAGCGCGCCGACCGGGAGCGCGTCCTGCACGGCTCCGAGTCCGGCATCCTGGTGCGCAGCCCGATCGGCGGCTACTCCGAGCCGCACGTCCCGATCTCGGACGACGAGGCGTTCACCCTCACCCAGCATCGCCAGTACACGCCGCTGGAGGCGACGCCGACCCAGGACGAGCATGGCGTGAAGATCAAGGGTCCGGGAACGGTCACGGCGCTGCGTGCCAGGCTGTCGGCGTGGTACTCCGGCTACGACGTCGCGAAGCCGACCGTCGCGGAGATCACCGAGACGCACCACCACAGCGACGAGGACACCCCGGCGCTGCCGCACTGATCCGCACGCCTCCTCCGCGGGCCCCCTTCCACTCAGGAGGGGGCCCGCGGCGTCCGGCCGAGGGGCGAAGAGGCGGCCGGACGAACCAGGTACGCTACCGGCGTGCGATTCACGACGGGCAAGCCCGATCACGACCTGACCTACGACGACGTGTTCATGTCGCCCAACCGTTCGTCGGTCCGTTCCCGGATGGAGGTCGACCTCAGCTCGACCGACGGTCTCGCGCTTCCGACCCCACTGGTGGTCGCCAACATGACCGCCGTCGCCGGGCGCCGGATGGCCGAGACGGTCGCCCGCCGCGGCGGCATCGCGATCATCCCGCAGGACCTCTCCGCGGCGGCCGTCTCGGGAATCATCGGCAAGGTCAAGAGTGCGCACACCGTGTTCGACACCGCCATCCGGACCTCGCCCGACGCGCCCGTCATCGAGGCGCTGGCCCTCATCCCCAAGCGCGCGCACGGCGTCGCGGTGGTCACGCAGGGGCGGCGTCCCGTCGGGCTGCTCGCCGCCTCGGACGCCGCGGGTCTCGACCGCTACGTGCCCGTCCACGAGGCCATGACGACCGACCTCACCCTGGTCCCGGCGAGCGCCGACGCCGCCGATGTCTTCGATCTGCTCACCGAAAGCCGCCGCCGCGTCGCGGTGGCGGTCGACGAGGCCGGCGACCTCGTCGGCGTCCTCACCACGAAGGGCGCGATGCGCTCGGCGATCTACACCCCGGCGCTGGACGCGGGCGGCGCCCTGCGGATCGGCGCGGCAGTCGGCATCTCGGGCGACGCGGCCGATCGCGCGCGCACGCTGCTGGACGCGGGAGCCGACGTCCTCGTGATGGACACCGCCCACGGACACCAGGACCGGATGCTCGAAGTGCTCGCGGCCGTCCGCGCGATCCGCGACGAGCATGCCCGCGTCACCGGCGTCCGCGTGCCTCTCGTCGGCGGCAACGTCGTCACCGCCGAGGGCACGCTCGACCTGATCGAGGCGGGCGCCGACATCGTCAAGGTCGGCGTCGGCCCCGGTGCGATGTGCACGACCCGGATGCAGACCGGGGTCGGACGCCCGCAGTTCTCCGCCGTCCTCGACTGCGCCGAGGCCGCCGCGGACGCCGGCCGGGCGATCTGGGCCGACGGAGGCGTCCGCCACCCCCGCGACGTCGCGCTCGCCCTCGCGGCGGGCGCCGGCGCGGTGATGATCGGCTCGTGGTTCGCGGGCACCCACGAATCCACGGGGTCGCTGCTGACCGACCCGAACCACCGTGCTTACAAGGAGTCGTTCGGGATGGCGTCCGCCCGCGCCGTGCGGGCGCGCACCAAGCAGCGGTCGTTCTTCGAGCGGGCGCGGGCCGGCCTGTTCGAGGAGGGCATCTCGTCGTCCCGCATGTACCTCGACCCGGCACGTCCCGGAGTGGAGGATCTGATCGACTTCATCACGTCGGGCGTCCGTTCGTCGTGCACCTACGCGGGAGCGCGGACGCTGGCCGACTTCCACGCGCGGGCGACCATCGGCGTCCAATCCCGGTCGGGGTACGAGGAAGGCCGCCCGCTGCACTCCAGTTGGTGAGCCCCGGGCCGCTCGCGCGCGTCCGGCAGCACTAGGGTGCTGCCATGAGCCTGGATATCGCGTGGGGGTGGCTGGTCTACCTGGCCGACCTGCTGATCAAGATCGTCGCGCTGGGCATCGTGCCGCGCAACAGGCGTCCCTCATCGGGGACCGCGTGGCTGCTGACGATCCTGATGGTGCCTTTCATCGGCGTGTTCCTGTTCTGGATGCTCGGGCGCACCAGTATCGGCCATAAGCGGCACGCCCGGCAGAGCGAGGCCAACGCGCGCGTGCGTGAGTCCGCCCCGAAAATCCTGGCGGCGACGCTGCCCGACGGCGTCCCGGACTATGTGGACGCGGTGGCCGCGCTCAACACCAACCTGGGGTCGCTGCCGTTGCTGGCGGGCAACAAGATCGAGCTGCTCTCCGGCTACCAGGCCTCACTCGACGCGATCGCCGCCGACATCGACAAGGCGACGAGCTTCGTGCACGTGCAGTACTACATCGCCGCCTGGGACTACGCCACCTCGCCGGTCTTCGACGCGCTGGTGCGCGCGACCCGACGGGGGGTCAAGGTCAGACTCCTGGTCGATCACCTCGGCACCAGCCGCATCGCCGGCTACAAGGACTTCGAGCGTCGGCTGAACGCGGCGGGCATCGAGTGGTACCCGATGATGCCGTTCCGCCCGTTGCGCGGCGATTTCCAGCGCCCCGATCTGCGCAATCACCGCAAGATCGTGGTCGTCGACGGCGCCGTGGCCTTCACCGGTTCGCAGAACCTCATCGAACCGAGCTACAACAAGCCCAAACATCAGGCGGCCGGCCGCAAGTGGGTCGAACTGGTCATCCGGTGCGAAGGGCCGGTGGTCGAGGCGCTCGACGTCGTCTTCGCGACCGACTGGCACACCGAGACCGGCGACGTGCTGCTCGAGGAGTTGGCGATCGTTCCGCCGCAGTGCGGTGCCGTGTGCGCGCAGGTGATCCCCAGCGGGCCGGGCGTCGTCGCCGAGAACAACCTGCGCGCGTTCGTGTCGCTGATCTCGAACGCGCGGCGCAAGGTCTCGCTGATCAGCCCCTACTTCGTGCCGGACGAATCGCTGCTCTACGCCGCCACCACGGCGGCGCTGCGCGGCGTCGAGGTGGAGTTGTTCGTCTCGGCGGGCAAGGAACAGTTCATGGTGTTCCACGCCCAGCGCTCCTACTACGAGGAACTGCTCCGCCATGGCGTCCGGATCTGGCTGTACCCCGAGCCGTGGGTGCTGCACACGAAGGGCTTCACCATCGACGACGACGTGGTCGTGATCGGCTCCTCCAACATGGACCTGCGCTCGTTCGCGCTCAACTTCGAGGTCTCGGTGATGATGGTCGGCGGCGACATCGTGGCGCGCACCAACGAGGCCATCGACGGCTACCGGGCGCTGTCGCACGCACTGGTCCTCGACGAGTGGCTCGGGCGGCCACTCGCCGATCAGTACCTCGACAACGTGCTGCGTCTGACTTCGGCTCTGCAGTAGCCGGACGGCACAGGGGGTGGGGCGCCACCGATGGTCGCGCCCCACCCCCTGCCACCGTGACCCGGTCAGCGGTGGGTCCCGACGCCAGGTCCCACCGCTGGGCCTTAGCGCTGGGCCTTGGAGAAGCCCGCGGCGACCGCGGCGTCCTCGCTGTTGAACCAGACGTCGGCGATCGTCCGCTGGTAGCCGCCGTTGCCGTGGACGTGGAACTTCATGGAACGCTCGTTGCCCTTGATCACGAAGCCCTCCGGCGGCTCGGTCCCGACGTAGGAACCCTCCCCGTAAGGGCTATCCGCGAAAGGGACAGCATCGTCCTCCGCGTCCTCGGCCCGATCCTCGCCGGTCGGGTCGTCGGTGGGGAGCGCGTCGCCGCCGTCGTCGAGCCACTGCTCGGCGGCGTCCGCAACCGAATCGGTGTCGGCCTGGGAGACCTCGTCGACCACGGTCTGCGGGGGAGTCGGGACGTAGGGCTGGCTCGGCTCGTGGGCCTGCCACCCGGAATCCGCGGGCGCGAACAGCTTGCGCAACGCCACGACGACGACGGCGAGCAGGCCGCCGGCCAGCAGCACGCCGCCGAACGTCTTCCAGCCCGAGCGCTTCTTCTCGGCCGGCGCGGGCACCTCGACCACCTCCACCTTGGCGACCTCGTCGGCGGCATCGTGCAGCAGTTCGCTCAGCGCCGGCAGGAACTCATACTGGACCTTCTGGCGTCCGGCATCGAGGGCAGGAGCGAGCTTGGCGTACGCCTCGTCCACCGCGGGGGAGAGCCGGTCCAGGGCGTCGTCGAGTGCGGGCTGGACGCGGTCGATCGCCTGAGCGGCCATCTTCACGCCCTTTTTCCGGGCCTCCTGAGCGCGTGGGCCGACGTAGTCGCCGACCTGTTGGAGCGCGTCCTGAGCGCGAGGGGCCAGGTACTCCTGGGCCTGCTGCAGGTAGTCGCTCGCCTGGGCCAGGGCATCCTTGCCGAGGTCGTTCGCAGCGTGGGTGGTGTCACCGACGATGCGTTCGAAGTCCTTCCGTTTCACGGTCTTCCTCCGTCTACTGGGTTGGTCGCGTGATCGCGTTCGTCCACCGTACCCGGGCCGTCGGGTCAGCGACAGGTGCTTTGGGTAACGTGGGGGCGACTGCGCGCCCACGGGCGCAAGCCAACCGAAAGGACACGACGTGCAGCAGGCAACGCTCCACACCAACCATGGCGACATCGTTCTCAACCTCTTCGCCGACCAGGCGCCGAAGACGGTCGCCAACTTCACGGGCCTCGCGACGGGGACGAAGGAGTACCGCGATCCCGAGACCGGCGCGCCGACGACCGGCGCGTTCTACGACGGCCTCACCTTCCACCGCGTCATCGACGGGTTCATGATCCAGGGCGGCTGCCCGCTCGGCGCGGGCACCGGCGGACCGGGCTACAAGTTCGGCGACGAGTTCCACCCCGACCTCTCCTTCGCGAAGCCCTACCTGCTGGCGATGGCGAACGCCGGCCCCGGCACCAACGGCTCCCAGTTCTTCATCACGGTCACGCCGACGCCGCATCTCAACTTCCGGCACACGATCTTCGGGGAGGCGGCGGACCAGGCCAGCCGCGACGTGATCGACGCCATCGCGGTGGTGCGCACCGGTCGCGGCGACCGCCCGGTCGAGCCGGTGGTCATCAACTCGGTCGAGATCACCGAGGCCTGAGTCCGGGCCGTTGCCGGCCGGGCCGTCGGAAAACGTCCGCCCCGGCTTCTAGCGTGTCGGGCATGAACATGTCCGCCGCAGCGCAGCCGAGCTTCGAGGATCTCGGCCGGCACCTGGCCACCACGGCGTTCGTGGTGGTCGACCTCGAAACCACGGGCGCGGGCCCCGACGCGCAGATCACCGAGGTGGGTGCGGTGCGGGTCGAGGCCGGTGCCGTCACCGGCGAGTTCGCCACGCTGGTCAACCCGGGCGCGCACATCCCGCCGCTGATCTCGGTGCTCACCGGCATCACCGACCCGATGGTGGCCGACGCCCCGCGCCTCGACCAGGTGATCCCGCCGTTCCTAGAGTTCGCCCGCGACGCGGTGCTCGTCGCGCACAACGCGGGCTTCGACGTCGGCTTCCTGAAGCGGGCGTGCGCCGCCCAGCACCTGCCCTGGCCGGGCTTCCCGGTGGTCGACACGGTCGCCCTGGCGCGCGGCGTCCTGCTGCGCGACGAGGTGCCCAACGTGAAGCTGGCCACACTGGCCCGTTTCTTCCAGGCCCCGCATCCGCCCGATCACCGGGCGTTGACGGACGCCCGCGCCACGGTCCACGTGCTGCACGGCCTTCTGGAGCGGGTGGGCAACCGCGGGGTCGACACCCTCGAAGACCTCCTGGAGTTCACGCGCGGGGTGTCGGTGGAGCGGCGCGCCAAACGCACGTGGGCGTCCGGCCTGCCCGCCTCGCCGGGCGTCTACCAGTTCGTCGCCGACCTGGCCGACCGCGACGGCGTCGTGCGTCGTCAGGTGCTCTACGTCGGCAAGAGCGTCAACCTGCGCTCCCGCGTCCGCAGCTACTTCACCGCCGCCGAGAAACGGCCACGGATGGAGGAGATGGTCCGCATCGCGACCGGCGTCGAGGCCACCGTGTGCCGCACCGCGCTGGAGGCGGAAGTGCTGGAGCTCCGGCTCATCGCCGCGCACGCGCCGCGGTACAACCGGCGCTCGAAGTTTCCCGAGCGCCAGCAGTGGATCAAGCTCACCGACGAGGCCTTTCCCCGACTGTCGGTGGTGCGCCGGGTGGGCGACGATGGCGCCTGCTATCTCGGGCCGTTCGGGTCGCGCTCGATGGCGGAGCAGGTGTGCCTGGCGCTGTACGAGGCGTTCCCGATCCGGCAGTGCACGGCGCGCCTCAGCACGCGCAAACCGAGCGGGCGCTGCGCGCTGGGCGACCTCGGACGCTGCCTGGCGCCCTGCGATCGCACGGTCACCCGTGACGCCTACCTCGCGGTTGCCGACGCCGTGCGCACCAGCCTCACGGTCGACGTGCGCGCGGTCGTCCAGGCGCCGCGTTCGCGTCTGGAACAGCTGATCGCGCAGGAGCGCTTCGAAGAGGCCGGGCTGCTGACGGCGCGCCTGGACGCGTTCGTGCGCGCGTCGACCCGGGCGCGGCGCCTGACGGCGTTGGCGGCCTGTCCCCTCATCATCGCTGCCGGGCGGGTAAGCGGCGGTTGGGAGGTCCACGTGATCCGGTACGGGCGGCTGGCGGCCGCCGCGTTCGCGCGTCCGGGCGAGTGGGTGCCCGCCGTCGGACGCGACGCCGCGCTGGCGGGCGAGCAGGTGCAGCCCCCGCCACCGGGCCAGACGGCGGCGAGCACCGAGGAGGCCGAGAGGGTCGCGTCCTGGCTGGAGCACCCCGGCGTCCGCATCATCGACATCGACGGCGAATGGGCGTGGCCGCTGCACGGCACGATCGCCGCGCACGACCTGCCGCGGCACGCGCTGGTACCGACGGACGCCGGCAGCGTCGCTCCGGTGCGGCCCCGGTCGGGACGCTCCCACTAATGTGAGCATCATGAACACCGCCATCGTCTTCATCACCACGGAGCCCGCCAGGGTGGGCGAGGTCGCCGAAGAGGTCGCCGCGATCGAGGGGGTGACCGAGGTCTACTCCGTCACCGGCGAGGTCGATCTGATCGCCATCGTGCGCACCCGCAGCGTCGAGGCGATCTCCGACGTGGTCGTCGGCACGATCAACAAGACCCCCGGCGTCCAGAACACGCTCACGCACCTGGCGTTCCGCGCCTACTCGACCCACGACCTCGAAGCCGCCTTCTCGCTGGGCGACTGAGTCGCCAGCCGGGCGCCTCGGGGCCCCTGCCGTGCGGCTAGCGGCCCGGCCCCGGCGATGCCTGGGCGCCGACCTGCGCGTCCAGGAAGGCGAGCGAACGCTCGAAGATCGTCTCTCGATCGTTGTCGAGCGTGGCGACGTGGTAGCTGTTCTCCAACGTCACCTCCGTGATCGACAACGACGACACGAGCCGGACGATCGTGTCGGAGGACGACCCCGGGACGACGTGATCGATCGACGAGCGGAACAGGAGCATCGGGCAGGTGACCAGGTCGAGGTTCGCGCGGACGTCCGCCCACAGTTTGAACAGCTGATGCACGCCGGCGACGGGCGTCGTCTCGTAGGCGCCCTCGTCGACCCCTTCGCGCAGAATGTCGTTGCCCACCGACCTCATCGACGGCCACAGGTGCTTCAGCAGCCCCGCGAAGCGGGCGGTCGGGTCCACGGCGCCGAGCGCGGGGTTGACCAGCATCAGCCCGGCGACGTCCGGGTGCTGCTCGGCGAGTCGGAGCGCGAGCGATCCGCCCATCGACAGGCCCGCGACGAACACCCGCTCGCATCGCTGCCGCAGGGCGCCGTATTCGGCATCCACGCAGTCGTACCAGTCCTGCCAGGCGGTGACGTTCAGTTCCTGCCACACGGTCGCGTGGCCCGGCAGGCGCGGCACGGACAACGTGTACCCGGCGGCGGCCAGCCGCTGCGCCCACTCGCGCATGGACGCCGGGCTGCCGGTGAACCCGTGGCACAGCAGCACGCCGTCGCGGCCGCCTTCGGCGTGGAAGGCACGCAGGTGTTCCGGATTCGCCATGACGCCACTGTAGAGGTGCGAGCCGTTAGGCTGCCCGTCTAAGGAGGTCACACACCCATGGGCTGGTACGAGTTCTTCAAGGTCCCTTTCCGGATGCTGGTCAAGCACGGCTACCGCGGGCGTACCGAAGGCGAGGAGAACATCCCCGCGACGGGCCCGGTCATCCTGGCCGGCAACCACGTCGGCGCCGCCGACACCTTCGTGATGCCCGCGCTGATCAGGCGCCGGGTGACCTTCCCGGCCAAGGCCGAGATGTTCACCGGCAAGGGCGGCCTGGTCAACAAGGTCGTCGCCTGGTTCGTCAAGGCCGTCGGCCAGGTGCCGCTGGACCGATCGGGCGGGCGGGCTTCCGCGGACGGTCTGGGACCGATCCTCGAGGTGCTCGCCCAGGGGGGCGCCGCGGGCATCTTCCCCGAGGGCACGCGCTCACCCGACGGCCGCATGTTCAAGGGCAAGACGGGCGTCGCGCGCCTCGCGCTCGAATCGGGCGCCGTCGTGGTGCCGGTGGGCGTCCTCGGCACCGAGTTCACCGGCAAGCGGCTGGGCATCCCGTGGGCCACCGAGCCGCTGATCCGGTTCGGAAAGCCCCTCGATTTCTCCGCCCATCGCGACGCCTACAACGACCGCGCGACGCTGCGCTGGGTGACCGACGAGGTGATGGCGGCCATCCAGGAACTGACCGGACAGTCCTTCGTGGACGCCTACGCCACCTCCGTGAAGTACGGCGGTATGACGGACGAGGAGGCGCAGCGGCGCACCAAACCGCGCCCTGGCGGCGGGCCCGCACCGACGCCTCGCTCCTGAGCACTATCCTGGGCAGGTGCCGAACATCCCTTCCCTGAACGACCTCCACGCGCGCGGAGCAGCGCAGCAGCCGAACTACCCCGAGGCCGCCACGCTGGCGGACGCCGTCGGAGAACTGCGCCATCGTCCGCCGCTGGTTTTCGCGGGGGAGTGCGACGAACTCCGGTCCCGCATCGCCGACGTGGCCGCAGGGCGGGCTTTCCTGCTGCAGGCGGGCGACTGCGCCGAGACGTTCGAATCGGTGACCGCTGCCAACATCCGCAACGCCCTGCGCGTCCAGCTGTCGATGGCGGTCGTCCTGCAGTACGCCGCGCAGATGCCGGTCGTGAAGGTCGGCCGTCTCGCCGGCCAGTACGCGAAGCCGCGCAGCAGCGACACCGAGACCCGTGACGGCGTCACGCTGCCGGCCTACCGCGGCGACGCCGTCAACGGAATCGAGTTCACGCCCGAGTCGCGGACGCCCGACCCGCGGCGGCTCATCGAGGCGTACAACAACTCGGCCGCCACGCTGAACCTGGTGCGCGCGTTCGTCAGCGGCGGATTCGCCGACCTGCGCACCGTCCACTCGTGGAACACCGATTTCGTGCGGCACGGCCAGGTCGAGGCGAAGTACGAGGAGCTGTCCGCCGAGATCGAGCGAGCGATGGCGTTCATGATCGCCTGCGGCGTGAGCGACGACGCACTGCGCACCGTCCACTACTGGGCCTCGCACGAGGCGCTGCTCATGGAGTACGAGCACGCCCTGACGCGGATCGACTCCCGCACGGGCACCCCCTACGGCACCTCGGGCCACCTGCTGTGGATCGGCGAGCGCACCCGTCAGATCGACGGCGCCCATATCGCGCTGCTGGCGTCGCTGCGCAACCCGATCGGGATCAAGATCGGCCCGTCCACGACGCCGGACGCCGCCCGCGAACTCGTCGAGCGACTCGATCCCCACGCCGAGCCTGGACGCCTCACGCTGATCACCCGCATGGGTGCCGACAAGGTGCGCGACGCGCTGCCGCCGCTGATCGAGGCCGTCGAGGCCACGGGACGCAAGGTCGCGTGGGTGTGCGACCCGATGCACGGCAACACGTACTCGACCGAGCGTGGCTACAAGACCCGCGCCTTCCCCGTGATCTGGGACGAGGTCGACGGATTCTTCGACGTGCACGCCGCCCTGGGCACCTGGCCGGGCGGCATCCACCTGGAGCTGACCGGCAACAACGTCACCGAATGCGTCGGCGGCGTCAACGAGCTGACGGACGCCGACCTGTCCGACCGCTACGAGACGGCCTGCGACCCGCGCCTGAACCGCAACCAGGGCATCGAGTTGGCGTTCTACCTCGCCGAACGGCTGCGCGAGGACATCGCCCGCCGCGGGGTCAACCCCGTCCAGGAGTTCACCCCGCGCGAGCTGTGATGATCGACCTTCGCTCGGACACGCTCACGGTCCCGACCGCCGGCATGCGCGCGGCCATGGCCGAGGCCGCGGTCGGCGACGACGTCTACGCCGAGGACCCGACGATCGCCGCGCTCGAGGCGCGGGTGGCGGGCCTGCTCGGCCACGAGGCCGGCCTGTTCTGCGCGACCGGTTCGCTGGCGAACGTGCTCGGGGTCGCCCAGCACGTCCGGCCCGGTCAGGAGGTGCTCTGCGACTCCGGCGCCCACATCGCGCGCGCAGAGATGGGCGCGCACGGCGCCCTGACCGGGGCGACCATGCGCACCTGGGTCACCGAGGCCGGACGGGTCGATGTCGCCTCCATCGAGGCGCTGCTGGCGCCGGACGCCGGCCCTTACCTGGTGTCGACGGCCTGCGTCGCGATCGAGAACACCCACAACTTCGGTGGCGGCACCGTCCAGGACATCGGCGTGCTGACCGCGGTGAGCGCCCTGTGTCGGGGCGTCGGCGTCGGGATGCACCTCGACGGCGCCCGGCTCTGGAATGCGCACGTCGCCACCGGCGTGGGCCTGGACGTCTACGGGCGGTTGTTCGACACGGTGAGCGTCTGCTTCAGCAAAGGGCTCGGCGCGCCGGTCGGCTCGGTGCTGGTCGGAAGCGCGGAGCGGATGGCGTCCGCCCGGATCCTGCGCAAGCGCCTGGGCGGCGGCTGGCGGCAGGCCGGCCTGCTCGCGGCGGCCTGCCTGTACGCGCTCGACCACCACGTCGACGGTCTCGCCGACGACCACGCCGCGGCGCGCGGCTTCGCCGCCGAGCTGGCCGCCGCCGGCATCGAGATCCCCGCAACCGAGACCAACATCGCGATCGTGCCGACCGGCGCGCTGAGCGCCGGCGACGTGGTCGCGCGGTCCGCGGCCCGCGGCGTCCGGCTGTCGGCGGTGGGCGCGCGCGTCGTCCGCGCCGTGACCCACCGCGACGTCACCGGCGAGCAGTGCGCCGACGCCGGGCGGGTGCTGGCCGGAATCCTCACCGCCTGACGTCCGACTGCCGCCGTGCGGGCGTCGCTGCCTATGCTGGGCGCATGCAGATCACACACCTGGGCCACTCCGCCGTCCTGGTCGAGGTCGCGGACCGGCGGATCCTGTTCGATCCCGGCAACTTCTCCGAGCGCTGGCACGGCGTGACCGACCTGGACGCGATTCTCGTCACCCATGTGCACCCCGATCACATCGACCCGCAGCACGTGGGGGCGCTGCTGGAGGCGAACCCGGACGCATCGGTCTGGGTGGAGCCCGGGGTCCTGACGCACGTCGATCTCGGCGGACGCGGCCAGGCCATCGCCGAGGACGAGTCGGTCGAGCTGGGCGGCGTCCGCATCGATGTCGTCGGAGGCCTGCACGCGATCATTCACCGCGACATTCCCCGGATCGGCAACGTCGGCCTCGTGGTGAGCGCCGAGGGAGAGCCGACGTTCTTCCACCCGGGCGACAGCCTCGACGCGGTTCCGGGGGGCATCGACGTGGTGGGCATCCCCATGATGGGGCCGTGGGCCGCGATGAAGGAACAGATCGACTTCCTGCGGGCGCTGAACGCCCCGCACGGATTCGGCATGCACGAGGGCCTGCTGTCCGAGCGCGGCTGGGGCCTCGCCTTCGGCCGCTACAACGAGATGACGCCCACCGTCGTCCACGATCTGCGCGCGTCGCAACGCTGGACGCCGACGTCCTGAAGCCCGGCGCCATGGCCTGCGCCCGGTGCGGGGCGCGGGCCCCCCCGACCGGGCACCTCACACGATGTTGAGGATGACCGTCGATCCCTTCGGCACGCTGGCGCCCTCGCCTGGTTCAGAGCCGATCACCCAGCCCAGGCCGTTGGGGACCACGCGTTTGAACTCGGGCACCAGTCCGGCGTCGCGCACGCGCTGGGCGGCCACCTGCTGGCCCTGGCCGCGTAGCCCGGTGGGCACGATGACCAGCACCGGGCCCTTCGACACCCGGACGCTCATGCTGCCGCCGCGGTGAAGCTCGCCTGCGACCGGGTCCTGGGACAGCACGACGCCGCTCGGCACCGTGTCGTGGTTCTCGGAGGTCACCGACAGCTCGATCGCGTTCTGGCTGGCCCACGCCTCCAGATCGGACGCCTTCTGGCCCACGAAGCCGACGACCGTCACCGGCGCCGGGCCGCGCGAGACGATCAGCGACACGGGGGTATCGCGCTTGACCTGCGTGCCGGATTCGACGCCCTGGGAGACGACGCGTCCCTCGGCCACCGTGTCGTGGTAGTCCTGGGTGATGTCGCCCACGGTCAGCGAGTTCGCCCCGATGGCCTGGGTCGCCTCCTCCAGCGGTCGGCCGGTCACGGCGGGCACCGCGTAGCGTTCGGGTCCCCGCGAGAGCCACGCGGTCACCGTGCCGCCGAGCAGCACGCGCTGGTCGCCTTCGGGCTGGGTGCGGATGATCTGGCCGACCGGCACGTCCTCGGAATACTCCTGTTGGAACACCAGCGCGAACTCCTGGTCGGCGACCTGTTCCTCGGCCTGCGCCTGCGTGAGGGAGGCGAGCGTCGGCGTGATCGTCCAGCGACCGTCGAGCAGCCACCAGCCGCCCCATCCGGCACCGCCGAGGACGGCCAGGACGGCCACGGCGGCCACGATCCGCCGCCAAGCGGACGGCGGGCGCTTGCCGGGTGCGGCCGGCGCGGCGGCACCCGCGTCCAGGACCGGGAGCGCTCGCGTGTGCGGGGATTCCGGCGAATACGGCGTGGGCCCGTTGCTGTAGAACGGTGCTCCGTCCGCGGTCACGTCGAACGTGGGGGAGACCGGGGTGACCGGCGTGAACTGACGCTCCGCACCCATGCGTGGCGGCAGCGTCGGCACGGGGGCGGTGGCCGCGCTCGCCTCGTCCGGTTCCGTGCGGCGAACCCGGGCGAGGAGCGCGGGGTCGTCCACGACACCGCGGGCCAGGGCGTCCTTGACCGCGCGCAGGTGCCCCAGAAGGATGCCCGCGTCGCGCGGGCGCAGCGGCCGGTCGCGGCTCGCCGCGGCGGTGACCAGGGCGTCGAGGTAGCCGGGGATGGCGCCGCGCCCGTCGCGCCAGGTCGTCGACACCTCCGACGACGGCGGCTGGATCTGGTGGTGCACGTGGCTGTAGGCGACCTGGATCGGAGTGTCGCCGCGGTGCGGCTTGCGCCCGGTCAGCATCTCGTAGAGCACGATGCCCAGCGAGTAGACGTCCGAGCGTGGGTCCGCGCGCCCCTTGGTCACCAGTTCGGGCGCAATGTAGCTGACCGTGCCGATCACCAGACCCGCCGTGCCGGCGTGCGACTGCGCGGTGACGGCACGCGCGAGCCCGAAGTCGGCGACCTTCACCTGGCCTCGCTCGGAGATGAGCACGTTCTCCGGCTTCACATCGCGGTGGATCAGCCCGGCGGCGTGCGCGGCAGCGAGGGCGGCGCAGACCGGTTCGATCAGTTCGACGGCGCGGCGAGGGTCCATGGGCGCTTCGCGGGTGATCACCTGACGCAGCGTGAACCCGGGCACGTACTCCATGACGATGTAGGGGCGTCCGTCGTCGGAGCCCTGGTCGAAGACGCTGACCACGTTCGGGTGGGTGAGGCGCGCCGCAGCCCGGGCTTCGGCGTCGAAGCGTCCGGTGAACTCGTCGGCGTCGCCGAGGCCCTCGTTCATCACTTTGATCGCCACGGTGCGGGACAGCCGCAGGTCGTGCGCGACGTAGACGGTCGCCATGCCGCCACGCGCCAGCTTCTTGACGACCTCGTAGCGGTCGTCAAGAACATGGCCGATGGGGTCGGTGGTGCGCTCAAAGGTCACAGGGTCTCCGGCATGAGTGTCGGGGAAGAGTAGCCATGCCAGGCTGAGGTCGAGTCTAGGCATCGGCCCGGGCCGGGAGGGGCGCGACCCGCCGTGCTTGTGGCAGGCTGGTCCCGTGACCGCACTGATGGGGATCGCCGCCCGGCTCCGGCTCGCCCGCTTGATGCACATCGCGCCCGATGAGCCGGACGCCGTGGGCGCGCTCGCCGAGGCCAGCTACGCCGGCGGCGCCGACATCGTGATGCTCGACGAGGATCTGGCGGACGCCATCGCCGACGACACGGCCGAGGTCGGTCTGGCGGCGATCACGATGGCGGCCCGCGCCACGCAGGGCCTGACCGGCTATTTCGGGCGTCCGGTGCGCGCAGCCCAGTTGTCGCCCGACCTGTTCGTGCTCGCCGACGCCGAGGCCGATCCGGCCCGCACACGCCGGCTGGTGGGCGAGTGGACCATGATCGGACGCCGTTGCTCCTCGGACGCCGACACGGACGCGGCGCTCGCCCACCCGGAGGTCGACTTCCTGATCGTGGGGCCGGGGCTGGAGCGGATCCGCTACGCCGCCCGGAAGGCCCCTCCGCACGATCCGCGGTCGACGCCGTGGTTCGCGGTCGGGGGGATCACGAAGGAGTCTCTCGGCGCCGTGCTGCGCGCCGGCGCGATGCGGGTGGCGGTCGGCGGGGCGATCACGCGCGCCGCGAATCCGGAGGCCGCGGCCCACGCGCTGAAGAATGGGCTGCGAACGGCGTGGAACGACGACGCGCGCATGGAGGCCGTGACGTCTGCGGCGTTCGGCCAGCGGCCCACCCTGAACCTGCCCTCCGACCTGAAGGCGCGCGGCGGGCGGCTCTGACACCCGACGAGCACGCGGCGGCGTCCTGCCCGCGTCCGATCGACATGCCAGCCCGCGTCCGAACGACAAGCGCCTGGGCCGCTCGGTCGGCAGGCGGGGCCCCCGGCGCGTCCGGACGTCGTCGGTCTCAGAAGTCGCGTCGCACGGCGAGGCGGGCCAGACGGGCGAGGCCGGCGCGTCCGGCATCGGTGAGGTCGGCGTCCGCCAGCGCGGCGAGCGCCGCGTCGTATTCGCGGTGGATCTCCTGCTCGACCGCGTCGCGCGCGCCGCTGGTGTCGATGATCTGCCTGGCCCGCTCGACCTGCGGGAGGCTGAGCCCGGGGTCGCCGAAGAGCTCCGCGAGTTCCGCGGCCTCGGCCCGGCTCGCCCGCCCGAACGCCTCGGCGGCGATCAGGGTGAGCTTGCCGACCCTCAGGTCCTCGCCCGAGTCCTTGCCGGTGAGCGCGGCGTCGCCGTAGATGCCGAGCATGTCGTCGCGGTATTGGAAGGCGCGCCCCAGCGGCTGGCCGAACGCGGTGAGCGCCTCGAGCTGGGCGTCGCTCGCCCCGGCGATCGCCGCGCCGATGTGCAGTGGACGCCGGATCGTGTAGGACGCCGACTTCCAGGTGACCACGGTCGCGATCAGATCGGACAACCCGCGGCGGGCCTCGGGCGTCCGGGTGAGGGCGTGCGGATCGTGGGCCTGGGCGAGGACGTCCAGGTACTGCCCTGCGGTGACCTCGGCGCGGGCGTGCTCGAGGTAGGGCTGGGCGCGATCGAGGGCGGCCGGGGCCAGCCCGCTGCTGCGGAACATCTCGACCGACCACATCAGCAACAGGTCGCCGAGCAGGATCGCCCCGGCGCGCCCGAACTGGGCGGGATCGCCCCGCCAGCCCGCGGCGCGATGGTCGGCCTCGAACTGCCGGTGCGCGGCCGGGACGCCGCGGCGGTGGTCGGAGGCGT
Source organism: Propionibacteriaceae bacterium (assembly GCA_032229785.1). Lineage (GTDB taxonomy): Bacteria > Actinomycetota > Actinomycetes > Propionibacteriales > Propionibacteriaceae > Propioniciclava. The sequence goes on from JAVTWJ010000014.1 coordinate 61,183, forward strand.
CCATCACGTCGTCGTGGACGAGCGCGGACACGTGCAGCAGGTCGAGTGAGGACGCGGCGCGGACGACGGCGTCCGGCAGGCGGAGATCGTCCGCGACGGCGGCGTACGCCCAGGCGCAGAACGCCGGGCGCAGGCGCTTGCCGCCCGTGGTGAACAGGCGCGCCCGCGTCAGCAGCGGGGCGGTGAGCGGGTGCATGGTCGCGAGCGGGGCGTCCTGCGCATCGAGAAACGCCGTCAACGCGCCGGAGACGGCGTCCCGGAAGGCGGGCGAGACGGGATCGGACGGCAACAGGCTGACCACGCTGTGAGCCTAGCCGGACGCGGCGTGCCCGCCGAACTAGGGTGCGTGGTCATGCCCGCGGAGACCATCGTCGACCTGCTCGCCTCTTCGCCGGGGCCGACGTTCAGCGTCGAGTTCTTCCCTCCTTCCGACGACGCGGGCGTCCAGCAGTTGCTCGGGTCCCTGGAGCAGCTCCAGCCGCTGAAGCCCGACTGGGTGTCGGTCACCTACGGCGCCACCGGCGCGAGCCGGTACAAGACGTTCTCGGCGGTCGGCGCCCTGCGCGGGCAGACGGCGACGTCGCTGATCGGGCACCTCACGATCGCGGGGCAGAGCGCGGCCGAGGTGGTGCGGGCGATCCAGGCGTACCAGCGCCTCGGCGTGACGCACATCCTCGCGCTGCGCGGCGACCCGCCGGGGGGCGGGCGATACCGGCCGCACCCCGAGGGGTTGGCGACGGCCACCGACCTGGTGCGGCTCATCGCCTCGCTCGGCGACTTCACGGTGGGGGTCGCGGCGTTCCCGAACGGCCACCCCGAGGGCACGCTCGAGTTGGACGCCGAGATCCTGCTCGCCAAGCAGGAGGCGGGCGCCGAGTTCGCGATCTCGCAGCTGTTCTTCGACCCGGACGCCTACGTGCGCCTCGTCGAGCGGTTCCGCGCGCTCGGCGGCACGATGCCGATCGTGGCGGGGATCATGCCGGTCACGGTGCCGAGTCAGATCGAGCGGTTCGCGAGCCTGTCGGGCTCGGGGATGCCGCCGGAGTTCGAGGCGCGGTTGCGGGCGGTCGCCGAGGACAAGGCGCGGTTCCGGGAGGTGGGCGTCGAGCTGGTGACCGACCTGTGCCGCGACGTGATCGCCGCCGGCGCGCCGGGGCTGCAGTTCTTCACACTCAACCGCTCGACCGCGACCCGCGACATCCTGGACCGGTTGCGGGCCGACGCCGCCTGAGGTGCTCTTCCGTGCTCGCCGGGTGTGGACGCCGCGGCCATAAATAGATATCATATTGATATCGCTTCGCGGAGCCGCCGCGACCGCGTCGTCCGGCCAGAGCTGAGGAGCCCACCATGCCATCGCCCGTCGAGAACACCGTGACCGAAGTCCCCACGGACGTCAGCACCGAGCCGGTGGGTCACTCGGGCATCCGCGTCGACGTGACCGAACACCAGGCCGCGTCCGGCGGCTCGGCGCTCGCGTTCATCGTCCTGCTCGCGATGCTGGGCCTGTTCGGCTACGGCATCTACGCGGTGATCGTGGGTGCGATCCAGGCCGATGCCGGCGGATCGGCCGCCCCCCTCGTGTGGGGGACGGCGTCCATCGTGTTGAGCGCGATCCTGATCACCTGCCTGAGCGTCATCGCACCCGGGATCACCTCGGTGCGGCAATTCTTCGGCCGCTACATCGGCACCGTGCGCCGGACGGGCCTGGTGCTGGTGCCGCCCTTCACCACGGGCAAGAAGGTGTCGGTGCGGGTGCACAACTTCGAGACCAACGAGCTCAAGGTCAACGACCTGGACGGCAACCCGGTCAACATCGCGGCGATCGTGGTCTGGCAGGTCGCCGACACCGCCCGCGCGGTCTTCGCGGTCGAGGAGTACGAGGAGTTCATCAAGACCCAGGCGGAGGCCGCGCTGCGCCACGTCGCCACGATCCACCCCTACGACCAGCCCAAGACGGGGGAGACCTCGCTGCGCGGCGGCACCGAAGAGGTGAGCGCCGAGCTGGCGGCCGAGGTGGCCGCGCGTGTCGCCATCGCGGGGCTCGAGATCGTCGAGGTGCGCATCTCGTCGCTGGCCTATGCCCCCGAGATCGCCCAGGCGATGCTGCAGCGCCAGCAGGCCGGCGCGATCATCGCGGCCCGCGAACAGATCGTCGAGGGCGCGGTGACCATGGTCCAGGACGCGCTGACCCGCCTGGAAGCGGAGGAGATCGTCGTCTTCGACGACGAGCGCCGCGCGCAGATGGTGTCGAACCTGCTGGTCGTGCTCACCTCCGACCAGCGGGCGACGCCGATCATCAACGCCGGGTCGCTCTACTCCTGATCGCTCCACCGTGACCCCGGATCCCGACGACCGCGCCGCACCCGCCCCCCCGGGTGCGGCGCCCGGCCGTGCCCAGGCGGCGCGCAAGCAGGTGCTGCTGCGCCTCGACCCGGCGGTCCACGAGGCGATCGCGAAGTGGGCCGCCGACGACCTGCGCTCGGTCAACGCCCAGATCGAGGTGCTCCTGCGCCGCGCGCTCGTGGACGCGGGCCGTGACCCCAAGCCCGCCCCGATGCGCCCCCGCGGACGCCCGCGCCGCGACGAGGCGTCCGGCTGACGGTGCGGCGTCCGGTTGGCGGTGCGGCGTCCGACCGACGGTGCGGCGTCCGGTTGACGGTGCGGCTGGGTCGCGATGCGTCGGCTAGGGTGCCCGGGTGGGTGTGATCGTTGTTTCCGCCGTCCTGTTCGAGCGTGCAGACGGACGCGTGCTGACCGTGCGCAAGCGCGGCACGGCGTCCTACCTACTGCCGGGCGGCAAGCCCGAGTCGGGGGAGTGCGCGCTGCGCGAGGTCGACGAGGAACTCGGCATCGAACTCGCCGCCACCGACGTCGCCCCGTTCGGCGAGTACCGGACGCGGGCCGCAAACGAGGCGGGATTCGCCCTCGAGGCGACCGTGTTCCGGTGCCTGCGCGAGGTCGAGCCGCGGGTGCAGGCCGAACTCGACGACCTGCGCTGGGTGGTTCCGGCGCTCGCCGTCGGCGACGAGACGGAGGCCCCGCTCAACCGCGAGCACATCTTCCCCGCGCTGATCGCCGCCCGGCGCTGAGCGTCCGCCTCCGCGCCTACGATCGGAACCGTTGCGCACGAAATTTCGTAGGCAACGGTGCCGATCGTAGGCGCGGGCGTCAAGCCGCCACCGACCGGACTATTCGAAGTCGGCGTGGCGACCGAACATCGTGGCGGACGTCTCGCCGAGCCGGTCCATGAGTTCGAGGACGATCGCGTCGTAGGTGAGGAATGAGATCTGCTCGAACGCCGAGCCCATCGGCTGGATCGACCGGACCGCGGTCGCCGTGCGCAGCTTGGGCGACGCGCCGGGCAGCACCACGCAGACGTCGGCGAGAGCGGCGATCGTGGAGTGGGCGTCCATCGTGATCAGCACGACGCGGACGCCCGCGGTCCTCGCCTTGCGCGCCAAGGCGAGGAGGCCGGCCGTCTCACCGGAACCGGAGCCGATCACCAGCAGGTCGCCCGGCCTGGAGTGCGGGCTGGTGATCTCGCCGACCACCGACACCGACGTGCCGAGGTGCATCAGCCGGTTCGCGAATCCGCCGATCGCGATGCCCGAGCGGCCTGCGCCCGCCAAGAAGACGTGGTGCGCCTTCTGGATCTCGGCGACTGCGGCGCCGAGTTGCGCGTCGTCGACGGCGGCTGCGTTGCCGGTCAGCTCGGCCAGGATGGCGATCAGGCGAGTCCGGACGCTCATGACCGGGCTCCGGAGATCGCGTGGTGCAGGTAGGCGGCCTCGGCTGCCGGATCCGGGTGGTGGGTGATCCCGCCGCCGACGATGACGATCTGCGGCCCGAGCTCGAGGTAGCCCGCCACGGTGTCGCGTGAGATGCCGCCCGCGACAGCAAGCGGGACGCCGGTACCGGCGGCGACGAGCACCCGGAGGTCCTCCAGCGGAGTACGGCCCCGCGCCTGCTGGTCGACCCCGGTATGAACGGCAAGGATGTCCACCCCCAGCGCGGCGAGCTGATGGGCGCGCGCGGTCAGGTCGGGTACGCAGATCATGTCCGCGACGACCTGGCGTCCCTCGTATTCGGATGCGGCGCGCACGGCCTCGCCGACCGAGCCGTCATCGGTCAGCGCGAGGATCGTGACATAGTCGGCGCCCGCGTCGAAGGACAACGCGGCCTCATCGTGCGCGGCGTCCATGATCTTCGCGTCGCTGAGCACCTTCGAACGAGGGTGCCTGCGCTTGATCTCGGCGATGAGACTGACCCCGTAGCGCATGAGCAGCGGGGTGCCGACCTCGATGATGTCGACGCATGGCGCGGCTTCGTCGAGCAGCGAGAAGACCTCCTCGGCGGAGAGGTCGTCCAAGGCGAGTTGGAGCAGTGCTGGTGTATTCATGATTCCTTCATCCTCGGGCTCCTGCCGGCGCAGGGCCACCACGCCGCGCCGGCCGTAGCGGCGTGTCAGTCGGCCGGACGCCACGCGCCCGCGTTGTCGCCGACGTCCAGCGTGACCAGCACCTGCGTCGGGCGGGTGAGCGCCACGTAAAGCACCCGGACGCCGCCGGGGCTCTCGGCGACGATCTCGTCGGGCGACACGACCACCACCGCGTCGTACTCGAGGCCCTTGGCCTCCAGCGGCGACGGGTAGAGCACGCGGCTGAGGTTCGCCGGGTTCATCCGCGTCGCCAGCCGCCGGCGCAGCGCCTCCCGGAGGCGCTCCTGCCGCGACGGCGGCGCGATGATGCCGACGGTGCCGCCGACCTCGTCGGTGAGCCGGTCGACGATGTCGACCAGATCCGACACCAATGCGGCCTCCGACGTCCGCAGCAGCTCGGGCTGGCGGCCCGTCGAGCGCACGGCGCGCGGCAGGTCCGCCTTCGGGTAGTTCGCGCGCACCACCTTCGCCGCCAACTCGAACACCTCGGCGGGGGAGCGGTAGTTCACCGACAACCGGAACGACCGGTGCGGCGCCTTGGCGATCAGGTCGCGGACGGCGCGTCCGACCTCGTCCAGATCGGGCCAGCTGCTCTGCGCGAGGTCGCCCACGATCGTCCAGGACGCCTGCGACCCGCGCCGGCGCAGCATCCGCCACTGCATGGGCGTGATGTCTTGCGACTCGTCGATCAGCATGTGCGCGTAGGTCTCGTGCCGGTCCTCGCGCAGGTCGACCTCGACGGTGCGGCGCAGCTTGTCGGCGGTCGTGACGAACTCGCCGGCGTCGCTGAGGCTCTCCAGGAACAGGGTCGGGTCGGCGTCCGGCTCCTCGGGCATCGGGCCGAGGATCGCCGTCAGCTCGTCGAGCAGCGCGATGTCGGCCACCGTCCACGGACGGTCGGGCGCGTAGGACGCCGCGAGCAGCCCCTGCTCCGTGGCGTCCAGCAGGCTGCCGGCCACGCGGGCGACGACCCGGGGATCGCCGAGCCGGCCCAGCACCTGGGTCGCGGTCAGCGGCGGCCACCAGCCGGCGACGAAGTCGCGATAGGCGGCCGAATCGGTGATCAGATCGGGCACGGCCTCGGGGTCGACATCGGTGTCCTCGTGAACCTGCGCCGCCAGCGACGCGACGAGCGCCTTTTCGGCCGCCTCGCGGCCCACGTTCAGCCGCGTCCGCGCCAGCACCTCGACGCGGATCCGCGCCAGCTGCGCGGCGTCCAGCTTCAGCACGTCGCCCTTGACGGTCGTCCGTAGCTCCGCGGGCGCCTCGTCGAGCGGGCCGAGCGGCAGCGCGACCAGGTTCTTCAGGACGCCGACCATCCGCAGCGACCCCTTGACGCCCGCCGTGTCGGCGTCGTCGACGACCTCGGAGCTGACGTCCAGCACGTCGGACGCCACGGCACCGATCGCCCGCAGCATCACCGAGTCCTCGCCGAGGCTGGGCAGCACCCGCTCGATGTAGTTCATGAACACCGGCCCCGGCCCCACCACCAGGATCCCACCGCGCTCGAAGCGCCGACGGTTGGAGTAGAGCAGGTAGGCGGCACGGTGCAGGGCGACGACGGTCTTTCCGGTGCCGGGCCCGCCGTTGATGATCGTCACGCCCGCGTGCTCGGCGCGGATCGCCTCGTCCTGCTCGGCCTGGATCGTGGCGACGATGTCCTTCATGCGGGTGCCGCGCGCCCGCGACAGCGACGCCATCAGCGCGCCGTCGCCGATGATCGGCAGGTCCTCGCGCTGGGCGTCCGGGGCGAGCAGGTCGTCCTCGATGCCGACGACACGGTCGTTGCGGCAGCGCAGGACGCGGCGGCGCACGACGTCCATCGGCTGGTTGGAGGTCGCCCGGTAGAACGGTTCGGCCGCGCGGGCGCGCCAGTCGATCACCAGGGGCTCGTAGTCCTCGTCGCGGACGCCGATGCGCCCGATGTAGCGGATCTCGCGGTCCTCGTCGTCGAGGTCGAGCCGGCCGAAGACCAGGCCCTCGTGCTCGGCGTCCAGCACGGCCAGCCGCTTGGCGGCCTGGAAGGTGAACGCATCGCGCTCGAACAGCGCGGTTCCATCTTCTTCGCGGACCCAGCTTCCACGGTCGGATGCGTAGATCTGCTGGCCGGTGCGGGCGGCGCTGCGGGCCGATTGGGTTGCCTCGCCGAGGCGTGCGTAGACGGCGTCGACGTGGGCCTGTTCGGTGCGCAACTCGCGGGCGATCAGTTCGGAGTGATTCAAGAGGGCATCCTCGGGTTTGACCAGCGCACCACTTTACCCCCGCGTGTCAACCCACTCCCGCGGGTCAACGCCGCGCCTTGTTGGTCGGCCGGATGTCCTCGCCGGTCAGCAGGTGATGCACGGCGTAGGCGGCGAGGGATCCCGACAGCAGCTGCGCCCAGGGCTCGTTCCCGGCGGGCGAGGACGCCGAGGCGTGGAACCACCCCGGGTGCCCCGGCGTCCGCAGCGCCGGCCGGGCGAGCAGCTGATCGACGAACGAGTCGCGGCGGCGCCAGCGTCTCGGCCGGTGCCAGGCGAGGCCCGGATCGCGGGTGTCGACGGTCGCGTCGGCGACGGCGCCCGGGGCGTCGACGACCCGGACGCCGCGCGCCTCCAGGCGGTCGTCGATCACGTCGAGGAGCGCGGCCGTCGGCACGGCGACCCCGCGGGCGTCGACGAGCCGCCACCGGCCGAAGGTCCGCTCGACGGCCAGTCGCGACACGAGCCAGGCGGGCGCATCGTCCGCGGTCAGTCCGCGCGCGGCCGCGAGACGGTGGAGCCGCGCGGCCAGTTCCGGCCGGGGCAGGGCCCGCGCGACGTCGGCGAGGCTGCGCTGGCGGTGGAGGCCGGCGCGTGCCACCGCATCCGGGACGAGCTCGGCTTCGACGCCGAGCGGCCGGACCGCCTGCCACACGTCGTCGGCGGTGTCGACGAGGTCGCGCCACGCCCGTGCGGCGGGCTCGCCCAGTGCTGCCACGTCGGCGTACCAGACGCCGGCGCGGTCGGTCGGCGGTCCGTCGGCGTCCGCCACCAATGCGAGGCCGTGCAGGCCGAGCGCGCCGGCGGCGGGACGTCCGGTCTTCTTGAACAGATCCCGCCACGGGGCGGGGAAGTCGAGGGTGTCGCCGAGTTCGGTGCGCAGGACGTCGTCCCAGCCCGGCGCCGCCATCAGGGTGACCTCGTGGCCCACGCGGGCGAGCCGGAGGGCGGTGGCCACGCCCGCGAACGTGCCGCCGAGGACGGTGACGGCGCCCATCAGCCGGACGCCGAACCCCGCCGGGACTCCCGCCAGGCCTTCAGGCGGGCGCGGCCGGCGGTGATGCGCGACGCGATGACGCGCAGGGTCCAGAAGCCGCCGGCCAACGCCAGCGCGGCGATGAACGCGGCCGCGATCGGGGCGAGCGCGACCATGGTCGCGATGCCGGTCACGGCCACGTCGCCCGCCGCGGAAGCCGCCACGTTGGTGAACGGTTCCGGCGACGTGTTCACGGCGAGTCGCAGCCCGGCCTTGACCAGGTGCGAGGCGAGGGCGGTGAGGCCGCCGACCACCGCCATCGCGATCGCCGCAGGCACGCCCGCCTCGCCCGCCCAGGCGGCGCCGATGATCGCGCCTGCGGCGGGACGAATGAAGGTCGCGGCGCCGTCCCACAGGCTGTCGACGAGCGGGATCTTGTCCGCGACCACCTCCACTGCGCACAACACGGCGACGACGATCAGCACGTCGGTGCGCTGGAATCCCGGCGGAATGCCGTCGACCTCGGCGAACCGGCCCAGCACGCCGAGCACCAGCACGGTGCCCCAGGCGTTGATGCCGCTGGCCCAGCCGGAGGCGAACACGGCGGGAAGCATCTCCATGGGCGTCAGGGTAGCGATCCGGTAGCGAGCCCGCCGCGCGCCACCGCGGGAGAGCTGCCCCGGAACCCCGATTCAAGTTCCGTTTGGGTCGTGCGACGCCTACACTTGGTCCACGTCCATGGACGGGCGCAGCTTTACCGAAGAAGGGAGAGCGAGATGGCACTTTCTGAGCAAGAGCAGCGGCTTTTGGAACAGTTGGAGGCCGCCCTCGCTGCCGAGGATCCCAAACTCGCCAACACACTTCGCGGAGGTCATCCGCGCACGCTCCACCGGCGTCGGGCAGCGATCGCCGGTGTGTGCTTCCTGATCGGCATCGCCGCGCTCGTCGGCGGCATGCAGGTCAGCTGGATCATCAGCGTGGTCGGCTTCGTGATCATGCTCGCAGCGACGGTGGTGGCGCTCAATTCGTGGAAGGTGGTCGAGAGCCAGACCGGCGACCATGAGTTCCGCGACCCGCGCGATGTGGTCAACGAGCGGTTCGACGACCGGCGCCGACCCACCGACGAGTTCTAGCCGATCCACCGACCGATCACCGCGGCTTCGCCAATGCCGCGGTGATCGCGGACACTTCCGTACGCCACTCGCCCGCGCCGTCGAAGTTTTCCGGACGGTCGTACAGGGCGCGCTCGGCCGCGATGGCCAGCGTCTCCAGCGCCTTCGCGGCGTCCGGATCATGCTCGATGGCCTCCCGGAGTGCCGCCGAGGCGAACCGAGGAGAGGCGTCCGGCCACGCCACGCCCGCCCGGGTCGCGGCGATGCGCACCTCGTCCCAGGCCCCGAGAGTGTCCCGGCGCGGATCGCCGACACCCGCCAGCCGTCGCGCACTGCGGTGCGACCGCCACCAGCGCGGGCCGACCAGTGCGGCCGCGGCCAGCAGGGCGAGCACGACCAGGCCGATCGCCCACGGCAGCCCGCCCGCGGCGGGCGGCGTCCCGGGAGCCTCTGCGGCCGGTGCGGACACCTCGGGCGTCGACGTGGCGGGCGTGGGCGCAGCCTCGGCCGGCTGCTCCTCGGCCGGTGCGGGCGAGGGTGAGGCTTCGCCCTCGCCGCCGCTCTCGCCGGTGGAACCTCGCCCCGGCGTCGGTTCGAACGCCACCCAGCCCAGGCCGTCCAGCCACAGCTCCGGCCAGGTGTGCATCTCGCGTGCCGTCACCGACCACCCGTCGCCGTCCCGCGTGCCGGGCACGAAGCCGACGGCGAGCCGGGTCGGGATGCCGGCCTCACGGGCCAGGATCGCCATCGACCCCGCGAACTGCTCGCAGTAGCCCTGCCGCGACCGGAACAGGAACTCGTCGATCGTCGCGAGGCTGTCGCCGATGCCCGTCGTCGCCTTGGTCGAGTACGTGAACCGCGACGAGCGCAGGTAGGCCTCGATCGCCTGCGCCTTGGCGCCCGCCGTCGGGGAGTCCTGGGTGATCTCTCGGGCGAGCGCCCGGGTACGGTCGGTGACCTGGGCGGGCACGTCGAGCGTCAGCTCGCGTCGGGGTGCGCCGTTCGCGCTCGCGGCGGCGATCGTCGCGGCGGACGGACGCACGTCGAGGCTGCGCACCTCGTAGGTGATGCCTTCGGTCGCCGACGCGCGGTCGGGGCCGGCCAGGGCCATGACGTCGAGCGTGTCGACGGCGAACCCCCACTCGCCGGGCGCCTCGAACGAGGTGGGCACCGCCGGGACGGGCAGCCATTCGCTGCGGAAGGCGCCGACGCTCACCGACGTGGTGCGCGCCTCGCCGGAGGGCGAGCCGGGTGGCGCCGGCATCCGACCGGTGCCCACGCGCACCTCGGCAAGGCCGAATCCGCCGGAGGTGAGCGAGGGGAGCGAGGCCAGCTTGAGATAGGTGCCCTCTCCGTCGTCGGTCGTGTAGTGGATCACCACCTCATCGCTGCCCTGGATCAGGTTGCGCTTGAGGTCGACCGACGGGTCGTTCATCTGGAGCGGGTCGGTCGTGGCGCGAGGTTCGAAGGTCGGCACGAGGGGCGCGACGAGCCACGCCGTCGCGAGCGCTCCGGCGACCATGGCCGCCGCGGCGAGCGCGCCCACCGCACGGGCGGCGCCGGCTTCGCCTGCCGTCTGCCGCCGGCCCGCCCACAGCACGAGTCCGATCCCCACGGCGAGCCAGGCGATCTCCGAGAACAGCGTCGCGTCTGCGAGTCCGAACGTCGGCACGAGGTGCAACGCGACCAGTGGTACCGCGCCCAGCGCGGGACGGCCGACCGCGACCACCAGGGCGTCGGCGACGATGGAGAGCAGCCCGACACCCAGCACCAGGACCGCCGTGACGCCCGGATGGGCGGGCATCGGTACGTCGGTGCCGAGAATGAAGAACACGCCCTCGGGCAGCAGGCCGAGACCCGGGCCTGCCGAGGGGTGCAGGACGGTGAGCCCGACCCAGGTCAGCGTGAGCAGCCCGGCCAGCTGAGCGCCCGCGATGACGACGGCCCTCCAGCGCAGCGTCCGCCCGGTCCAGCCCAGGACGCCTGTCAGCGCGATCGCCAGTGCCGCGAGGGCCAGCGTGCCCGTGTCCTGGGTGAGTTCTCGCCAGGGCAGCAGTTGTGCGCACTGGGCGAGGACCAGCGCGAGGGTGAGTCGACCGGTCTTCATCGTGCCCCCGCGTTCTCCGGTGCCCACGCGTGCGGCAACGCGGTCAGGCCGGGCAGTTCGTGGACGTCCCAGCCGTGGGCGGCCAGCGTGGCCGCGGCCTCGGCGAACGAGGGGCGCGAGGCGGCGTCCGGGGTGAGGACGAGCGCCCTCCGGTGCTGACGCGGCGCACCCGCGGCGATCAGCGCCGCGGCGTCGCCGGCGTCCAGGCTGCCCAGCAGTGCGAGGACCACGTGCTCGGGGCCGGCCTGGGTGAGGGCGACGGTCTCCGCCTCCAGGCTTGAGGAGTCCGTCACGGCGACGTCGACCAGCGGGTCGAGCCAGGACGCCTCGGCGTCCGCATGCTCGGGCGCGACCTGGGCCCGGACGCCCTCGGCCTCCACCAGCGTGATCGTATAGCCGTCCTCCAGCAGCCGCAGGCCGAGCGAGGCGGCCGCCGACACGAGGGTCTCGAATCCGGGCTGCCCGACGCCCTTGTCGCGGTGGGCGTCCGCACGCGAGTCGAGCAGAACCCAGGCGGTCGGATCCCAGGCCGCCTCCTCGCGGCGCACCATGAGCGTGCCGGTGTGTGCCGTCGACGGCCAGTGGATGCGCCGGACGTCGTCGCGAGGCTGGTATTCGCGCACCATCGCATCGTCGGGCCCGGCGATGGCCGTTTGCGGGATCGGCGTGTCGCCCGTGATGCCGTAGGTCGAGGCGCGGGTCGCCGGCAGGGGGACGACCGCCGGGGTCACGGCGAGATCGGTGGGGTGCGGCACGTGCAGCGCCCACAGCCAGAATCCGAAGAGATCGACGAAGCGGAAGTGGTAGCCGTCCAGCGTGTAGCGGCCGCGCCGCCGTGGCCGGATCTCGTAGGTCGCCTCGGTCACCGCGCCCACCGCGGACGCGTTCACGGGCGTCTGCCGTGGTAGGCCGAGCGTGATGCCAGGGTCGTCCTCGGCCACGACGGTGCCGACACTGCTGGCGCGGACCGCGGTGCTGCGCAGCCGAACGGTGGCGGTCTCGCCGGCCGGAACAGTCGAAGGCGTGAGGGTGCGCTCGAGGCCGATCCGTGGCCGGAAGGCGAGCGTGACCAGCAGGGACGCGAGGGGCAGCGCGATCAGGAACACGGCCGGCCAGGCCGCGCCCGGGTTGCCGGTCGCCATACCGACCAGCAGCAGCGCGGCGCCTCCGATGGCGAAGCCCAGTGTGCGTGCCGTGGGCGTGGGCAGGGCGGGCATGCTCAGGTGCGCTGGGGGGCCGGGACCGTCGCCACGATGCGGGCCAGCACCTCGGCGGTGTTCGCCCGGGCGCTGTGGGCGCGATGGCTGAGGAGGACGCGGTGGCCGAGGACGGCGCCGGCCAGCGTGCTGGCGTCCTCGGGGATCGCATATCCGCGCCCGTGCATCGCGGCCCGGGCCCGGGCCGCGCGGAGCAGTTGCAGGCTGGCGCGCGGGGAGGCGCCCAGGCGCAGGGCGTCCGACGTGCGGGTCGCCGCGACCAGCCGGACGATGTAGTCCTTGAGCGCGTCGTTCACGTAGACGCGGGAGACCTGGCGGCGGGCCTCGATGATGCCCGCGGCGTCCGTCACGGGTTGGAGCGCGTCGAGCGGGCTGGCCGCGCCGTGGTGATCGAGCATGGCGACCTCGGCCTCGCGGCTCGGGTAGCCCATCGACACCGACGCCATGAAACGGTCCCGCTGGGCCTCGGGCAGGGGGTAGGTGCCCTGCATCTCGATCGGGTTCTGGGTGGCGAACACCATGAACGGCTTGGGTAACTCGTGGGTGATGCCGTCGACCGAGACGCGCCCCTCTTCCATCGCCTCGAGCAGCGCGGACTGCGCCTTCGGCGACGCGCGGTTGATCTCGTCGCCGATCACGATGGTTGCGAAGACGCCGCCGGGTTTGAACTCGAACTCGCGGGTTTGCGGGTTGAACACCGACACGCCGGTGATGTCGCTGGGCAGCAGGTCCGCCGTGAACTGGATCCGGCGCGTCGAGCAGTCGATCGAGCGGGCGAGGGTGCGGGCCAGCATCGTCTTGCCGACGCCCGGCACATCCTCGATCAGCAGGTGGCCGCCGGCGAACAGGGCCACCAGGGCCATGTCGACGGCCTCGGGTTTGCCCTCGATCACCGAACTGACGGACGCCTGCAGCCGATCGGCGAGGCGGGTCACGGCGAACACGTCGGCGGAGGAGGAGATCGTCACGCCGGTAACACTACCGCCGCCTCCTGTGGCCGGCGCGGCTCGCCGCCACCGATGGCACCCCCCTCGCACTCCTCAAGTGGAGTGGAGTGGGGTAAAGTGGGGGATAGTGGAGGAGTCGTGCAGTCGGAGGGAGGGCGTCAGATGTTCCTGGGCACCCATTACCCCAAGGTCGACGACAAGGGGCGCTTCTTCCTCCCGGCGAAATTCCGTGACGAACTCGGCGAAGGACTGGTGATCGCGCGCGGGCAGGAACGCTGCCTGGCGGTCTACGCCGTCGACGAGTTCCAGCGGCAGGCGCAGGCAGCCATGAGCGGTCCCTCGACCCTGCGGGGGATCCGCGACTTCCAGCGCATGTTCGCCTCGGGCGCCTCCGACCAGGTGCCTGACAAGCAGGGACGCGTCACCATCCCGCCCGTCCTGAGGGACTACGCGGGGCTGCACAAGGAGATCGCCGTGATCGGTGCGTTCAACCGCGTCGAGGTCTGGGACCTCGCCGCGTGGGAGGCGTACCAGTCCGCCCAGGACGAGGCATTCGCCCAGATGGACGAGGAGATCTTCCCCGGCACGGAACCCCGCGCCTGAAAGCACGCCGCCTTCGGCGAGGCTTCGATCCGGTCGGCCTCCCTGACACCACTTCCCCGGTGCCAGGTGGACCACCCGGATCGGAACCCCGTTGCAAGGCGTTCGATGAAGGACCTGCCGCCAGGCGTCCACGGACGAACAGGAGAGTGACGATGATGCAGCCCACCGAGGCGGGTCACGTACCCGTCATGGTCGCGCGCATCGTCGAGGTGCTCGCCCCCGCGCTCGCCGGCGGTGGCACCTACGTCGACTGCACCCTCGGCCTGGCCGGTCACGCGCAGGCCGTCCTGGACGCGTGTCCCGGAGCCCGCGTCGTCGGCATCGACCGGGACGCCGACGCGCTCGCCATCGCGCGCGAGCGACTCGCCCCCTTCGGCGACCGGGTCGCCCTCTACCAGGCGGTCTACGACGAGCTTCCCGAGGTGCTCGCCGAGGACGGCACGCCGCACGTCCAGGCGATCCTGGCCGACCTCGGCCTGTCCAGCCTGCAGATCGACCGCCGCGAACGGGGCTTCGCCTACGCGGTGGACGCGCCGCTCGACATGCGCATGACGCAGACCGAAGGGCCGAGCGCCGCCGACATCGTCAACACCTACGACGTCCGCGCGCTCGCGCGAATCCTGCGCACCTTCGGCGAGGAGCGCTTCGCCGACCGCATCGCCCGTCGCATCGTCGCCGAGCGCGAGGCGGAGGCGTTCACCACGTCTGGACGCCTGGTCGCCGTGATCGCCGAAGCCATCCCCGCGGCGGCGCGCGCGAGCGGCGGACACCCCGCCAAGCGGACGTTCCAGGCGCTGCGCATCGAGGTCAACCGCGAGCTCGAGGCGCTGGAGGGCCTGCTGCCCGCGGCCCTGGACGCCCTCGCGCCCGCAGGCCGGTTCGCCGTGCTCGCCTACCACTCCCTGGAGGACCGGCTGGTCAAGCGATCGTTCGCCTCCGCCAGCACCGACCGGGCGCCGCGCGGCCTCCCGGTCGTGCCCCCCGACCTTCGCGCCCGGTTCCAGCTGGTGACCCGCGGCGCCGAACGTCCCGACGCCACCGAGGCGTCCGTCAACCCCCGCGCGGCGTCCGCACGCCTGCGCGTCATCGAACGAAAGGCAGCAGCATGACCGCCTGGGAGACGATCGTCCACGCGCCGAGGCGGCTCGGTGAGGCGGCCGCGCAAGCGCGACCGCGGCTGCGCGGCGTCGCCAGCCCGCCGCGGCGGATCGGCTCGGTCCCGTTCGCCGTCACGCTCGTGTCCGTGGTGATCGCCGGCATGGTCGGCCTGTTGGCGCTCACCACCGCGCTGCAGAGCCAGGCGTTCGAGGTGCGCGCCGCCCAGCGGACCGCCAACGAACTCGGCTACCGCGCGTCCGACCTCACGTCGCGGGTCAACCAGGCCAGCTCGCCCGCCGAACTGGGACGCCGCGCGACCCAGCTGGGCATGGTGCCCAACCCGAACGCCGTGTTCATCGACGTGAGGACGGGGACGATCACCGGCGATCCGACGCCTGTGCGCGGCGATGAGATCCCCAGCCTTCGGGTGCAGACGGCCATGCCGCTGCCGGAGGAGCGGCCCGCGGCCGCACCCGAGGCCGGCGAGCCCAACCCGGACGGCACGGCCGTCGGCGCGGCCGAGGCAGGGACCGCGCCGGTGGAGGGCCTCGTCCCCGATGAGGGGACCCTCCCCGAGGAGGGCGTCGTGGCCGACGACATCGGCGCGCCGCCCGTCGATCAGGCCACGGCGGACGCCGAGGGGGCCACGCCGTGAGCCGGCCCGCAGCCAGGCGCCCGCCCGCAGGACGCGCCCGCCGGAACGGTCGCCTCACGCTCGCGTCATCGGCGTTCCGCGTCCGGGTCCTCATCCTGGGCGTGGCGATCATGTTCTCGGTGCTGGCCGCCCGCGCGGTCCAGATCCAGGTCGTCAGCGCCGAGGCGATGGCGGCCCAGGCGGCCGACGACATGACGGTGGCCCGCACCGTGCCTGCGCAGCGCGGCTCGATCGTCGGTCGCGACGGGCAGATGCTCGCCTTCACCGAGGCGACCGTCAACGTCGTCGCCGACCCGTCGATGATCGCCACCAACGGCAAGGAGCCCGAGGCCATGCGGGCGTCCGACCACGACAAGGCGGCGGTGGCGCCCACCGAGATGGCGCAGATCATCGCGCGGCACACCGGCGAGAGCGCCGAGGAACTCGAGGCGAAGCTGCGCCGGGTGACGGCGGCGAACGCCGACGGCGTCGAGACTCCCGTCCGCTACGCGATTCTCACCAAGCAGCTTCCGGCGACCACCTGGGTGGCGCTGAACGCCGAGCTGAACGCCGGCAAATACGTGGGCGTCTTCCGCGAATCCAATCCGCGCCGGATCTACCCGATGGGCACGGTGGCCGCCAACATCGTCGGCGGGATGAGCGAGGGCAAGGGCCTGCTCGGGTTCGAGGCCACCCGCGAGTCCGACCTCGCCGGCACGCCCGGCCGGGAGACCTACGAGACGTCGCCCTACGGCAAGATCCCGCTCGGCAACCAGACGCTGACGCCGGCGGTCGACGGCAAGGACCTGCAGCTCACGATCGACCCGGACCTGCAGTGGATGGCCGAGCGCAGGCTCGGCCAGCGCGTGGACGAGGTCGGCGGCATGTGGGGCGTCGCCGTGGTGATGGACATCGAGACCGGCGAGTTGCTGTCGTTGGCCAACTACCCGTCTTTCGACTCCAACGACTTCGGCAAGGCAGACGCGGCCGATCTCGGCAACCGCGCGATCACCGCCGCGTACGAGCCGGGCTCGGTCCAGAAGGTGCTGACGCTGGCGTCGCTGCTCGACGCCGGCCTGACCACGCCCGACACGACGTACGCGATCGACGAGACCGTCCAGGTCGGCGACCACAGCGTCAGCGACGCCTGGCGGCACGGCAAGGTCAACGTCACCACGCGGGGGATCCTGGTGAAATCGTCGAACATCGGCGCCATCACCGCGGCGCGCGCGATGGAGCCGGCGATGCTGCGCGACTACATGCTCAGCTTCGGCCTCGGCGCCAAGACGGCCCTCGGCCTGCCCGGCGAGGCGGCGGGCAGCGTGCCGCCGGCCGGCATGCCGTCCTACCAGGCCGACTCGATGGCCTACGGCTACGGCCTGTCGACGACGGCCGTGCAGATGGCCGCCGCCATCTCGGCCGTGGCCAACGGGGGGGTCTACACCGAGCCGACCCTCGTGAAGGCGGTGGGCGAGAACGGCACGTGGACGCCGAGCGCCGCGCCGCAGTCGCACCGGGTCATCTCGGAGGAGGCCTCGCGCCAGGTCGTCGAGATGATGGAGCAGCGCACGTTCGACTCCAGCAAGCAGCTGAACATCGCGGGCTACCGCACCGGGACCAAGACGGGCACCGCCCGCATCTCCGGCAGCGGAAGCGGCTACAAGGGGCAGGTGGCTTCGATCGTCGGCGTCGGCCCCGTCGAGGACCCGCAGGTGCTCGTGTACGTCCTCATCGGACGCCCCGATACGTCGGGCGCCGGCCTGGGCATGGCCGGGCCGGTCTACCGCGACCTCATGGCGTTGGCGCTGCCGCGCTACGGTGTGCAGCCGCGCAACGACATCGTGGACACGAAGCTGCCCCTGGTGAAGGAATGAGACCCTGCCGATGAACCCGACCGCACTGAGGCCCGCGAGCGCCCCCGGACTGCCCCTGGCCCACCTGGTGCCGGGGGCGGGCGGCGTCGTCTCGGGTGTCGCGTTCGACTCGCGTGAGGTGCGTCCGGGCGACCTGTACGTGGGTCTGCCCGGCGCGCGCGTGCACGGGGCGTCCTTCGCCGCGGATGCCCGCGCCGCAGGGGCCCTCGCCCACATGACGGACGCCGCGGGTGCGGCCCTCGCCGCGGACGCCGGCCTTCCGGTCGCGGTCGTGGACGACCCGCGCGCCGCAATGGCGGGGGTGGCCGCCGAGGTGTACGGGCGTCCGGGCGAGCGCCTCGCCTTGTTCGGGGTCACCGGTACCAACGGCAAGACGTCCACGGTCTGCCTGCTGGAGGCCGCGCTGGCCGGGCTGGGCCACCTTGTCGGCACGATCGGGACGCTCGGCTTCCGCGTCGAGGGCACCCCGCTGGTGAGCGGCCGGACCACGATCACGACCCCCGAGTCGCCCGACCTGCAGGCGCTGCTGGCCGTCATGGCCGAGCGCGGGGCGGACGCCGTCGCGATGGAGGTCAGCAGCCACGCGCTGGCGATGCACCGCGTCGACGACCTCACGTTCGAGGCGTCCGCGTTCACCATGCTCGGTCAGGACCACCTGGAGTTCCACCACACGCTCGAGGACTATTTCGCCGCCAAGGCGCGGCTGTTCCTCGGCGGGCGCACCCGCGCCGCCGTGGTGAACACGGCCGACCCGTGGGGCCGCCGCCTGGCCCGCCTCGTCGCCGATGACGGCGCCGCCGCGTTGACGACGGCGCACGCCGATGACGCGGACTACCGCGTGCGCACGGCGGAGCCGCTGCCCGACGGCGGCTGGCGTGTCCGGCTCGTGCACCCGGCGGGGGAGACGGTGTTCGAGCTGTCCATGCTCGGTGCGTTCAACGTCGCCAACGCCGTCACCGCGCTGGCGCTGCTGGGTGCGGCCGGACACGACGTCGACACCGCGTCCCGCGCGCTGCGTCCCACGCAGGTCCCCGGCCGCATGCAGCGCGTGGATCTCGGCGAGGGCGCCCCGCACGCGGTGGTCGACTTCGCGCACACCCCGCAGGCGATCGCCGCCGCCCTCGACGCCCTGCCGCGCACCGGACGCCGGATCGCCGTCCTCGGTGCGGGCGGCAACCGCGACGCCGGCAAGCGGGGACCCATGGGCCGCGCGGCCGCGGAACGGGCCGACATCGTCGTGGTCACCGACGACAACCCGCGCGACGAGGAGCCGGCCGCGATCCGTGCCCGCGTGCTCGCCGGTGCCCGCGAGGTCGGCGGGACCGACGTGGTCGACGGGGGATCGCGCCGCGACGCGATCGCCCACGCCCTGCGTCTGGCCCGCCCGGGCGACTGGGTGGCGGTCCTCGGCAAGGGCCACGAGACTGGGCAGGAGATCGCGGGCCGCACGAACCCGTTCGACGATGTCGTGGTGCTCCGCGACCTGGGGGGGAGATGACATGGAACGCATCACGGTGAGAGCCCTGGCCGCCATCACGGGCGGACGCCTGCGTGACGACGGCGATCCGCACGCGCTCGTCGGGCCGTCGGTCGTCATCGACTCGCGGGAGGCGTCCGGCGGGGCACTGTTCGTCGCGTTGCCCGGCGAGCACGTCGACGGACACGCGTTCGTGGCCGCCGCGGCCGGTGCAGGAGCCGGGGCCGCGCTGGTCGCGCGCCCGGTCGAGGCCGACCTGCCCCAGGTGGTGGTCGACGATCCGCTGGCCGCATTCGCCGCCCTGGCGCGCAGCGTCGTGGACGCGGGGCGCGACCGCGGCATGCGCGTGGTCGGCATCACCGGGTCGGCGGGCAAGACCTCCACCAAGGACCTGGTCAGCCAGGTGCTCGCCACCGACGGCGCGACGGTCGCGCCGCCCGGCTCGTTCAACAACGAGATCGGCACCCCGCTGACGGCCTGCCGCGTCGAGGCCACCACCCGCTACCTCGTCAGCGAGATGGGCGCGCGCGGGGCCGGCCACATCGCCACCCTGACCGCCATCACGCCGCCCGACATCGGCGCCGTCCTCAACGTGGGCCACGCCCACCTCGGGGAGTTCGGCTCGGTGGCGGGCATCGCCGCCGCGAAAGGCGAACTGGTCGAGGCGCTCGGTCCCCACGGGTGGGCCGTTCTGAACGCCGACGATCCGCGCGTCGCCGCGATGGCGCCGCGCACCCGCGCGAGGGTGGCCTTCTTCAGCGTCCGGGGCGAACCGGAGGCCGGCGACCTTCGCGTGTGGGCGTCCGACGTCGCGGCCGACGGCGAGCAGCGGCACGCGTTCGTGCTGCACGCCGCCGGGGTCGCTGCCGGCGACGCGCCGGTGAGTCTTCGCGTGCTCGGTGAGCACAACGTGGCCAACGCGGTGGCCGCCGCCGCGGTCGGGCTGGCGGCCGGCCTGCCGCTGAGCGGTATCGCGGACGCCCTCAGCGGGGCGCAGCCGCTGTCGCGCTGGCGGATGGAGCTCAGCACGCGCGCCGACGGCCTCAGGGTCGTCAATGACGCCTACAACGCCAACCCCGACTCGATGAGCGCCGCCCTGCACAGCCTGCGGGGCCTGCGGCAGCCCGGCGGACGCCTCGTCGCCGTCCTCGGCGACATGCTCGAACTCGGCGCCACCGCCGAACAGGCGCACCGCGAGGCCGGGGCGCTCGCGGCCACGCTGGGCGTCGACGAGCTGGTGTCCACCGGCGAGTTCGCCGCCGTGTTGGCGTCCGGGTTTGCGGACGCGGGCGGACGCCGCCACCATCGAGGGGGCAAGGAAGAGATCGTGCGCCACCTGCGCGCGAGCCTCGGCCCGCGGGACGTGGTGCTGGTCAAGGCGTCGCGCGGCCTCGCACTGGAAACCGTGGCGGACGCCCTGGCCGCCGCCGACGAAGGAGCACGCGGATGAGGTTGATCCTGCTGGCCGGCGCGCTCGGCCTGCTCGGTGCCCTGGTGGGCACCCGGTTGGCCCTCCGCGTCCTCGTGCGCCGCGGCTACGGGCAGCACGTCCGCGACGACGGGCCGCAGACGCACCTGAAGAAGGCGGGCACGCCGACGATGGGCGGCGTGGCGATCATCGGCGCGGTGCTGGTCGCCTACCTGCTCGCCCACCTGGTGCTGTGGACGCCGCCCACGGCGTCCGGCCTGCTGCTGCTCGGCCTGTTCGTGGGTCTGGGATTCGTCGGCTTCCTCGACGACTGGATCAAGATCTCCCAGGCGCGCAGCCTCGGCCTGAACAGCCGGGCGAAACTGATCTTGCAGGCGCTGATCGCGATCGGGTTCGCGTGGGCCTGCTTCCAGCTGCCCGACGGGCGCGGCATCACCCCGGGCAGCCAGTACGTGTCGTTCCTGCGCGACATCCAGTGGCTGCACCTGGGGCCGTGGCTCGGCATGGCCTGGATCGTCTTCATCATCGCGGCCTTCTCCAACGGCGTGAACCTGTCCGACGGCCTGGACGGCCTGGCGACCGGCCTGACCACCATGGTGTTCGTCGCCTACGCGCTGGTCAATTTCTGGCAGCACTCCCAGTGGTGCAGCCGGCTGTCCACGGCCGGGCCCATGTGCTACGAGGTGCGCGACCCCAACGATCTCGCCGCCGTGTCGCTGGCGCTGGCCGGGGCGACCTTCGGCTTCCTCTGGTGGAACGCGTCCCCGGCCAAGATCTTTATGGGCGACTCGGGCTCGCTTGCGCTCGGCGGTGCGGTGGCCGGCCTGGCCGTGCTCACCCGGACCGAACTGCTCGCGGTGATCCTCGGCGGCATGTTCGTCCTCATCACCATGTCGGTCATCCTGCAGGTCGGGTTCTTCAAGGTGACCGGCGGCAAGCGACTGTTCAAGATGGCGCCCCTGCACCACCACTTCGAGATGAAGGGCTGGGCCGAGCAGACGGTCGTCGTGCGGTTCTGGATCATCTGCGGCATCTTCGTCGCCGGCGGACTGGGACTGTTCTACGCCGAATGGGTCTCGGGAGCGGACCTGATCGGATGAGCGCGCGCGACTGGATCGATCAGGCCGACCGGCTCTCGCCCTGGGCCGAGGCGACCGTCGTCGTCGCCGGGTTGGGCACGTCCGGCTTCGCCTCCGCCGACGGGCTGCTGGCGCTGGGCGCCGGGCGCATCGTCGTCCTGGACGATGCCGACTCGCCCACCAACCGCGACAAGGCCGACCTGCTCGGACGCCTCGACGTCGAGGTCCGGCTGGGCGCGGGCTCGACCGCCGTGCTACCCGACGGCGTCGACCTCGTGGTGACCTCACCGGGGTGGCGTCCGACCTCGCCGTTGTTGCGGCAGGCCGCCGAGCGCGGCGTGCCCGTGTGGTGCGAGGTCGAGCTGGCCTGGCGGATGATGCAGCCCGACCGCGTCGTGCCGTGGCTCGGCGTCACCGGCACCAATGGCAAGACCACGACCACGACGATGCTGGCCTCCATGCTGAAGGCCGCCGGGCTCGCGACCAGCGCGGTGGGCAACGTGGGGCGTCCGATCATCGAGGCGCTGCTGGACGAGACCGACTACGACGTACTCGCCGTCGAGTTGTCCAGCTTCCAACTGCACTGGAGCCGATCGCTGCGGATGCACTCCTCCGCCGTGCTCAACCTGCAGCCCGACCACCTGGAGTGGTACGCGCACACGCCGGACCCGTTCGCGGCGTACGCGGCCGACAAAGCGACGATCTACCGCGGGGTCACCCACGCGTGCGTGTACAACGCCGCCGACCCCGCCACCGAGAGGATGGTCGAGGACGCCGACGTCGAAGAGGGGGCGCGCGCGATCGGCTTCCGGCTCGAGGTGCCCGCGCCATCGATGCTCGGCGTCGTGGACGACATGCTGGTCGACCGGGCGTTCATCGAGCAGCGCCGCGACTCGGCGATGCCGCTGGCCGAACTGTCCGACGTGCGCCCGTATGCGCCGCACAACGTCGAGAACGCGCTCGCCGCGGCCGCGCTCGCGCGGAGCTTCGGCGTCGGGCCCCAGGCCGTCGCGCAGGGGCTGCGCGACCTCGAGATCGGCGACCATCGCATCCAGACGGTCGCCGAGGCCGGCGGCGTCCGCTACGTCGACGACTCGAAGGCGACCAACCCGCACGCCGCGGCGTCCTCGATGCGCGCCTTCGACTCGATCGTGTGGATCGCGGGGGGCCAGGCCAAGGGCACCGACTTCGACGATCTCGTGACCGGCTTCGGGCACAAGCTGAGGGGAGCGGTCCTGCTGGGCGTGGATCGCGGCGTCCTCGCGGCAGCGCTTGCCCGACACGCGCCGGACGTCCCCGTGATCGTTCTGGACTCCCCCGAGACTGGGACCATGGCGGAGGCCGTCCGGGCGGCGGCCGCCATGGCGCGACCGGGGGACACGGTGCTGATGGCCCCCGGCTGCGCGAGTCTGGACATGTGGTCCGGCTACGACGCTCGCGGGCGTGACTTCACCGACGCGGCGCGGAGCCTGACCGACAGCCGATGACGAACGACGAGACGAGGAGGACGACCATGGCGGTGCAGACCCCCAGCAAACCTCCCCGCGAGGCCGAGCGCACCGCGCCGCGGGCATCGGTGACCGACCAGGCGGCGGGCTGGCTCTCCCACCCGATGGCCGACCTGGTGCTGGTGCTGGTGCCGACGGCCATCCTCGTCGGCCTGGGCGTGCTGATGGTCTGGTCTGCGTCCACGGTGGTCGCGCAGAAGCAGTTCTCCAACGCCTTCTTCTTCGTCCAGCGGCACCTGGCCTTCCTGGTGGTGGCCGCGGTCGCCGGAGTCATCATGGCGCGAATGCCGCCCGCACGGGTCCGGCAGCTGGGTTGGCTGGCCTACATCTTGGCGGCGCTCACGCTGTGTCTCACCTTCGTGCCCGGCTTGAGTCACGGCGTGGGCGGCAACAACAACTGGCTCGCGATCGGGGGCGCGGAATCCATGATCCGCTTCCAGCCCGCCGAGACGGCCAAGCTCGCGCTCGTGGTCTGGGGCGCGTCCGTGCTGACGAACAAGCGGGCACTGCTGCACGAGCCCAAGCACCTGCTGATGCCGTTCGTGCCCTTCTCGCTGGGCCTGATCGTGCTCGTCGTCCTGCAGCGCGACCTGGGCACCGCGATGATCATGGGCGCCATCATGCTCGCGATCCTGTGGTGCGTCGGCGCGCCGTGGCGGGTGCTCGGCGCGATCTTCGCGCTCGCGGCAGGCGGCGTCGGCATGCTGATCGTGACGGGGCACCAGTCCCGGCTCGCGCGCATCTTCGGCTTCTTCGACCCGACCGCCGACCTGACCGGCATCAACCATCAGCCCATGCAGGCGCTCTACGGGCTGGCCAGCGGCGGCTGGCTGGGCGTGGGCCTGGGCCGCAGCCGGCAGAAGTGGGGCAGTCTCGCGCTGGCGCCGCACACCGACTACGTGCTCGCCGTGATCGGCGAGGAGCTCGGCCTGATCGGCACGCTCCTCGTGCTGGTGCTGTTCGTGCTGCTCGCGTGGGGCGGCGTCCGGATCGCGCTGCGCACACCGTCCTTCTTCGGACGCCTCGTCTCGTCGGGCATCACCGCATGGCTGCTGCTGCAGGCGCTGATCAACATCATGGTCGTCCTGCGCATGCTCCCGGTGCTCGGCGTCCCCCTTCCCTTCCTTTCCTACGGCGGTTCGGCGATGGTGGCCAACGTGGCCGCGGTCGGCATCCTGGTCGCCTGCGCCCGCGAGGAGCCGGACGCCGCCGCCTGGCTGAAGAGTCGCGACGCGGCGCGCGGCCCGCGCCGCCGCCGCTCGATGGTCCTGCCCGGCCGACGCCGGGGCAAGTGAGGAGAGTCATGGTCTCGATCGTCCTGGCCGGCGGGGGAACCGCCGGCCACACGTCGCCCCTGATCGCCACCGCGGAGCGGCTGCGTGAGGCGGAGGACGCCGCGGGCGGCGTCCTGCTCACCTGCGTGGGCACCCCGAAGGGCCTGGAGTCGACCGTCATCCCCGCCGCGGGCCTGCCGTTGCGGATGATCCCGCCCGTCCCGATGCCGCGCCGGCTCACCCCGGCGCTGTTCGCGGTTCCGTGGCGCCTGGCCGGCGCGGTCCGCCAGGCGCGCGCGATCCTCGACGAGGTGGAGGCGGACGCCGTCGTCGGCTTCGGCGGCTACGTCTCGCTGCCCGTCTACCTGGCGGCCCGCCGGGCGAAGGTCCCCGTGGTGATTCACGAGCAGAACGCGGTGCCGGGCCTGGCGAACAAGGTGGCCGCCCGCTTCGCGCGCGTCGTCGCGGTGTCCTTCCCGGGCACGCCGCTGCCCGGTGCGCGCTACGTCGGGCTGCCGGTACGGGCCGCCATCTCCGAGCTGGACCGCCCCGCCCGGCGTGACGCGGCGCGCGCGCAGTGGGGGCTGCCGTCCGGGCCGGTGCTGCTCGTGTCGGGCGGCTCGCAGGGTGCGGTGGCGATCAACACCGCCACGATCGACGCCCTGCCCGGACTGCTGGGTGCGGGCGTCAGCGTGCTGCACGTGCTCGGGCCGAAGAACATCGGCGCGGCACCGGCACCCACGACCGATCCGGTCACCGGGGCCGCGTACGTCCCCCTCGGCTACGTGGCCGCGATGGAGGACGCCTACGCCGCGGCCGACATGATGGTGGCCCGCTCAGGCGCCGGGACCGTCGTCGAGACGGCCACCGTCGGGCTGCCGACCCTCTTCGTGCCCCTGCCTCACGGCAACGGCGAGCAGGCGCGCAACGCCGACTTCCTGCTCGAGGCGGACGCCGCGGTGCTGGTGGCCAACGCGGACCTGGATGCGTCCCGGCTGCTGAGCGAGGTACTGCCGCGTCTCGCCGATCCGCGGACGCTGGCCGCCATGACGGCGGCGCTGGGCGGGCTGGTACCGCGCGACGCGGCCCGCGACCTGGCCGCGCTCGTCCTCGACGCCGCGGCGGGGCGCTGACATGGCGCTGGTCACCCCGGCTCCGTTGCGGCCCGCCACGGAGATCGGCCCGGTGCACTTCATCGCCATCGGCGGCGCGGGCATGAGCGGCATCGCCCAGGCCTACGCCGACCTCGGGATCGAGGTCTCCGGCTCCGACCGCGAGGACTCGGCGGCGCTGCGCAAGCTCGCGGCGGCAGGCGTCCGCACCCACGTGGGTCACGACGCGGCCCAGCTCGGCGACGCGCGCACCGTGGTGGTGTCGTCGGCGATCAAGCCCGGCAACGTCGAGCTCGACGAGGCGCGGCGGCGCGGGCTGCGGGTGTGGCACCGATCGGCGGCGCTGGGGGCGCTGATGCTCGGGCGCCGCGGCATCGCCGTCACCGGCACGCACGGCAAGACCACGACCACCGGCATGGTCGCGACCATGCTGCTCGGCGTCGATGCCGATCCTGGCTACGTGATCGGGTCGCCCCTGGCGACCTCGGGAGAGAGCGCCGCGCTCGGCGGCGGGCCGGCGTTCGTGGTCGAGGCCGATGAGTCCGACGGCTCGTTCCTGCAGTACCCGGCCGAGATCGTCGTCATCACCAATATCGAGGCCGACCACCTGGACAACTGGGGCACCCCCGAGCGCTACGCCGAGGGCTTCGTCGAGCTCGGCTCGGCCGACGGCGTCCGCGTCGTCGTCTCGTCGGCCGACGAGCCGGCCGCGCGCGAGGTGGCCGCCCGGCTGCGCGCCGCGGGCAAGCGGGTCCTCACGTATGGCGAGGCCGCCGACGCCGACCTCCGCCTGGCGAGCGTCGAGCTGACCCCGAGCACGACGGCGGCGACCCTGCACGACGGCACCGACGCCGGCCGGATCGAGCTGGCCGTGCCCGGCCGGTTCAACCTGCACAACGCTGCGGCGGCGTACGCGGTGGGCCGCGAGCTGGGCCTCGACGGCGGGCGGCTGCGGGCGGCGCTCGGCGCGTTCGCCGGGACGCAGCGGCGGTTCGAGTTCAAGGGCGCGGCGGCGGGCGTCCGCGTGTACGACGACTACGCCCACCATCCGACCGAGGTGACCGCCATCCTGCGCGCGGCGCGCCCGCGCGTGGTCGAAGGCGGACGCCTCGTCGCCTGCTTCCAACCGCACCTGTTCAGCCGCACGCGCGATTTTCTGGACGCCTTCGCCGAGGCGCTCACGCTCGCCGACGTGATCGTGTTGAGCGGCATCTACCCAGCGCGGGAGGACGCCGTCGACTTCCCGGGGATCACCTCCGGCGTGCTCGCCGAGCGCGTGCGCGCGCGGGGGAGCGAGGTCACCGTCGTCGACGAGGTGGCGGACGCCGCCGCGGCCGTGGCCGGGCTCGCCCGACCGGGCGACCTCGTGCTCACCATCGGCGCCGGCACCGTCACCACGGTCGGACCGGCGCTGCTCGCGGCGCTCGAGGGGGAACGGGCGTGAGCGAACCCCTCATCGACGTCACGGGTGCCCGGCGACGGCGGGCCCGGGCGCGGCTGATCAGGCGCCTGAGGGCCGCGGGTATCGCGGCCGCGGTGCTCGCGATCGTGGGTTTCGGGGTGTGGGCGGTCTACGGTTCCGAGTGGCTCAGGACGCGCGCGGTCACCGTGACCGGGGCCGACCTGACCGGCACCGAGGCCGTCCTCGAGGCCGCGGGACTGCCGCTCGGGACGCCGCTCGCCGCCGTCGATACCGCCGGCGTCTCCGCCCGGGTGGGTGAGCTCGCCGCCGTGGCGCAGGCGCGCGTGAGCCGCGAGTGGCCGGACACGATCACGATCGCCGTCACCGAGGAGCAGCCGGCGATCGCGTTGGACGTCGAGTCCGTCTACGTGTGGGTGAGCGCGCAGGGCGAGGTGTTCCACCAGTCCTCCGAGCGTCCCGAAGGCGTGCTGCTCGCGCGTGGCGCGATCTCCGAGGAGGCGACCCTCGCCGCACTCGCCCGCGTGGCGACCGACCTGCCGCCGTCCGTGCGTGAGCAGACGGCCTCTCTCAAGGCGGACACGGCAGACTCGGTGACCGTGGTGTTCGCCGACGGCCGCCACATTCTGTGGGGCAGCCCCGAGGACGGCCCGCTGAAGGCCAGCGTGATCGTCCCACTGCTCGGTGTCGAGGCCCGCGAGTACGACGTGTCGGCACCCACGCACCCGACGACGCGCTGAGGCGCGCGGCGATCGGCGCCGACCCTCGACCCGTGCGCATCGGCGACTCTGCACCGCTTCGTGGCCCAACTCTCGATCACAGGTTGAGGGGCACGCCGAACCCCTAGCGCCCGTTGGACGCTCGCGCGCGGGGGCACCTAATCTGTGAACCGCCTGGTTCCGCGTCGTTGACTTCCCTCTTCGGACGCCCGGTGCAGGGCCACGCAAGCGTTGAGCGGTACACAACAGAACGGGAACGACAGTGGCGAGTGCATCCCAGAACTACCTGGCGATCATCAAGGTCGTCGGCGTCGGCGGCGGCGGCGTGAACGCGGTGAACCGCATGATCGAGGCCGGATTGCGAGGCGTCGAGTTCATCGCGGTGAACACCGACGCGCAGGCGCTGCTGATGAGCGATGCCGACGTGAAGCTCGACATCGGACGGGACCTCACCCGCGGCTTGGGTGCGGGGGCCGACCCCGACAAGGGACGTCAGGCGGCCGAGGATCACGCCGACGAGATCGAAGAGGTGATCAAGGGCGCCGACATGGTCTTCGTCACGGCGGGCGAGGGCGGCGGTACGGGTACCGGCGGCGCCCCGGTCGTCGCGCGGGTCGCCCGTTCGCTGGGCGCACTGACCATCGGTGTCGTCACCCGTCCGTTCAGCTTCGAGGGCCGGCGCCGCTCGT
>JAVTWJ010000015.1:0-15465 GCA_032229785.1 Propionibacteriaceae bacterium
AAAAGGCCCTGATCACAGGGCTATCAGGTCATCTACTTCCGGAGGTCTGAGTCTTTGTTCTTGGTCTCACCGGAGATGGCACGCAGATTCGCCGCCACCTGGTCAGTGGTCGCTCCGTCGCCTACCCCGACGGCCACGACACGGACGCCCGACGACTTGAGGGCATTCGCCGCGTAGGTCGGCGCCTCCAGCGCGCGGAGAGCAACCTGATAGCCGGTACTAGTATTCGCCGTACCAGTGACGATCGTGCCAGGGGCGCCGACTCCACCGAGGATCGCGTTGGGGGCACCGTCGGTGACGAACAGTACGAGATCATAGTCGTGCGCGGCGTTCACGCCCTGGATGGTGCTGAGCGCTGCATCCCAGTTCGTCCCACTCAGGGCTGGTCGGGTCGTCGGGACCTTATTGGCGATCTCCGTTCGATTCGCGGTCGTGACCAGCGCCGGGCCGGTCGAACCGTAGTTCCAACTCGCGCTCGGCCCGAACGTGAGAATCGACACCTTCGCCTTGTCCTGGACGACGCCCAAAACGCTGTCGCTCCCTGTGCCCACGAGGGCATTCCGGAACGTCGTCCAGTCGGTCTGGGAAATCGAGGATGACCCATCGATGACGATGGCGATGTTCGGGTAGGCCGGCGCACACTTCGGTTCGATGGCCGGATTCTTGTAGGAGTTCGCCACCGCGCCGAACGATCCCGCCTCGACAGGTCGGGCGCTGCTGTTGGGGAGTTCGCTCGAGGTGATGGGGGTGCCACCCGTGACGGACGCGTCGGTCATGGGCATGTAGATGGTGGTGGCTGAGGCGGCAGTGGTCAGTCCGACCAGACGCCGCAGGTCCTGAGGGTTTTCGTAGTTGCCCACGTACACCCGGTCATTGCTATAGGTGTTGGCGGCCGCACTGCCTGGCGCCGGAGCCTCCTCAACCACCCAGAAACGTTGACCAGCAAGTCCACCCGAGGCGCCTGGAATCAGGATGTTGCACTCGCCTGAGCTCGCGACCTCACACGAGGCCCAGCTTGCCGTGACCGGCTGTCCGGGCTCGCCGTTCACGTTCGTGTACAAACGGAATCGGGCGCCCGTCGTGTAGGAATAATCATTTCCAATATTGGACGCGACGGTACCGGCCGATGAAGCCGGATTAGCGAGGACTCGCTTTCGGACGGTCACCGTCATCGTTCCGGTGGTGTCGAACGCCTTGGCGGCAACATTGCCGAGATCACTTCCAGAGACCGCACCCGAAGTCACCCACGAGTGGTTGGAGGCCGGATACCAGGCACTCGTGGTCAAGCTAGTGAACTGGTAGCTCACACCGTTCAATTCCCAGAAACCTGGAGCGACTGGCTGGAAGCGCCACTGTTGACCACTCACGATCGCGATCGGGTTGGCGCCATTGGCGTCCGTGGCGCCATGAGCGACCTTGAACACACCCGGGATCGGGTCGCTGTCGTAGCCCGTGCATGGCCCCGCGGTGCAGTCGGCGACGGGGTAGACCGTGCCCGTCGCGGCATTATTGCGGAGATTGAATGCGGCACCGCCGATGAGTCCGGAGGTCTCCTCCGTGCCGGCACGGACATCCCACGTGATGGAGGCCGATCCCGCCTGGAAATTGCTGAGGCTGAGAGAACCAGCGGCGTCGCTGGCGAATCTACCAGGCACCCACGTAGACGTGCTGCTCACGAAGCTCCAGGTCAATCCGTCCCACTGCCAGCTGGGTGCAGTGGCCGAGGGCCTCACGCGCACGTGTGGGCGAGCGTTCGCTGGAATCGAGACGGTGCCGTTCGAGCCAGTGGCACCGTTGGGCACCTGGAACTCGCCCGCGTCCGGGTCCTTGTCGTATCCGGTGCACGCCGACGCATCGACAGCGACGCAGTCCGTGACGGTGTAGACCGGGGTGGCCCACGAGGCTGTCCCGCCCGTTCCCCCGTACTGGAGTTCGAACGTGCCGCCGCCCACCAGGGGACTGGTCGAGGTCGCGCCGCTGCGGAGCTCCCAGTACACGTACCGCTGGGTGCTGGTCTCGGGCCCGACCGCGCCGAAGGCAACCGGCGCATCGGCCTGCGTCACCGCCGCGCCATCGCTGATCGCGGACGAGTCGGTCTCGGAACCGGCAGCCGCCTTCGTGGCGACACTCGTCGAACCGGGCGTGACGCTCGGCGTGACCGTCGCGCTCGGCGTGACCGTCGCGGGCGTCTCGGACACCTCCGTCGTTGCCGTCGCCGTCGGAATCGGCGTCACAACCTCCGCCTGAGGCGTCAGGGTGGACGTCTCCTCGGCCGTGGCCGATGGCGTGAGCGCGGGAAGCGTGAGTGAAGCGGTCAGCAGGAGCGCCGCGATGCCTCTCAGGATCGCCCTCCCGGGTCCGCCTCGTGGCGACTCCGGATATGCGCGTGCAGGACTGTACGACAAACGTGACACAACCAACCCCCCCAAGCTGGAAAGCAGCTGCCCCGGCATTTCCCCCGTCCAGAACAGCTCGCGCCGAACCTACCAACGGTGTCGCACCATGACCAAACCCAAGCGCCCCCAACCCCCTAGGGTCGGGGGCCGCGCGCCACGCCGGACGCCCCTCAGCTCAGCCGGGTGATCTCCACGGCGACGAACATGTCTGCCGTCTTCCCACCGGTGAAGATGCCGTGCAACGGGGGAACGTCGGCGTAGTCGCGTCCGATCGCCACCTCGACGTGCGTCTCACCCGGGCGCAGGTTGTTCGTCGGATCGACGCCCACCCAGCGCCCGTCCCAGTACTGCACCCACGCATGCGACTCCCCCACATACGGGACGCCGGCCTCGGCGTCCGTGTCCGGCATCAGGTAGCCCGACAGGTAGCGGCACGGAAGGCCGGCGACGCGCAGCGCCCCGATGGCGAGGTGCGCCAGGTCCTGGCAGACGCCGGAGCGCTGGTCCCAGGCCGTCGCGGCCGTGCCATGGACCGAGGTGACGCCGGTCATGTAGGCCACGTGATCGTGGATCCGGTCGACGATCTGCTCGGCGGCGTCCGCGGGTGTCGCGGCCCGCTCCTTCACCTCCCGCACCCAGGCGGCCAGATCTTCGGGGGGCCGCACCCGATCCGTCAGGCCCAGGAACTCGCAGTAGCGATCGGTCACCCGGTCCGACCCGAGGACCTCCCAGGCCAGGCCCTCGCTGAACTCGGCGGGACGCCGGACGTCGACCACGCTGGTCGCCGTGACCTCCAGCGCCTCGTGCCGCTCGAACACCTCGAAGGCGGTCACCGCCGTGCCCCAGTAGTCGGTGTAGGAATACGTCCACGGCACCGGCGAGATCCCCACCTGCGAGTGCACCACCTGCTGCTGGTGCGTCGAGCGCGGGACCATCCGGATCTCGTTGAAGGACGCCGTCGCGCCGTCCGGGTAGTGGTAGCCGGTGCGGTGCACCACCTTGAGTCGCGTGGTCACAGCGCCCCCTCATGCCATTGCGGCGCCACGGCGCCTTCGAAGAACCGGCGGGTGATCGCCGCGTCGGCCGTGGCGCAGGTGGCCTGCAGCGCGGACATCCGTTCCGGCAGGGCGTCCAGCATCTCCGCCCGTTCGTGGAACTCCAGCTTCGCGCGCGCCTGGCCGAGGAGGCGCACCGCCTCGCCGTCGCAGATGAGCTGCTGCGAGCCGGTCTCCAGCACGCTGAGCGCCTCGATCGCCGTGTCCAGCGTGGTGAGCATGGAGCGCGGGAAGGCCCGGTTGAGCAGCAGGAACTCCACCGACTCCAGGTCGGAGTCCTGGTCGGACGCCCGCTGCACGAACGCGTGGTGGGCGCCGGTCGAGCGCAGCGCGGTCGACCAGGCGGACGCCGAACTGGTCAGCGCCGCCGCCTCGACCAGCCGCGCCGTCATGTCGATGCGCTCCAGGCTGCGGCCCAGCGCGAGGAACTGCCAGCCGAGGTCACGGCTCATGGTGCTGTCCGCGGTCGCGGTGATCACGGCGCAGCGCTCGCGCACCCACCGGAACGCCACGGCCGGACGCATCGTGCTGAGCTGTCCCCGCTGAACCGCATGCCAGGTCGTGTTGACCGCCTCCCACATCTCGGTGGGGACCGTCTCGCGCGAACGGCGGGCGCTCTCGCGCGCCCCGCGCAGCGAGGCCAGGATCGACGACGGCGAACGCGTGTCGTAGCAGAGCAGTTGCATGACGACGGACGCCCCGGCGTCCTCCTCCACGGGCACGCCCATCACCGACAGCAGGAGCTGGTCGGACGCCTTGGGATCGGACAGCGGATCCTCGACCGTGAGATAGAGGTGGACGTCGAGGATGCGCGCCGTGTCCTCGGCACGCTCCAGGTAGCGGCCGATCCAGTACAGCGACTCGGCGATCCGGCTCAGCATGACGCCACCTCCGACCTGCCCTGCTGTTGTTGTTGCTGTTGCTCTTGTTGGGCCAACTGCTGGCGTTCGGACGGGCGCGACGCGCGGGAATCCTGGCGCGCCTGCGGGTGGACCAGCGAACCGAGGGGCGGACGCCGCACCGGGCTGGGCTCGACGTCCACACCCTTCTTGGGGGCGAGCACCCACGTGTCCTTGGAGCCGCCGCCGCGCGAGGAGTTCACGATCAGCTCGCCGTCGCCCAGCGCGACACGGGTGAGGCCGCCGGGCAGCACCCAGACGTCGCGGCCGTCGTTGACGGCGAAGGGACGCAGGTCGACGTGGCGTGGCCTCATCCCGCCCGGCACCATCGTCGGCACGGTCGACAACTGCACCACCGGCTGCGCGATCCATCCGCGCGGCCGGGCGAGGACGTGGGCGCGGATCTCGTCGAGCTCGGCCCGTGATGCCTGCGGCCCGATGATGATGCCCTTGCCGCCCGACCCGTCGACGGGCTTGACCACGAGCTCGTCGAGCCGGTCGATGACCTCTTCGCGCTGCTCGGGCTCCTCCAGGCGCCACGTGCGGACGTTGTTCAGCACCGGCTCCTCGGCGAGGTAGTAGCGGATCAGATCGGGCACGTAGGTGTAGACGAGCTTGTCGTCCGCCACACCGTTGCCGATGGCGTTCGCGAGGGTGACGTTGCCGGCGTGCGCCGCGTTCACGAGTCCGGCGCAGCCGAGCAGCGAGTCGCCGCGGAAGTGCATCGGGTCGATGAAGTCATCGTCGACGCGGCGGTAGATGACGTGCACCTGGGTCAGGCCCGAGGTCGTCCGAACCATGACGCGACCGGCCTGGCACACCAGGTCGCGTCCCTCGACGAGCCGGACGCCCATCATGCGAGCCAGCAGAGCGTGTTCGAAGTAGGCGGAGTTGTAGACGCCCGGGGTGAGCACGACCACCGTCGGCTCGGACACGCCACTGGGCGCGGAGGCACGCAGCGCCTCCAGCAGCCGGTGCGGGTAACCGCGGACCGGCCGGATCCGGTGATCGGAGAACACCTCGGGAATGGCGCTGGTCAGCACCCTGCGGTTGGTCATCACGTAGGACACCCCGGACGGGATGCGGACGTTGTCCTCCAGGACGCGGAACTGGCCGTCCACGTCCCGGATGAGGTCGATGCCGCTCACGTGGACCCGGACGCCGCCAGGCGGTCGAAGCCCGGCCACCACGCGGTGAAAGTGCGGCGAGGTGGCCACGACGCGCCGGGGCAGGACGCCATCGGCGAAGCACTGCCCGGGGCCGTAGACGTCATCGAGGAACGCCTCGAGCGCCTTCACCCGCTGCTTGACGCCCTGCTCGATGACACTCCACGACGCGGCGTCGATGACGCGCGGAAGGATGTCGAGAGGGAAGGGCTGCTCCTCGCCGCCGATGTCGAACGTGACGCCCTGATCGACGTAGCTGCGGGCCAGGAAGTCGGCGCGGGCCCGCAGTTCTTCGGGTGAGAGCGCGGTGACGCGACCGTGGATGCGCGAATACGGTGCGCGGACGTCATCTCCGTCGAACATCTCGTCGTAGGCGCCGGACTCACTCGGGTACCGGTCGAAGGTCGCAAACACATGCACATGGTAGGGACACCACGTTTCCGCGGCGTTTCAACCCGGCAACAGTGCTGCTGCGAGGCGGAGCGGACTCCCGCCGGGACGCTTCGACGGTGGCGGCCCGTGAGAGCGGATCAGCGCCGGGAGAAGGGCTGATCCTTGTACTTGTCGTAGTACTCGGCCATGGTGCCGTTGCGGATCGCCTCCGCGAGCGCGCCGAACTGCGCCTGGTCCACCAGGTCGATCGACTGGCCGTCCGCCGTACGGCTGAACCCGCTGATCGGCACCTGCAGCAGCCGGATGTCGCCGGACGACGTCACGCGCATGCTCGTCGCGATCTGGAACAGCGCCTCGTTGGTGAGTTCGCTGTCGACGGTGAAGTACCGCCCGAGTTCCCCCACCACCTCGTTGAAGGTCAGCGGGTTGGCGATCACGTTCGCGCTCATCAGCTCGGTCAGGATCGCCTTGACCACGGCGCGCTGGCGTTCGGCGCGGTCCAGGTCGCCCCCCGGCAACTCGTAGCGCTGCCGGACGAAGGTGAGCGCTTCCTCCCCCTTGATGGTGACCTGGCCCTTCGGCCAGGAGTATCCGCCCGAGGTCGACGCCACCCGGTTGTTCACCGTGACGCCGTCGAGTGCGGTGGTCAGTCCGACGAATCCGTCGAAGTCGATCTTCGCGGCATGGTCCACGCGGACGCCGATCAGCGACTCGATCGTACGGATCGCCAAGGGTTCGCCGCCCCACGAGTAGGCGGCGTTGATCTTCGCCTCGCCGCGATCGGGGATCGTGACCCACAGGTCGCGCGGGAACGAGACGATGTAGACCTGATCGCGCGCGGGCGACACGTGGGCGAGCATCAGCACGTCGCTGCGCCCCCGCTCGTCATCGCTTCGGGCGTCGCTGCCCATCAGGACGACGTTGAGCGACCCCGCCACGGCGGACTCGGGCGACGGACGCCCCTCCCCCGTCGGCATCAGGGTGTCGCTGCGCTCCACCTGGTCGAGCGCCGTCCATACCCGCCAGACGTAGAAACCGCCGAGGATCAGGGCCACGGTGACCAGCCCCCCGACGAGCGCCAGCAGCCACGTGCCGACACCACGGGTGCGCCTCGGCTCGTCGGAGGCTCTCATCGGGTTCATGCGCGTTGTCCTTCGTGGCGGACCGGCGCTCAGACCCGCGTCGCGTCGGCCCACAGCCGGACGCCGCGGGCACGCCGGGCTCGCCGGGGCAGGCAGGCGAGGGTCGCCAGCGTGGCGAGCAGGGCGATCCATCCGAGGGGCTTCATGGGGCCAGTCTAGGACGGGGCGCCGCACCCGATGCCGCCCGGGCGAGCGCCGCCTTTGCCGACCGCCCTAGGCTGGACGCCGATGACCACGAATGACGCGCTCTTCCCGCCGGGCGCGACCCAGAGGGACTGGGTCGCGGACGCGTTCCTCGCGGTGTCGTTGACGCTGATCTCGGTGGTCGTCTACCTGGGAATCGGGTTCGAGCGTGACGCCTGGATCGTGTTCGTGGCCCTGTCGGCGGCGATGACCTTGCCGCTGGCTCTGCGCAGGCACGCCCCCCTCGCGATGCTCGCGCTCTGCACCGCGGCGGGCGCGATGCAGCTGACGTGGTTCAACGCGCCCACCGTCTCGTTGATCGCCGTTCCCATCGTGGCCTACAGCGTCGCGCGGTGGGTGCCCGGGCCACTGTCGCGCAGCGTGCTCGTGATCGGCGCGTTCGGCTCGGTGCTCGGCCCCATGCGCTGGTTCGCCGGTCACGACACCAACGTCAGCGCCGACATGCTCTTCTGGGGGGCCTGCTTCGGCGCGGTGCTCACCCCGTATGCGATCGGACGCCGCTCCCGCGAGGTCGCGGAGTCGCGGATACGGCAGGTTCGCACGGCGGAGGAGCGCTACACGATGCTGCTGGCCGAGCGCGAGCACCAGGCGCGGCTGGCCGAGGCCTCCACGCGCGCGATGATCGCCCGCGAGCTTCACGACATCGTGGCCCATTCGCTGTCGGTGATGATCGTCCAGGCCGAGGGCGGGCGGGCCGCGGCGACGCGCAAGCCGGAGGTCGCGGCCGAGGCGCTCGACACCATCGCCGAGACCGGACGCGAGGCCCTGCACGAGATGCGCCGCATCGTCGGCGTGCTGCGCGCCGACCCCGACGCCGAAGACCGCCCCACCTTCGCGCCCTCGCCGACCCTGCGCGACATCCCCGACCTGGTCGCCCGCACCTCGGATCGGGCCACGCTCGTCGAGCACGGCACGCCCACCACGGTGTCGCCGACCCTGGCGCTGACCATCTATCGGGTCACCCAGGAGGCGCTCACCAACTTCCTCAAGCACGCCGGGCCGGACGCGCGGGCGTCCGTCACCCTGACCTACGCGCCACGGACGATCACCGCCGACGTGGTGGACGACGGCACCGGGGTGGACGACCCGACCGACGGCGGAGGCAACGGGCTCCGGGGCATGTACGAGCGTGTCCTGTCGATGGGCGGCACCTTGCACGCCGGGGCACGACATGACGGGCCCGGGTTCCGCGTCACCGCGACACTGCCCGTCGGGGATGTCCCCTCTGCCACGCCTCACCCAAGGAGTTGACGCATGCCGATCCGTGTCTTCCTCGCCGACGACCAGGCGCTCGTTCGCAGCGGGTTCCGCATGCTGATCGACTCCGAGGACGACCTCGTGGTGGTGGGCGAGGCCCCCGACGGAGCGGAGGCCCTGCGGGCGCTGCGCGCCGACCCGGCCGACGTCGTGCTGATGGACGTCCGGATGCCGGTGATGGACGGTGTCGAAGCGACCCGGAGGATCACCGACGCCAACCTGCCGACCCGCGTGCTGGTGCTGACGACCTTCGACCTCGACGAGTACGCGTTCGCCGCGCTGAAGGCGGGCGCCAGCGGCTTCCTGCTCAAGGACGCCCGGCCCGCCGAACTGCTGAACGCGATCCGCAACGTGGCGGCCGG
This sequence comes from Propionibacteriaceae bacterium, assembly GCA_032229785.1. Lineage (GTDB taxonomy): Bacteria > Actinomycetota > Actinomycetes > Propionibacteriales > Propionibacteriaceae > Propioniciclava. Next base: position 8,875 of record JAVTWJ010000015.1, read on the forward strand.
GGACGCCGTCGTCGCGCCCTCGACCACGCGTCGGCTGCTCGATCACGTCGTCCCGACGCTGTCGCGGTCGCCAGGCGAGCATGATCCGCGGCTGGCGTTGCTGACCGAACGCGAGCGCGAGGTACTGGAGCAGGTGGCGTCGGGCTCGACGAACGCCGAGATCGCGAAGACGCTCTACATGGCGGAGGGCACGGTGAAGACCCATATCGGACGCCTGCTCACCAAGCTTCACGCCCGGGATCGCGTCGGGCTGGTGCTGTTCGCCTTCGAAAACGGCCTCGGCGGTCGCTGACAGGCGAACAGCGCCGCGGCGCCGGCCCTCACCCGGCGACCTCGAGCCACAGGGCGTCGCGTGCCGCACGCAGCGCGCGGATGCCCTTCGAGCACCGCCAGCGCACGGCGTCCGCCGACGTGCCGAGGACGTGAGCGGCGGCGGCGCTGGAGCGGCGCTCGACGTAGACGGCCTCCAAGGTGCGGGAGGTGCGCGGGTCGATGATGCCGAGCCGGACGCCCGCCGCCAGCACCGGCACCGCGTCCGCGAGCGGATCGCCCGGCCGCCCGGGGAGCGCGCCCTGCGGTCGTCCGCGATCGGCGGTGACCGTCTTCAGGGAGTCGAGCGCGAGGTTGGCCGCGACGGCCCGCCGCCGGCGCTCGAGCGGGTAGGTCGCCACCCGCAGCCACAGGGCGCCGAGATAGTCGTCGAGGCCGGCCGCGGCGTCGCGGCTCGCCATCCGCACCATCTTGGGCAGCATCGCCTGGATCACCGCCCGCCCGGCGAGCGCATCGCCGTCCCCGTGGAGCCGCAGCAAGGCCAGCAGTGCGGCGTCCGGCTGTTCGCGCACGCGCCCGAGCACGTCGCCGAGCGTGTCGTCGGCGCCGAAACCGTTGTGCGCGAACAGCCAGGGGGTGGGCAGCGGCACGTGACTCAGTGAGGCCCACTCGGCGTTCAGCATCTGAAGAGTCCGGGAGAGGCCGTGCCTGGTCATGCCGCCAGCCTCGCGACCGTGTGTTGCCGTCGGTGTTGCCTCGCGACGCGACGGTGTTGTCCGGATCCGGGGCGGTGTCGTCCGCCTCGGCGTGTGTCGGAGCGCGTCGGCAGAAACGCAACTGAGAACTTCCCAAATTCTGGCTAAGGTCGTTTATTGCTCAACCGCCCCGGAAATCGTTATCCTGTTCCTGCCCGGGGGGCTGTAGGTTGGGGTGCCGCAGTCCCTCGGCGCCGTTTCTTCTGCCCCCGCGGAGCCCGGCCCGAAACGGACACGGGCAGCAGTCGTCGATCCGGCCCCTACTGTGAGCCCGTGGACACGTGCTTCGACGACCTGCTCGCGGCCAACCGCCGCTACTCGAACTCGGCGCCCCGCAACTTCGACGGCTACGCGCACGCCGGAGTCGCCGTGGTGACCTGCATGGACTCGCGCCTGCAGCCCCTCGAGATGATCGGGCTGTACCTCGGCGAGGCGAAGATCCTGCGGACGCCAGGCGGTCACGTCTCCGCCGACGCCCTCAACGGCTGCGTGCTCGGGGTCCACCTGTTACGCGTGACGCGGATCCTCGTGATCGCCCACACCCGCTGCGCCATGGCCAGCGGGGACGACGACGAGATGCACCGGAGGATCGAGCAGGCGAGCGGACTCGACTCGTCCGGGCTTGAGTTCGGGGCCGACGCCGACCAACTCGGACGCCTGCGCGCCGACGTCGCCCTGCTCGCCGACCACCCCCTCATCAGCGGCCATGCCAAGGTGGGCGGGTTCCTCCACGACGTCGACACCGGTCTGCTCGAACAGATCTGCTGACGCACCCCGGACGCCGCCCGCAGACTCACCGTCCGACGCACCCCGGACGCCGGACTCACCGGGGTCGGGCGGGCGTCCGCGCGCATCCGAGTTGTGGGATCGACGACTCTAGGTGGAACATAGACTTACGCTATGTAAGGCTTACCTAATCCCACGAAGGGCGGACCCACACCCATGCGACGGATCGCGACGTGGATCGGTGCGGCGCTCCTGGCGCTGACGATCGCCTTCGGCACGACCAGTCCGGCGTCCGCCGAGGATCCCTGGCAGGACGTCGCCGGCACCGTCACCGCGCTGCTGCAGGAGGTCCCCGGCCAGTACGCGTCCGGCGACCTCAGGACGGTCGAGGCGACCCTGCGCAAGGCCTACTACGAGCATTACCAGGCCCAGGGGCTTGAAGACCAGGTCAAACACCGACTGGGGGCCGAGCGATCCTCCGCGTTCTCGACGGGCGTGGTGGACGTCCGCAACCTCGCCCGCGCGGGCGCGCCGCAGGCCGAGGTCGACGCCGCGATCGCCGCGCTCACCGCGCAGCTCGCCACCGACCTCGAGGAGCTGAGCGCCACCCCCGAACTGAACGACCGCTGGAGCCGGGTGGCCCAGAGCATCATCGCCACCACCGAGAACGCGCTGAAGCTGTCGGAGGCGGGCAAGACGGACGAGGCCTACAAAGAGGCCACGCGCGCGTACCTGCAGCACTACGAGGCCGACGGACTCGAGAAGGCGACGCTGTCCTACCTCAGCAGCGGACGGGTGGCCCAGGTCGAGGGCGAGTTCCGCGACATTCGGGTCGGGATCCGCGACGGCTGGCCGGCCGACCAGGTGCGCGGCCACGTCGACACGCTGAGCCAGTTGGTCACCGAGGACGCCGCGAAGCTCGACGCCCTCAACGCGAGCGAGTCCCTCGGCTGGAGCGGGTTCGTCGCCGCCTTCCTCATCCTCATCCGCGAGGGCGTCGAGGCGCTGCTCGTCGTCGCCGCCGTCGTCACCTACGTCCTCAAGACCGGACGCCGGGACCAGCTGAAAGGCGTCTACCTCGGAATCGCCGCGGCGGTCGCCCTCAGCATCGGCCTCGCCGTCGCCTTCAGTTCGCTGACCAGCAGCGCCGGCCTGGGCATGAGCCAGGAACTCATCGAGGGCGTCGTCGGCTTCCTCGCCGCCGCGCTGCTGATCTACATCAGCAACTGGATCCTGTCGAAGTCCGAGGGCGACGCCTGGCACCGCTACATCAACCAGACCATCGACAAGAAGTCGGCCGCCGGAGGCCAGTGGGCGCTGTTCACGGTCGTGTTCCTGGCCGTCGCCCGCGAAGGATTCGAGACGATCCTGTTCTTCGTCCCCGTGTTCGGCACCGCACAGACGGCGACCGACCACCTGCTCATCTGGCTGGGCATGGCCGCCGCGGTGGTCGTGCTCGCGATCCTGTTCGTCGCGGTGCGCACCTTCGGCGTCCGTCTGCCGCTGCGCCCGTTCTTCCGCTGGATGTCGGTGCTGCTGTCGATGCTCGCCATCACCATCGCCGGCGGCGCGGCCAAGGAACTCCAGGACGCCATGGTTCTTGACGTGACCCCGGTCGCGGGCGTGCCGCAGATCGAATGGCTCGGCCTCTACCCGACCGTCGAGACGCTCGCCGTGCAGGCCGTCGTGACCCTCATCGTGCTCACGCTCGCGTTCTGGCAGCTCCGCAAATCCTCCACCCCGAAACCCTCCACCATCCAAGAACGACCCCACGAAAGGGCAACATCACAGTGAAGATCCAGTGGAAGACCGCCGTCGGCGCCTCCGTCCTCCTCCTCGCGCTGAGCGCGTGTTCCGGCACGCCGGCCGCGACGTCCGCCGCTCCCACCGCCACGACCACGGCCACCACCGCGGCGGAGACGCCCGCAGCCACCAATGTGGCGGGCATCAATGAGCTCCCCGTCGGCAACTCGGGCCCGCAGGACATGGGTCTCATCGAGGTCAACGCCGTCTACTTCCAGGCGGTCGACATGGAGCACGGCTCGATGGCCATGCCCGCCGCCGCCGACTCCGACATGCACTTCGAGATCGACATCAAGACGACCGAGAAGGCCAAGGAGATCGGTTTCGAGGCCGATCAGTTCCTGCCGTACCTGAAGATCACGCCGAAGCTGACCGAGAAGAACACCGGCGAGGTCGTCAGCCTCGGCACGCTGATGCCGATGATCGCGGTCGACGGCCCCCACTACGGCAACAACATCAAGCTCAAGCCGGGGGCGTACACGGTCGAGCTGACGATCCAGTCGCCCGCCGACGACTTCATGCTGCACACCGGCAACGACACCAGCGCCGTGTCCGGCCGCTTCTGGACCGAGCCGCTCAAGGTCACGTTCGACAACTTCGAATGGGACGGCCAGCTGCTCTGAGCCGAGCTCTGGCACCGTACCCATGCTGAAACTGTTCGTCGCAGCAGCCGAGCTGGCCCTGCCACTCGGCCTGCTGGCGGCAGCGCTCATCGCCAACGGCTCCTACGCGCCGACCGCCCGTCAGCGCGTGGGACGGTTGACGATGGGCGCCTTGGCGTCCGGCTCCGTCGCCGCGGTGCTGGTGGCGTGGCTCCGCCTCGAGACGCGGCACGTCCGTCTGCCCCTCGTGAACCTGTGGACCGGCGCGGCCCTCCTGATCGCCCTGGTCGCCTTCGGGGCGGCGCTGTGGCTGATGGGACGCCGCGAGCTCGTCGCCGGCGAGGACGGATGGCGTCCGCGGCTGCTCACCACCACCAGCCTGGTCTCGCTGGCGCTGGTCGGCTTCTTCTACGGGCTGCCGGTCTTCCTCGCGATCGACAAGGTCGTCCCGATGGGCGGCACACTGTTCGCCAGCGACTCCCTCGTCAACCTCATCGGCTACGCGCTGGGCATCGCGACCGGCGTCTGCGCGGGCATCGCCGTCGGCATCAGCCTCGGCCGCGTGCCGAGCCTGACCCGCCGCGTCCTCACCACCGTGATGCTCGGCATCGCACTGGTGACGCAGTGGGCGCCGCTCTACCAGCAACTCGCCGCGCTCAAGATCGTGCCCCGCAGCTCGACCAACTTCCAGACCCTGCTGTGGATCCAGAACCACGCCGCCGCGATCCTCCTCGTCTACTCCGGCATCGTCGTGGTGTCCGCCGCGATCGCGCTCGCCGTGCGTCGCCGCAGCGCGCCCGAGGGCGCCTCCCGGGCGGAGCATCGCCTCGTGCGGGCCGACGGGCTGTCCCGCCGCCGGCTGCTGGGCTGGTCCACCGCCCTCGGTGCCGGCCTGGCGCTCACCTACACGGTGGGAAAGTCCATCGCCGAGGCCGTCCCCAAGCTGTCGCCCATCGAGCCGTCGACCGTGAACGGCGACCACGTCGAGGTCGCCCTCGACCTGGTCGACGACGGCCACCTGCACCGCTTCGCCTACCAGGCGAGCGGCACCGAGGTGCGGTTCATCGTCATCCAGAAGAACGCCACCGCGTTCGGCACCGGCCTGGACGCCTGCGAGATCTGCGGCCCCAGCGGCTACTTCGAGCGCGACGGTAAAGTCGTCTGCCGTGAATGCGACGTCATCATGAACACCCAGACGATCGGCTTCCCGGGCGGCTGCAACCCCATCCCGATCCAGTACGAGGTCGCGGACGGCCGCCTGCTGTTCCAGGTCGCCGAACTCGAACAGCAGGCGAAGGTGTTCCGCTGATGTTCTTCGCACGCATGATCACCAAGGCGCTGCGCCGCCAGCTCGGCAAGCGCATCATGATCGCCGTCACCATCGCGCTCGGCGCCGCGCTGACCACCTCGATGATGGCCGTCATGCTCGACATCGGCGACAAGGTCAAACAGGAGCTGAGCAGCTACGGCGCCAACATCCAGGTCACGCCCAAGGGCGCCTCGGTCGTCTCCGAGACCTACGGCACCGACGAGGCGCCGGCCGGCGCCCTGCTCGAATCCGAGCTGCCCCGGCTCAAGTCCATCTTCTGGGCCTACAACATCGAGGACTTCGCGCCCTACCTGAGCGCCCCCGTGAGCCCCACGGGGGTCGACCCCGCCCAGGTCACGCTCTACGGCACCTGGTTCGACCACACCATGGCGCTCGACGTCGGCGAGCCCGTCCAGACCGGCCTGAAACGGCTGCGGACGTGGTGGGACGTCGACGGCGCGTGGGCGTCCGACGACGATCCGCAGCAGGCCATGGCCGGGGCGTCCCTGGCCGCGGCGCACGGCTGGTCGATCGGCGACACCGTGACCCTCACCGGCACGAACGCCCCGACCACGCTGCGCATCGTGGGCATCTTCGCCGCCGGCGGCGACGAGGACGACGTCCTCTACGCGCCGCTGGCCACCGCCCAGCAGCTCACCGGGCGTCCGGGTGAGATCGACCGCATCGAGGTGCGGGCCATCACCACCCCCGAGAACGAGCTGTCCCAGCGCGCCGAACGCGACCCCTCCAGCCTGTCGGTGGCCGACTGGGAGACCTGGTATTGCACCGCCTACGTGTCCTCGATCTCCTACCAGATCGAGGAGTCGCTGACGGACGCCGTCGCCAAGCCCGTGCGCCAGGTCGCCGACAGCGAGGGCGCGATCCTGGAGCAGACACAGCTGATCATGGCGCTCATCGCGATCCTCGCGATGGTCGGCTCCGCGCTCGGCATCGCCAACCTGGTGACGGCCAGCGTCATGGAACGCGCCCCCGAGATCGGCCTGCTCAAGGCGATCGGCGCCCGCAACGCGTCCGTCGTGGCGCTGATCCTCACCGAGACCCTCGTCGTCGGATTCGTCGGCGGCACGATCGGCTTCGCGCTGGGCATCGGCCTGGCGCAGGTGAT
>JAVTWJ010000016.1:0-13632 GCA_032229785.1 Propionibacteriaceae bacterium
AACCCCTGACCTCTTCCATGCCATGGAAGCGCGCTACCAACTGCGCCATAGCCCCAAGTCCCGGTGCGGAACGGAGTGAAACTCTACAGGTGTGAGCGCCCAGCTCCAAATCGTCCGCACCGGAGCGGTTGGACCAGGACTCCCTGGCGGCCGGTGAACCGGCGAGCGGGCCTCAGCCAGAAGGACGGCGATGATCAAGCACCGACCGGGCCTCGATCACCCCGGGACGGGCAGCGCGGAGATCTGGCGTCCGCCTTCGGTCGTGAGAATCAGCGTGGCCGGCCCTTGCGCCATCGGGATGAACAGGTTGCCGGTGATCGTCTGACCGGCAACCAGACGTCCCGTCCCGATCTGGGGTTCGGGGGCGCCGTCCACGGGCTCGTGAACGGTGGTGGAACCGTCGTTGGAGAAGGCCACGAAGCCGTAGGTCACCCGCCCGGCGTCGGCGCTCACCTGCACGGTGATCCGGACGCCCTCGTCGCTCCAGGCGTGCGACAGCACCTCCCAGCGTCCTTCGCTCGTGCCGTCGCCCGGCATGACGAACGGCATGCCCGAACCGGTCGGCTCGTCGCTGGCCGCGGCAGCGGACGGCGCGGCAGCTGAGGGCCCCGGCGCGGAGGTGAACCGCAGGAAGAGCGCGACGAACACGACTCCCGCCACGACGGCGCCGATGAGGACCCACCACAAGGCGCCTCCGCCGCGCTTGGGCGGGGCGTAGGCGTCGATGTCAACCGGACGCCGCTGGTAGGGGTCGGCATTCCACGGCGGGGTCATGCAGTCGAGCGTACCCGAGGGGCTGTGGACGGTGCCCCGCCCGACGAACCGACGGTCTGTGGACCGCCGACACCGGCTGCGCGGTTGAAGCAGGCATGCCGAATGTCGGAGCATGACCAAAGCTTCCGTTCCCGCCCTCCGCCTGGATTCGCTCACCGATCTCATCGAGTGCGTGCCCGCACTGTTGGGATTCCACCCACAAGAATCGCTGGTGCTCATCGCCATCCAGGACGGTCACGTGGTCATGACTGCGCGGTGCGATCTGCCGCGCGAGGGCGTGGCATCGGTCGCGCCGCAGGTTCGCGCGGTCTGGCAACGACTGCTCAAGGCGACGATCGTGGCTGTGGCGTTCTCCGACTTCCCGATGCCGGCCTGGTTGGCGCTCGCCGACATCGATGAGGCGCTGCCGCACGATCGACGGCGTGTGCTGGTCCATGCCGACGGCGAGTGGTGGTTCGACGGTCCGGACGCGGAGGGCGTCCGCTACGACGCCCTCGGAAGCGTCCACCTCGCCAAGGCCGCTTTCGCGGGTCGGATCGTGCGGCGCTCGCGCGACGAACTTCGTGCGATGGTGGAGCCGTGCCGCACCCCGGTCGAGCTCACCCCGGCGCTTGAGCGACTCGCGGCGCGCCTGCCGCGTCAGCGGGAGCTGAGCATCGAGGCGCGGGCGCTCGTCCACGCTCAGGATGCCGCGTCAGGAACGGCGGAACTCGACCTGGACGAGGCGACTCTGCTCAGCGTCGCCGGTCACGACCTGGACTTCCTCGACGCCGTGATCGCGTCCGCGACCCGCGACAACGCGGCGAGACGGCTGGATCTGTGGTTGCAGGTGGCGCGGGACAGCGTGCCGCGGGCCGCCGGTCCCGCGATCGTGGCGGCCGGTCTCGCCGCGTGGCTGGCCGGCGAGGGTGCGCTCGCCACCGTGTGCCTGGAGGCGTTGGAGGACGTCCCGGCGCCCACGTTGTGGACGGCGATGCTGGGGCAGATCAACGCGGACGCGGCGCACCCCGACGAATGGGAGGTGCGCCGCGAGGCGGTGATGGGTGACCGGTCAGGCGTTACGTAGCGACTCCGCCACGGACGTCAGGGCATCGCCGGACGCCCTCAGCAGCGCCAACTCGGAGGGCGAGAAGGAGGTCTGGAGGATGGGGCGTGCGCCGTCCGCGCTGACGATGGAGGGCAGCGACAGGGCGACGTTCTTGAGAGGGTGGAAGTTGTCGAGCACGGTGCTGACCGGCAGGATGGCGTGCTCGTCGTTGAGGATTGCCTCGATGATGCGGGCGCTCGTGATGCCGATCGCGTAGTTCGTGGCGCCCTTGCCCTCGATGACCTTGTAGGCGGCATCGCGCACCGCGACCGCGATCTCGTCCAGCTCCTGCACCGTGAAGCGGCTGCCGTCGGGCTTGATCCAGTCGAGGATCGGAACCGTTCCGATCGAGGCGGTCGACCACAGCGAGAACCCCGAGTCGCCGTGCTCGCCGACGATCACGGCGTGAACGCTCGAAGGGGCGACGCCCGCGCGCCGGGCGAGCTGCCAGCGCAGCCGAGAGGTGTCCAGCACGGTGCCGGAGGCGAAGATGCGGTTGGCGGGCAGTCCGGTGGACTCCTTGGCGAGGACGGTCAGCACGTCGCAGGGGTTCGTGACGATCACGAAGATCGCGTTGGGGGCCACCTCCATGAGCTGCGGCAGCATCGACTGCAGGATCCGGGCGTTCACCCCGGCGAGCTCGATGCGCGTCTGGCCCGGCTTCTGCTTGGCGCCCGCCGTGATCACGACGACGTGCGAGCCTTCGGCGACGGCGATGTCGCTGCCGCCGATGATGTCGCTGGTACCCATGAATTGGCTGCCGTGGGCCAGGTCGAGGACCTCGGCCTCGACCCTCTCGGTGGCGATGTCGTAGAGGGCGACATGGCGGGCCGATCCGCGGATGAGGCAAGAGTAGGCAACGCTGGAGCCGACGGCACCGGCGCCGACGATCGTGACTTTTGAATTCTCGATAGCGGTCATGAGGATAGTTTGGCGGACGAGCCGCGTCCGCGGGAGGCAAATGTCCCGAAATGGGCAACGCCAGCAGTCGCGTCCGTCCGGCGTCCACGCCGCAGGGCCGGCCGCGCCGGTGGTCTATGCTCACGGACGTGAGTCGAACCACAAGCCCGCGACTTCTCGGCTAGCCGCGCACCTCACCCGGTGACGCGGTGCCCCCTGAATGCCCACCCGGCACGCAGGGGTTTTTTCTTGCCGAAGTCCACGATTCACTTAGTCGACGAGGAGAAGCCCACGCCATGGAGTCCGCCCGCACGTATGACGCCAAGGCCGCCCAGGAGCGCTGGCGGCAGTTCTGGGAGGCCGACGGCACGTTCGTCGCCCGCGACGACGGTTCGGCCGAGCGGCGCTACGTGCTCGACATGTTCCCCTACCCGTCCGGTGACCTGCACATGGGACACGCAGAGGCGTTCGTCATGGGCGACGTGGCCGCACGGTACTGGTTCATGCGCGGCTACGACGTGATGCATCCGATCGGCTGGGACTCTTTCGGTCTTCCCGCCGAGAACGCCGCGATCCAGCGCAACGCGCATCCGGCCGAGTGGACCTACCGCAACATCGACACCCAGGCGGCGTCCTTCAAGCGCTACGGACTGAGCTTCGACTGGACGCGCCGGTTGCACACCTCCGATCCCGAGTACTACCGCTGGACCCAGTGGCTGTTCGCCGAGTTCTACAAGCGCGGACTGGCCTACCGCAAGGCGTCCTTCGTCAACTGGTGCCCCAACGATCAGACCGTGCTCGCCAACGAGCAGGTCGTCCAGGGCGAATGCGAACGCTGCGGCGCGGCCGTCACGAAGCGTCGGCTGACGCAGTGGTACTTCAAGATCACCGACTACGCGCAGCGACTGCTCGACGACATGGAGGCGCTGCGGGGCCGCTGGCCTGACCGGGTGCTGGCCATGCAGCGCAACTGGATCGGACGCTCGGAGGGCGCGTTCGTCGACTTTGCGGTCGAAGGACGCGACGCACCACTGACCGTGTTCACCACACGCCCGGACACCCTGTACGGCGCGACGTATTTCGTGGTGGCCCCGGACGCCCCGATCGCCGAAGACCTGGTCACGGACGGGTGCCGTGCCGACTTCGACGCCTACCTGGAGAAGACGAAAGCCGCCACGGAGATCGAGCGCCAGTCGAACGAACGTCCCAAGACGGGCGTATTCACGGGTGCGTACGCGATCAACCCGGTCAACGACCAGAAACTGCCGATCTGGGCGGCCGACTACGTGCTGGCCGACTACGGCACCGGCGCGATCATGGCCGTTCCCGCGCACGACCAGCGCGACCTCGACTTTGCCCGCACCTACGGCATCCCCGTCCGCGTGGTGATCGACACCGGCGAGGACGACCCGAACGACTCCGGGGTGGCCACGACCGGCGACGGCACCTACGTCAACTCCGGAATCCTGGACGGCCTGCCCGACAAGGCCTCCGGCGTCGCCGCGATGAACGCCCACCTGGAGGAGAGGAAGAAGGGCAAGGGTGCGGTCACGTTCCGTCTGCGCGACTGGCTGCTGAGCCGTCAGCGGTTCTGGGGATGCCCGATCCCGATCATCCACTGCCCCGCCTGCGGCGAGGTGCCGGTGCCGGAAGACCAGCTGCCCGTCCTGCTGCCCGACATGCGTGGCGCGGACCTGGCCCCGAAGGGCACCAGCCCGCTGGCGTCCGACGCGGCGCGTGCGTGGCGCGAGGTCGCCTGCCCGGCGTGCGGCGGTCCGGCCGAGCGCGACACCGACACGATGGACACCTTCGTCGACTCGTCGTGGTACTACTTCCGTTACTGCTCGCCGAACGACACGTCGGCCCCGTTCGACCTGGAGGAGACCCGACGGTGGGCGCCGGTCGACCAGTACGTCGGCGGCGTCGAGCACGCCATCCTTCACCTGCTGTACAGCCGCTTCTTCACGAAGGTGCTCCACGACGCCGGCATGATCGACTTCACCGAGCCGTTCACGCGTCTGCTCAACCAGGGCCAGGTGACCAACGGCGGCAAGGCCATGAGCAAGTCGTTGGGCAACGGCGTCGACCTGGGCGAGCAGATCGACCTGCACGGCGTGGACGCGATCCGCACCTCGATCGTGTTCGCCGGCCCGCCGGAGGACGACATCGACTGGCAGGCCATGTCGCCGTCCTCGACGAGCAAGTTCCTGCAGCGCGCCTACCGGATCGCCGCCGACGTGACCACGGAGCCGGGCGTCGATGTCACCACCGGTGACGCCGCGGTGCGCCGCGGCACGCACAAGCTGATCGCCGACATCACCGAATCGGCCGAGTCGCAGCGCTACAACGTGCTGGTGGCTCGCGTGATGGAGTTGGTCAACCACACCCGGAAGGCGATCGATGGGGGCCCCGGTGGCGCCGATCCCGCGGTGCGCGAGGCGGCCGAGTTTGTCGCTCAGGCGCTGAGCCTGGTCGCGCCCTACCTGGGCGAGGAGATGTGGGAACTGCTGGGCCATGCCCCGTCGGTGGCGCGGTCGGCATGGCCGGACGCCGATGCGGCCCTGCTCGTCGAGGACACCATCACTGTGGTCGTCCAGGTGCAGGGCAAAGTGCGCGCCAAGCTCGAGTTCGAGGCGTCCGTCTCCGAAGAGGACGCGACGGCGGCGGCGCTGGCCGATGCCGGCGTGCAGCGTGCCCTCAACGGACGCGACGTCGCGAAAGTGATCGTGCGTTTGCCGAAGATGGTGAGTATCGTTCCCGCCTGAGCTCGGCGATGGTGCGGGCCGGGGAGCGTCATGTGGATGACGCTCCCCGGCGCGCGCTGCGCTTGTCCACAGGCTGGGAAGCGGATGACGAAACCTCCGCCCGGACGCCGATGGTCGGGGCATGAGGAAGATGATTCGCGACCCGGTCCAAGGCGATGTCGTGCGGGCGCGGCTGGATGCGCTGGTCGGCGAGCTGAACGCTCGGGGGCCCGCGCACCAGGCGACGGCACTGGGCGCCGGTGGGCCACAGGCGGTCGAGGGTCGCCAGGCGGTCGAGGGTCGCCAGGCGGTCCACCGCCCCTCCACCGACGAAGAAGCCGGCACGGTGTCGGAGGCGCGGCGGGCCATCGCCCCTCGTGACTCCGTGGTGCGCCGAGCGTGGGAGTTCGGCCGCGCGCACGCCACCGTCGTCGGGATCATCGGTGTGGTCGCCGTGCTGGCCGCGACCTGGACGCTCACGCACGCGCGCACGGTCGCCGTCGCGGACGCCGCCCCGGCCGTCGTCGCGGCGGCCCCCATCTCGACGCCGCCGTCCGCCACTCCGGCCCCATTGCGGGTGCACGTGCTCGGCGCCGTCTCGAATCCCGGCGTGGTGAGTCTCGCCGATGGCGACCGGGTCGAGGACGCCCTCGCTGCTGCGGGTGGGCTGACCGCGACCGCACGGCCCGGCGAACTCAACCTGGCGGCCCCGGTGGCCGACGGTGAGCAGATCGTCGTGGGGGATCAAGGCTCGCCCGGCGGTAGCGTGCGGGGGCCGGGCGGTGACAACGCCGCCGCTGGCCAATCCACGACCGGCGGCGGGAGTGCGGCGGTCGGCAAGGTCGATCTCAACAAGGCGACGGCCCCGCAGTTGGAGTCGCTCCCGGGCGTGGGCCCGGTGACCGCCCAGGCGATCCTGCGCTGGCGCGAGCAGCATCGCAAGTTCAGCCGCGTGGAGGAACTGCAGGAGGTCGACGGAATCGGCGCGAAGACCTTCGCCCAACTTCAGCCGCTCGTGCGGGTCTGAGGCCGCGATGGCCGATCACGCGTCCTCCTCTGCACTCGCGACGGGGCCGGTTGCGGGTCCGCGGTCGCGCGCCGACACGGGTGCCGACCTGCGCGCAGTCGCTCTCGGCGCGACGGCGTGGCTGAGCACGGCGCTTGCCGTCGCGGGCGAACCGAACCTGCTCGTGCTGGTGGTGGCGGCCTCCGCGTCCGCCGCGTTGGCGGCGTGGTGGCGTCAAAGCTGGCTGATCGGCTCGCTCGCTGTGGTCGCGGCGGTCTGCGCATGCGCGGGCGGCGCGCGAACGGCGATGATTCGCTCGGGACCGCTGGCGGAGCTGGCGGGTCAGAGCGCCACGGCCGAGGTGGAGTTGCGGATGGGTGGCGACGGGCGCCTGTGGCCGCCCGAGGGGCACCGCTCGGGCCTGTGGGTCGGCTCCGCGGTGCTGGTCCGGCTCGATGCACGCGGCGAGTCGTGGGGGAGCGGCGCGCCCGTGCGGGTGGCCGCCACCGGTGCCGTGGCAGGGGCGTGGGCGTCCGTGGCTCAGGGTTCGTCCGTCCGGGCCACGGTGCGTGTCGGCGTACCCGAGGCCGGCAGCGCGGCGTTCGCCGAACTCCGCGCACGTGAGCCTCCGGTGATGGTCGCCGAACCCGATGCGGTGTCCGCGGTGGTAGGTGCGCTGCGCGGCGGTCTGGTCACCGTGTCGTCAGGGCTGCCGCCGGATGCCCGCGCACTGGTTCCCGCCCTGGTCGTGGGCGACACCCAGGGGGTCTCGGCAGATCTGCAGGAGGTGTTCCGCGTGTCCGGCCTGCTGCACCTGATGGCCGTCTCCGGGGCGAACCTGGTGCTCATCCTCGGCTTCCTGCGTGCGGTCGCGGTCCTCCTCGGCGTCCGCGGCCGTTGGCTGACCGGCGTGCTGGTGGCCGGCGTGGCGGGCTTCGTCGCGCTGTGCCTGGGCGAACCGAGCGTGGTGCGGGCCGCCGCGATGGGGCTCGTCGGCCTGGCCGCGGTCGGTCAGGTGGGGCGCGGACGCCACGGGTTGCGGTTCCTCGGGGTGGCGGTGCTGGCGGTCGTCCTGATCGAGCCCCCGATGGCGCTGTCGGTGGGGTTCGCGTTGTCCGTGACGGCGACGTTCGGGCTTCTGTGCTGGGCGGGCGCCTGGGCGGACCGGTTGGCCCGGTGGCTGCCGCGGTGGTGCGCCGAGGCGCTGGCGGTGCCGTTGGCCGCGCAGGTCGCCACGCAGCCGCTCGTGGTCGCGTTGTCGGGCCAGGTCAGCGTGGTGTCGGTGCTGGCGAACATGGTGGCCGGTCCGCTGGTGGGGCCGGCCACCGTGCTCGGCCTGGTCGCCACGCTGCTCGCGCCGGTGGCGCCTCCGGTGGCCGCCTTCGCGGTGTGGCCGGCGGGCCTGTGCGCGCAGGCGATCGCGTGGGTGGGGCACCTCGCCGCCTCACTGCCGGGCGCCGCGATGCCGTGGCCGGCGACCGCGGTCGCCGTCGCCGTCGTCGTGCTCGCCTCCGCGGCCATGGTGCTGCTCGCGCCCGCGGTGCTCGGGCGTCCGCTGTGGTGCCTGGGCCTGGCCGCGGCGCTCGTCGTCGCCTTGCTGCGGACGCCTTCTCCGCCCGGCTGGCCGCCGGGCGAGTGGGCCGTGGCATCCTGCGACGTCGGGCAGGGCGACGCGACCGTGCTCGCCGCCGGAGGAGGCCACGCGGTGGTGATCGACACCGGTCCCGACCCGGCGCTGCTGACCCGCTGCCTGCGCCAGCTCGGCATCGCCTCGGTTCCGATGCTCGTCCTCACCCACCTGCACCACGACCACGCGGGCGGCGTCGAGGCGCTGGCGAGTGTGCCCGTCGGACTGGTGGTCACCTCGGCGGTGCGCACGCCGGCCGACGCCGACGCGCGCGTGGACCGGACGCTGCCCGGCGCGCGGCGCGTGATCGCGGAACCGGGCATGACGTGGCAGGCCGGCGGCGTCCGGATCGAGGTGCTCGCCGCCCCGTCGCTGGCCGGCGAGCGGATCCAGGGCGAGGGCGAGTCCTCCGCCGAGAACGACGCCTCACTGTTGCTGCGGGCCGACGTCGGCGGCCTCAGCGTCCTCCTCGCGGGCGACGCCGAGGAGGCGACGCAGGCAGCGCACGCCCGCCTCGGCGCGGCCATCGACATCGACCTGCTGCTGGTGCCTCACCATGGCAGCGGACGCCACGACCCCGCGTTCATCGCCGCGACCACGCCCAGGGTCGCCCTGGTCAGCGTCGGCGCCGACAACGGCTACGGGCACCCGTCCGCGAAGACGATGCGCTCGGTCGCCGCGACCGGCGCGCGGGTCGCCCGCACCGACGAGAACGGAGCGATCGCCGTCGCCCGTGCCCCCGACGGCGCACTCGTGCTGAGCACGGCGCGCTAGCCACGGCGCACGGACCACGGAGCACGGACCACGGACCACGGAGCACGGACCACGGAGCACGGACCACGGACATCGGGCAGACCCGGTCCAGGCCGGGCTGGACGCGAGCCGTCCCGGCGTAGGATGAGCGTCGGTGCGCCGCGAAGTCTGGTCGGCCCGATCTGATGCTGCTCTTGTGGAGGACCCGATGACACCGTTCACTCCCGCCCGCCGCATTCTCACCCGCGCAGGCTGGTCCGAGCAGCGGCGCATCCGCACGATCCTCCGCCAGGAGACCACCGGCGGGATCCTGCTGATCATCGCCGCGCTGATCGCCGTCGTGTGGGCCAACTCACCGTGGGCGGACACCTATTTCGGCCTGCGCGACTACGAGGTCGGCGTCGCCGAGGTGCACCTGCGGCTGAGCCTCGGCGCGTGGGCGGCCGACGGACTTCTGGCGGTCTTCTTCTTCATGGTCGGGCTCGAACTCAAGCACGAGTTCGTCGACGGCGACCTCAAGGACCCCGCGAAGGCGCTCGTACCGGTGGTGGCGGCGTTCGGGGGCGTCGCCGTGCCGGCTCTCATCTACGTCCTGGTGAACCTCGGGGATCCCGAGATGCTGCGCGGCTGGGCCATCCCTACCGCCACCGACATCGCGTTCGCGGTCGCCGTCCTGGCGATCATCGGGTCATCGTTGCCGTCGGCCGTCCGCATCTTCCTGCTCACGCTGGCCGTCGTCGACGACCTGATCGCCATCGTCATCATCGCGGTTTTCTACAGCGATCATGTCAACTGGCTGTCGCTCGGGCTGTTCGTGATCCCCGTGGTGCTCTACGCCGTTCTGGTGCAGTCCCGCCCGCGCTGGTACGCCGAACGGACATGGGCGCCCTGGCTGATCCTGCTGCCCATCGCGATCGTCGCCTGGGCACTGTTGCACGAAGCCGGCATTCACCCCACGATCGCCGGCGTCGTGCTCGGATTCGTCGTGCCGGTCCGGCGCAAGGATCCGACCGCCGGCCCGGGCAAGGGGTTGGCGATGACGTTCGAGCACAACTACCGGCCGCTGTCGACGGGGTTCGCCGTGCCGGTGTTCGCGTTCTTCTCGGCGGGCGTCAGCGTCGGTGGTCTCGACGGCCTCGCCCATTCGCTCGCGAGCCCGGTAGCCCTCGGCATCGTGGTCGGCCTGGTGATCGGCAAGCCCATCGGCATCGTGGTGTCCACGTTCCTGCTCACCAAGCTGACCCGCGCCGAGTTGGACGATTCCGTGCGCTGGATCGACCTGATCGGCATGGGCATGCTCGCCGGAATCGGTTTCACGGTCTCGCTGCTGGTCGCCGAACTCAGCTTCGGGCTCGGTCACGTGCACAACGACGAGGCGAAGGTCGGCATCCTCGCCGCATCGCTGGTGTCGGCGTTGCTGTCGGCGACGATCCTCGTCCCGCGCAACCGCCGCTACCGCCTGCTGGAGGAGGCGGAGCGGCGCGACTCCGACGGTGACGGGATCCCCGACCTCTGGGACGCGTCGCCCGACGACGCCGGCGACGCGACCCTGAAGCCCTGACCGACGGCGAGCGCGGCGGGGCGTCCGTCAGCCGCGGCCGGCCCAGAACAGACGCGATCCCTCGAGGTCGGCCCAGGTCCCCGAGAACTCGATGCCCGCGACGGTCGCGGTCGGGTAGGAGTACCGGACCAGCGCCGCCGCGTCCGGATCGGGATCCTCGCCGACCAACTCGTCGACCAGCGACGGGACGCCGGGCGCGTGCGCCACGAGCGCGGCCACGTCGACGGAGTCGCCGAGCGTGGCCAGCACCCGCATCAAGCCGAAGGTCCCGGCATTGTAGAGGCTGTCCTCCAAGGACAGCCGGGCGCCCAGCCGCATGCCCTCGGCCGTCTCTCGGGCACGGTCGGCACTCGAGGCGAGGACGACCTGGACCCCCGCCGGGGCGAGCATCTCGCCGAGCCGGCGCGCCTGCTCACGACCCTCGAGAGTGAGGACACGTCCGTGGTCGCCGCGTCCGCGGCCCATGAATTCGGCGTCGCCATGACGGATGAGATACACGCGCTTCACGATCACTGAGCCTAGCGCCGAGCCGCCCGGTGGCGCGCACGACGCGCGTGCTGTCGGCCGCTGCTGGCAGGATGGCCTCCGTGAACGACCAGCGGATCTACGGCACCGTCACGCTCGTCAGCGGCCCCGAGGCGCTGCTTGCCGAGCGCGCCGTCGACCGGCTCGTGCAGCAGGCGCTCGCCGACCGCCCGGCCGCGGGGCTGACCAAAGTGACGGCGGGCGAGTTGGACGCCGGTGGCCTGACCGAGATCACCGGCGGGTCCCTGTTCTCCGACGACTCCGTCGTCGTGATCACCGGGCTGAGCGAGCTCGCGCCGGCGCTGTTCGACGCGATCCTCGCGCTGGTCGCGGCACCCCTCGACGAGTTGGCGCTCATCCTCGTCCACCCGGGTGGCGTCAAGGGCAAGGGGCTGCTCGACAAGCTGAAGAAGGCCCGGGTGGCCGTCGTCGACTGCCCTGCGGTCAAGCCGTGGGAGATGCCCCAGTTCGCCGCGGCCGAGGTTCGTCGACAGGGCGGCCGCATCGATGCGACGACTGCAGCCAGGCTCGTCGAGGCGCTGGGCACCGACGTGCGCGCGGTCGCGGGCGCCGTGCGCCAATTGCTGCTCGACTCCGACGACCGCGTCATCTCCGAGGCGTCCGTGCGCCGCTACTTCGCCGGACGCGCCGACGTCACCAGCTTCACGGTGGCCGACCATGTGATGGCCGGACGCCGAAACGAGGCCCTCGGGGCTCTGCGCTGGGCCCTCGATACAGGGGTGCCGCCCGTACTCGTGACCTCCGCGCTCGCGGCCGCGTTGCGCGGCCAGGGCCGCTTCACCGACTTCGCCGGAGCTCGCATGCGCGACGGCGACTTGGCCCGTGAGCTCGGTGTCCCGCCGTTCAAGGTGAAGGAGATCGTCCAGCGCTCCCGCGCCTGGACGCCGCGCGGGCTCGCCACGGCGCTGCAGGCGGTGGCGGAAGCGGATGCCGCGGTCAAGGGGCAATCGGCCGACCCCGCCTTCGCGCTGGAGCGCATGGTGATCGCCGTGACAGGGCTGCGCGGGCGGCGTCCGGGTTCGGGCATGGGGCGGTGAGGGACGCGCCGGGGCCGAGGTGGCGATTTGGGCACCCACTGTCGCGCTGGTAGGCTGACCAATCGCGTCCGCAGTGGGCGCACCACCAGACTCTTTGAACCGAAGGCTTGCCCGTGGCGAACATCAAGTCCCAGAAGAAGCGGATCCTCACGAACGAGAAGGCGCGTCTGCGCAACAAGGCCGTGAAGTCCTCTCTTAAGACGCATATTCGCAAGTTCCGCGAGGCTGCTGCCGCCGGTGACGTGGCGAAGGCCCAGGAGGCGGCGCAGGCCGCATGCCGTGCGCTCGACAAGGCCGCATCCAAGGGCGTCATCCACAAGAACCAGGCGGCGAACCGCAAGTCGGCCATCGCCAAGGCCTCTGCCGCTCTCTGATCGAACTCCGCGACGTCGCCCCCGCACGTGAGTGCGCCGGGGCGACGTCGCGCCGTACCCGAATGCTGAACGGCTCGCGCCGGGCAGTCCTGGAGGAGAGGGAACGCGCGTGAGCACGCCGCAGCCCGGAAACACCCACCCGCCGATCATCCGCAACTTCTGCATCATCGCGCACATCGACCATGGCAAGTCGACGCTGGCCGATCGCATGCTGCAGTTGACCGGCGTGGTGGACGAGCGGTCCATGCGCGCCCAATACCTCGACCGGATGGACATCGAGCGCGAGCGCGGCATCACCATCAAGTCCCAGGCCGTCCGCATGCCCTGGCGGGTCGACGGCACCGACTACGTGCTCAACATGATCGACACGCCCGGGCACGTCGACTTCACCTACGAGGTCTCGCGCTCGCTGGCCGCCTGCGAGGGCGCGATCCTGCTCGTGGACGCCGCGCAGGGCATCGAGGCGCAGACGCTGGCGAACCTGTACCTGGCGATGGGCGCCGACCTGCACATCATCCCGGTGCTCAACAAGATCGACCTGCCCAGTGCGCAGCCCGAGAAGTACGCCGAGGAACTCGCCAACCTGGTCGGCTGCGACCCCGAGGACGTCTTCCACGTCTCAGGCAAGACAGGGGCGGGCGTCCGCGAACTGCTGGACGCCATCGTCGCCCAGGTGCCCGCGCCCGTCGGCGATCCGGACGCCCCCGCGCGCGCCCTGATCTTCGACTCCGTCTACGACACCTACCGTGGCGTCGTCACCTACGTCCGGGTCGTCGATGGCGCGCTCGGCCACCGCGAACGCATCCTGATGATGTCGACCAAGGCCACCCACGAAGTGCTCGAGGTCGGTGTCATCTCGCCCGAGTCGACGCCGGCCAAGGCGATCGGCGTCGGTGAGGTGGGCTACCTGATCACGGGGGTGAAGGACGTCCGCCAGAGCCGGGTGGGCGACACGGTGACCGGCCTGCACCGGTCGGCGACCGAGGCGCTGGGTGGCTACAAGCACCCCAACCCGATGGTCTACGCCGGCCTCTACCCGATCGACGGCGCCGACTTCCCCGAGTTGCGCGAGGCTCTGGAGAAGCTCCAGCTCAACGACGCGGCGCTCACCTACGAGCCCGAGACGTCGGGGGCGCTCGGCTTCGGATTCCGCATCGGCTTCCTCGGTCTGCTGCACATGGAGATCGTCCGCGAGCGGCTGGAGCGCGAGTTCAACCTCGACC